>NZ_CAJUHF010000030.1 GCF_910585845.1 uncultured Bacteroides sp. | reverse complement strand
CCGTCCGATTGGACAGATAAAATATTCACTAATTTAATTCAACCAACAGGTATTGTTTTGTATAAGTCTTGTGCATAGTCGTAAAAATACCTATCTTTGCTTGCGGTTTTTAAAGATAATACAATGAAAACATGTTTTTTGCCTAAAAAGGTATACATATTTTTATTCATCAATTTATTGATAGTCTTACGGATTTCAGCACGGAATAATGAAAATTTTTATTTTTCAAATCTGAATCTGAAAGATGGTCTCTCCCAGATTTCCGTATTGAAAATATTTCAAGACACAAAAGGGTTCATCTGGTTCGGTACCCGCAACGGGCTGAATCGGTATGATGGAAGTGACTTTGTGGTCTATAAGCATGACCCGAAAGATTCTCTCTCGTTGAGCGACAATCATATCTGGGCTTTGGCAGAAGACAAAGACCGGAACCTGTGGGTCGGTACGGCACGCGGTTTGAACAGGTTCGACCTGAAGACCAATCGTATAAAACCGTTTGTCGACAAGCGTTACGGAGAGGTCGCCACAAGCGAGATACGGTGTCTGACGGTAGATTCGAGGAACCGGCTCTGGATAGGCACCTCCAGGGGGATGTATCTGTATGTTCCGGCAATGGACGTTTTCCAGCATATAGACTTGAACGGATTGATTAAGGATGAATTTATTTCCGTGATTTATGAAACCAAACAACATCAGATCTTGATTGGCACTTCTACTGAGGGCTTGATTGTTTGCGATATGAACATGAAGGTGCAGAAACAGTTGACTGCCCGGACACCCAATCTTCGTTTGTTGAGCAACAGCATCTCTACCGTTTATGAAGACTCTAAAGGAACGTTGTGGGTGGGTAGCGCAATCAGCGGGCTTTATCGCATTGATTTGGAGAACGAAAAGATCGTGACCTACCATAAGGACAATAGTATTTTGGCAAGTAATAGCATCAGAGCCATATCCGAGTTGCATGGCATGTTGCTGGTAGGTACTTTTGACGGCTTGTATACGATAGACCTTTCTACTCATTCTTTCTGGAAACATACGGATGCCTCGCTTGAGAAGGGAACGTTGAGCCACTTCTCCATTTACTCCCTATTTGTAGACAACAGTCAGACGGTGTGGGTAGGCATGTATGCCGGTGGAGTCAGCTTCTCCAGCCGGTTCAATAACCGTTTTGATTTTCATGATCCCACTACGGTGTTCGACGCTTTGTTTGGTATCTATGGCTGCATGGTAGCTTCTCCTAACGGTTGCTTATATATGGCGACGGAGGGTAGGGGATTACTCGATTATAATCTGGGCAACAGGCAATATGCCTATTATCCGATAGACAATGCTTCCAAATTGCAATATAGCCAGAATATTATCAAAGGGCTTTTATTGGAGGATGATATTCTGTGGTGCGGCACCAACAAGGGAACCATCTATCGGTTTAACACCCGTACCAAGAAATACACATTACATTACCAGCTTCCAAGGGACATGTCCATTTATGCCATACTTCGCGATGAAGATAACAGTATGTGGTTGATTACTTCTGATTCCCGTATGGGTGTTGTACGCTTGTTGGACAAAGGGGAGATGCAGACCCATTTCCCTGTGAATGGCGGAAAAGACAGTTGCTTGTTTGCCAGTTCGCGCTGTATCTTGCGCTTAAGAAAAGGAGTTGTATTGATTGGTAGCCGTAACGATGGACTGATAAAATACGATTTAAACAAAAAAGAAGCCGTTTATTATGATGCAGATGAGAAAGAGCCGTACCGCTTATTCAGCAATTACGTGACGAGTATTGTGCGCGACAGTTCCGGACGTATCTGGATTGGCACTTATGGTGGAGGAATAGCACTGTATGATGAAGAAAAAGGAATCCTGAAGACCGTGACTAAAGAACAGGGGCTGATAGCCAATGATGTTTGTACTATTGTAGAGGACAATGAGAATAACTTGTGGATCAGTACCAATAACGGCATCTCCAAATACAATCTGAAGACAGAAGAATTTACCAATTATAACTCCTTGAACGGAATTGGTGTTTATGAATTTACTCCTCACAGCGGTCTTCTATTGCCGAACGGTGAGATTTGCTTTAGCGGAAACAATGGTTTTGTGACCTTTAATCCGCAAAAGTTGCAACTGAATACCTATGTACCGCCGATAGTCTTCACAAAGTTGGTGGTGAATAATCAGGTGATCGAACCTGAAGACGACACACGGATCCTGACTACGATACTGGATGATATGGAGGAGATAGAATTATCCTACAATCAGAATAACATATCTATCGGATACAGTGCATTGAATTTTGTGTTTGCCCATCAGAACCAGTATGCCACCTTCTTGAAAGGGTATGATAAAGACTGGAATTACATAGGCGACCGTCGGGAGGCTTATTATACGAATCTTAGTCCGGGGACATACGTCTTTGAAGTAAAAGCTTCCAATAATGACGGAGTATGGGGAGAGCAGACGCGTAAGATACGTATCATTGTGCATCCGCCTTTGTGGAAGACCTGGTATGCCTATTTGTTCTATGCGATTGCTTTTGTTTTTCTGTTGACATTGATCATGTACTATATAACGAAGAAGCAGAAACTGGAACGTGAACTGCAATTTAAGCAAAAAGAAAAATTACAGTTGGAAGAGTTCCATCAGGCAAAGATACGTATGTTCACCAATTTCTCGCATGAACTTCGTACTCCACTTACGCTGATTATTGCGCCTTTGCAGGATCTGGTGTCCATGCCAGAGTTCTCTGCCAGCGTGCGGAACAAGCTGGGATTGATTTTCAGCAACGCTCAACGGCTGTTGTTGCTTGTGAATCAGTTGATGGACTTGCGAAAGAATCAGGAAGGAAAGTTGAAACTGCATATTACGAAATCAGACCTGAATGCTTTCATGCAAGAGATTTACTATGCATTCAATCATTTGGCGGCAAAGAAATCTATCGAATTTACTTTCGATAAAAAAGAAGAAAGAATGTTGGCATGGTTCGATAAATCCATTATTGAGAAGGTGATTTTCAATTTGTTATCCAATGCCATGAAATTCACGCCAGCCAATGGTAAAGTGATTTTCTCTTTGTCCAAGTGCACTTTTGCCGATCTGCCTTCAGAACAACAGGAAGAACTGAGTGCATTGCCGGAGGATATCGAGTTTGCCTGTTTCTCTGTGATAGATTCCGGTAAAGGCATTCCGGAAGATGAAGTGAAGAATATTTTCGCTCCTTTCTATCAGGGTGAGGATAGCAATAAAGAGAATGTGGGTACGGGTATTGGTTTAAGTTTGACGCGTTCTATTGTCCTTTTGCACAAGGGCACGCTTGCCGTATCTCATAATCAGCCTACCGGTACGATTTTCAGAGTGTATATTCCCATCAGTAGTGCGGCATACGATGCCAGTCAGTTGGTGGCAAAAGAAGACGGGCAAATCGTGGAGGATGTGATTCCATCTGCCAGAGAGATGCATTTTGATATAGAAAAGAAAAGGACGGTACTTCTGGCAGAAGACAACGATGAAGTACGGGCATACGTCAAGGAATGCCTTGAACCCTATTTTTATGTTTTGGATGTGGATAACGGAAAATCGGCATTGGATATGGCGTTGGAGAAATATCCAGATTTGATACTTAGCGACATAATGATGCCCCAGATGGATGGATTGGAGTTATGTTCGCGTGTGAAACAGGACTTGCAGCTGGGGCATATTCCGGTGGTGCTGATGACAGCCAAATCGATGGTAGTGCATATTAAAGAAGGTTTCTCGGTAGGTGCTGATGATTACATCGTGAAGCCTTTCAGTATGGATGTGTTGATTTGTCGTATCAACAATCTGATGGAATCTCGTGAGAAGCTGAAAAAACTCTACGGAAAGAAATTCTCACCGGAGGCAATGGGTATCGAAATCGTTTCTGGTGACGACCGTTTCACTCAAAGTTTCTTTGAGATAATCGAGAAGAATATTTCAAATTCCGAGTTGGGAGTCGACTTGTTAAGTCAGGAATTAGGTTTGAGTCGTGCCAATCTGTATCGGAAGCTGAAAGCAGTGACGGAACTCTCCCCCACAGAACTGATACGCAATAAGCGACTTGAAATTGCGGCAAAACTTTTATTGGAATCCGATTATACAGTTTCCGAAATATCTGTTTATACAGGTTTCAACAGTCATGCCTATTTCACCAACTGCTTCAAATCGTTTTATGGTTATTCGCCCTCAGAATGGGTACAAAGGCATAACGAGAAGAAGGATACCTCTAATTAATATCGCTTTTATGTCTTGTTTGAAATAGAATTTCAAATGAATAAGACAATATTGAAAGTTGCGCTAAGATTAATCGCTTATCTTAGCGCAATCTTTTTATAAGTGATTTGATTATGAAAAACCTTTTGATTGTATTTATCTTATTTTTCTCTATGTCTGTGAAAGCACAGTTGCCGGGATCTGAACCGCGTTTGTGGTCGGAGGGGATTGCGCAAACAGTGATGACGCGCTATCCGTCAGCTTTGATGATTCCTTTTAAGCCTTGGTGTTATCCGCAAGGGTACTTTCTGATGGGTCTGGATAAATTGTGGCAGTCCACGGGAGACAAAAAGTATTATGATTATATTATGAATTGGGCCAATGAGGTCGTTCGTTCGGATGGGAGTCTGGTCTATTTCCGGGGTAGGAGCATGGATGATATGATGGCAGGTTCTGTCATTGTCTGGGCTTACAGACAGACGGGTGACGAGAAATTTAAAAAGGCTGCCGACCTCATACGGAAGAGCTATGATGACTATCCTCGTACATCTGATGGCGTCTTTTGGCATGGCCGCGGAACGGTAGGGCAGATATGGGTGGATGGCGTCTTCATGGGACAAATGTTCCTGACGAAGTACGGCTGCTATATCGGTGATTCGGAATATTGTTTTGATGAAGCAGCCAAGCAGTTGATTGGTATGCATCGCCATCTTAAAAAAGGAGATACAGGTTTGTTGTATCATGGCTGGGATGAAGATAAGGATGCTCGATGGGCGAATAAGGAGACCGGAATGGCGCCTGAAGTATGGAGCGAGGGTTTAGGGTGGTATGCCCTGATATTGGTAGAGACTTTAGAGGTGTTCCCTAAGAATCATTCTCAATATAAAGAATTGCTTAGCATTACTCGTGAACTGATGGCAGGCTTGAAAAAAACTCAAGATACGGAAAACGGACTGTGGTATCAGGTTGTCGATAAGGGAGGAGAACCGGGAAATTGGCACGAAACTTCCGGAAGCGGTATGTTTGTTTACGCTATGCAGCGGGCCATAGAATTGGGTATTATTCTCTCTAATGATTATGCGCCTTGTGTGCAGAAGGGATATCGGGGATTACTGTCCAAAGCACGTCTCAATCCGGAAGATGGTCTGATTGATTTATGGGATGCCAACAACGGACTGGGCATTCAGAAAGACTATAAAACTTATGTTACCCGTCCAAGGAAGAAGAATGGACAAGAGGTGATTTCTTCCTTTCTGTGGGCTACCGGCATTGTAGAAAAAGGAAAGAAAGAGGCATTATACATCAAGCCGCAACCTTGTAGAAGCTTTGTCTGCACGGATTATTCACAAGGGAAAGTCTTTATCTTTGAAGATGGAGAGAAAGTGTGGGAGCATGATGCGCCGCTTTCTAATGATGTCTGGGTTTTGGATAATGGCAATCTGCTGTTTACCACCGGACATGGGGTTCTTGAGGTGACTCGTGCAAAGGATACTGTTTTTCATTATACATCCAAGAGCCATATATTTGCTTGCCAGCGGCTTGCAAACGGGAATACGTTCATCGGCGAATGCAATTCCGGACGTTTGTTGGAAGTTTCTCCCACGGGAAAGATTGTGAAAGAAGTCTGTATTCTTCCATCGGGAGTGACAGACGGGAAGAAGTCGTTCATCAGGAATGCGCGTAGACTGGATAATGGCCATTATCTGGTGGCACACTATGGTGGCAAAAAGGTGGTGGAATATGATGAGAACGGGAAGAACTGCTGGGAAGTACCGGTATCGGGCGGAGCGCATTCTGTGATTCGTCTGCCTAACGGGAATACATTGGTGGCAGTGACCGATGCTGATAAGAATCCCCGTATTGTAGAGTTCAATCCGCAGAAAGAGATCGTATGGGAATTATCCAATAAGGACATTCCGGGAGCACCTCTCAGGTTTATGAGCGGAATGCAATATATTCCCGAAATGGGATTGGTGGTGACCAACTGGACAGGGCATGGAGCTAAAGAAGAATTGCCGCACATGCTTTGGGTGGACAGGAATAAAAACGTAGTGGATGTTTTTGCTCCACGCGAAGGCATCGTGACCTTTTCTTCGGTGTTTGTTCCCCTGAAAGGAGAAAATATTTATCATTAAAACAATATCAGTAAAAAGAAAATTTTATGAAACTTAAGACAGGTTTAGTATCGTTGTTGGTTGTATGTGGAGCATGTAGCCAAGCACCCCAAGAAGTAGATGTTGTAAAGGACAGTTTTGATTTTGCTGCACAACAGTTGAGATACGCATTTACGCAGGTAGATTCAGTCAAGGCCGGTATGTCGGAAGAGCAGTTGAAAAAGAACCTTGTTTCTCCCCGCACGATAGAAGATGACGGAACTTTGCGCCTGGTAGCATCAAGAGATTGGACCAGTGGCTTCTTTCCTGGTGAATTGTGGTATATGTACGAATATACCCAGGATGATTTTTGGAAGAAGCAGGCACAAGTGTTCACGGCCAATATAGAAGACCAGAAGACCAATGGAGGAACCCACGATATGGGCTTCAAGATGTATTGCAGCTTTGGAAACGGTTACCGCTTGACGCATGATGCGGCTTATAAGGATATTCTGCTGGAGTCTGCTGCAACATTAATCACTCGCTACAAACCGACTATAGGTTGTATTCGTTCATGGGACCATAGCCGTGATAAATGGCAGTGTCCGGTTATCATTGACAATATGATGAACCTTGAATTGCTGTATTGGGCATTTAAGGAAACGGGTGATTCGGTGTATTATAATATTGCGACGACGCATGCTCGTACTACGATAAAAAATCATTTCCGCGATAATTACAGCTCTTATCATGTGGTGGATTATGATACGATCAGTGGCGAAGTGCTTCATAAGCATACGCATCAGGGCTATAACCACGAATCGGCTTGGTCGAGAGGACAAGCATGGGGATTGTACGGTTATACCATGTGCTATCGTGAAACGAAACTGCCTGAATTCCTGTCTCAGGCTGAAAATATAGCTAATTACATTTTCACCAATCCTACTATGTCGGAAGATATGGTAGCTTATTGGGACTTTGATGTTCCGAGCATTCCGAACGAACCACGCGATGCTTCTGCTGCTGCTGTAATGGCTTGTGCAATGTACGAATTGTCTATGTATAATGCAGAGAAGTCGGCACAATATAAGAAATGGGCAGATACTATCGTTGAAAGTTTAAGTAAGAACTATCGTGCTCAGTTGCAGGGTGATTATGGTTTCTTGCTGTTGCACAGCACTGGTGCACGCAACTTTGAAAGAGATGTACCTTTGGTTTATGCCGACTATTACTTCCTGGAGGCTTTGCTCAAGAAGGCAAAGCTGGAGAAGGAAGGTACGGCAATCTTATAAATGATGAAAATATCAATAGGTATGAGACGTTTTATTTTATTGTTAGTGATAACTTGTTTCGCCGCAGGTACTTTCCAAGCGAAAGTACCTGTAGCGGATAACAAGATCCGGTTGACAGATAATTGGGAGTTCCTCCGCCAAGATGTGGGGAATATCTGGGAACTGGTTCGTCCGGTAAGGAAAGGGCAGCCGGAGGAACAACCGATATGGACAAAGGTTACTCTGCCCCACTGCTTTAATGCAGAAGATGCGGTAGATCCCGACTTGAACTACTATCAAGGACCGGGTTGGTATAAGACTCGTTTGAAGTTGGATAACCCATATCCCAACGGACGCATCCTACTGGAATTTGAGGGCGCAGGTCAGAAGACGGATGTATATATCTATATGACTAAAGTGGGTAGCCATGTCGGCGGTTATGACAGTTGGAATGTGGATATAACGGATGCCGTGCGGGCGTTTCTTTCGAGCAAAGAAGCGGAACGCTTTGGGGGTGAAGTTCCTTTAAGCATTCGTTGTGACAATACGCGGGATGCCGAAATGATACCTTCGGATTTGTCGGATTTCAATCTGTATGGTGGAATCTATCGTTACCTGAATTTGGTCTATCTGCCGGAAGTCTCAATCGCTTCCCTACGGGTAGATCCGGTTTTGGATGCCAAGATGAAGAACGGTACATTAAAAGTATCCGGCACGTTCTATAATCCTGCCGATGTGCGTGAAGCCTCAGTAGAGATAGCCGTGAAAAATGCGAAAGGAGAGGCCGTAGCCACACGGACTCTCGATAGCGTCACTCCGTTGGGAGATATGGCCCTCTTGGATGTTCAGATAGCCAAGCCGCAGCTTTGGAATGTGGATAGTCCTGCATTGTACACTTGTGAAGTGACGGTTACGGCAAACGGGCAGAAGATGACCGCAAGCGAGCGTTTCGGTTTCCGTTCGTTCGAGTTTATAGAGAAAGGTCCTTTCCTGCTGAATGGAAAGCGTCTTTTGCTCAGAGGCACGCATCGGCATGAAGACCATGCGGGAGTAGCTGCCGCCATGACCGAGGAGCAGATGATAGAAGAAATGAAGATGATGAAGGATATGGGAGTGAATTTCATTCGTCTTGGACATTATCAGCAATCTGAAATCATTCTGAACCTTTGTGATGAACTGGGTATTCTGGTTTGGGAAGAAATTCCCTGGTGTCGTGGTGGGGTCGGCAATGAGCAGTATCGCGGGCAGGCTAAGAGTATGTTGGCGAATATGATCACCCAGCACTACAATCATCCTTCGGTGATCATCTGGGGCTTGGGCAATGAGAATGACTGGCCGAACGACTTTCCAGAGTTCGAGCAGCGTGAAATCCGCAGTCTGATGAGCGAACTGAATACATTGTCCCATCATCTGGATGCCGGACGCAAGACGGCCATTCGCCGTTGCGCTTTCTGTAGCGATATTGTAGATGTATATTCCCCTTCAATTTGGGCAGGATGGTATCGTGGAGTCTACACGGACTATCAGAAAATGTCCAGAGAAGAAATGGAGAAGGTGAAACACTTCCTGCATGTAGAGTGGGGTGGGGATAGCCATGCCGGCCGGCATGCGGAAGCCACGGCACCCATACGCAAAGAAGGAGAAAATGACGGTGATGCCGCCCTGAATGGTTCGGCCTTGGTATTGAAGAAGGGGGACTGGTCGGAAAGTTACATTGTGAAACTGATAGACTGGCATCTGAAGGAACAGGAAACCATGTCGTGGCTGACCGGTACTGCTTTCTGGCCGTTTAAGGACTTCTCTACTCCGGTACGTCCGGACAATCCGGTGCCGTATGTGAATCAGAAAGGGGTGGTAGAACGGGATTTCACAAAGAAAGAAAGCTATTACGTCTTCCAGTCATATTGGGCACAAAAGCCGATGATTCATATCTATGGGCATGGCTGGCCCGTGAGATGGGGGGATGCAGACGAAGAAAAAGAGATTTTGGTCTATTCCAATTGTCCGGCAGTAGAACTATTCGTGAATGGTGAAAGCCAAGGGGTGCGCAAGCGCAACAGCCAAGACTTTCCTGCTGCCGGTTTACGTTGGAGTGTGAAACTCGCCAAAGGCCGGAATACGCTTCGTGCTGTATCAGTTGGCAAAGAGGCTCTTTCTGATGAATTGAGTTTTGAATACCAGACAGAGAAGTGGGGAAAGGAACATGCCTTCAAGATTACCTCTACCCCTCGCGAAGATGGTACGGTGGAAGTGGAGGCGCAATTGGTTGATGCCAATGGAGTCAGATGCCTCGATTCCAGGATCTTTGTCTATTTCGATATTGCAGGCGACGGAGAATTGATCCAAAACCAAGGGACCGTGACAGGCTCACGCAAGGTACAGGCACGTAACGGAAGGGTTCAGATCAGGGTCAAGACACACAACGGAACCTCTTGCGTGGCAGTGAAAGCGGATCAGGTAAAGACTTCATTTATAACGATACAGTAGCTGAAAAAGATCGGTCTTATAGCGATACAGTAGCTGAAAAAGATCAGTTTTATAGCGATACAGTAGATAAAAAAAGTAGGTATTATAACGTTACAATAGATGAAAAAGGTAGGTATTTTATTTTTAGGGATATGTGCTTTACTGCTCGTTTTTTGTTCTTCGCAGGGTGACGGTAAAGACTACGTAAAGAGTGTTTTGAAACAAGGGATATTGGAACGCGCAGCTGCGAATTTGAAGGAAGAGCCGGTAACGGTTACTGCCTTCATCGCAGAGCGTAGTGCAGGCGATGTGCACGACTTCTATTCGGAAGGTGACTATTGGTGGCCGGATACGTTGAATCCCGACGGGCCTTATATCCGTCGGGACGGGCAGACGAATCCGGATAATTTCGTGGCCCATCGTCATGCCATGATCCGCTTTAGTTCGATTGTGGCAATCTGACTTCCGCCTATTTGCTGGAGCAGGAGCAGAAATACGTAGATGCGGTGCTGGAGCACGTACGTGCCTGGTTCGTGAACAAGGCGACGCGTATGAATCCTAATTTGCAGTATGCACAAGCCATCAAGGGAATCGCCACAGGGCGCGGCATCGGTATCATCGACACGATACACCTCATGGAAGTGGCGCAATCCTTGTATCGGCTGGAGAAATTGGGACTGCTTTCCGAAGACGATATCAAGTCTACCAAACGGTGGTTTGCCGATTATCTGAACTGGATGTTCACGCACCAGTATGGCATCGACGAGATGAACGCCAAGAACAATCATGGAACTTGCTGGGTGATGCAAGCCGCAGTGTTTGCCCGCTATGTCGGCGACAAGGAGATGCTGGACTACTGCAAGAAGCGCTACAAGGAAGTTCTCTTGCCCAACCAGATGGCCGAAGACGGCAGTTTCCCCTTAGAAACCGCCCGTACAAAGCCCTACGGCTATTCTCTTTTCAACCTGGATGCAATGGCAACCATCTGTCAGACCCTTTCGGACGAAACCGACAACCTGTGGACTTATACGGCAGAAGGAAACAAGAACATGGAAAAGGGAATCGGATTTATCTATCCCTATGTGCTTGATAAAGAGAGCTGGACCTATCCGAAAGACGTGATGTACTGGGATGAATGGCCGGTGGCACATCCTTTCCTGGTGTTCGGGGCTTTGCAGACGGACAATGAGGAGTGGCTGTCTACGTGGGCGCGTCTGGAACATTTCCCTGTGACGGATGAAGTGGTGCGTAATTTGCCTGTACGTAACCCATTGATTTGGATTTAGAGACAGATAAATTGCTCTACCCAAGTTCCGCAGCCCGGCTTTTGCAGGGAACAGCGCAACAGGCAGACCAGGCGTTACAGCCGACAAGCAGGGGCAAGCGACAAGTAATCGGCTTTTCCGGAAGCGCATACTTCTCCTTGCCTTCTATAACGCAGGCTAAAAAACGCCGTTTAACGTCTGTTTGCACTATAGTAACGATATGTTAACGCTGTAGCGCCATTCTGCCCTTGCAACAGGATTGCTCGTTCATCGTTCGCTAAAAACGGTTTTTTAACGGAGGTACAACGGAGGTAGAGCGAAGGCAGAGCGGAGGTAGAGCGTCCCGAAAAAGGGGTCGGAGAGCCGGAATCTGCTCAAAACGCCCCCGACAGCGCGACGGGAAATCCCCGGAAAGCGGGAAAAAAAACGAAAAAAAGGAAAAAATAATCCTCAAATTAAGATTATTTAACCGGTTTTCGTGAACCCTGTAACCCTCCGGAGAACCGGACAGTTACCGACTTGAGAAACTTAAATCGCATTAGATTTAAAAACAAGTTGCCGACTTGGGAAACTTAAATCGCATCAGATTTAAAAACAAGTTACCAACTTGAGAAACTTAAATCACATTAGATTAAAAAACAAAGCATATGACTCGAAAAATAGTAATAGGAGTATGTATATGGTGTATGGGAAGCATCAGCCTCCCTGCCGTAGCACAAAACAGAGTTGTGAACCAGCGCACCACGGGTACGATGGTCGAAGGAGAAGTAACGATGCTGGTAACCCAAGAAACCACCACCCACTACCGGCGGACCACTTCCCAGGGCGTATCGGAAGCCAAATTAGGGTACACTCCCGGAGTCACCCCCCCGCACTTGGCACTTCCTCTGGCCGAGACCGTGATGGCAAGATATCCGGACTACCGGATGGCCTACTGGAAAGATTACACCTATGTACAAGGATACATGTTCGAAGCGATGGACCGCTTGGGGCAATTGACCGCCGACAACAAGTATCTCGAATACATGAAAGCATACATAGACCACTTTGTCGATGAAAACGGCAACTACCGTGGCGGCGCACTGACCAATCTCGACAACTTCATGACAGGCTCAGCCTTTTGCACCCTCTACCATCGTACGGGCAATGAAAAATACAAAAAAGCAGTCTTGCAGATCCTGGCGGCCGTCGACAAGTACCCCAGCTCGGACGGGCAGTTCTGGCACGGAAACCGCAGCCCGAACATGTGGATTGACGGCGTATTCATGATGCAGATGTTCCTGATACGTTGCGCCCAATATGTCGGAGAAGCGGACTACTGTTATGACGTGGCATGCCGGAACATCATGGCTGCCGCCCGCCACCTGCAACGCCCCGATGGACTGGTGCTTCACGCCTGGACCACAGAACCGGAAAAAGCAGCGTGGGCAGACAAGTCTACAGGACTTTCACCCGAAGTTTGGAGTGAAGGAATGGGCTGGTACACCCTGATCGTCCCCGAACTGCTTGCCGCGCTGCCCAAGACCCATAAAGACTATCAGTCGGTGCTCGACATCTACCTGAAGATGTGCAAAGGGCTGAAAGACGTGCAGGACAAGAAAACCGGAGGCTGGTTCATGGTGGTAGACAAAGGGGAGAATCCCCTGAATTTTATCGACCCCTCAGGAACAGCGATGTTTGTCTATTCCATCCGGCGCGGCGTCCAACTGGGCCTGCTGAAAGCCAAAGAGTATGCCCAGGTTGCCGAAAAAGGATACAAGAGCCTGTTTCCCTTCATACAGGTGAACGACCGCGGTCTGCTGGACGTGATAGGCGCGTGCGATGGTGTGGTGATTAAGCAAAATTTTGTAGAATATGTTACTGTCCCCAAGATCCTGAATGCCAAAGAAGCCGTAGCCGGCATCTTGTGGGCTTCTGTCATCATGGAAACAGAACAATTGAAAAAATAAACAAGAATGAGAATCTTACGCAGTCTGATCATGGTGGGCGTATGGCTTGTGGCGCTCTCCGTTCGTGCCGATAATGCGGATGAATTGGCGCGCATCAAGCAGAATTATGTCCGGATGCTGGTACCCTCGGGCGAAGACCCGTCCGGTTTGTTGTCTATACTTTCGTCCATTCAGCCGGAGAAGGAAATGTCGGACCAGGCGGTAGTGGAGCTACACCAACGTTATCCTTTCGATTTAAAGAAGATAACAACCTATATCTCTTCTCTCACCGATGCCGGAACGTGGCCCGACATTAATTACGAAGATAAAAAACGCTCGGGATGGGAACCCAAACTTCATGCCGAGCGCATCCTGGAACTGGTGAAACTCTATAACTCCAAGCAAACTGCTTATTATCATTCTCCCGAAGTAGAGACGGTGATCCACAAGGCATTGGACTATTGGTTTACCGCCCGACCGGTGTGTCTGAATTGGTGGTACAATCAGATAGGCATCCCTAAAACGCTGGGCACGGCCTTCATCTTGTTCGAAGACAAACTGAGTCCGACCGAGAAGCAGCAAGCCATCACCGTAATGGAAAATGCAAAGTTCGGAATGACTGGACAGAATAAAGTGTGGCTTGCCGGAAACGTGATGATGCGTGCGTTGTTGCAGAACGATTATGCCTTGGTCAAAATGGCGCGTGACACGATTGCTTCCGAAATCGTATCGGGCGGGAAAGAAGGCATCAAAGACGACTGGTGCTTCCATCAGCACGGCGCCCAACAACAGTTTGGTAACTACGGGCTTTCATTCGTCTCCGGAATGAGCTTCTTCTCGGGACTCTTTTCTGGCACCTCCCTGGCCTTTGACGATCGGCAGCTGGCCATTCTGAGCACGCTGATCGACAGGGGCTACCGCTGGATTATCTGGCGTGGGATGATGGACGTGAATGCCTTAGGACGCCAGCTCTTCCATCACGCCCCCGTGCATAAGGCATTGGGACTTGCTTTTGCCGCCTCCGAGTTGGGAGGAGGCGAGTCGCAGTCGTGTGCGGCTGTCGCTGCGGCTTTGCTCCACGACAATTATCCGGCGCCCGAGCGCAACACCCTGACAGGGCATAAGCATTTCTGGCAGTCGGACTATACAGTCCATCGGCGTCCCTCGTGGATGGCTTCCATAAAGATGGCTTCCGACCGCATTGTAGGTGCGGAGATGATGAATGGCGACAACATGAAAGGCTATTACATGGCCGACGGGGCAACCTATATCTATAAGGACGGTAAGGAATACCTGGATATTTTCCCTCTTTGGGACTGGCGTAAACTGCCGGGAGTGACGGCTTTTGAGGATGACGCCCCTATGCCGTTGATTAAAAGTTACCAGCCTCGCAATAAAGGAACCTTTGTCGGTGCTGTTTCAGACGAAGAACAAGGTATGACCGTCATGGAGCTGGACCGGGCCGGAGTGAAAGCACACAAGGCATGGATTTGTACAGATGATTTCCTGCTTTGTCTGGGAGCCGGCATACAGGCCGATAGCAATTTGGTCGTAACGACTTCGATAGAACAATGCCATAAGAAGGGGGAACTTCTTGCTTGGAAAAAGAAAGAATGGAATACGGCCGATGAGAAACAGACGGCTACGGCAGGAGAACATCGCTTCTTTCATAACAATACGGGATATATCGTATGGGGAAATGAAGGCGAGATCGTTGCCGAAACGGCAAACCGCACAGGACGTTGGCATGATGTGATGCAGATGTATCGTCCGACGGAAGTGCAAGGTGAGGTCACTACTCTTTATCTGAAACATGGAGCATCTCCTAAGCAGGCTGCATATCAATATCTGATATTGCCGGCAGCCGACAAAGAGAAGGTGGCAGACTTTGATTTGTCGGATATCCGGATACTTCGTAATGATACAATCGTACAGGCTGTTTATGCAGAAAAGAAATCCACTTGCTGGATAGCTGCTTATCGGCCGGCACAGTTGGCAGTTGCAAAGGGTATCACACTGAACATTCAGACTCCCGGAGTCTATATGATACGAAAGCGTGGAAAAGGACGATACACGATAAGCTGTGCCAGTCCGACACAACAAGAAGAATCTGCAAAACTCGAATTTAACCGTAAACAGATACATATCTCTTTGCCCCAAGGAAAAGAGAAGGGTAAAACAGCTTCCGTGGAGGTTGTAGTTCGTTAAAAAGTACCTTTTGAGGCATTTCTCCAAGCGTTTGGAATAATATTGCAAGCCTTGTATGTAGGATACGCCTATTTTTGTTTTTGAAAAACAACAGATAGACTATGAATACATACAAGGCTTTTATTTTAGGGTTAGCATTGTTGGGTACCAGTCCGCTGAAGGCTCAATCAATGATGGATGCTTATAAAGCGGTCTTTACTGCTCCCCCTCAACATGTTCCTACAACCAAAACTCCGGATGCCCCTTTGGCAGGCAATGGAGACATAGGTATCACCATGGGCGGCACCCCTGATAAAATTTGTTTTTATGTCGGTAAGAACGACTTCTGGAGGGCTTATCCGGTTTATCCCGGTGGTATTGCGTTGCCTGGTGGATTGGATATTTCGATAGATGAACTTCAGGGTGCATCGTATTATGTGGAACAATTGCCGGGCTCGGCTGAGATAGCTGCTAAATTTGCTACTTCCCGTTGCAAACTAAAGTTATCTGCATGGGTTGCAGCAACCGATAATAAGGTCATCATAGAGTTGGAGTCGGATAGGGCAGTAACTGCCCGTCTGCGCTTATGGGCAGCCGAGGGTAATACTTCGACTACGGCATACGGCATGGATAAAGTGATGTGGGTGAGTCGTTCATTTGAGAATACTGAATTGTTGCGTTGGCCTACCCATGTGGCATTGGCTCTAAATTCAGATACCGACAAACTCTCTCTTACGCCCGGAAGGAAAATCTGTTTGGTGATATCTGCCTATACTAATCATGATACGCCGGATTGGAAGAATAAAGCTATTACGGAGGCTGACGGAATAACGGAACCCGCAATCGAGCAGTTGCGCAAGGAACATCATGCTTGGTGGGATAACTTTTGGAAACAGTCTCATATCAATATTGGCGATGCTTATTTTGAGAAGTATTATTATCAGTCCCAATATTTGTTTGCCTGTTCTTCTCGCGAAGGAAAGTTTGCACCTGGAATCTGGGGACCGTTTGTTACGCGCGATGAGGCAGCATGGGGAGGCGATTATCATCTGAATTATAATTATCAGGCACCTTATTGGGCATCTTTTTCTTCCAACCATATTAGCCTGACGGATAATTTCGACCAGCCGCTGTTGGATTATATGGAATCCGGCAGGAAGCATGCACAGGATTTGTTGGGATGCAGGGGAATTTATTATCCGGTGGGCATCGGTCCGAAAGGGTTGTGTACGGCTATGTGGCCGTTGACTCCGGAAGAGATGCAGGAGAAATATGCAACTCGTGAGAATACGATAGATGGTGGTTATAAGTTTTTGGGACAGAAGATAAATGCTGTGTTCAGTGTTGGAAATATGCTGATGCGTTATTATAGTACGTATGACGAAGCGTATGCCCGCAAAGTATATCCCTATCTTGTGGCTTGTGCCGATTTCTGGGAAGATTATCTTTCTTTGGAGGGTGGGCGTTATGTCATCCGCATGGATCACTTCAATGAAGTAATGCCCAATAAGCGTAATGGAGGTATTTGGCGTGATCGTTTGGGTGATTTTAATTCCACTCTTTCTTTGGGACTGGTTCGGATGCTGTTTCAGGGAGTGTTGGATATGAGTGATTTCCTCTCGGTTGATCAGGTGCGGCATTTCCGTTGGAAAAATATTTTAGAGAAGTTGAGTGAATATCCGTTGGGGATTGCTGAAGACGGACGTCAAAGTTTGAAGAATATGGAGAAGGGTCCTCAGGATAGAGATGTACCGGCATCGGGCTTGAACAGAGTTTCTATTCATGGGCTGATTCTTCCGGGAGGAGTTGCGGGACCGGTGACGGATGCCGGATTCAATGCTATCTTGTTGAATGATGTTGCGCACTGGGCAGAAAAGCAGCGTGAACCTAATGATTGGGGAAATACTTCTAATAATGGCATTGAAACGTGTTATCCCGGAGCGGTGCGCGTAGGATATCCTTCGGATAAGATACTGTCATATATGAAGAAACGCATAGAAATGAATGTATATCCCAATTATTGGATTGTACAAGGTGGGGGAGGTATCGAGACTTTAGCAGCTGTTCCTTTGACAATAAATGAAATGTTGTTGCAAAGCTACGAAGGTGTTATACGGGTTTTCCCGAATTGGAATTCGAAGAAAGATGCTTCGTTTGAGAATCTGAGGGCTTATGGTGCATTTTTAGTTAGCTCTACATTAAAGAAAGGTAAGGTGCAGGGAGTTGCCATTGTTAGTGAGAAGGGACGTGTCTGTAAGATAGAAAATCCTTGGAAGGGACAATCGGTGCAGGTTACCCGTGGAGGTAGAAAGGCAGACGTCCTTTATGGAGAATATCTACAGATACCAACTGTTGTAGATGAAAGAATAGAATTAAGTTTATATACAAATCCATAAATTTAAGAATCAAATGAATGATATGAAAAAATTAGTAAGTGGCATTGTTGCCATAGCGCTTTGTGCAGGTATGTCTGCTCAGACGAAATTGCCGCCAGGATGGCAATCCAGTTATGTGCAGATCAGCCCAAAGGGGGAGTTGGTTTATCATCCCGACAAACAGGGAAATACGATTCCGGACTTTAGTCGTGTGGGATATCATCATGGCGATAAGTCAATCCCTTATTATCCGGTGACGAAAGTCGTATATCCGGTAGAAAATGGCGATAATCGTCAGCGCATTCAAGATGCGATAGATGAGGTGTCTCGCATGAAACCTGACAAAGACGGTCATCGCGGAACGGTTTTGTTGAAACGTGGGGTATACTATGTTCACGGAACAATCCACATCAACACAAGTGGAGTTGTTTTGACGGGTGAAGGAGATAATGTGAATGAAACTCGCCTGTTGGCCATTGGTAAACAGCGTTTTTCATTGATACAGGTATCAGGCGCAGGAAAAATGGAAAAGGTGCCCGGTACCAGAGTGAAGATTACGGATAGTTTTGTGCCGGTAGGTACCCATTCTTTTCAGGTATCTTCTGCTAAGAAGTTTCAGGTAGGTGACCGTATCATTGTTTATCGCCCAGGAACGGATAATTGGATTCATGATATTAAAATGGATCAGATTGTCGAGCGTAAAGGAACCCGCCAGTGGACAGCCCAGGAGTATAATCTTTCTTTTGAACGTGAAATCGTGAAGATAGAAGGCAATCGGGTCTTTATTGATAATCCGGTGATGATGCAGATGGAAGATAAATATGGAGGTGGCGAGATCTTTAAATATACTTTTGCAGGACGCATCAATGAGGTCGGAGTCACTAATATGTGTTTGGAGTCAGAGTTTGAACATTACGAAGACAATCAGCATGGCTGGATCGGTGTTCAGTTTGATAAAGTAGAGAATTGCTGGGCACGTAATTTGACTTGCCGTTATTTCGGTTACTCGGCAGTGAGCTGTGAGCGCAATGCGAAAAATGTGACGGTGACGGATTGTCGTTGTTTGGAAACAAAATCTTTGATAACTGGGGGGCTCCGGTATTCCTTTAATAATTGGGGGCAGCAAAATTTATTTATGAATTGCCAAAGTACGGAAGGGCGTCATGACTATGTGACCGGTGCTCGTGTATGTGGGCCGAATGTGTTTTATAATTGTACGGCATCACAATCTTATGCAGACATAGGACCTCATCATCGTTGGGCAGTGGGTACTCTTTATGACAATGTGGTTACAGATGGAGAAATCAATGTGCAGGACCGTGGTAAGATGGGTAGCGGACATGGTTGGGCTGGCGTGACTCAGGTTCTTTGGAATTGTCGTGTAAAGCGTGCTGCCGTACAGAGTCCCTGGACATCCGGTTACAATTATAATTTTGGTATGAAAGGAGAAAAATATCCGGGAGTGTTTACAGATCGTCCTGACGGTGTTTGGGAAGGACAGAATGAAAAAAACGTTTTTCCCCGTTCGCTTTATGTCGCTCAGTTAATGGCTCGTCATAAAAATATGGATCTGCATATACTGACTAAATAACTCTGAAATGATTTGCATTTAGGCATTGTAAAATTGTAGTTTATAGTAATTGATTGAATTATAGGATACTATAAAATTTTAGTTTTTGCAAATTATAAGATTTTGAGATATAATTGATAGTATTTGATACAATCTTTAAATCTCATTTCATAAAATTGTTGTTTGTTTGCAATAGCGAAAATAACGATGTCTAACTTTAAAATAATGTATTGATATTATGTAAAAAAACAATTAAATCATGAACAACTCAAAAAGAATTTCCAGTGAAATTCCTTGTTAATTTAGGTCTAATTTTTAAAAAAAGTAGTTTAATGAAAAAGAAAGAACACAAATCGAAATCGCTGCTATGGCGATTATTTTTCGTTCTGTTTGCATTTTCTATGAGTATTAATCTCTATGCTCAGGAAATTACAACAATCGGTACGGTTGTCGATCAAAATGGAGAACCTCTAATTGGAGTAACAGTTTCCGTTATGAAAGGCAGTAATGGAACTATTACTGATATTGATGGTAACTTCTCTATTAAATGCAACAAAGGAGCCACATTGAAATTTAGTTATATTGGCTATAAGGATGTGACACAAGTTACTATGGGTACTAAAATGAATATTGTACTGACAGAAGATGCTCAAGCATTGGATGAAGTTGTAGTTATTGGTTACGGTACAGTAAAGAAGAGAGATCTGACAGGTGCTATCTCTACTGTAAATGCCAAAACGATTGAAGAACGTCAACCTACCGATGTATTTCAAGCATTACAAGGAGAGGTGTCCGGTCTACAAATTTCCAATAATTCAGGTGCTCCAGGTGATACAGGTACTATGCTGATTCGTGGTGCTTCTACTATGGGGTCAGGTGTTACTCCATTGTATATCGTAGATGGTGTTGCTGTAGATAATATCTCTACTATTAATCCTGGAGATATTGAAAGTATGGAAGTTTTAAAAGATGCTGCTTCTGCTGCAATTTACGGTTCTCGTTCAGCTGCTGGTGTAATCATTATCAGCACCAAACGCGGAAAAGAAGGTGCTCCAGCTAGAATATCAGTGAAGTACAATCATTCAATGAAGAAACTGGGACATAAGATTGACCAAGCAAATGCATTTGAACGCTACTTGAAAGAAAGAGCCGGTAACGCAGGAACTTCTTTATGGAAAACCAGTAATGACTCTTTACATCCTAACTTTATGGCTGATAACGATTATCAGGATTTGATTACTCGCATGGCTCATTCCAACCAAGTCGATATCAACATCAGTGGTGCAAAAAGTAAAATGAGTTACTATACAAGTATTGGCTATTTGAATGAACAAGGTATTGTTTTAAATAGCTATTTGAATCGTATTACTTCTAGGACTAACGTTGATTTCACCATATCAGATCGTTTCAAATTAATGAGTCGTTTCAATGTGGCGTATACAGATAAGAATAATATTAATACCGGTGGTGTAATCAATCAGGCATTACGTCGTCCACCACAAATGGCACTCTATTTCCCTGATGGTTCTTATGTATATAATAATGGTGGTCAGTTCAATCCAATAGCTGATGCTTATGAACGTGTCAATAAAAGCGTTTCTTATTCGGTTTCTTTGTATCAGGGAGCAGAATACCAGCTTATGAAAGGTTTGATCTGGTCTGCCAATGTACAAGGTGAATTGAAAATCAATCGTAATGACCAATTGATTCGTGGAGATTTGGTTTCTTCTGGTATTAGTTCTGGTTCTAATGATGTAAAACTTCCTCGTAAATTGGCAGCAGAAACCTACATTAACTTTGCTAGGGATTTCAAAGAGCATTCAGTAGGTGCCATGCTTGGTACTAGTGTTGAGGATTGGCGTGATGAAACGTTCCATTTGGAAGGTAGTGATTATGTGTCAGAATCCATTCTTACTTCTAATGCTCAGCAAGTGAAAGACCTGACAAAAACCAAAACTACTTATGAAAGTCATGCTATGGCATCTTTCTTCGGGCGTGTAAACTATAGTTATAAGGGGAGATATATATTTACATCAAATCTTCGTTATGATGGTTCTTCACGCTTTGTTGGCAACCGTTGGGGATTATTCCCGTCTGCATCAGTTGCATGGCGTGCTTCTGATGAATTCTTCTTTGATTGGGCAAAGCCTGTGCTGACTGATGCTAAACTCAGAGTTAGTTGGGGTACAAATGGTAATGAACGTGTTGGTAACTATGAATCAATCAACCAATATAATATTGGTTCATATTATAATGGCATCATTGGAGTTACTCAAACGAATAAATTGGCTAATCTTAATTTAAGTTGGGAATCAACAGAACAAACTAATATAGGTTTGGATGTTACGTTGCTCGATGGACGTGTTTCTTTTGTTGCAGAATATTATATAAAGAAAACCAAAGATTTGCTGGCTGATGAAGTAATACCTTCGGAACTGGGCGTTAGCAGTATGCGTGTCAATATGGGTAATATTGAAAATAAAGGTATTGAACTTACGTTAAATGCAACTCCCATTCAAACTCGCGATTTCTCATGGCAAACTACACTTACCTATACTAAGAACAAAAACAAAGTATTGAAGCTATCAGAAGGTAAAAGTTTTGTAGAAGATGGCAAATACTTGATTGAAGAAGGTTCACCTTTAGGACAATGGTTTGGTCAGAAAGCTTTGGGTATTTATGCCACAGATGAAGCGAATGCATACATTAAGAATAGTGACGGCTCATTTGGAGAACGTTTAATCCCTGTCTATCAAAGAGATCCAAATAATTATAATAACTATATTTATGGTTCTAACGGTAAACCTATCTTCTCACATTATGAGACAAAAAGTGGTCAAAAATATACAGGTGATGTAGGGCAAATGACCACTGCAGGTTCTGTAAGCAAAGGTGGTGATATCATTTGGGATGACTTGGATCATGACGGTATAATTGGTGATTCGGACAGACGAATTTTGGGTAATGGTATGCCTACATGGTACATGGGGTGGACTAACTATTTGAACTATAATAGTTTTTCTTTATCATTCTCATTCTATGGAAGTTTTGGCAACAAGATTTATAATAAGCAACGTCGTGACCTGTTACAGAATTCATCATCAAACATGACTCCCTTAGCAAGAGACTGTTATCGTTTGTGGAAATATCAGGGACAGATAACAGAAGTTTATAGCAGTGCTAAAGCAACAACAGGTGTAAACAATGCACGTGAACTTTCATCTTTCTTCTTGGAAGATGGTGATTATATTCGTCTTACGAATGCTCGTTTGGCATACAGAGTTGACCGTAATTTCACTAAACGATTCCATATCTCCGATCTTCAGTTGTATGTATATGGAAACAATCTTCTTACTTGGACGAAATACAAAGGATTTGATCCGTCAAGTATATCTAATAGTAATGTACTCCGTCCGGGTATTGATAGTGGACGATATCCTACCGCAAGAGAAATTGGTTTCGGATTAAATGTTAACTTTTAACTTGTAACAACTTATGAAAAGATTAAAATATCTACTAATTGCTAGTGTCAGCCTACTGCTCTCTTCCTGTGAGAACTTTTTAGACAGGCAGCCCGAAAGTTCGCTGTCGGGTGAAACATTTTGGACCTCAGAACAAGATCTGAAAACCTGGAATGCAGGTATGTATGACGGTTTACAATCTACTTTACGTACAAACTGGTTTTATTGGGGGGAACTTCGTTCTGGTATATATGCTGAACGTGGAACAGCTTACGATCGTAACCTATTATATAATGGTTTGAATTCTCAATCGGGTTCTTCCAGTTGGAGTGATCTTTACAAAACGATTTATCGTGCAAATGCAGCAATAAAACATATTCCAACCAGTCCGATAGGTAGTTCTGTGTCTGATCCATATTTAGGTCAGGCTTATGCTATGCGTGCATTGATGTATTTCTATGCGATACGTGTATGGGGGGGAGTTCCTAAAATTACTGAGCCAATGGAGGACGTCTCCTCCCAAGAACGATATTATGGAAGAACTTCTGTAGAAGAATTAAAAGCTTTTATTTTGGAAGATATCGAGAAAGCATTAGAACATATTGGAGCTTCCACAGATATGTCCAGTACCAGTAAATACTATTTAAATCGCGGTGCTATAATGGCATTGCGTGTGGATGTATTAATGTGGTATAAGGAATATGATAAAGCATTGATAGCAGCTAATGATTTGCTAACAAATTATAAGTATAGTCTTGAACCTGCTCTTACTTATTCCAGCATGTTTTTAAATCCATCTAGTTCTAAAGAGATGATATTCAATCTTTTCTGGAACTATGAAGAAGATGGTAATGGTTTTGGATATGCTCAAGAACTTGCTTCAGGTTCAAATACGATCCGGTATCATCCAACAAAAACATATTATAAAGAACTGGTATCCCGTAAGAGAGAAGATACTCGCGTAACTATGATCATGGATACATTTGCCATCAGTTATTTCATTACTCCTGATGAAATGATAGAAGAGTCATATGAAAAAGCGATGAATGGTGATTATGGCAATGCTGCCAACTTCCAGATTAAATGTCCGAAATTCACCGCATATGGAGCAACTGCTAATGATGGTAGACCTGGCTATTCCTACGTTGCTAATGGATCATGTTCTACTCACATGCCTATTTATCGTGTAGCAGATATATTGTTGTTAAAAGCAGAAGCTTTAGTGTTGGGTACAAATAAAGATTATCAAGGTGCGATTAATATTGTCAATCAAATACGTGAACGTGCAGGCTGGGAAAAGACCGCAGTTTTAGCGGATTATCCAACTGAAAAGGATTTGATAAAATTAATCATTGATGAACGTACCATTGAACTATGGGCGGAAGGTAAACGTTGGTTTGACCTAGTACGTAATGATATGGTAAAAGAATATTTAGATCCATATTTGCAGAATGAAGACTTGGGTGATCAGAGAATTCCGGAGGGCTTTGTTATCGGTGCAGACAAAGGAGCTAATCAGATCGGTGGTTACGGTAGAATTTTGTGGCCCCTGAACCAGGATGTATTCCGCAAGAATCCATCTATGAAAGGACAACAGAACAAGCCTTATGAAGAATAACAATAATGTCTTAAATAAAAATGAATATGAAAATCTATAGATATTTTATAAGTCTTGCCCTATTTTGTATTTCCTTGAGTTCATGTACTTTGTTTGATCTTGATTTTCAGAGCAACAATGAATATGAAGCAAAACAGGCAGATAATAGGGTAAATATGACAATTTGGGAATTTATTCAGAGTCGTCCTGATATTTTCAGTACTTTAATTGAAGGTATTCAATATGCCGGAATCGAAGATTTGTATAAAGAAGAAGGTAATACGCATATATTGCTTACTAATAGTGCCCTTAGCAATGGAGATAATTGTTTTTGGCAGAAAAATCCGGTGATGCTTCCTGGGGATACAGAGGCTGCCGCCGCCACTGCGTGGGAACAATATGACAAAAAAGTCGTAAAGGAATTGCTGACATATCATATTGTAAAAGGAGAATGGTCCTATTTTAATCTAAATTCTTCGGATCGTTGGATTGAAACCTATGGAGAAGGTAGTTTTTCCTACAACAAGGATGGACAAACGCTTCAAGGAGATACTGCGGTGATGTGTATCAAAGCTGGACACGATCGTAACTTACCACTTCAATTGAATAATTTTGAATGGAACTATAGAGGATTGCTGGCAGCGTCTTCCGGAAGTTGCCGCACTACTAACATTCATGCACGTGATGGTTATATCCATGTATCTGATTGGTGGCAACCTCGCCCATTGAGATATTTTTTGGGTCAAGAATAAACAAACAATATAGAAACGTATGAAAAAATTAATATTCAATATCGCTATATTAATATGTGTGATCTTCACTTCCTGTTCTGACAATGACAGCATAAATATTGTTTCATTAAACACTTTCGGTACTAAGTTTTGCCGTAATGACGTGGTGAAGGTTTTTGTTGCTGTCGAACTCAGTGATGATACAAATGTTAGCTATGAATGGGGATGTGATGGTGGAAGCATGACAAATCCTCAAGGATTATTTGAAAATGTATGGAAAGCTCCAAATGAAGCTGGAACTTATGAGATTTGGTGTACGGTGAAATGTGGTGGTAAGAAAGAAACTCGTCGCTCCAAGATGATAGTACTAGACGAACTGTTTTACTCTAATTTTGAAACTCCCTATTATAATGAAGGTTGGTCCAATGCATCTATGACGGTAGCATTTGACGCTAATAAAGGGACGAATGGTGCAGTAAAATTGACTTCTACTAAAGCAGACGGACGTTTTGCCCGTAGCTGGGAAAATGTATCTATTCCTTTCTCCACACAAGTAGATTATGCAATTAATGCTTGTCCAGCAGATAATAATTTTGCAGAAATCCGTATAGAATTTGCTCGTATCAACAATGCTACATTTTACGTAACTAAGGTATGTTTTACAACTTATCCTAAAACAGGAGCATGGAAAGCTACTTATACAACAACAGATGTGACAACAGGAGAAACGGCAGATATTATAATAGATGAAGGTTTGGACACAGCAAACTTTAAGTTTAAAAAGGATGCTTTTAAAACTATTGCAGTATCAATCGATGCAAACAGGAAATTCATTGTTTATTATGATGGCAAGAAATATTTTGAAAGCAACGTATTAGCAGGTGTACAGGATCAGTATTATGTATCTCGTTCCGGTTTCGGACTAGATAACAAAGTTGTTATCTTTGCTGACAATTTATTTGTTTTTGATAATGGCACAATCTGTACAGCAGAACCTCGTGAAAGATAAATAATAATTTCATTCATTTAAAAAGGAGAGAATATATCTATATTTGTTTAAGTATTCTCTCTTTTTTTTATTTAACAAAATAAAAGTATGAAATATCGTATTCTGATTTTATTAGCAACCATTCTGTTTTCATTGACAGGTATAGCTCAAGATAATGTAACGGGAGTTATTCTGAATGAAAATGGTAAACCAGCAAAAAAGATAAAAATACGAGTAAAGGGACGTATGAAAATGTTCTCCACTTCATCAAAAGGTACATTTGAACTGAATAATGTGAAAATGGGGGATACACTGTTGATATATCCTAATAAGAAATTGGTAGCTTATATACCTATGTTGGCGATTCCAACTTATACCATACATTTGGGGCAAAATTCGTTGCGTTACGCCACAGATGAGAAAACAATTACTTGCATGTATCAGAAAATACCAGAACAAACTTATAATAGTAATATTATTACTTATGAGAAAATACAACAATTGGATGCTAACAATTTAATAGATTTGTTACGAGGTAATGTGGCCGGACTACAAATTAATTATTTAGACGGACAAATGAAGGCTTCCATACGGGGAAGTTCATCTTTCACCCTCAGTACTGAACCCCTTTTGATTGTGGGAGGAACCGAATATCACTCATTAGAAGAAGCCAATAATGCAATATCGGTGGAAGATATACGTGAAATCGAAATTAAAAAAGATGGTTCTGAGTATGGTATGAAAGGAGCGAATGGGGTTATTATCATACGAATAAAATAATCCTTTATTAAATCTTCTACTATGAAAAACATTATTTATAACCCAATGATTTATCCTAATTTTACACCGTGAGTATTAAAATTACAAAACATTGATTATCGTCGCAATAAAAAGGCCATAATTCAGTCCCTGACTCAATGGAGTTCGCTCAAGGACTCGTTCTAAAACGATTTTTGGGGAATGAATATCTCTACATTGCATGACAGAACTGAAAACCTACAGATGGACACGAATTTCGTCTTGAATAATTGTTCCGGCAATTTATATCTCGGTGTATCCTTATACGTTTTTTAAGTCTATCAGAACTTCAGGAGAAAAATTGGCAATACTGCCGGCCTGCAATCTCCAGTTGATTGACTTGCAAGATATTCCCTTTTACTACAAATAACAGCTTTATCATACTTTGAACAAAATTTCAAACTTTTGAGATAATATTTATAATTCTATTATAATACCTCTTTCTTTGCAATATAGTTAACCCGATTATTGATCGGAGTGGTTGGTTACAAATAGAGCAATAAGAATGAGATTCTATCTATCTTTCTTAAAGAAGAAGATGTAGGCACTATGCTTTTGCAATCCAAACCATTTAATAAGAGGATAAGATAATGTAAAGAATACAATATCTATTTTAAGTCTAATCAATAAAACTAACTTTAATGAAAAAGAAAGAACACAAATCGAAATCGCTGTTATGCCGCATTTGTTTGTTTTTGCTGAGTTTCGCTTTTAGTACTATCGTACAAGCTCAGAATATAACAGTAACAGGAAGCGTGGAGGATCAGAATGGTGAACCATTGATTGGAGTGTCAGTTGCCGAACTGAATACGGCCAACGGAACAATTACCGATATTGACGGTAACTTTTCCATTAAATGTGCCAAGGGAGCGACCCTCAAATTCAGCTACATAGGTTATAAAGATGTAACAAAGGTAGTTACAGAGAGTAATCTGAAAATCACATTGGAGGAAGATTCACAAGCTTTGGAAGAAGTGGTAGTAGTGGGTTACGGTACACAGAAAAAAGGAAGTGTGACGGGAAGCGTAACCAGTGTCGACGCCAAGGCCATTGAAGATTTCCCATCTGCCAATCTCTCTTCTGCGCTGGCAGGACGCCTCTCCGGTGTATATATAAGCCAAGGTACAGGCAAACCGGGAACCTCGGCTTCGTTTAGTGTACGTGCCAAGGGTACTCCCAATAATTCCGACCCGTTGTATGTCATTGACGGCGTGGTGAGGGATAAGATGGCATTTGATGCACTGGATGCCAGCGAAGTAGCCAATATATCCGTATTGAAAGATGGGGCGTCGGCAGCGGTTTATGGTTCCCGTGCCGCTAATGGTGTAGTATTGATTACGACCAAGAAAGGCGGAAATGCGAAGCCGACCATTAATTATACAGGTACGGTAGGTATTGATGTCGCTGCCATGATTCCGGAAACACTGAGTGCCTACGAGCATGCTGTTTACTTGAATGACCGTGCCATACAGGGTTATCTTAACAATAAGATATGGAATCCGAACGTAGAACAGCAAGACCCGACCACGAAATCTTCCTGGTATACAGACGATGAATTGGCACACTTCAAAACGACAGATTATAGCTTCTTTGATGACGCTTGGAGAACTCCCTGGTCTACGCGCCATGCCATCAACATCACGGGTGGAACCGAGAAGGTACGCTACTTCATCGGCGGTTCTTATTTCTACAATGTAGGTTCGTTCGACAACCTGAAATATTCCAAGTATAATTTCCGTGCCAGCATCGATGCCGATATCAGCAAGAATCTTACCGTCGGACTGAATATCAGCACCGACAACCGCAAGGACACCAAGCCCAATTGGAAATCGGACGGCGACCGTGACCGTATGAACGACTTATACAAAGGACTATTGCTCCGTACGAAGATGATTCCGAGCATGATCGACGGCATGCCGGTGGGTAATTTCATCGAGTGGCATCCGCTGATGCTTATCAGCGAAGAATCGGGTCTGCATACGAAGAAGTGGCAGAATGTGAATGTCAATGCGACTGCCGAATATCGAGTGCCGTTCGTGAAGGGATTGAAACTGAAAATGCAGTACAACCGTACGTTGGATAACCGCTTAATCAAGAAGGTGAACTTCCCGTATGAGCTGTACAACTTCCAGACGGCCGGAACGAACAACCACTATATCGACCTGAGCAACGTGGTCGTATCTACCAAGACCCGCGACGACGGAAACTACGTATTCAAGGAAAACCAACTGTCGGAAGCCTACCAGCTGAACCTGTTCGTCACTTACGACCGTACGTTTGGCAACCATGACCTGAGTGCACTATTCGTTTACGAGCAGTCGGAAGGTGACAGCGAGAAGTTTGATGCACAACGCAACAAACTGATCACGTGGGAGATGCCGGAGTTCTTCGGTGCGAGTGGTGACGCGCTGGAATCCATCGTAGGTGCCGGTTCTGTAAGCGAGAGTGGCCGCCTCTCCTACGTAGGTCGTCTGAACTATGCCTATGCGGACAAGTACCTGCTGGAAGCCGCATTCCGTGTTGACGGTTCTACGAAGTTTGCACCCGACCAGCGTTGGGGATTCTTCCCTTCGGTTTCGGCAGGATGGCGCATTTCCAGTGAGCCGTTCTTCGAGGAGAATATCAAGTTCATTGACTACATGAAGTTGCGCGGTTCTATTGCCACCTTGGGTAATGACGCCATTGGCGGCTGGCAATGGATGGCACGATATGGAATCACGACGGGGGCTGTGTTCAACGGCTTGTCCTACGGGTTGGAGCCCAAGGAAGTCCCCAATCCGAAACTGACTTGGGAGAAATCGACCTCTTACAATATCGGTTTCGACAGCCGCTGGTTCAACAACAAACTTGATTTCAGCTTCGAATATTTCTATCGCCGGACTTACGACATCCTCGACAACCTGAACGTGAGCGTACCGACCACGTTCGGCGCATCCTTGCCCAAGGAGAACTATTCCGAGGTGAAATCCCGCGGCTTCGAAGTGGAACTGGGCTATAACGACAGGGTCGGAAAACTGGACTACTACGTAAGAGGTAATTTCAGCTACGCGAAGAGCTGGTGGTCGAAGAAGGACGAAGCGGAGAACATCCGGGCATACAAATCGGAGATAGGCCGCTCGTTGAGCCGTGAGTGGGGATTCGAGTGCATTGGCATGATTCGCACCGAAGAGCAGTTGGAGCAATACATGAAGGAGAACCCGAACATGACCATCAAAGGACAGAAGCCGGGATTGGGTATGCTGATATACAAAGACGTGCGTGGACCGGAGAGCGACGAGCCGGACGGCATCATCACGGACGATGACAAAGTAGTGATCATCGAAAACAAAGTGGCCCCCATCACTTACGGCTTCACCGTCGGCGGCAAGTGGAAAGGCTTCATGCTCGACATCTTCTTCCAAGGCATGGCGGGGCATAAGAAGCTGATGGATTTCCGCGGCAATGGCATCAATGCCCATACCAGCACGTTCAAGTACTACAACGACCACTGGACACCGGAGAACACGAACGCCTCGATGCCGGGTGCCACGCAGTACAAGAACAATGAAGCCTCCTCCTTCTGGGTGCGCAATGCCTCCTTCTTGCGCTGCAAGAACATCTCCCTCTCGTACGACTTGCCCAAGACATTCGTTCAGCGCATAGGCATCGACAAGGTACGGCTTTTCCTGAACGGCACGAACCTCTTCTTGCTGCAGGATAAGGTGAAATGGATGGATCCCGAAGCAACAAGCATCTCGGACTATCCCGTCATGAGGAACTTCTCGTTTGGTTTGAACATTACAATTTAATCAGATAAAATCACTTGAATATCATGAAATCGAAACATATCATAAAATCGAGACATATCATAACGATTACAGCATTAGCACTTGCGAGCCTGACCGGTTGCACATCCGTCCTGGACAAAGACGACCTGACCGCCGTCAGCGAAAAGGCGACATGGAACAGTGAGATCCTGGCCACGGCCTTTCTGGACAAATGCTACAAGGACAACCTGCCCACGTTCAGCGGCGATTATTCCAAATACAGCGACGAAGGCAATGGCGGAGGCGACTTCATCCACGGCCGGCTGACGGCGGTAGCCACTGCCGGAGGTCCGCTGGGTGAGCACTGGCCCTACGACAAGATATACACGCTCAACGTCCTCCTCTCCAGCATCGACGGAGGCAGCCTGCCCGAAGAGATCCGCAACCGCATCAAGGCACAGGCGCTTTTCCTGCGCGCATACCAATACTTCGAGATGGTGAAAATCTACGGCGGTGTACCCTTGGTGCTGACCCCGCAAGACAGGCATACCGATGACTTGTACGTCACCCGCAACACGGCCAAAGAGTGCATCGACCAGATCGTCAACGACCTTGACCTTGCGGCAGCCTCACTGCCCAGCATCTGGAGCGAGAGCGACTTCGGACGCATCACCAAAGGAGCGGCGATGGCGTTCAAGGGGCGCGTGCTGATGACGTATGCCAGCAAACAGTTCAATCCGAACGACGACCGTGCGCGTTGGGAAACGGCCTACAACGCCTGTCTGGCCGCCCAGAAGGAGTTGGCGGGCAATGGACAACGCGCCCTGCATCCCGTCTACAAGGAGATATGGACCAAGGAGACCACTTCCGAGACCGTGCTGACCACCCGCTTCCTCGACCCCGTGCGCACGCACACTTTCATGGCAGGACTTCGTCCGCTGGAGTTCTCGGTGGGGGCCACAGGCAACCATCACCCGACGCTGGACATGGCGCTTGCCTTCCCGATGGCCGACGGTACGGCTCCGGGCGTGGACATCGACGGAGACGGCGTGAAGGAGCCTTTCGACCCCACGGCTACCGACGCCACCGGCATGTTCTGGCTGAACCGTGCCCCGCGTTTCTACGACATCATCGTCTACAACGGCGCCGAGTATCCCCTGAACGGCATGCCCGAATGGTTCCAGGGCTACATGTACACCTACAAGGGAGGCGAAGACACGCACAGCCCCACCGGCACGGGATTCTACTCCTGCAAATTCTCCATCCCCGAGAAGACGGCTACCGAGGCGAAGGACCACGGCGATATGGACTGGATTGAGATGCGCTATGCCGAAGTCCTGCTGAACCTTGCCGAATGTGCCGCCGAAGTGGGAGATAAGTCGGACGAGGTCTATTCCATCCTGAAAGAGATCCGCAAGCGTGCTGGCATCACGGCCAATGCCGACGGCCTGTACGGACTGAAGGCGAACATGAACCGTCAGGAGCAGATAGACGCCGTGCTTTACGAACGCCGTATCGAACTGGCCTACGAAGGCAAACGTTTCTGGGATTTGCTTCGCCGCAAGATCTTCTCCGACATGCAGGGCTATTCGCGCTACAGGATTGAGATACAGGTGAAGGACGAATACGCCTCCATGGCACGGAAGGACTTCATCACGATGATAAAGAGTGATCCGGAGCTGATGACGAAGAATTACTTCAAGTATTTCACGACCCAGACCTGGAGAATCGACGAGACCTATCAGTGGGATGTGAAAGACAACTATTACTTCCAGGGATTGGCGCGCAAGCACTTCGAGCAGAATCCGAAGTTGCAGCAGACCATCGGTTGGGAAAGCGGTGATTTCGATCCTCTGAAGTAAGGATATCCAACTGCCAGAGATAGAGGGGGCTGCTGTCCGACAGCCCGACCCGGAAATCGAAGCCGGTACTTTTGCGACGATATGCGCAAGGGTATCGGCTTCTTCCTGTTCAAGCATCAGCTTATGTCCGTTCAGGTATCGGTTTCTTCTTATTCCGGCATCAACTTATGTCTGTTCCTGCATCAACTTATGATCATTCCTACATCCGCTTATGCCCATTCCGGTACTTGCTTATGTCCGAACAGGGGCTGGTTTCAAAATACGGTTCACGAGAACCAGTTAAAAAAGCCTAACAAAACAGCCGTTTTCCCCTCTTTTTGAGGATTTTTTTTCTCACTTTTCGGGCAGTTTCGTTTCCGTTTTCGGGTTGTTTTGCCCTCATTTCGGCTCTCCGGCCTCCTTTTTCAGACGCTCTGCCTCCACTCTGCCTCCACTCTACCTCCACTCTACCCCCAGTCAACCTCCACTAAGAAACCATTTTTAGTGGCCGATGAGTGAGCAACCCTGTTGCAACGGCAGAGCGCCCCTGCTGTTTTAACACATCGGCTTCGTATTGTTAATCGAAGTTAAACGGTACTTTTCGAGTTGCGTTATAGAAGGCAAGAAAAAATACGCCCTTCCGCCAACTGTACACAAACCCTCCGCCAACCAGACACGCCCCCTTCATCGACCGAACCCACCCCCTCCACCCACCGTCCGCCCTTCCTCTTCCCCACCTCCCGACAAGACATAGCGAAGCGAAAACTCCCCCGATTCCCCATAAAAACACCCCTCCCGTCACTTTTTTACAAGGATTTGAGACAAAATATATAATAAAAGTGCATTTTTCCCCCTTCCTTTGTAAAACGGTTAATCTGCTTTATCCGATAACGCCGCGACCATCGCCCGGCTTTATCCGATAAACGCCGAAACCATTAATCAACTTTATAGAATAAAAAAACAAGTATGAAGAACATTTATTATCTGCTACTATGCTTTCTTCTCCCTTCCTCCCTCACGGCACAGGAACCCGAAGGCAAAAGCCAGTGGATCTATCCCGATTCCAACGGAAAGTTAGTGTACAAGACCACCCAAAGAGGTGACCGCATCATGGACTTCTCCCATGCCGGCTACAAAGGCGGCGGCGTGACCCTTTCCTACGTCCCCGCCAAACTCACCGTCCACCCGCTGGGTGAAGACGAAGACTGCACCGACTACATCCAGCAAGCCATCGACATGGTGTCCGCACTGCCCCAAGACGCCGACGGCTTCCGCGGCGCCGTCCTTCTCGCCCCCGGACGCTACGTGTGCGAGCGCACGATACAGATAAAAACCGACGGCGTCGTACTGCGCGGAAGCGGCAGCGACCCCAGCGGAAGCGTCATCGTCATGCGAGGCGGAAAACACACCGCAATCGTAGTGAACAACGGCACGCGCCAACGCGCAGGCAACCGCATAGGCGACGCCTCCGACAACGAGAAAACCATCCGCGTCACCGACAAATACATCCCCGCCGGCTCCCGCCAACTGACCCTCGAAGACGCCTCCACACTATCCGTAGGAGACAACGTCGAAATACGCAAACCCGTAACCGGGAAATGGGTCAAATACCTCAAGATGAACGACCTCGTGCGCGACGGAAAGCCCCAGACCTGGATCAAGGAAGGACGACTGCTGATTGCCGAACGCACCATCGCCGCCATCGACCGTAACACAGTCACCCTCACCGTCCCCTTGGCAGACGCCTACGACGCCCGATACACCGACGGCAACACCACCCTGCGGGTAGCCAACGACGTGCAACGTCTCCGCCAATGCGGCGTGGAGAACCTCCGCATCGAATCGCCCGCACAAGCCGTCAACCACACGCAGGCACTCTACTACGCCCTGCGCATCAACGGCGAAGACTGCTGGGCGCGGGACATCAACGCCATGGAAACCATGGAAAGCATCGGCATAGGCGGACGCCGCATCACCCTGCAACAGATCAACGTCGTGCGCCGCGCCCTGCATCAAGGTGCCTCCAAACCCGCCGAGTTTGCCCCGAACGGCGGACAGATACTCGTCGACCGTTGTTCAGTAGAAGGCGACAACATCTGGTTTGTCGCCCTGGGAGCCGGCCAGACCGGTCCCATCGTCTTCCTGAACTGCGACTTCCGCGGAAACGGACGGATAGAAGGACACCAACGCTGGAGCACCGGCATGCTGTTCGACAACTGCCGCCTGCCGGAAGGAGGCATCGACTTCAAGAACCGCGGCTCCATGGGTTCGGGTCACGGCTGGGGAACAGCCTGGGCAGTGGCGTGGAACTGCGAAGCGAAGAGCTACGTCAACCAGATTCCGCCCGGCACGTGCAACTGGGTGATAGGCAGCCGAGGAGAGAGTACCCCCCTGCGCCGCCCCTTCAACCAGTCCGGCCCCACGCTTCCCGTAGGCATCTTCGACTCGCACGGCACACCCGTCGCCCCCCGCAGCCTCTACCTCGCCCAGCTCAGCGAACGCCTGGGCGAAGCCGCCCTCGATGCCATCGGCTATGGCCCAACCTTGCAGCAGCCCGCCCCCGCCTCCTTCGACTACGCCTTCCAAGGCGGCATGAGGGCATCCGCGCAACTGGCAGGCAAGGACTTCCGTGCCATCCACGAATATATGCGCGCCTTGGGTTGGGACTATTCCGAACATCCCAACATCTCCGGCAACGACCACCACGAGGGCGTGCATTGCGAAGTCGTCTTCGACCCCATGCTGCAACACTACGTCTTCCGGTTTACCAACCACGCCGGCGCCGATGCCGTAGACTATGACCGGGGCAGATTCCCCAGCGACCGCCAACGCAACGAGATGAAAAGCCAGACCAACCGCAATTGGCACCATCTGAACGGCAACTGGAACGAGTGGCAGCGTCTGGAGTGGAAATTCCGCATCCCCAAAGGCTTCCGACCCACCCCGAAGTTCTGCCACATCCACCAGCTCAAGGCGCAAGAGGGCAACAACGGCGCCCCGCTCATCACCATCAGCACCCGCAGCGATGAAGACGGCAGCAACCGCCGCGTGCAAGTCATCCACACCGGAGACACGCGCACATCGGGCAAAGGCATCCTCATCGACAACCTCCCCCTCAGCGACTTCGAAGACGAATGGATACAGGTCGTCACCGAGATGCACTACACCCACCACGGCACGTTCCGCATCAAGCTCACCCGCATCAGCGACGGCAAAGTCCTTGCCGACCAGTCGTTCGAAGATGTCGACCTCTGGCGGAAAGGCGCCACGAACATCCGCAACAAGTTCGGCATCTACCGCAGCCTGGGACGCCGGATGAACGACAAGTCCGACCGCCCCGACAACGGCCTGAAAGACGAGACTCTGCAACTGGCCGACTTCAAGGTCTACGAGGCGCAGACTAACCCGAATCCTCAACCGCATGATTAAGCACAACCTTCAATACACATGAAATCACCCCTCATCTCTCTATACATAGGGAGCATCTGCCTCATCGGCAGCTGCTCCCTCAGCGCCCAAGAAAGCTGGCAATCCCAACTCGTCACCCAAGACGCCACAGGCGCACTGACCTATCAGAAAGACAACGACGGCTTCGTCCTGCCCGACTTCAGCCATGCCGGATATCGAAACGGGAGAGACATCCCCGCAGTCGACCTGCCCGAACGTACCCTCACCCTCAGCCCCTTGGAGGACAAGGAGGCGGACAACACGCAGCAGATACAAAAGGCCATCGATGAAGTCGGCAAATACGCCCTTACGCCCGAAGGCTTCCGGGGCGTCGTCTTGCTGAAAGCCGGACGGTACAACATAGACGGCACCCTGAACCTGACGTACGACGGCGTCATCCTGCGTGGCGAAGGCAACTGCTTCTCCGACCAAGACTCCACCGTGCTCTACGGGAGAAATGCCGCCGAGAAAGCCAAGCGCCTCATCCTGATGGGAAACTCCTCTGCCCACAATTGGGGAAACGGGAAAGGCGATGCCCGAGTGAATATCGTAACAGAGAAGGTTATGCCGGGCGACTACTCCTTCCTAGTGGAAGATGCAAGCGCCTATCGGGAGGGCGACCTGATCTGCGTGAAGTATCCCACTACCACTGCCTGGCTCGAAGCCGTCTGGTACGGCGGTAATACCAAGCGTGACACCGACGAAAGCAAGAAGTGGAAGACGAAAGACATCGACATCTCCTACCATCGCTACGTCACCAAGGTGGAAGGCAACCGGATCGAACTGGACGCCCCCCTGTTCTATACCCTCGACAAGCAGTATGCCCAGGCATATATCTATAAGATTCCCAATCCGTCTACCGTCCGCCGCAACGTGGGCATCGAGAACCTGCACCTCTCCTTTGAAAGAAGCCCTGAAAACTCCACTGCCAACGTCGACCAGAATTGCATCTACATGAGTTCGTTGGAAGATTCATGGATGAAAGGCGTCTCCATGTCCGGCTTTGTCCATGCAGGCATCAAGACCACCTCCACGACGAGAAGCACCATCGAGGATTGCTACGCCATCGACCCTTCCGGCCTCTGCACCGGAGGTACGTACTACAACTTCGAGAACTATCATCGTTCGCAACTCATCCTGCTGAAGAACTGCTACGCCCGCAACGGCCGTCATCACTACATCTCCAACGGTTGTGCTTCCACCAGCGGCATTGTCATACAGAACTTCCGTTCCGAGCTTTCCCTCGCGCAGGCCGAAGGTCATCGGCTGTGGTCGCAAGGCATCCTGTTCGACAACTGGAAGGAACTGGGCACCATCAAATCGAATGCCGGAAAAATCGGCATGTACCTGCGCGATAATATGGGAAGCGGTCACGGATGGGGAGGCACGCAGAGCGTATTCTGGAACTGCGACGTGCAGAACGGTGCCATCTATCTGGACAAAGTACCCACCGGACAGAACTACGCCATCGGCTGTATCGCTAAGACCATCCGGAGGTACCGCAACAACATGAGCGAATATACCAACGGCTACATCGAAGGACAAAACCGGAAAGGTCTGCAACCCGCATCACTCTACGAAGCCCAAAGAGCGGCAAGGGGAATCACTACCGGAATAAAGTCCGTGCCTGTCCGACAGGCTGATATCCCCCATATCGTTGTAGAAGCCAATCGCATCCGGATAAAATCCCTTCAATCAGCCTCCGTATCCATCTACACGACGAACGGAACCCTGATACAGACCTTCCCATCCCCCTCCGACAATTGGACGGAAAGCATGCCCCTGAACGATGATTTCTACGTCGTCCGTGTGCAGGCAGCCGGTCGGAAGGCTTATAGCCGGAAGGTGCTGGTAAGAAATGCAGGGAAATAACAGTTTTGAGTTTTTGAGTTTTTAAGTTTGTGAGTTATTAAATTATTCTCATTAGTGGATCAACTTTAAAGCTTCAACTCGGAAACTTAAAAACTCAAGAGCTTAAAAACTTATCAACTCAAAAGTTTAAAAACTCAGAAACTCCAAAGCTTATCAACTTAAAAAATTATCAACTCAAAAAATTAAAACCTCAAGACCTCAATAGCCATGAACAAAAGATTTTTTCTGCCACTCCTGTATACACTAATATGTTATACCGTTTGTTTCGGACAGAAATTCGTACATCCCGGAATGTTGCACACAACCTCTGATCTCGAATTTATGAAATCCAAAGTCCTTGCCGGCGAATCTCCTTGGAAAGAAGCATGGACTCAACTCAAATCATCGGAAATAGCTTCACTCGATTACAAGCCGACACCCTTCAAGGTAGTATCCAACGGACCTTATAATAAACCCGACAATGGCGGAAAAGAGTTTGTACGCGATGGAGCGGCCGCCTATACAATGGCCTTGCAATGGTATGTGGAAAGAGACAAAGCCTATGCGGAAAAAGCGATTGAAATATTCAACGCTTGGGCCAATACACTTGATTCTGTTGTCAATCACAACCGCCAACTGAAAGTGGGTACGGCAGGAATCAAGTACCTCAATGCAGCCGAAATACTGAAATACACCTACAAGGGGTGGAAGACGAAAGACCGCAAGGCCTTCGAAAAGATGGTCGCCAACATCTGGTATCCGGTAATAAAGGATTGGACACCCCGTTACAATGGCAATTGGGATGCTGCCAACGGACAAACACTGATGTGTATCGGCATCTTCCTCGACCGGCGGGATATTTTTGATAGTGCCTGCCGCCAACTGACCGATGGCGATACAAATGGCTCCATCAAAAACTATTTCTATGAAAACGGACAATGCCAAGAGAGCGGACGCGACCAACAACACGTACAGATGGGCATCGCATTCCTTTCCTGTGCCGCCGAAATCGCATGGAAACAGCACGTTGACTTATATGGAGCATTCGATAACCGCCTCTACAAAGGATTCGAATATACGGCAAAATACATGTCGGGCGAAGAAGTACCTCATGTGCAGTATGTCACTTGGTTTGGAAAAAACGTTTATGGACCGGAAATCTCCCCCAATCAACGCGAAAGGATTTGCCCTGCATGGGAACGGGCTTATCATCACTATCACGACCGCAAAGGCATGGACATGCCTTACACCCGCAAAATGATTGAAAAAAGTCGCCCCGAAGGAACGGAAATCCAATCGTTCATGCCTTGGGCGTCACTGACCAGTGCCGACTTTCCGGCTGAATAAATGGAAAATGGAAAGGGGAAAAGAAGCATTTTCCATTTTCCCCTTTCCATTTAAGTAAGAATTATCTTCCCGACGTCGCCTGCAAGCGGCTATTTCCGGGATAGACCTTAATCAGTCGGACTCCGTGAGGAGCTATATCAGTCGTGAACTCCACGTCAGACGTAGCGACATCCTGTTGACGCCATAAGTCACGCACCTTCTGTTCTCCTCTCATGCCTAAGTTTTTCCAGGTCACGGTCGCTTTTGTCGGTTTCTCCCCACGATTGAACAGGCCTACTGCCATAGCACCGTCTTCCATCGGTTTGGCATAAACCACAACGGATTCATTCTCCTTAACTACAGTTCCCTGCTTGCCAAGCGGATCTTGATTGACCTCAATCACTTCGTCATTCGTAAGCAGGCTGATGGTGAAGTCATCCAGCTGCGCCATGTCACAGCCAATCAGCAAAGGAGCAGCCAATAACGCCCACAAGCTGATATGCGTATACTGCTCGTCCGCCGTCAATCGGGTATAGTGCAGACGAGGTCCCCAACCTACCATGCCTACTACCAGCATGTCCGGATCGGGCCAATGACCGGGACCAGTATAGGCCGCCCATTTGGTCTGGTTGAATCCCAGACGGCTCATGCTTTCCCAAGTATCCTTGATATCACCGGTCGTACGCCAGCAATTGGCCATCTTTTCCCATTGAGAGGCATCTCCCCAAGGAGCGCTGTTCGAAAGGCTGAATACGACATCACGCTTATGCGAGCGCAAAGCGTCCATCATCTCCTTCACGTGATATACATCGTTCGGGTTCCAGTCATATTTCAGGTAGTCCATGTCCCAGTCCATCCATTGCTGTACGTCGTTCTTTACGAAAGAATATTTTCCATGATGGTAGTTCACGCTGTGATAAGAGCCCAAATGTCCTGCATACGTACCGACCCACGGACCGGAATATATTCCTATCTTCAGTCCCATAGCATGCACCTCGTCCGCCAATGCCTTCATATCCGGAAACTTGCTGTTGGTCATAACTCCTTGGTGTTTTCCTCCGCGCAGCCCTTGCCAACCGTCATCAATGTTGATGTATTGCCAACCGTGATTGATCAATCCTTTTTCCACCATCGCTTTTGCAGAACTGAATGGTCCACAGCAAAACTCATAGGCCGGACACCGGTAGCCGGAATCGTATAAAGGAAATGGGAACCGGGACGGACACCGAACACTTTTGCTCCATTGATACGGGGGGTATCAGGCGCTTTTGGGGTCAAAATATACTTTGATAATGTGTCAGGAACGGCAGTAGTTTGTCCGCAAACCATGTTAGCAGTTCCCGACAGCCCCATGGCTACAAATAGAATAAGGATTTTGCTTTTCATTTCTTCTTTTGGTTTTTCATTTGTTTTTTCTTAATGATAATACTACTGGTGCGATAAAAATCGCGTTAGTTTAGAAATCATCAAATAAAGAGAGTTCTTTGACATTTTGATCTGAATTGGTTGATGGGTCTTGCTTGGTTATAAGCTGTCGCAATTCGATACGTTCCAACGCAGAAATTCTAATCAAGGTCGCCACCTCAGTAACTGAATAGCCGCTGTTATAATCTGCTTTTATTCTTGCTACCGTCAGATAAGATATTTACTGCCCCCTTGCTGTATTTGCCCAACGCCCATGCTGCGAGTTTTATGCTTGTGGATATGG
>NZ_CAJUHF010000029.1:27816-43583 GCF_910585845.1 uncultured Bacteroides sp. | reverse complement strand
AACCAAGGAAGCATAGAGTACAAAGTCGTGGACCGGATGGAAGATGAGATTCAAAGGGAATGGAAAGGGGAAAATGGAAAGAGGAAAATGACGAGTTGAGCTTACGAAACTTGAGCCATGAGATATATACATGAAAAAAACATTTTAGAAAAAAAAAGAAAGAAATTCTTTGCTATTTCAAACAAAGTGTTTATTTTTGCCTCGATCAAAAACCAAAAACAAATGAAAACAATGTTCATAAATACATATTGGTGGTGGCGCCCGTTACAACTCCGACAGTCGTAAGGGAGCAGTGCTCGTATGTATATATGTAAATAGGATATAGAATCACAAAGAGCTCTGTCGCAACTTGCGGCAGAGCTCTTTTTTTGTTGCTTCAGAAGAATAACGAAGTATAGATGAATCAGACCCTTCGTTTCTATCCGACAACAAAAAAGCTGGCAATAGAAATCAATTTAAAAACACTATAATTATGAGTTTTTTAGTAAATCATGATGGCTATTACGGAGAATTCGGCGGAGCATACATCCCCGAAATACTCCACAAGTGTGTAGAAGAACTACAAAACACCTACATCGAAGTATTGCAAAGCGAAGACTTCAAACAAGAATTCGACCTCTTGTTGCGTGATTACGTAGGCCGCCCTTCCCCACTCTATTACGCCCGTCGCCTCTCCGAGAGGTATGGTTGCAAACTCTACCTCAAGCGCGAGGACCTGAACCACACCGGTGCCCACAAGATCAACAATACCATAGGACAGGTTCTCTTGGCACGCCGTATGGGCAAGCACCGTATTATCGCCGAAACTGGTGCCGGACAGCATGGTGTGGCAACTGCCACAGTCTGCGCCTTGATGAACATGGAGTGTGTCGTCTACATGGGAAAAACAGACGTAGAACGCCAACGCATCAACGTAGAAAAGATGAAAATGCTTGGTGCTACCGTCATCCCTGTCACTTCGGGCAACATGACCCTGAAGGATGCGACCAATGAGGCCATTCGCGACTGGTGCTGCCACCCTGCCGATACTTATTACATTATAGGTTCCACAGTCGGTCCGCATCCTTATCCGGATATGGTATCCCGCCTGCAATCTGTCATCAGTGAAGAGATAAAAAAGCAACTCATGGAGAAAGAAGGGCGAGACTATCCTGACTATCTCATTGCCTGTGTAGGCGGTGGAAGCAACGCCGCGGGCACCATCTACCATTACATCGATGATCCCCGCGTCCGGATCGTCCTTGCCGAAGCCGGAGGACAAGGAGTAGACACCGGAATGACTGCCGCCACTATTGCCCTCGGAAAGATGGGAATCATCCACGGTGCCCGGACATACGTCATCCAGAATGAAGACGGGCAAATAGAGGAACCCTACTCCATATCCGCCGGTCTGGACTATCCCGGCATCGGTCCCATGCACGCCAATCTGGCCGCACAAAAGCGCGCCCTTGTGCTCGCCGTAAATGACGATGAAGCCGTTCGCGCCGCTTACGAGCTGACGGAACTGGAAGGCATCATACCCGCCTTAGAGAGTGCCCATGCCCTCGGAGCCCTTGAGAAGCTGAATTTCAAGCCCGAAGATATCGTAGTCCTGACTGTCTCCGGACGGGGAGATAAGGATATTGAAACTTACTTAAACTATAACAAATAAAATGATGAATACATACAATTACCAAACCTGTAGCCGTACGCTACTTGGAGATTTACATACCCCTGTGAGCACATACCTCAAAGTGCGTGACATATTTCCGCAAAGTGCACTCATGGAAAGCCCCGATTATCACGGCAGCGAGAACAACCGTTCCTTCATAGGGCTTTGCCCGCTGGCAAGCGTCAGCATCGAGCACGGAACTGCCATATTCCGTTTCCCCGACAGCACTCGTGAGACGCATCCCATCACACAGGAATACTGCGTAGAGAATGCCCTGGAAGATTTCCTCAACCGTTTTCACGTCGAAGGGGAATATGCCAACTATTGCGGACTTTACGGTTATACATCTTTCAATGCCGTACACTACTTCGAAGACATCCCGGTGAAGGATAGCCGCGAGAGTACCAACGATGCCCCGGACATGCTTTACATTCTTTACAGGTATCTTATCGTCTTCAATGACTTCAAGAACGAAATGATGCTTCTCGAGATACATACTCCCGACAAAGAAAGTGAGTTGGACGTCATACAAAAAGCGATCCACGGGCAAAACTACGCAACGTATAATTTCCACTCCATCGGCGAGACCACTTCTTCGCTGACCGATGAAGAGCACAAGGCAAACATTCGCCAAGGAATTGCCCACTGCCTGCGGGGAGATGTTTTCCAGATCGTCCTTTCCCGCCGTTTCGAACAGCGTTTTGAAGGAGATGATTTCAAACTCTACCGTGCCCTGCGCAGCATAAACCCCTCTCCTTACCTGTTCTACTTTGACTTCGGCGGTTTCCGCATTTTCGGTTCATCGCCTGAAACCCATTGCCGCATCGAAGACCGTCATGTCTACATCGACCCCATTGCCGGAACCACTAAACGTACCGGAGATCCGGAATCGGACAAAAGAAATGCACAATACTTGCACAATGATCCCAAGGAGAATGCCGAACATGTCATGCTTGTGGATCTTGCCCGCAACGACCTTTCACGCAATTGCCAACAGGTAAAAGTAGATTTCTACAAAGAGACGCAATACTACAGCCATGTCATCCACCTAGTCAGCCGTGTCAGCGGTACACTGGACGACGGTGCCAGCCCCATCAAGGCTTTCATCGACACCTTCCCTGCCGGCACTCTAAGTGGTGCGCCTAAAGTTCGCGCCATGCAACTCATCAGCGAACTGGAACCGCACAACCGAGGTGCATACGGAGGATGTATCGGATTCATCGGACTGAACGGTTCACAGAATCAGGCCATCACCATACGTACATTTGTCAGCCGTAATGGAATACTTTGGTTTCAAGCCGGCGGTGGCATCGTGGCCAAGAGTGACGAGGAGTATGAACTGCAAGAGGTCAACAATAAATTGGGTGCATTGAAAAAAGCTATCCAAATGGCAGAGAGAATGTAAAGCAAGTTCAAGAACTTGCGAAACTTGAATAAATATATACTTTAAAACTGATAAACCAAATGATTGTAATTATAGACAACTACGACTCTTTCACTTACAACCTTGCCCATTCAGTGAAAGAACTTGGCGCAGAAACCGATGTTTTGCGTAACGATTGCTTCGACATCAAAGAGCTTGAAAGATACGACAAGATCATACTCTCCCCCGGTCCTGGCACTCCCGATGAAGCAGGATTGCTGCTTGACGTTATCCGTACCTATGCCGGACGCAAATCCATCCTTGGAGTTTGTCTTGGAGAACAGGCTATTGGTCAAGTCTTCGGTGGCAAACTGACCAACTTGGACGAGGTTTTTCACGGGATACAGACCCAAATACGAATCGGTAACGATGAATTGCCGGACGGCAAGCCCGTATCCAATAAGCAACAGTTATCCCTCGCTTCCGATTATCTCTTCTCCGGGCTTCCTTCGGAGATTCTTGTCGGCCGCTATCACTCCTGGGTAGTAGATACTGAGGATTTCCCGGAAGAACTTGCCATCACTGCCCTCAGTCCGGAAGGTCAGATTATGGCACTGAAACACCGCACGTTCGACATCCACGGTATTCAGTTTCATCCGGAGTCGATATTGACACCTGACGGAAAAACAATCTTAAGGAACTGGATTGCTAAATAATAAGAAGCTAATTAGAAAAATATGAAAGATATATTAACCCGTCTCTTCAATCATGAAGAACTTACTTCGGAAGAGACCAAAGAAATTCTTCTGAATATCACCCGGGAAAAATACCCGGAAGCTCAGATTGCCGCATTACTGACCGCATTCCAGATGCGTACGATCACCGTAGACGAACTAATCGGTTTTCGCGAAGCCCTTATGGAAACGCGCATACCGATTGATTTCTCACCTTATCGTCCCATTGATATTGTCGGCACGGGCGGCGACGGAAAGAATACGTTCAACATCTCTACTTGTGCTTGTTTTGTCGTGGCAGGAGCCGGATACAAGGTAGCCAAACATGGCAACTATGGAGCCACTTCCATCAGCGGAGCCAGCAACGTCATCGAACAACACGGTATCCGTTTCACCAACAATCCGGACAAGTTGAAGCGCAACATGGAAGAATGTAACATCGCCTACCTGCATGCCCAATTGTTCAATCCGGCAATGAAGTTCGTCGGTCCTGTACGCAAAGCCTTAGGAGTACGCACTCTATTCAATCTGCTTGGTCCGCTCGTCAATCCCAGTAAACCTGCATATCAGTTGTTGGGGGTTGCAGACCTTGCCCAAATGCGCCTTTACACCAATATTTTCTATAAATTAGGTATTGACTTTGCAGTAGTCAACAGTTTAGACAGCTATGACGAAATCTCCCTCACCGATGAATTTAAAGTCATGACGCGCAATTATGAGCGCATCTACTGTCCGCAAGATCTCGGCTTTAGTGAGATCCGTCCCGAAGAACTCTTCGGCGGAACCAGCAAAGAGGATGCAACCCGCATCTTCGACAACATCCTTCACAATTGCGCCACTCCCTCACAGACGCAATGCGTCATCGTCAATGCCGCCTTTGCCATACAGGTCATGGAACCGGAGAAAAATATAGAAGAATGTATCGCTATCGCCCATGAATCATTGGTAAGCGGACAGGCTCTGAAGGCTTTAAAGAGGTTCATAGAAATCAACCGATAAACAACAGACAGGAAGACAATGAAAGATATTTTATCCGAAATCATCGCCCACAAGCAGATTGAAATAGCCCAGCAGAAGCAGGTTGTCTCTATCGAGCATTTGCAAAAGACAGTCGACGCCATGATGCAAGAAGAGGCAGACGCCCAGCCCACAGACCGTGTCCAGCACCGTAGCATGAAACGGGCCTTGGCAACCTCCGCATCCGGCATCATTGCCGAGTTCAAACGCCGTTCACCCTCCAAAGGTTGGATTAAACAGGAGGCACAAGCCCACCTCATTCCGCCAGCATACGAAGCTGCCGGAGCTGCCGCCCTCTCCATCCTGACGGATGAGATGTTCTTTAGTGGTACCCTGCGAGATATCCGTACCGCACGTCCCCTTGTCAACCTTCCCATTCTGCGCAAAGATTTCATCATCGATGAATACCAACTGATGCAGGCACGTATCGTGGGGGCTGATGCGGTACTCCTCATTGCCGCCTGCCTCACTCCCGACAGATGCCATGAACTCACCCTGCAGGCGCATGAACTGGGATTGGAAGTCTTGCTTGAGTTGCACACCCCATCCGAGTTTTCCCATATATGCAAAGAGACAGACATGATAGGCATCAATAACCGGAACCTGGGTAGTTTTGTCACTCACGTAGAAAACTCTTTCCGCATTGCAGAACAATTGAAAGAGACCATTGCCCAAATCAATTTCGAGACGGCACCGGTACTTGTTTCAGAAAGTGGGATCTCCAGTTCTGAAACAATCCGGGAACTACGTTCCACAGGATTCCAAGGTTTTCTGATAGGAGAAACGTTCATGCGTACTGAAAATCCAGGAAATGCTTTGAAGGAAGTTATTGAGGGAAGTATCGGCTTTTAACTCCTAACGGAGTGAAGCGAAGTGATAACTCCCTTTAACTCCCGATAACTCCTTCTCCCCAAAATAACTCCTTCAAAAAATAACATTACTAATCTCTAAATACAACCTTATGAACATGATCGTCAAAGTATGCGGAATGACTGAAGCGGACAATATCCGTCAGGTAGACGTTTTAGGAGTGAACCTGATCGGTTTCATCTTCTATCCAAAGTCTCCCAGATACCTATATCAGATTCCCCGATATCTGCCTATCCTCGCCAAGCGTGTCGGTGTATTTGTCAACGAGAGCAAAGAGAATGTCCTGATGTATGCCGACCGTTTCGGGTTGGACTATATCCAGTTGCACGGCAATGAATCTCCCAAATACTGCCGCTCTCTCCATTCGTATGGTTTCCGGATAATCAAGGCTTTTTCCATAGCGTTCCCCAAAGACCTCCTTGTCACTTCCGATTACGAAGGTTTTTGCGATTACTATCTGTTCGATACCCCTACCACTCGTTATGGTGGTTCCGGACAACAATTCGACTGGAGCTTGCTGCAACATTACAATGGAGCTACGCCTTTCCTACTTAGCGGAGGCATCAATTCCTACAGCGCCAAAGCATTGAAGGAGTTCCACCATCCCCGTATGGCAGGCATCGACATCAACAGTCGTTTTGAAACGTCGCCAGGTATCAAAGATGCTGAACGAATAGAACGTTTCTTGAGAGAACTTGACTTCTCTCCATCAAACCAACTTTAATATGAATCGAGTTTCTTGCAAGTTCAACCTAAATAAATTATCAAATATGAATCGTATAAACAATCTTTTCCAGAACAACCCCAAGAATCTGCTGTCCATTTACTTCTGTGCCGGTTGCCCTACCCTGAACGACACCACCAATGTAATAAGTACCCTCGAACGTAATGGCGTCCACATGATCGAAATCGGCATTCCATTCAGTGACCCGATGGCCGACGGAGTTGTCATCCAAAACGCAGCAACCCAGGCTCTTCGCAACGGCATGTCTTTACGCCTGCTTTTCGAACAGTTGCGGGAGATCCGTAACCATGTGCATATTCCGCTCATCCTCATGGGATACCTTAATCCTATCATGCAATTCGGTTTTGAACCGTTCTGCCAGAAATGTGCAGAATGTGGCATCGACGGTATCATCATCCCCGATCTGCCTTTCAAAGATTATATGGAGAGCTACAAGTCCATCGCCGACCGTTATGACATCCGGATCGTCATGCTGATCACTCCCGAAACCAGTGAAGCACGTATCCGTGAGATTGACGCACACACCAACGGATTCATTTATATGGTGTCCAGTGCCGCCACTACCGGGATGCAGAAGGACTTTGATGCACAGAAGCAAGCCTATTTCAAGAAAATACAGGATATGCATCTACACAATCCTTGCATGGTCGGATTCGGTATCCATAACAAACAAACCTTCGATGCTGCCTGTGCCCATTCATCGGGCGCCATCATCGGCAGCCGCTTCGTCAGCCTGCTGAATGAGTGTGAAGGAGATGCGGAAAAAGCGATCGGGTTACTGAAAGAAGGATTGAAATAAAATTGGAGAACACTTTCTTCGACATACCGATAAGAAATTCACCGTTTTTATCTACATTTGTACCGGAAATAATCAAATTACGATTATGTTTATGAGAAACGACTACCCATCCGTATTACTGATTTACACTGGTGGAACCATCGGTATGATAGAAAATCCCGAGACCGGTGCGCTTGAAAATTTCAATTTCGACCATCTTCTCAAGCATGTACCCGAATTGAAACGTTTCAATTACCGCATCTCTTCCTACCAGTTCGATCCTCCTATCGATTCTTCCGACATGGAACCCTCTATGTGGGCAAAAATCGTTAAGATCATCAACTACAATTACGATTATTTTGACGGTTTTGTCATCCTTCATGGAACCGATACAATGTCCTATACAGCTTCTGCTCTGAGTTTCATGCTCGAAAATCTGGCAAAGCCCGTGATCCTTACCGGTTCTCAACTTCCTATCGGTACCCTGCGGACCGATGGGAAAGAAAATCTGATCACTGCCATCGAAATTGCAGCAGCAAAAAATCCGGATGGCACTCCCGTAGTCCCCGAAGTGTGCATCTTCTTTGAAAATGAGCTTATGCGCGGCAACCGGACTACCAAAATCAATGCCGAGAACTTCAACGCATTCCGCTCTTATAACTACCCTTCGCTGGCACATGCAGGTATACATATCAAGTATGATGAGCATATCATCCGTCGCCCTGACCCGACGCGTCCGATGAAGCCTCACTACCTGTTTGACACCAATGTTGTCATGCTTACCCTTTTTCCCGGTATCCAGGAGAGCATCATCAATTCGGTTCTTCACGTCCCCGGGCTGAAGGCTGTCGTGCTCAAGACCTTCGGTTCTGGCAATGCTCCTCAAAAAGACTGGTTCATCCGCCAGTTGAAAGAGGCTACCGAACGTGGTATTATCATTGTGAATATTACACAATGTCAGCGTGGGGTGGTCGAAATGGGACGTTACGAAACCGGCTTGCAGCTTCTCCAAGCAGGTGTCATCAGTGGTTATGACAGTACCCCCGAATCCGCAGTAACCAAACTCATGTTTCTCCTTGGGCATGGTCTTAGCCAAGCAGAAATCCGTTACTGCATGAATTCCAATCTTGCAGGGGAGATTACGAAATGAAAGACTGATAAAAGGAAGCGCCGTGAAATAAGATAAAAAAAGGTTGTGCCAAATATAATGCTGGCACAACCTTTTTTATCTTTAATAACCGAACGGCGTTCTGATTATTGATGCTGTTCCCTCAAGAGATCATTCACCGTCTTCACCGGATTGAATGTGCTCAGAGGAACCTCTACGAATACGGTATTCCAATCGCTCATGGCTCCGTTCCACAATCCCGGAAGTTCGAGGGCTTTGAGCTCCTTGCCGTTCTTCGACTTATAAGAAATGAAACCGGTAGCTTTGTCTACAAAGTCAACCAGATTGAACTTATTCCCCTTATAGTCGCGTACGGCACAAACCAGATCCACAGGATTGAAGTGAGTGCCTTTTTCGAACATCTCTTTCTTCTCCGGATCATTCATGTCAATCTGAGAACTTTCCAGAATCTGCAAAGAGATGGTTCCGTCACTGTTATAAGCAAGGAACGGACCTCCACCCGGTTCGCCGACGTTCTTCACCATACCACATACACGCATCGGACGGTTCAACTTCTCTTTCAGATAAAGCACCAGTTCGGCATCTTCCAGGTTCTTCGTCTCAGGATTCTTACAGAACAGATTCTTCTGCAAGAACTGCAAGATCTCAATCACTTGCTCGTGAGTATACCGTCCGCTATCCAGCAGTTCCAGATAAGAAAATGCTTTCTGTTGCAAGGAAACCAGAACTCCGGCAATCAGTTTCTTGTATAATACGGTATCCCCCTTCAACTTGTCGGGCACCACATTGTCGATATTCTTAATAAAGATGACGTCTGCATCAAGATCATTCAAATTCTCAATCAATGCGCCATGACCACCCGGACGGAACAGCAACTTGCCATTGTCGCGGAAAGGCTTGTTATCCATATCGGCAGCAACCGTATCTGTACTGGTTTTCTGCTCTGAGAAAGTGACATGATAATCCACTCCATATTTCTTGGCATAAACGGCTGCCTTGTCCGCCACCAAAGTCTCGAACAAAGGACGATGTTCGGGAGAAACGGTGAAATGCACGTTTACTTTTCCATTCTTGTTGGCGGCATAGAGTGCACCTTCCACCAAATGTTCTTCCAGCGGCGTACGGTTTCCGTCTTCATACTTATGGAACTTCAGTAATCCTTTAGGCAAGGCACCGTAATTGAGTCCTGCCGATTCGAGCAGAGCAGCTACCACAGCCTTGTAGTTGCCATCGGCCACCAAAGCGGGAATATCCTTGCCGTTTATTTTCTCGCAAGCTGCGTTCAGGTCATCATAAAAAGCAAAATTCTCTATTTGCTCGAAAAATGTCTTCTCAAACTTTGTTTCCGGTGCATCATAGTCGGCTCCAAGAAATTCAAACATATTCTTGAACATACGGCTTGCCGCACCCGATGCCGGCACAAACTTCACTACTACTTTATCTGTCTGCGTATATGCATCCCATGCATCGAGGTACAGTTTCTGTTCGTTGGTGGCAGGTGCCAAAATACCTTTTTCTATAGAAGCAGCGGCAGCCAGCTTCAAATACGGGAAACCTTTCTCAAAACAGGCCAACTGCTCGGCAATCTGTTCTTCTGAAATACCTTTCTGAGTTAATAACTCTTTGTCTTGCGGTGTTATCATACTATTTTAATTTATAAATTGACTGCCAAAAGTACAAAAAAACTATAAGCCTTATCAAGAAAAAGAAGAAAAAAACTACCTTTGGGCAACAAAAATGGACGAATATGGAAAGAGATGAATTTTTTACTGCTGAAGAGAAGGTCTTGCTCTTCTCGCTCTATAGAAAATTATTGCAGTTGACTGGAGAGACTTTGCAGAAAGGGGATTGCAGGAAACTGAAAACACATCTTGTCAACTCAATAAAGAACAACCGCATCCAACGGGACACTTTCGGACTGAATCCGCTGATCAAGGATATGCAGACCGCAGTTATCGTTGCCGAAGAAATCGGTATGAGAAGGGCATCCATTTTGGGTATCATGCTGCACGAGAGTGTGAAAAACGGTGTTTATACGACCGAAGAGGTACAAAACTCTTTCGGAGAAGACGTAGCCGGCATTATCCGCGGACTGATACGCGTCAATGAGCTTTATTCCAAAAGCCCAACCATCGAATCGGAGAACTTCCGCAACTTGCTGCTTTCATTTGCAGAAGACATGCGCGTCATCCTGATCATGATTGCCGACCGCGTCAACATCATGCGGCAGATAAAGAACAGTCCCAACGATGAAGCACGTCGGCAGGTGGCCAACGAAGCCGCTTACCTCTACGCTCCCCTTGCCCACAAGTTGGGTTTGTATAAACTGAAATCGGAACTGGAAGACTTGTCGCTGAAATATACGGAAAAGGAAGTTTACTATCACATCAAGGATAAACTGAACGAAACAAAAGCCTCACGCGACAAGTACATAGCCGCCTTCATCGCCCCGATGCAGAAGAAGCTGGAAGAGGCGGGACTGCACTTCCACATCAAGGGACGCACGAAGTCCATCCATTCCATCTATCAAAAGATGAAGAAGCAGAAATGCCCGTTCGAGGGGGTATATGACTTATTTGCCATCCGTATCATTCTGGATTCACCATTGGAGAAAGAGAAACAGGAATGCTGGCAGGTGTACTCCATCGTGACCGATATGTACCAGCCTAATCCTAAGCGGTTGCGTGACTGGCTGTCCGTACCGAAAAGCAACGGGTACGAATCGTTGCACATCACCGTGATGGGGCCTGAGGGAAAATGGGTAGAGGTACAGATACGTACCGAACGCATGGACGACATAGCCGAACGTGGTCTTGCCGCCCACTGGCGCTACAAAGGCGTGAAAGGAGAAAGCGGACTGGATGAATGGTTGACTTCCGTGCGTGAAGCTTTGGAAAACTCGGACAGCAACGGGCTGGAGGCAATGGACCAGTTCAAGCTGGACCTGTATGAGGATGAAGTATTCGTGTTCACTCCGAAGGGCGACCTCTTCAAACTGGGAAAAGGAGCTACGGTACTTGATTTTGCTTTCCACATCCACAGCAAACTGGGATGCAAGTGTATCGGTGCCAAAGTGAACGGCAGGAACGCGCAGTTACGGCAGGTGCTGAACAGCGGAGACCAGGTGGAAATAATGACCTCGAACACGCAGACTCCGAAACAAGGCTGGCTGAACATCGTGACCACCTCGAAAGCACGTACCAAGATCCGTCAGGCACTGAAAGAAATGGCCGCCCGTCAGCATGCCTTCGCCAAGGAGACAATAGAGAGGAAATTCAAGAACCGGAAAATAGAATATGACGAGGCCGTAATGATGCGGTTGATCAAGCGTCTCGGTTTCAAGACCGTGACGGATTTCTACCAAAGCATTGCGGACGAGACGCTGGATGCGAACGAAATCATAGACAAATACCTGGAGCAACAAAAACGGGAGAATGATGTGCGGGAAGAGATCACGTACCGCAGCGCCGAGGAGTATAATCTGCCCCCGACACCGAACGATGAAATCACCCGTTCGAAGGAAGATGTGCTGGTGATTGACCAGAACCTGAAAGGACTCGACTTCAAGCTGGCACGTTGCTGTAGCCCGATCTATGGAGATGATGTATTCGGTTTCGTATCCGTGACGGGAGGAATAAAGATACACCGCAGCGATTGCCCCAATGCCACACAGTTGCGTGAGCGGTTCGGTTATCGGATTGTAAAAGCACGTTGGGCAGGGAAATCACAGGGTACGCAATATCCGATCACTCTCCGCGTCGTAGGGCATGATGATATCGGCATCGTAACCAACATTACTTCCATCATTTCAAAGGAAAACGATATCACTCTCCGCTCCATTGGCATCGACTCGCACGATGGTCTGTTCTCCGGAATGCTGACCATCATGGTGGGCGACACGGGAAAGTTGGAGGCACTGATCAAGAAACTGCGAACGGTGAAAGGAGTAAAGCAGGTTTCAAGAAACTGAATACATTATAGAGGTATATGAGATACGATTTCATGAAGCAAGTCCGCAGTTTCGGGTATGCCTGGAAAGGCATCCGTCAGTGCATAGGTAAAGAGCAGAATCTGAGTTTTCACCTCATTGTCACGGTGGTAGTGGTAGCCGCAGGTTTTTTCTTCGGCATCACTCGTACGGAGTGGATGATTGTGGTGCTTTGTATCGGTGTGGTCATTGCGGCAGAGTTATTCAATACGGCGATTGAGAGGTTGGTGGATCTGGTGTCGCCGGAACGGCATCCCATTGCCGGCTTTGTGAAAGATGTTGCCGCCGGAGCAGTACTGCTATGTGCTGTTGCAGCGGCAATTGTCGGGGGGATTATTTTTCTGCCTTATTTGGTTTGAGAGGATTCATCTGACTCTTTTCCTCTTATAATAAGGATACGTCAGCAGAAAGTAGAAAAGCAGGGAGACGGAAGCGATTATGCCGATAATCTTATAGATAAAATGGCAATCCAGATCAAAATCAAGCTGGCTGATGCTGCCATCCGACAATAGGCAACAGACTGCAAGCCCCATAAGCAGACCGGCATCCATGAACAGATGGCACGTCGTATTTGCCGTTCCCCGCTGGCAATGATGCGACAACTTCACAAATATCTTTGTAAAAGGAACCGTAACCGCAACCAATACCGCCAGAAAGAACAATGCGCCATAACGCCCCTGCTCCATCAAAGGCAGCGCCACGCCGGGAAGAAAAGCAACCAGCAGCAAATTAAGGGCAGGAACCCAGCCTCGCAACAGCAAGAAACGGTCAAGATTGCAGAGGCTCACTCCTATCGGTGCACGAAAAGCCACATAGACACGCAAGGAGAGCAACAGGCTGCACAGACCGCACAACACGGCAAAATAGGCAACCATGCTGAAGCCCTCGAAACGATACAACCAAACGCCCAATCCCGCTCCCACCAGCATGCCCAGACGTGCCGCGAAAGCATACACCATATTTCCGGAACTACGGCGGGCAGAGGTCGTTATGTCGATGGCTACCGTTATACCTGCCGTCGTGGCCAATCCGAATGAGGCTCCCTGCACGGCGGCAAGCAGCAACAACTTCGGATAAGCATCGACAAAGAGATAGCCTAACGTTGTGCCCAGCATGACGAGCGTAGAATAGGCAAGCACATGCTTCCGTTTATACTCATCTCCCAAATAGGCATGGAAAGGCCCCACAAGGAACATCGCCGCCACGAAAAACAGGAACATCTCCCCCACCTGCCCGGCAGATACGCCCAAACGCTGCACCATCACCGAAGGAAGGAACGGAAACAGCGAATACACGGATGCAAAAAGCAGGAAGTTGGCAAAGCACATCCGCAAGAAGCCCAATGACCAAAGATGATCAGTATTGTTCTTTCTCATTCGGGAAATCTAAGTTCTTCACATCGGAAACATAATGACTGATCGCATCAGTCATCACCGTATGCAAGTCGGCATAACGGCGCAGGAAACGAGGACGGAAACCATTGTTCATACCCAGCATGTCCTGCACCACCAGAACCTGGCCGTCCACTCCGCCGCCGGCACCGATACCGATGATGGGGATAGTCAGTTCACTTGCCACGCGTTCGGCCAAAGCCGCAGGTATTTTCTCCAGCACAAGGGCGAAGCAACCGGCTTCTTCCAGCAAGTGGGCGTCGCGTATCAGTTTTTCGGCTTCCGCATCGTCTTTGGCACGCACGGTATATGTGCCGTATTTATTGATAGACTGCGGCATCAGTCCAAGATGTCCCATAATAGGGATTCCGGCACTGAGAATGCGCTTCACCGTGCCGATGATCTCTTCACCGCCTTCCAGTTTCAAGGCGTCGGCATGACTTTCCTTCATAATACGGATGGCGGAAGCAAGGCCTTCCAGTTCGTTGCCCTGATAAGAGCCGAAGGGCATATCGACCACCACCATGGCACGCTTCACACCACGAACCACGGACTTGGCATGATAGATCATCTGGTCGAGGGTGATGGGAAGCGTAGTGACGTTACCTGCCATCACGTTACTGGCGGAATCACCAACAAGAATCACATCCACACCCGCACCGTCCACAATCTGTGCCATAGTGTAATCGTAGGATGTCAACATGGATATTTTCTCGCCTCTCTGCTTCATCTCTATCAGGCGATGGGTAGTCACTTTGCGGGTATCATCAGAAATATAACCAGCCATATCGTTTTAAGTTTTTAAGTTCTTTAGTTTTTAAGTTTTAATCTGTGGTGAAAATCGCTGCAAAGGTATAACTTTTTCCCTTTACTTATACAATCCGACTAATTTATCGTAGGTGAAGCCCTCAAAGTCATTCAAGACATGATGGCACAGCGGGGCTATTTCGGGGCGCGGGTTAGTAGTTGCCAGTCCTACCACCGTGGCTCCGGAAGCCATGCCTGCTTTCAAGCCATTGAAGGAGTCTTCGAAGACGTAAGTTGTTTCCGGCGTGGTGCCGAACACCTTCATTCCGAGAAGAAAACAATCGGGGGCGGGCTTGGAAGCGGTGAACATTTCTGCTGTAAGAATGTGGTCGAACATGGTTCTGATCTCCGGCTTGGCACGGTAGACTACTTCCATTTTCTTATCGTTGGAACTGGTGACTACAGCTACCCGGACATGGTTGCGGCGAAGGTCGGACACGAAGGCTTCTACGCCCGGAATGAAATCGAAAGACATTTCCCGTTCGAAACGGTCAAGTGCGATGGTAATTTCCTGCTGTTCTTTGTCCATACCGGAGAAAAAGGTATCATAAATATACACCAGGGTTTGTCCCTTTATACGCTTCTCCAGATCTTCCATACCCAAGTAATCCACTCCCATCTTATGCCAGAAGACGCTATACTGCGTCTCTGTGTCGACCACGACGCCATCGAAGTCGAAAAGAGCGGCCATGCTTTTTGTTTCAGCCATATAAACTTTCTTTTACCTTATAATACTAATACCTTATGAATTGCGCTGCAAAGGTCTGAATAATACTTGAACCGAGCAAATATTTCGCAATTTTGCTGCAAAATAGAGAGACAAGACGGATTACCGTCCCTCATAGGTAGTCTGTCCGTTTCTGCTTCACGAGACGAATAATTTCGTCCCGTGAGATGATTTTTTTCAGCTCACGGGACGATTTTTTTTGCCTCATGAGACGAAATTATTCGTCTCGTGAGACAAACAGAGCAGTCTGTATTCTTGGATTTTTCCTTCCTGAGAGGAAGAGTTTATTCACTCTTGATGCTCAACACAGGATTCTCGTTGGCTATGCGCCATGCCTTGAGGACGACCAACAAGACGATAAGCGCCAACAAGACCAGTGCCAGCAGGAGAAACCATACGGGCGATGGCGACACACTATCGGCAAACTGTTCCAACCAGACTCCGGAAACGTACCAGGCGAATCCCGTACCGATAACCACCGCCCCGACAGCCACCTTCAAGATATCCACCGACAGTAGCCTGAGCACGGAGGGTGCTTCCGCCCCGTTTACCTTACGGATGGCAATC
>NZ_CAJUHF010000029.1:12345-27806 GCF_910585845.1 uncultured Bacteroides sp. | reverse complement strand
TACACTCTTTCCCTACACGACGCTCTTCCGATCTTTACGGATGGCAATCTCCTTGGAACGGCGCTGGGTCTCGTCGTTCACATAGCCCACAAGTCCCATCAGCACAATGAAGAAGATGCAAAGGGAGGTGATCCAAACCGTGTTGCGGAAGCGATAGACCTCACTGTAGTTCTGGCGTTGGATATCCGCATAGGTCGTAAATTCCAATGCCGCTTTCGGATACGTCTCTTTCACAAAAGCATTCAGCCGGGCAAGATTCTCGTCCAAGGGTTCTTTCAGGCGGACGTTGTAGGCAAAGTTACGGGAATCGGACAGGATGAAGGCGGTGCAGGTCTGTTCCATAAAGAACCCCATGTTGCGCACGTCCTCCACAATGCCGACCACCGTAGCTTGGCTGTCAAGCCCTATCCACTTCGGATCGATTGGCAAGCGTTGTCCCAAAGCCTTGTCGCCCCATTTCAAAGTTTCCACAACTTTCCGACCGATAAGGGCTTCGCCTACATGCTCCGGCCAGGAACCTTCTACCAGTTTCATGCCTACCACCTGCGGAAAATCTTTCGTCATATTCTGATAATGCAACGGACAAAGGAAATTTCCCTGCGGATCGACCAATGGCGTTGTGCTGTAATGGGCTATCAGCGAATTACTGTTACGTGCCACCGACTCGACATAAGGCTGACGGCGAATGGCATCTTCCACTCCCTCCGGATCGTCCATGTGATACCTCCCTACTGCCAGCCTTTCGGTTCCGAATCCTACGCTGCGTGTCATCAGGTCATGATATTGCCAAACGGTAGTAATCAGCATGCCCAGAATAAATGCCACGCCAATAAACTGCACGAACAGCAGGCCGCGTTTCCAGGAACGCTTGCTGTCCGTGTAACGGCGGAAGATCTGCGTCACGGGAATCGCGGCAAACATCCTGCCGGGCAAGACGCCTGCCACAAGGAACAGAAGCAGCACCGTCAGACCCGGTACCCACAGGTTGCCCCAGGTGAAGAGTTCCGCAAGGCGTACCTGCAACAGGTCTTCTATCCCTTCGCGGAAAAGATACATCAACAGCAGGCAGGCAACGATAGAGGCAAGCACCATCAGCCCTGTCTCCACGATGAACATTCCCAATACGTGTGTTCCGTCGGCACCGCAACATTTGTGCACGCCGACCGCCTTGGCACGCCTGCCGAATGAGGCTACTGCCGCCAGCACGTAGTTCATGATGGACACAAAGAATATGGAAAAGCCCAACACACCCAGGATGACCAGTCGGCGCACCGTGTCCGGAGTGCTGAGATAAATATCCGGCAGGGGCAACACACTGAATTCCAGGATATCCGTGCCTTCCTTCGTCTCGGTATAACGCTCTACGGCTTTCTGAATGCGGTTGTTCATGGCTTCCACATCTTCGGGAGTTTTCAGGCGATAAAAGACATTGTAAATATCCATGGAACGCCAAGTACCCCGACCAAAGAGATACTCTTCGAGAGTAGGCAGTGAAACTACAATATTATGAGGGTAAATCGTATTTCCAGGCATATCCTGATAGATGCCACGCACGGTAATGTCCATCATCTTACCCATCGAAAGCGTCTTGCCCATCGGCTCTTCATCACCGAAGAGCTCGCGTGCCTTACTCTGTGAAAGGAAAGCACACAAAGGGGTACCCAATTCCTTCGGATCACCGCGCAATACGTCAAGACCGATAGTATGGAAGAAAAGTGTATCTGCAAACATCGTCTCTACATCGTCCAGTTTCTTATCGTTGATATAAAAGTCGGGCCGATAAAAGTTGACCGAAAGGCTGGCGGATTCTATCAAGTCGGGCAATGCCTCCCAAAGGTCGGCGGCGGCAGGACGATAGGTGCTGTAGTCATACTCCTTGTCGGGAATGCCATCCCTCACCCTCCGGCAGCGCAGCTGAACGACACGTTCCGGGTCTTTATAAAAGTTCTCGCAACTCAGTTCATAGGCTATCTGCGAGAAAAGCAGGATGCCGATCAGCAAGCCCAGTGTCAAAGACATCAGCTTGATGAAGTTGCCGCCCCTCCCGCGAAGCAAGATCTGAATGGTATAGTAAATCTGTCTCATAATCTTTCCGCTATTCTTTTATTTAAGTTTCGCATATCTTATTCACTCTTGATGCTCAGCACAGGGTTCTCGTTGGCAATCCTCCAAGACTTCCAGACGACGCATGCGACGATGACAATCAGAATGGCGAGCGCTATCAGCACATACGCAATCCCGGAGAGCGGTACTTGCGCGGCAAACTGGTCCATCCACATCTCATTGACATACCACGAAGCCAACGTGCCGATAAGGACAGCCGGTGCGGCAACGTAGAATATATCCTTTGAGAGCAACTCCAAGATGCTTACAGACTCCGCTCCGTTCACCTTACGGATGGCAATCTCCTTCGAGCGGCGGCGTACCTCGTCCGTGGTGTAGCCTATCAGTCCCATCAGCATGATGAAGAACATCGTCACAGCCGCCCACACCGTGGCGTTGCTGAATACGCGCACCGGATTGTACTCTCTCAGTATCTGCTGTTCCATGCCTTCGAAGTCTATGGTCTTGTCCGGATAGGCCTCGGCAACGTCTTTGTTGAGCCGGCGCAGATTCTCGGCGAAAGGTTCCTTGAGGCGCACGTGAACCGTCCTGCCGAAATTGCGGATATGTCCGAAGATGATGACATCCTGCGGCTCGTAGAAGGAACCGATCTGGAAATCTTTCAGTACGCCTACCACTTTGAACGTCTCGCCTCCCGTATGCAACGGATGGTTCAGCGTTTCATTTCCCCAACGCATCCGTTCGGCGAAGGCTTCGTTCACGACAACTTCATCTTCGGCACGTGCGGGACGACCTTCCTTCAGGGTCATGCCCATCATCTGAAAGTAATCTTCGGGAACCCAACTGATACGGGTTGAGAAGAGCGACTGTCCGCCCTCGCCCTGAATCATCGAACCGCTATATCCCTGGACCGGACTGCTGACTGCGAAAGAGATCTCTTCGACATAGGGCAAGCTGCGGAAGAAGTGAAACGCGGATTCACTCTCCTCGCCCTTGCCGAAATAGGCGTTTGCCGTGACCACACGATGCGGGTCATATCCCATATCCTTCTCTATCACATATCGGTATTGCGCCATCACCACGTACATCAATCCGCAGATGAAGGCAACACCTGCAAACTGCACGAACAGCAACGGGCGTTTCCAGCCCTTCTTCCCCTCCGTATAGCGGCAGAACACCTGCGACACGGGGATGCGGGCAAACAAGCGGCCGGGCAACACACCGCCTACCACGAACAAGACAAGCACCACGACAAGCGGCACCCAGATGCGCTCCGGAGCAAACAGCGTATCCAGTCCAACGGCAGCGGTGTCCTCGATCGCCTCCCTGAAGTTCAGCAGTATCAACCCCATCAGTATCAGGGCAAGCACAATGATGCTCCCCGTCTCCAGCAGGAACATGGAGAAGATCGTGTTTCCGCTTGCACCGCTGCACTTATGCACACCCACCGCCTTGGCGCGATAGGCCAGCGAGGAGATGGATATCAGCACGTAGTTCATCGCCGCAATAAAGAGGATGGCAAAGGCAAGGATGCTCATGATGAAGTCCATGCGCTGCACTTGGTCTTCGCTGCGGTACACGTCGCGGATAGGTTTGACAAAGGCGGTGTAGCCGTAAGCTTTCTTGTCTTCTTCCGGACGGTACTTTTGGATAAGGGCATCGAGGCGGGCGTTCACCACGCTCTTGTTGGCTCCGGGACGGAAGCGGATGTATTCATAATAACTGTCTCCGCCACGCCAGGAATAGTTGCCCCAGCCGCGGTTCCAGCCTGTGGGCATAGAGACCACGCCTTCGGGACGCACCGTGGCGTTGTCCGGCAGGTCTGCGTAGGTGCCTTTCACGGTGAATTGCATCTCTTTGTCGTAGCTCAGCACCTTGCCGATGGGGTTTTCGTCGCCGAATATCTTCCGCGCCAGACCGGCAGACAGGAAGATGACATCCTGCTGCATCAACTCCTTTTCCGGATCCCCGCTCAGCACCTCGATACCCATCGTACGGAAGAAAAGTGAATCAGCCAGCAACGTCCGGGCATCGAAACGCACATCACCGTTATACAGAGGTGCGCCCAAGAAGTAAGCCGTGCTGGTGGCTGCCTCTACCTCCTGAGGAAAATTCTCAAGGATGGCACCTGCCACCGGACCGCAGTTCTGCTTTTGCGGTTTGAACTGCTCGCCATTGGCAGTGAAGATGGAGAAGATCTGATACAGGTTATCGTAATCCTTGTAGCACGTGTCGTAGCTCTGCTCGAAGGCTACACGGGCAAACAGCAAGATACTCATCGTCAGTCCCAATCCGAGGGAGACCACTTTGATGACGTTTGAACCGCGCCCACGCAGCAACGTTTGTATGACGTAATAGATTTGTTTCATTGCATTTTCTGTTAGTTCATTGGAGTAATCTCTCATAACATCTCATGTGCCGCAACGCTTGCCACGATACTGCCATCAAACAGATGTACGGTACGATGGGCGAAACTTGCATCGTGCTGCGAGTGTGTCACCATGATGATAGTGGTGCCTTCCCGGTTCAGTTCCGTCAGCAGGTTCATCACTTCCGCACCGTTCTTGGAGTCCAAGTTACCGGTCGGCTCGTCGGCAAGTATCAGCTTGGGACTGGTGACCACTGCGCGGGCTATGGCTACACGCTGCTGCTGACCGCCGGAAAGCTGCTGGGGAAAGTGCTTGGCGCGATGACTGATGTTCATACGCTTCAGAATGTCCTGCACCAACTGACGACGTTCGGAGGATTTGATACCGAGATAAGTCAGAGGCAGTTCAACGTTCTCATAGACATTCAGCTCGTCTATCAGGTTAAAGCTCTGGAATACGAATCCCAACTTCCCTTTACGGACGCGGGTACGTTCCTTTTCCTTCAGACCGCCCACTTCCTGCCCGAAGAGCTTATAGGAACCTTCTGTCGGATTGTCCAGCAGTCCTAAAATGTTCAATAGAGTGGACTTGCCGCAACCTGATGGTCCCATAATTGCCACAAACTCTCCCTCTTTCACCTCAAGGTTCACATGATTCAATGCTACTGTTTCCACTTCCGTAGTACGGAATACTTTGCTGATGTCATTAATTTCAATCATAATTCTATTATTATATGTTATTTAATCAAGCTACGCGAGCCCTACTTTCGCAGGGAACACGGTTCTCCCCAACCCGACGACAAACGGAACCGAATCAGGCGAGACGCTGCTTTCTTCAAGGCAAGAAGCGTGCCAAACCCAATAAGCATCTATCTATCACGTGATTATCATTTTGAAAGCATACTATCGGTTGTCTAATAATTAGACACTCGCGTCTAATTATTAGACAGCCGGCAAGAAAAAGCCGGTATAAACAGAACAGAAAAAAGGGAGATATGACAAATATTTATCGAAAAGAAAACTCTATCTTTGCCCGCAGTTTTCTAAGGGGTGAAGTTACGTTACCACAAACCTCAGTTTGGCGATCGTAGAAAAGCCCAAGGGTTACGAGTGCAAAGCCCAGGGGTTACGAGCGCAAAGCCCAGGGGTTACGAGCACAAAGCCCAGGGGTTACGAGCGCAAAGCCCAGGGGTTACGAGCGCAAAGCCCAGGGGTTACGAACGCAAAGCCCAGGGGTTACGAACGCAAAGCCCAGGGTTACGGACGTAAAGCTCAGGGTTACGGGCGTAAAGCTCAGGGTTACGGACGCAAAGTTCAGGGTTACGGGCATAAAGCTCAGGTCTTGTTTCCTTCACTCCGTCGCATTTCCTTCCGGAGGTATCAACAGTCTCAGGAAATGAAAAAGAAGAATATGGATAACGTTTAATATAAATACTCATAGCACAATGAAAAGCCCTAAACTCTTATTCATTCCGCTTTTAAGTTTATGCATGAGCGGTTGTGACATGATAGATTATCATCCTTATGACTCACGTATCAGTGGTCCGACAGACATCAACAATCATAATATCGAGAAGATAGAAGCCAACTGCAAAGACAAGACGGTCATCCGTTTCGTCACCATGGGCGATTCCCAACGGTGGTATGACGAAACCGTAGACTTTGTCAACCACCTCAACCAGCGGGACGATATCGACTTCGTCATCCACGGTGGAGACTTCAGCGACTTCGGCGTCACCAACGAATTTCTATGGCAACGCGACATCATGAACAAACTGAACGTCCCATACGTAGGCCTGATCGGCAACCACGACTGCATCGGTACAGGAGAAGATACCTTCCGTGCCGTATTCGGCGAACCGAACTTCTCCTTCATTGCCGGACGAATCAAATTCGTTTGCCTCAATACCAATGCCATCGAATACGACTACTCGCGCCCCATTCCCGACTTTGACTTCCTCGCCAGCCAACTTGAAGAGCGCCGCGACGAGTATGACCGCACCGTGGTCTCCATGCACATACGCCCCTTCTGCTTCGAATTCAACAACAATGTAGCACAGGTCTTTCAGTACACCATCAGACAGTTCCCCAACTTGATGTTCTGCACGGCAGCCCACGAACACCATGTCTTCGAAGCCAACCTCTTTGAAGATGGCGTGATGTACTACATGAGCGACTGCATGAAAAACCGTTGCTACTATATATTCACCATAACCCCCGACGGATATGAACGCGAAATTGCCTATTACTAGAACATGGATATGCCTTCTGCTTGCCTGCCCGCTCATGGGACGTGCGCAAGAAACTATGGAAACACCCATAGCCCCACAACAAGTAGCCAAAGATACCGTCATCATCATAAAGCATGACACCGTATGGCTGGAAAAAGAAAAAGTGGAAATGAAAGAGGAAGTGAAAGTGAAAATAGACAGTGCCGACGTCGACCAGCGCTTCAGCCGCTACGACCGGCGTGTGCACCGCTATCGGAAACACTGGGAAGCCCTTATCCCGACACATACGAAACTACAGTTTGCCGGCAACATGGGTCTGATCTCACTGGGTACGGGATGGGACTACGGCAAGCGCAATCAGTGGGAAACGGATCTATTCTTCGGATTCCTGCCCAAATACCAGTCCGAACGAAGCAAGATCACTATGACCCTGAAGCAGAACTACATGCCTTGGAGCGTCACCCTTGGAAAGGGAATCTCCGTAGAACCCCTTGCCTGCGGTATGTATCTGAATACCGTCTTCGGCAATGAGTTCTGGACACACGAACCCGACCGTTATCCGAAAGGATATTATGGCTTCTCCTCCAAAGTGCGTATCCACATCTTCCTCGGACAGCGGATCACGTATGACATCCCTCCACGCTGGCGTCTGGGGGCAAGGGCCGTGACTTTCTTCTATGAGATAAGCACATGCGACCTGTATGTGGTCAGTGCATTCCTCAATAAATACCTGAAACCGAAAGATTATCTCAGCCTGTCGTTCGGCTTAAAGACACAGCTGTTCTAAACTAAACTATCGCTTGTCTTTACTCCCCTTTGATGTGCAAAAAGAGACTGTGCTACCCTTGAAGAGCATCCTTAGAGTCTTTTTATCCGACTCTTTAGGATATATCCCAAGGGTAGCACAGTCTCTTTTATATCTCACTTGCCGGGCAATTGTTTCGGCACATTCACGATATGTGTATTGAAAACCTTGCCGCAGTCCAGCGTGTCATCAATAGGAACGTGCAAACAAAGCACGGCATGCCGATGGTTTACCGGTCACCATGCAAACGCCCGGTTCCTTATCGTCGTCCAAGAAGGTTTCGAAAGGAATGCAACGGATAGTGGCTTTAGTTTCTTCCTTAATCTTTTCCTCTGTCTCGACAGTACCGTCCCAGTGCGCCAGAATAAAGCCACCTTCTTCTATCTTCTGCTTGAATTCATCATAACTGTCCACCTTCGTAATATGTGAATTGCGATAGTTGAGGGCTTTCTGGTAAATGTTGTTCTGAATCTCTTCCAACAGATCCTTTACATACTCTTCGATGCCGTCGCAAGAACGGGTCTCTTTCCCCAACGTATCGCGACGCATTACCTCCATCGTATTGTTCTCCAAGTCACGGCCTCCCATCACCAGACGAACAGGCACACCCTTCAACTCATAGTCGGCAAACTTGAATCCCGGGCGCTTATTGTCTGCATTGTCATACTTCACCGAGATGCCCATTGCTTTCAGCTTCGCTACGATGCCGGCAACTTTCTCATCAATCTTCTGCAGCATTTCCGCATTCTTATAGATAGGCACAATGACCACCTGTATCGGAGCCAGATGCGGCGGCAATACCAGTCCGTTGTCATCAGAGTGTGTCATGATCAGTGCTCCCATCAGTCGGGTAGATACTCCCCATGAGGTAGCCCATACGTACTCCATCTTGTTTTCTTTGTTCACGAACTGCACATCAAATGCCTTGGCGAAGTTCTGTCCGAGGAAGTGTGACGTACCGCTTTGCAGCGCCTTTCCGTCCTGCATCATCGCCTCAATCGTGTAAGTGTCCAACGCACCGGCAAAGCGTTCGTTAGCAGACTTCACACCTTTCACCACAGGAACAGCCATGTATTTCTCTGCAAAATCGGCATACACATTCAGCATACGTACGGCTTCTTCTTCCGCCTCTTCGCGTGTGGCGTGGGCGGTATGTCCTTCCTGCCACAAGAACTCGGCGGTACGGAGGAAAAGACGGGTACGCATCTCCCAGCGCATCACGTTCGCCCACTGGTTGCACAGGATAGGCAGGTCGCGATAAGAGTTAATCCAGTTCTTATACGTATTCCAGATGATGGTTTCGGAAGTGGGACGTATAATCAGTTCCTCTTCGAGTTTTGCCTCAGGGTCTACAATCACCCCGTTTCCATTCGGGTCATTCTTCAGACGGTGATGGGTAACCACAGCACACTCTTTTGCAAAGCCTTCCACATGTTCCGCTTCGCGGCTGAGGAAAGATTTCGGAATCAGCAGAGGGAAATAAGCATTCACATGTCCCGTCTCCTTGAACATATCGTCAAGCTGACGTTGCATTTTCTCCCAGATAGCGTATCCGTAAGGTTTGATCACCATACAGCCACGCACAGCCGACTGTTCTGCCAAGTCAGCCTTCACCACCAATTCATTGTACCACTGCGAATAATTCTCGCTGCGTTTGGTCAGGTTCTTTAGTTCTACTGCCATTTTATTTCGTTTTTAAAATTTTTCGGATATATCTATTAAACAGTCGGCAAAAATACAAAATTTTACGTGAAAAGCATGCCTATAAGCAGACTATTTAAAAAAGAGATGTTCCGTCTTATTTCCGCAGTCTGAAACTATCGGCAGCCTTCACCATCAATTCGTCACGGTAGATGGCACGGAAAGCAAGGTAATTCAATATGATAGAGACCGCAGGCAGGCAGAGGCTCCAATTCAACTGGAAAGACATGGTGTCCATATCACTCTTCAGCATATACATAAAGACAAAAAACGCAACATAGTATCCGATCAGAAGAATACTGTTGAACACCGTCATACGTACCTGCAACATCCGGTTGCGGAACAGGAAAATAGTGCAGAAAGCTACCACCGCACTTAAAAACAAGATTCCGAACAATCCCCAGGTAGACTGGAACGCATTGTCCGCCAATGCTACTCCCAATGGCTTGAAAGCATATTCGGTTACTCCGTCCATAGCGACAAAACGTCCCATAGGCAAACACATTGCTGCTACCAGCAGCCCTGTCACAATCAATAGATAAACAGATTGAATTCGTTGTATCATACTTCTTCTTTTTGACTAAAACAATAAAGAGAATGTGTCATCCTCCCTTATGGCACACAGATAACGCTGTTACCTGTGTGCTATCCGGTAGGTGGACACACCCTCTTTATGGCAATTTCATTTACTGTAATTTTTCTTTCTCCTTTGCCGGGTTACGATAATAGATCTTTTCTTCCTTGTACTCCTGCGTTGCGATCAACGTCGGTTTCGGCAATTTCTCATAATAACGTGAGATTTCAATTTGTTCCCGGTTCTCGAATACTTCTTCCAAGTTGTCATTGTAAGAAGCAAACTCTGCCAGTTTCTTGGAAAGGTCGTTCTTGATTTCCACACTGATCTGGTTGGCACGCTTACCTATAATAGATACGGTTTCATACACATTACCGGTATCTGCACACAACTCCATCATGTCACGCGTAACCGTGGTGCTGGGAGCATTTGTTTTCTTATAATCCATAAATATCTAAGTTAATATTATCCTAAATCTGTTCGTCACCGTTCAATACCTTCTCCGAATCTTTGAATATCTTATCGGCTTCCTTCATGTACTTGCTTTCAGGGAACTCATTCTTGAAGGCATAATACTCGTCTACCGTCTCGCGATAACGCTCTGCCCGTTTGTCTTCCACACTATAAATGGCCATTTCATACTTGGCACGCAGTATCAGGATAGACAGATCCTCGCGAAGATTCGTATAAGGGTAGTCTTTCAAAGCGTTCTGTGCCGTAATCACACAAGACTGATAGTTGTTGCCCATATAGTTGCCCAAGTTGTAATACAGCTTTGCCGAAAGATATTCTTTCATCACCAGCTTGTCCTGCAACTTGAATATCATGTCCTGAGCCTCTTCTTTCTTCAGGCTCTGAGGAAAGTACTCCATGAACAACTGCAATTGCTGAATGGCACTATACGTCCCGGACTGGTCGAGACGGGGTTCCGGAGTGTCCAGGAACAGGGCTTTTCCGGCATGGAAACGCGCCAGTTCGGTGAATGTTCCCCGGGGATATACATTATAATATTGAATGAAAGTCTGGGCAGCCGTCTGATAATCTTTCTGATTATAATAGCTCATGCCCAGCATGTAGAGGGATTCCTCCGCCTTGTCCGTGCCTTTGAGGATAGCAATCAGCTCATTAAGCAACGTTGCCGCACGATTGTACTGCCCTTTTGCGAAGTAATTCTTTGCTGCCTCATACTTATACTCGTAGTCGGTGCTTTTCAGCAGTTTATTGTACTCTCCACACGAGGAGAACGATGCCGCTGCAAGCAAAGTTATTAAGATTTTCTTCTTCATTCTTAGCTTTTCAAATAATGCGCAAAGATAAAGGTTCGTATCGAATAAAGCAACGATACGAACCTTAATTTTTCAAAAACCAGAAAATGAACAACAAAGCTCCCGTTACTCACGCTGAATCGGAATGGCTGGTAACCGGAGAGGCGTCATTATAATTTATACAGCTCGCTTGCCGCAAGCAGGTCTACCTTTTTCTCTGTCAGCACACGGATACAGTTTTCCATGTCGTTGGGGCGGATGATGACATTTGCCGAGTTGCCGTTGGCAAACGAATACATGTATTCGATGAAAACGCCTTCATCGGACAAGAAACGCAGCACTTTGGAAAGCGAGCCCGGAATGTTGGGGCAGCTGATGCCTACCACGTCGGTTACGTTTACGGCAAAATGGTTCTCCTTTAAAGCCTTATATGCCTTATCCGGTTCGGACACAATGCCTCGAAGAATACCGAAGTCGGCATTCTCGGCTATACAGAGAGCAGAAAGATTGACACCTTCCTTTGCAAGCACTTCGGTCACTTCGGTCAGACGGCCGGACTTATTCTCCAGGAAAATAGAAAGTTGTTTTGCTACCATACGTATAAGTTTAAAGTGTAAAATATAAGGTGAGGGATTTCACTCTCTCTCGTTAGAGTTTGCGATTGTCTATCACGCGTTTTGCCTTGCCCACGCTGCGTTCGATGCTGCGCGGTTCGACCAACCGGACATCCACTCCCAGTCCAAGCACGCTTTGCAGACGCCCCATGAGCTTCTTCTTCAGAGCAAGCATCCGGTTGATTTCGTCCGAGTAGTATTCCGGGCGCACTTCCACTTGCAGTTCCATGGTGTCGGTGTTGTTCTTGCGGTCGACCAGCAGGAGATAATGCGGCTCAAATTCAGGCAACTCCAAAATGACGGACTCTATCTGGGTGGGGAACACGTTGACACCGCGGATGATGAGCATGTCATCGCTGCGTCCGAGGATTCGGTCCATGCGCACCAGCGTACGGCCGCACGGGCATTTGTCGTAGTGCAGTGCGGTAAGGTCTTTCGTACGGTAGCGCAAGAGCGGCATTCCCTCCTTGGTCAGATGGGTGAAGACAAGTTCGCCCGTCTCGCCCAGAGCCACAGGTTCCAGTGTATGCGGGTTGATGATTTCGGGGAAGAAATGATCTTCGTTGAGATGGGTGCCCTTCTGGCATTCGCACTCGTAGCCGACGCCGGGACCGGCAATCTCGCTCAGACCGTAGATATCGTATGCCTTGATGCCCAGTTTTTCTTCTATCTCATGGCGCATGTTTTCCGTCCAGGGTTCTGCTCCGAAAGCACCTATCTTCAGTTTAAATTCGTCGCGGGGCAGGCCGGAATCCTTGATGGCATCTGCCAGATAGAGCGCGTAGGAAGGCGTACAGCAGAGCACCGTGGAACCGAAATCATGCATCAGGGTGATTTGCTTCTCCGTGTTGCCGCTTGACATCGGGATGACGGAAGCACCGATATTCTCAGCTCCGGCATGCGCACCCAATCCGCCGGTGAACAGGCCGTACCCGTAGGAGATGTGGAAGAAGTCGGAACTGCCTGCTCCGTATGCCGTGAAGGCACGCGACAGGCATTCGGTCCATGCAGAGAGGTCCTTGCGCGTATATCCCACGACCGTAGGCTTGCCGGTCGTGCCCGATGAAGCATGGATGCGCACAATCTGACTCATGGGGACGGCACAAAGCCCGAAGGGATAGTTGTCTCGCAGGTCGTACTTAGTCGTGAAAGGCAGCTTCACGATGTCGTCTATGCTGTTGATGTCGTCCGGAGTGACACCCATTTCTTGCATCTTTTTGCGGTAGAAGGGAGTGTTGTGATAAACGTGCTCCACTATTTTCTTCAGGCGGATACTTTGGATCTTGCGAAGGCTTTCGCGATCCATACATTCGATACTTTCGTTCCAGATCATGCTTTCGTTGTATTACATTAATGGTTGTTATTTCTATATATTCCATGCAAAGGTAGTGCCAACCGGAAGCAGAATTAAATGAACTCGTTCATTTTTTATGCCGAGGTGCAGCCTATCTTCGCTTTTAAGTGGCAAAGAAATAAAAAAATTTTGTTTATCTCAAGTATTTTCCCGAATATTGCCGTCCTTTAAGGAAAGAAAATGAATAGATTTGAATTAACATCCGCCTATCAGCCGACCGGCGACCAGCCGGAAGCTATCGCCCAACTCACGGAAGGAGTGCAGCAGGGTGTCCATGCGCAGACCCTGCTTGGGGTCACCGGCTCGGGGAAAACGTTCACCATAGCCAACGTCATAGCCAACATCAACAAGCCCACTTTAGTATTGAGCCATAACAAGACACTCGCCGCCCAGCTCTACAGCGAGTTCAAAAGCTTCTTTCCCAACAATGCCGTAGAGTATTATGTCTCCTACTACGACTACTATCAGCCGGAAGCCTATCTTCCCGCTTCCGACACATACATAGAGAAAGACCTTGCCATCAACGACGAGATAGACAAGCTGCGTCTGGCAGCTACCTCTTCGCTGCTTTCGGGTCGGAAGGATGTGGTGGTCGTTTCTTCCGTGTCGTGCATATATGGTATGGGAAACCCGTCGGACTTCTACGACAACGTGATCGAAGTGCAGCAGGGCAAGGCATTCAGCCGTAACGTCTTCCTGCGCCGCCTGGTGGACAGTCTATACGTGCGCAATGACCTCGATTTGAACCGCGGCAACTTCCGCGTAAAGGGAGATACGGTAGACATTTACCTTGCCTATGCGGACAACCTGCTGCGCATCATCTTCTGGGGAGACGAGGTGGACAGCATCGAGGAAGTGGATCCGGTCAGCGGAGTAAGCATAGCCCGCTTCGATGCTTACAAAATCTATCCCGCCAACCTCTTCATGACCACCAAGGAGGCGACGCTACGTGCCATCCACGAGATAGAAGACGACTTGCACAAGCAGGTGCAATGGTTCGAGGAGCAGGGCAGAATGTTTGAGGCGAAGCGCCTGCAAGAACGGGTGACGTATGATATGGAGATGATACGCGAATTGGGGCACTGCTCCGGCATAGAAAACTATTCGCGCTACTTTGACGGGCGTGCCGCTGGCACTCGCCCCTACTGCCTGCTGGACTTCTTTCCGGAGGATTTCCTTATTATTATAGATGAAAGCCACGTGAGCGTGCCGCAGTTGCGGGCGATGTACGGCGGCGACCGTGCCCGTAAAGTCAACCTCGTGGAGTACGGCTTCCGTCTTCCGGCGGCGATGGACAATCGTCCGCTGAAGTTCGACGAATTTGAGGAGATGGCGAGACAGGTGATCTACGTCAGCGCAACGCCCGCGGACTACGAGCTGATTCAGTCGGAAGGCATTATTGTGGAGCAGGTGATCCGTCCCACCGGACTGCTGGACCCGATCATAGAGGTGCGCCCCAGCGAGAACCAGATAGACGACCTGATGGAGGAGATACAGGTCCGCATCGAACGCCAGGAGCGCACGCTCGTCACCACCCTGACCAAACGGATGGCCGAAGAGCTGACGGAATATCTGCTGAACAACAACGTGAGATGCAACTACATCCACAGCGACGTAGATACGTTGGAGCGCGTGAAGATCATGGGCGATTTGCGGGAGGGCATATACGATGTCTTGATCGGTGTCAACCTGTTGCGCGAAGGTCTGGACCTGCCCGAAGTGTCGCTCGTGGCCATTCTGGATGCGGACAAGGAGGGTTTCTTGCGTTCCCATCGCTCGCTGACGCAGACCGCCGGACGTGCGGCTCGAAACGTGCACGGCACAGTTATCATGTATGCCGACCGCATCACCGAGAGCATGCAGCTGACCATCGACGAAACCAACCGTCGCCGCGAGAAACAACTGAAATACAACGAAGAACACGGCATCACGCCGCAGCAAATACAGAAAGCAAAGAGTGCCAATGTGTTCGCCGCCAATGCCGCACCGGAGTCTGCCCCTGCCGGCAAAGAATCAGTCACCGCTCCCCGCCCCTACATCGAACAGGAGAAGAGTACCCACGTTGCCGCCGATCCTATCGTGCAGTACATGTCGCGTCCGCAACTGGAGAAGAGTATTGAGCGTACACGGAAGCTGATGCAGGAGGCTGCCAAGAAACTCGATTTCATCGAGGCAGCGCAGTATCGCGACGAATTGCTGAAGCTGGAAGACCAGTTGAAGGAGAAACAACCGGAAGGCAATTGACTTGTGGCAATTGATAATTGACCATTGATAATTGACCATTGGGAGAACAGAAAAGGGCATGAAAGAAAAGTAATTCTGCGGGGAGGTTTTCTCATATCTATGGGAGTAAAATTCTTAAAATAGGTAGAAAATAGGGAGATTTTACTAATAGATGTTATAAAATATGCCTTTTTCTTTGGATAATTTGCAGGTTTACCAAAAATGCGTACCTTTGCAATGTGTTTTTCATAGTATTAGATTT
>NZ_CAJUHF010000029.1:0-12335 GCF_910585845.1 uncultured Bacteroides sp. | reverse complement strand
AAGGTTGGAGTACAGCGGTACTCCTTTTTTTTTTGCCCATCATCGAGTACATACTAATTCCGCACCTGCTCCATACCAACTCCATGTTTTCTCCATGCTATAGGATATGGACAAAACACGAAGATGAAACGGTTCGGATACCATCTTGGCATAGCCCACTCTCCCCAACCGAATGACCGTTCAAACCGAATGGACATAACGAAACTATTCAGCTCACAATACGGGCGAATCTGTCCCACGAGATGAATAATTCTGTCTCACGGGACGAAAAAATCCGTCTCACGAGATGAATAATTCCGCCTCACGGGACGAATTTCTTCATCTCGTGAGACAGAAAAAAAAGACATATGCACCCCTGATAAATCCATGTTTTTTCCGTATGTTTGTGGCAAAGTTCAATCCCACTAATCGACATGGAATTATTAGTATACAAAGCCTCGGCAGGCTCCGGCAAAACGTTTACCCTTGCCGTGGAATACATCAAACATCTGATCCTGAATCCCAGGGCCTATCGGCAGATACTTGCCGTGACCTTCACCAACAAAGCCACAGCAGAGATGAAAGAACGCATCCTGCAACAGCTGTACGGCATCTGGATAGACGACCCCGCATCGGAACCCTATCTGAACCGTATCCGAGAAGATCTGAAACAGAAGAACCTTTCCATCCCCGACATCCGCCGGGCGGCAGGCACGGCACTGCAATACATGCTGCACGACTACAGCCGTTTCCGTGTGGAGACGATCGACTCTTTCTTCCAGTCCGTCATGCGCAACCTCGCACGAGAACTGGAGCTAAGCCCCAACCTGAACATTGAACTGAACAACGCCGATGTGCTGAGCGACGCCGTGGACAGCCTCATCGAAAAGCTGACACCTTCCTCTCCCGTACTGGCATGGCTGCTGGACTACATCAACGAACGCATAGCCGACGACAAGCGTTGGAACGTCTCCAACGAAATCAAACGCTTCGGATGGAACATCTTCGACGAAGGATACATCGAACGGGGCGAAGGACTGCGACAGCAACTCCGCCAACCGGACACCATCAAGTCCTACCGCAACGAGCTGCGCGAGATAGAGACGGAAGCCCTGGAACAGATGAAGAGTTTCTACGACCAGTTTGACGGCGAACTGGAGACCCACGGCCTGACCGCCGATGACCTGAAAGGCGGCTCACGGGGCATAGGCAGCTACTTCCGCAAGCTGCGCGACGGGCGCCTCTCAGACAAGGACGTGCTGAACGCCACACTGAGAAACAGCCTGGACGACGCCAAGAACTGGGCCACCAAGACTTCCGCACGGAAGAACGACATCATCCGCCTTGCCGAAACCAGTCTCCTCCCTCTGCTGCAAGACGCCGAGACGTTCAGGCCCAAGAACAACAAGATTGTAAACAGCTGCCGCCTGTCGCTGCAACACCTGAACAAGCTGCAACTACTGGCACACATCGACGAGGAGGTGCGCCAGCTGAACCGAGAGCACAACCGCTTCTTGCTGTCGGATACCAACGCCCTGCTCCACAATCTGGTACGTGACGGGGACTCTTCGTTTGTATTCGAGAAGATCGGAGCCAACATACGCAACGTGATGATCGACGAATTTCAGGACACCAGTCGGATGCAATGGGACAACTTCAAGATCCTTCTGCTGGAAGGCCTCTCGCAGGGTGCCGACAGCCTGATCGTGGGCGACGTGAAACAGTCCATCTACCGCTGGCGAAACGGCGACTGGAGCATCCTGGCAGGCCTGACAAAGAAGAAAAAAGCCGAAGTGGAGAACAACAACGGCAACGGCACCAGCTCTGACGCCCACGGCCACACGCCCGCGCCCAGCTCGCAGCTCGACAACTTCCCCATACGTGTGGAGACGCTGAAGACCAACCGCCGGAGCGAAACTAACATCATCCGGTTCAACAACCTTCTGTTTGCCGCCGCAGTAGAGTATTTGAACACGCTCCACCTGAAAGAGTTGCAGGAAGATTGCCTCCCGTTGCTACAAGCCTATTCTGACGTGGCACAGGAGCCGCCACGAACCGTAGCGAAAGGCTACGTCAAAGCCTGCTTCCTGGAACCGGACAAGGAACATGACTACGTAGACCTTACACTCAACGCACTGGGAGAAGAGGTGCAACGGCTCATGGAAGCGGGCGTGAAGTTGAACGACATCACCATACTGGTGCGCAAGAACAAGAGCATCCCCCCCATTGCCGACTACTTCGACAAGACGCTTCACCTGCCTGTCGTCTCTGACGAGGCGTTCCGGCTGGATGCCTCACAGGCCGTCTGCATGCTGATAGATGCCTTGCGCTATCTCTCCAACCCGGAGGACAAGATATCGCAGGCGGCACTGGTCACGAACTACAGGCTGCAAATCCTGAAAGCGGAAAGTGTCGGTGCCGCCGCCGGTCAAAACATCCCGCCGACGGATACCTCCGCCGACTCAGACAGCCCGCAGACCGACATCGTCCCCGACTGGGATGCCCTGCTGACCGCCCGACCGGAGGACGGACTGCCGGAAGCATTTGTCTCGCACATGGATACCCTCCGCCTGATGCCGCTGTACGAACTGCTGGAAGAACTGTTCAGCCTGTTCCGTATGAACCGCATCGAGAAGCAGGATGCTTACCTGTTCTCCTTCTTCGACGCCGTGACGGACTACCTGCAAAGCAATTCATCGGATTTGGACGCTTTCATCCGCTTTTGGGAAGAGACCCTGTGCAGCAAGACCATCCCCAGCGGCGAAATGGACGGCATACGTATCCTCTCCATCCATAAGTCGAAAGGTCTGGAGTTCCACACCGTCCTGATTCCCTTCTGCGACTGGAAACTGGAGAACGAGACCAACAACCAACTGATATGGTGCTCCCCTGCCGACGCCCCCTTTAATGCGCTCGACATTGTTCCGGTCAACTACTCTTCCGTCATGGCCGAGTCGGTCTACCGGAAGGACTACCTGCACGAACGCTTGCAATTATGGGTCGACAATCTGAACCTGCTCTATGTGGCCTTTACCCGTGCCGGAAAGAACCTGATTCTGTGGAGCCGGAAAGGGCAGAAGGGCACCATGTCCGAACTGCTTGCCAACACCCTGCCGCAAGTGGCGGCAAAAGAGGGCAACGACGACTGGAGCGAAGAGGAGCCTTACGAAAGCGGTGAGTTGTGCCCGTCTGCACAGGCAGAGAAGTCTTCATCCGCCGCCTGCCGCCTACCCCTGAACCGCCTTGCCCAGAAGCCTGAGAAACTTCCCGTGCACATGGAGAGCATGAGGCACGACATCGAGTTCCGGCAGTCGAACCGTTCTGCCGACTTCATTCAGGGAGTGGACGAAGAGGAGTCCGACAGCCGTTTCATCAACCGGGGACGCCTGCTGCACACGCTTTTCTCTGCCATCGAGACGGAAGAGGACATCGACGACGCCATCGCCCAACTCGTCTTCGAAGGCATCATCGGCAAGCCGGAGACGGAAAGGGAAATACGTGAACTGACCCACCGCGCCTTCTCCCTGCCGGAAGTACAGGATTGGTATTCGGGCAGCTGGCAGCTCTTCAACGAATGCGACATCATCTGGCAGGAAAACGGCGAACTGCATACCCGCCGCCCCGACCGGGTCATGATGCGCGGCAGTGAAATCGTCGTCGTGGACTTCAAATTCGGAAAGCGGAACAAGAAGTACAACAAGCAAGTGAAAGGATATATCCAACTGCTCGTCCGCATGGGTTACCCACAAGAGAAGATAAAAGGTTACCTGTGGTACGTGGAAGAGGGAGAGATAGAAAAAGTATAATCCCCCCGAACGCACAGGACGAAACGGACGAACAGTGCAAAACAAGCAGCAGAACGAATTGTAATAATTATCAGGATTGTTCGGAATAATCAGCAGAACAGACCAGAACAATCATTAAAAACAAGGAACAAAGCAAGATGCAAACTTTTCTTCAATTAGTAGCCCAAGATTTATATAAGAAGATCGGGAACGACCTCTCCCGGGTCGCCATCGTCTTCCCCAACAAACGCGCTAGCCTCTTCTTCAACGAATACCTGGCGGCACAAAGCGACCGTCCGATCTGGTCGCCGGCTTACATCAGTATCAGTGAGCTGTTCCGGCAGCTTTCCCCCTGGAAGCCGGGCGATCCGATAAGGCTGGTTTGCGAGCTGTACAAGGTTTTCCGCGAAGAGACCCGCAGCGAAGAGACCCTCGACGACTTCTATTTCTGGGGAGAACTGCTTATCAGCGACTTCGACGATGCCGACAAGAACCTCGTCGACGCCGACCGCCTCTTCTCCAACCTTCAGGACCTGAAGAACATCATGGATGATTACGATTTCCTCGACACCGAGCAGGAAGAGGCCATCCGGCAATTCTTCCAAAACTTCTCCATCGAACGGCGCACGCAACTCAAAGAGAAGTTCATCTCGCTATGGGACATGCTGGGCAGCATCTACCACCGCTACCGTAGCAACCTCTCCGAACTGGGAATCGCCTACGAAGGCATGATGTACCGCCGGGTGCTGGAAACGTTGCAGCCGGAGCAGTTGAAGTACGACCGTTATGTCTTCGTCGGCTTCAATGTGCTGAACCGGGTGGAGACCGAATTCTTCAAGCGCCTGCACGATGCGGGGAAAGCCTTGTTCTACTGGGATTATGACGTGTTCTACACCCGCCTGCCCCGCGAGAAGACACCGCCCTACACGCATGAAGCAGGCGAATTTATCCTCCGCAACCTGGCTGTCTTCCCTAACGAGTTGCCGGAAAGCGCGTTCGATGTGTTGCGCTCTCCCAAGAACATCCGCTTCATCTCCGCGCCTACCGAAAATGCACAGGCGCGCTACCTGCCGGAATGGGTGCGTTCCGTCATGCGGACGGCAACCGTCCGCGAGAAGGAGAACGCCGTAGTGCTTTGCAACGAAGCACTCTTGCTGCCTGTACTCCACTCCATACCTGCGGAGGTGAAGAATGTCAATATCACTATGGGATTCCCCCTGGCGCAGACTCCCGTCTACAGCTTCGTCAGTGCCCTGCTGGAACTACAGACCAACGGCTACCGTCCTACCACAGGACGCTACGCGTACGAAGCCGTCCAGACCGTACTGAAGCATCCCTATACCCGCCGGTTGTCCGCCCTCGCCGAAAAGCTCGAGAAACAGTTGACGAAAGATAACCGCTTCTATCCCCTGCCCTCCGAACTGCAACAGGACGCCTTCCTGCAACAGGTATTCACTCCTCAGACGGGTATTTCGGCTCTTTGCCAATACCTCACGGACACGTTGCGTGAGGTCGCCGTCCTCTACCGGCAGGAGCAGGAGACGGACGACATCTTCAATCAGCTATACCGTGAGTCCCTGTTCAAGAGCTATACCCTCATCACCCGCCTGCTCAACCTGATCGACACCGGAGAACTCACTGTGCAGACTGACACCCTGAAACGTCTGCTGTGCCGCCTGCTCTCCACGGCAAATATCCCTTTCCACGGCGAACCTGCCATCGGCATGCAGATCATGGGAGTGCTGGAGACGCGTAACCTCGACTTCCGCAACCTCATCATGCTCTCCCTCAACGAAGGGCAGTTGCCCAAGGCTGGCGGAGATTCCTCCTTCATCCCCTACAACCTGCGGAAGGCTTTCGGCATGACCACCATCGAGCACAAGAATGCCGTCTACGCCTACTACTTCTACCGCCTGATACAGCGCGCCGAAAACATCACCTTATTATATAATACCTCCTCCGATGGACTGAATCGTGGGGAGATGTCACGCTTCATGTTGCAGTTCCTCGTGGAGTCGCCCCACGACATATCGCGCGAATACCTCGAAGCCGGGCAATCCCCGCAAAGCGGCAGGAGCATCTGCATTGAGAAGACACCGGAAATCCTTGCCCGGATGTACAGGAGATATGACGTCACCCGCCATCCGAAAGCCCTCTTCTCCCCCTCTGCTCTCAATGCTTATCTGGACTGCCGGCTGAAGTTCTACTATCGCTACGTGGCAGGGCTGAAAATGCCCGATGAGGTAAGTGCGGAGATCGACTCGGCGCTGTTCGGCACCATCTTCCACCGTTCGGCAGAACTGGCGTACACGGATCTGACCGCCAACGGAAAGGAAATCCGGAAAGAGGACCTGGAACAGTTGCTGCGCGACGACGTCCGGCTGCAAAACTACGTAGACACGGCTTTCAAGGAAGAGTTCTTCCACGTTGCCCCTTCCGAGAGGCCGGAGTACAACGGCACACAGCTCATCAACGCCAAAGTCATCGCCTCCTATCTGCGGCAATTACTGCGCAACGACCTGCAATATGCTCCCTTCTCGATGGAGGACATGGAAGTTCCGGTGAGTGAGATCATGGAGATAGAAACCCCGTTAGGACAGCTGACGTTGAATATCGGTGGAACCATCGACCGCATGGACAGCAAGGAAGACACCCTGCGCATCGTGGACTATAAGACCGGCGGTACGCCCAAGGTGCCCGAAAACATCGAGCAGCTCTTCACGCCTGCCGAAGGACGCCCGAACTACATTTTCCAAACGTTCCTGTATGCGTCCATCGTATGCGGCAAACAACCGTTGAAGGTAGCTCCGTCGCTGCTCTACATCCATCGTGCCGCATCGGATACCTATTCTCCCGTCATTGAGATGGGGGAAGCGCGCCAACCGAAAATTCCGGTCAACAACTTCGCCTTCTACGACGATGAGTTCCGCGAACGCCTGCGTGGGCTGTTGAAAGAACTCTATAGCCCGGAGGTTCCTTTTAACCAAACTGAGAACAGGAAGCAATGTGAGTTCTGCGATTTCAGGGATTTGTGTAAGAGGTAAAGAAGAAGAGGTGTTCTTTTGAAGAAGGACTCCTCTTGAGGAAAGTATTATTTTGAGAGAGTCAGAGGAAATTAACGGAAGTTATTCAGGAATTAAAGGCTGATACTCTTCTTTTCAGAAATTAGGGAAATAAAGGAGTTATCGCTTCGCTCCGTTAGGAATTAGAAGTTAAAAACGAAGTGATAACTCCCGTTAATTCCCGATAACTCCTTCCAAAGTTTCCTCCTCAAAGAATCATTCTTCCGGTGTCGGCTCTTCTACCGGATTCGGAATACTGAATTCCTTGTCCGAAAAGAGGGATGCCAGACCTGAAATCTGCTTCAGGCGAAGCAGCTCGTCACGATCCATACCGATATTCTTCATGATCCACCGATCGGACATTCCCGCCTTGTCCAGTTCGGCTACGATGTGGCACATCAACTCTATGTTGTGCGTACCGCGGGCACGGTTGTGGCGGATGGTAGACGCCATACGGTTAGACAGTTCCTTATTGATCACTACGACCGGCAACAATCCCTTTTCCCGCTGATAAATGCGCTGGGAGGTTTTCAACACGGAATAACGATGATATCCGTCTACCAGAATATACTGGTCCGCCTCGCTGTCGTAATAGCAGACGCAGGGCATCGTAAAGCCATCCTCCCAAATAGAAAGTTCCAACAATCTCATCTCCGGCGGTGCCACTATATTAGGATTGTAATCATTCGCCACTACTTTCTCCACCGGTACAGCCTTGACCGCATACACCGGACTTAGATATTCACTCATAACATCATATTTTTGAATTGTTCCATTATTTTGTCTCTTCGGTAAGCCTCTTCCTTATTTAACGCAAAGCCCATGTATTTGCAGGCATGGTCGTTCTTCAGGATACAGACACACATCCGCTTGTAAGTAGGGATTTCACGAAATTCCGTGATGTCGATATCATCCAGATAGTCCATTCTCACAGGTTTTTTACTTGTTTTATAGTTAGTCGTGCTCACTACTTCCAACGACACACCTGCTTTCTGCAGTTTCTGAATGGTCTCCTCGCTGAGGCACCCTCCCTTTGTACGCCAAAATTCGATGCTGACCGTCAGTTTCCGCAGGTAGTTGCGTCGGGTTTCCTCGGGCAGAGTGGACAAGAGGAATTGCATGAACTCTTTCCACGTATAGCCTTTCGGCAAACGCACGGTCTGCCATCCCATAGCATGCGTGCCTCCGTAGATACCCGTAAAGTTCACCCCATTCACACGGCCTATCATCTTTCCCCATGTGGAAGGATCGATCACTTTATAAAGCCGCAGGCTCTCCTGAGCTTCGCAAAGGAAAGGACTTGCCACGCGTTGGCGCTCGATGTTCACTCCGGCTTTATAGTACAAGTCGTACAATCGGTTATAATCCCATCCGAACTTTCCGTTCGCTGTCCATATATCAGTGGTTTTCCAGTCATAAATAGGATACGCATTGAAGATGTCGTTTCCTATTTTGGAAGTCCAACGGTAATTATGATACATCTGATACTTCCGGGCAAGGTGGATACTGCGCCAGCGGTTAAAACTTTCCTGCGTGCGTATGCCTATCAGAAAGCAGGAACGGACAGCATCTTTCTTCTGATGCAGCCATTTGGCAAAATACATCTGGAACTCGTAATCCCACATCGTATCCTTATAGAATGGGAAACATTCCACCGTCAGATGGTCTTTCGGCATTTTCCGCACCCAGATGTCCTTCATTGTCGGATCCCACGGACGCCAATAGTTCTGATGCATGGACGTACAGGTGGTTACTTTGAAGGGTACACAAACCCGATATACTTCCAGAATATCTTTGTTGTCTTCCAGGATACGGTCCACGTAATCAATGGTCATACTGTATTGGATTTCATAATCCATGTGGTAGACACAGATTTTCCGTTTCAGCCCGTGCCGACGGACGTAGTCGATACACAAGTTAAGCAGCACGCCGCTATCCTTTCCTCCCGAAAAGGAAACGCAAATATTATCGAATTGCTTGAAGATAATATCCAAACGCTCTTGTGCCAATTCATACACATTCTTCTGAAGCGCCTCCATTTCTATTTCTCTTTAATCATTTTCACATAACGCCTCCACAGCTTCTCTACGGAGAATCCCGACTCCAGAAACAGATCCTGATGTTCGATAAGTGTAACCGAAGTCAGCAGTTTGTCCTTTTCCATGCTGTCAATCACCTTTTCCAAAAGGGCTTTCAACACCTCAGTATTGTTGTCCTTCACATAATAGTTATTAATGATCGCTTCGCTTTTCTTATGCTCTAAAGGCAGAAAACCAACTACTTTTTTTCCTTCTACCGCAACAAACCATTTGAAGTTTTCCGATGTACGGAAAGGATAATTATTGTTTTGTTTCAATACCTTTGGATTCATTACTAAAGGAGCCACAAGCTGGTATAACCGTTTCTCCGTACCGTTCAACTCTATTATCTGTGTCATGACCGTTCAATTATTCATTATGGTTTGAATTCAACTTCCCACATAAAATCGTGCAGACAAAATTAAAGAAAATCTCCGGAAAAGACGAACAAAATGAATAAAAAGGTATCAATAAGAGCCAAGCGCGGCAGAGAGTTATTCGTTACAGGATATCTAAAAATGTTAATAAACCAAGTAATTCGGCCACTATCCTGAACCATAATGCGGGAAACTATGTTGCAGCAACTACAGGGATGAGTTTTATCAGGATTCCCTCAAAAACGATTAAATTGATTATCATGAGAAAAGAAGTTTCTGAAGTATTAGCAAAAGAACAATCCAACGATTGCTGTATTAATCTGTATCTGGAAGAATGTGGCTGGTGTGCCTACGAAGTCTCAGCATATCTGCTGATGAATCTTTTAGGAGGCAAATGTATCGTTGAGAAAATAGAGCGATGCGGATTAAAACTTGTCCGCACATTCCTGAATATAGATCTTTTGGGAGGCATAAACTATGGCGATTACCATTATGCCGGTCTGGATTCTTATAGCCTCCAACTGATTGGTAAAAACAAAATAGACAAGAGTTCTTTCATCCGTTGGAAAAAAGATATATGACAGAACAGCCTTGTTTTTTTAAGTAAGAAAGAAGAGAGTATGTCATAACGCCTGAGTTGACTTACTTTAGGAGGTGGACAAAACTCACCACAGATCATTCAGATTATTACCGATTAATCAGTTTGATTATCTGCACTCAGTTTGATTATCCGCATTTTAGAAAGGATATCTGTGGCAATCCGAGTGATCTGTTGTGAGTTTTGATACACTTTCTTTCATTAAGAAGAAGATTACATCGCGTCTCTTCATATTAACAGAGAACTTAAGAGCCTGTTTAAATTCTCTTCAAAGAGTTTAAACAAGCTCTAAGATGTGTGTACATATCGTCTTAAACTTATTGAATCTCTACAGCTTCTATCTTTTGTTGTTTCACCGCATCCATCGGTTCTGCACGATACGTGACGGTCGAAAAATCAATCGTACGTAAGTCTATGCTTCTGATCGTACTGTCATACATCGTGCGAAAATAGATAATCCGGTTTCTCATATCTGTGGCTGATGTCCATTGTGTGGCGCTGGGAATATCTACAGGAGTTTTTCCTTCCGACGTTTCCATGCCAATAGGAATATCAAAATTGTTCAATATCTGAAAACATTGTAGAACCGTTTCAAGGGCAGTGGATTTCTGTGGTGCCGTAGCTTGATAGAACGCAGCCCGAACAAAACGGGACGGAGGGGTTATATCACCGGGAATCCCCCAAAAGCCACTCCCCACTCCAAAAGAAGACAAGTCGACATTTCCCAACTGACGCGGTTGTGTCATTCCGGGATAAAGGCTGACGTAGTTATTCAGATTGGTCAAATGCCATTCAAATCCTGGAGAATTGGTGAGCACTCCCAATTTATTTTCATGGAAGTGAGCCTTCCGACCCGTTATTTCCAACACAAGCTGGCGTCCGGTAATATCGATAAAACGCCAGTGCACGGTAGACGCGCGGGGATCAATATTGATAACATGCACATCTGCAACAGCTTTTTTCACGTCTTCAACGGTAGCACATTTGCCAAGCAACCACGACACGAGCTGAAAATCGGATATACTATTGTCTCTCTGCTTTTTGTCATATTTCTCATATTCCCCATATCCCGGAAAGTAAAACAAACCGGCCGACAAACCGGTCTCATTAATTCCCTCTACAATGAATTCTTTCTGTTCAACCGCCAATCCCACATAACCATAACGGGCAGTAAACAGCATGCCATCCTGTCCATCGGGCGTATACGACTGTTCTGAATATCCCCGCGGAACAATTACATATCGACTGTTCAGATTACTTCCTCCCCATTCAATTGTACGTGCCACAATCGTTGCATCGTCTTGGCTCTTTAGAGTTATGCCTGTGCATGCCTGAAGGGGAGAAATAGACCAAAGCATATAACCCGTAATTACGGATATAAAAAACGAAAAAGATCTCATACTTATTATTTTTAAAGTGAATAGATTAGAAAAAACAGAATAGGCAACTGCCCAACTCGTTTTATACAACGTATCTGAAAGAGAGATTGTTTACTCTCACTTTAAATATAATATACGCAAAAAAGAGAGCTTTTTGCTGAGAATCATCCATTTTTCTTTCTGCAAACTCTTTGTCAATCAAAATAAAAGCCTTACCTTTGCACCCGCTATTACGAGATAGTAGCATTATTCAAATCATTCATTAAAACATTAATTTAAAATGGCAACAAAAATCAGATTGCAAAGACATGGACGTAAAAGCTATGCTTTCTACTCTATCGTTATTGCAAACGTAAGAGCACCACGTGATGGTAAATTTATTGAGAAGATTGGTACTTACAACCCGAACACCAATCCTGCCACAGTAGATTTGAAGTTCGACCGCGCACTTGACTGGGTCCTGAAAGGTGCACAACCTACTGACACAGTTCGCAACATCCTGTCCCGCGAAGGCGTTTACATGAAGAAACACTTGCTGGGTGGTGTAGCTAAAGGCGCATTTGGCGAAGCTGAAGCTGAAGCAAAATTCGAAGCTTGGAAGAACAACAAGCAAAACGGTCTGGCTGCCCTGAAGGCTAAAGACGAAGAGCAGAAGAAAGCTGAAGCTAAAGCACGTCTGGAAGCTGAAAAGAAAGTGAATGCAGAAAAAGCTAAGGCTCTGGCTGAAAAGAAAGCTGCTGAAGAAGCTGCTAAAGCTGCCGCTGAAGCTCCTGCAGAAGAAGCTCCCGCTGCTGAAACCGAAGCTGCTGCTGAATAATAACAAGTACAGCAGATTCACAACAGTTGAAGTAAAAGCTATAAAAGTCCTCTCCGCAACCATACGGAGGGGACTTTTTTTGTATATGTCCCGTAGGAGAAACACCCTTACCCTACAAGACGAATAAATTCGTCACGAAGTAAACAAATTCATCACGAAGCAAACAAATTCGTCCCACGAAACAAATAAATTCAGCTCGTGAGACGTAATCATTCTATTTTCCGCCACGACAATTTTATCGGCTGTTTTTCAGCCGATAA
>NZ_CAJUHF010000028.1 GCF_910585845.1 uncultured Bacteroides sp. | reverse complement strand
TGGTCAAATTAGCCACTATAAGATTATTATTGAGGAAAATTTAAACAGGCTCTAATTATGGACAAAAAAACAGTGACGGCTCGAATACCAAGGTGTTGAAAGTGAACGGCATTGGAAACGGATACACGAATGTCTTCTATTTCCGAAGACAGAAAGGGGTGTGGGAACTGTATAAGTATGAAGATACCAGCATTTGATATTGAATAAAGGTGGATTTTGACTGATGAATAGAATTCCATGTTTTTTCTGAACTTTATTAACTCATAAATTGTAGCTTATGAAAATCCCCAATACATTTGGACTTGATGTTGAAGCAGCTGTATTTCTGGAGTATGATTCTGTAGAAGAATTGGAGAGGTTGATTGCCGCTGGGTATATTACTTCTCCTTATTTGCATATAGGTGGAGGTAGCAACCTGTTGTTTACTGATGATTATAAAGGTGTGATATTGCATTCACGTATCGGGGGCATAGAGGTGCTGACGGAAGATGACGAGAACGTAACGGTACGTGTGGGGGCTGGAGTTGTTTGGGATGATTTCGTTGCATATTGCGTAGAGCATAAATGGTATGGTGCCGAAAATCTGTCGCTTATTCCCGGAGAGGTAGGAGCGAGTGCCGTGCAAAATATCGGTGCTTACGGTGTGGAAGTGAAAGACCTGATCTCCTCGGTAGAAACTGTGAATAGTCAGGGTGTGAGACATGTTTATTCGGTGGATGAATGCGGATATGCGTATCGGGACAGCATTTTCAAGCGTCCGGAAATGAAGCAGGTTTTTGTAACACATGTTTGTTTTCGGTTGAGTAAGCAGAAACGTTATACGCTTGATTATGGTGCGATCCGCCAAGAACTGGAAAAATATCCGGTTGTCGAATTGGGGATCTTGCGCCAGGTTATCATCCGCATCCGCGAAAGCAAACTGCCGGACCCGAAAGTGCTGGGTAATGCTGGTAGCTTTTTTATGAATCCTGTTGTGTCGCGTGAAGTTTTTGAGGATTTGCAAGGGCAGTATCCGCAGATGCCATTTTATGAGTTGGATACTGATAAGATAAAGATTCCGGCCGGATGGTTGATAGAACAGTGTGGATGGAAAGGTAAATCGATGGGGGCAGCTGCCGTGCATGACAAGCAAGCATTGGTACTGGTAAATCGGGGAGGAGCGACAGGAGCTGATATTGTGGCTCTTTCAGATGCGATAAGGGCATCGGTTCTTGAGAAATTTGGGATTGAGATACATCCTGAAGTGAACTTTATATAGAAAGTGTTTGGATGTTCCGGAAGGCATCAGGGGGATGAACTGGAGAGGAACTTCAAACAAACTCTTGTTCGGAAGATAAAAAATAGAGGGAATGAAACTAAGGATATTGGGAAGCGGAACATCGACAGGAGTACCTGAAATCGGTTGCAAGTGTGAGGTCTGTACTTCGGCTGATCCACGTGATAATCGGTTGCGCGCATCGTCTTTATTGTACACGGATGATGCGGTGATATTGATCGATTGCGGGCCGGATTTCCGGGAACAGATGTTGCGTGCATCTTCTTTTGAGCGCATAGATGGGGTATTGGTCACTCATGAACATTATGATCATGTTGGCGGACTGGATGATTTACGGCCTTTTTGCCGGTTCGGTGAGATTCCTATTTATTCTGACGAATATACTGCAAATCATCTTCGGGCGAGAATGCCTTATTGTTTTCTGGAGCATAAGTATCCGGGCATCCCTAAGATATTCCTGCAGGAGGTGGAACCAAGAAAGCCATTCTTCATCAATAATACAGAGATTGTTCCCATTCAGGTGATTCATGGGCGCTTACCCATCTTGGGCTATCGTGTCGGCAAACGTTTTGCATACATCACAGATATGCTGACTATGCCGGAAGAATCTTATGAACAATTGCACGACTTGGATGTTCTTGTAGTAAATGCTTTGCGTGTAGAACCCCATTTCACGCATCAAAGTATTTCAGAAGCATTGGAAACGGCGAAGCGGATAGGAGCTCGGAATACGTATTTCATTCACATGAGTCATCATGCAGGCCTGCATGCAGAACTTGAAAAACAACTTCCGCCTTCTGTGTATTTGGCTTACGATGGACTGGAAATAGAGTTTTGAAACGCAGCATATCAAATACTTTAAAAAAAGAATCTGCTAAGAGCCTGTTTAAATTTTCTTCAAAAAGTTTTTTATTCAGCTTCTTTAGAGTTTCTTTTCGGTCTGTTTTCCTCTTTTTATTCGTCACATAGCCCGCTATGCTCCTCATAAAAACAGAAAAACATCCTCAAAAAGAACTCTCAAAAGAAGGCTGAACAAAATTTAAACAGGCTCTAAAGTTTTTGAAATGTTTGTTTTGTGTTTTTGGAGAAAATAATTATTTTTGCCAAAACTGATACCCGAAAAACCATGAAGCTACGTCTTGTCATAAGAACTGCCGTTATTGTGTCCATCGCTCTACTGTGTGTGGGGGGTGGGGTGTACTCATTCTTTAGGCTGAATTCTGTGGAAAGCCGGAAAGACTTCGATCTCTATACATTGGTTCCTCAGAGTGCGATAGCTGTGTTGGAAACAGACCGGATGGCAGAGTTGGTGGATGACATCAACGAAATGAGTTGCAGTAAAGACAATCATTTCCTTTATGTGTCCGAACTGTTCGTTTATCTGAAGAATTACCTGCATACTTTGCTTGAAGAGACTCCGCATGGATTTAGCAAGCAGATGAATAAGATGCTTGTCAGCTTCCACGAGCCGGACAATCCGATGAATCAAGTGCTGTATTGCAGTTTGGGTGCAGGTGATTATGAACTGGTTGAGTCGTTTGTCCGGAAATACTGTTCCAGTTCTTTTCCTTCAAAGTTCTTCGATTACAAAGGAGAGGAAATCAGAATTTACCCTATGCCCGACGGGCGCTTCCTGGCGGCTTATCTGACCTCGGATTTCTTGGCAGTCAGTTTCCAAAAGAGGCTGATAGAACAAGTGATAGATGCGCGGATCTCGAAAAACTCATTGCTCGAAGTTCCTTCATTCAAGTTGATGTATGCCGGGAAGAATGCCAATGTGCAAGCTACGATATATGCCCGTTTCAAGTCGGTGGAGATGGGGAAAGATACGGATGGTATTCGTTCGCGGACTTATTTGGGAAGCTGGGTAGAGTTTGACCTGAAGTTGGATGAAGATGCCATTTATTGTTCAGGTATCAGTCACGGATCGGATACGATCCATACTTTCATAAATGCATTGCGTCACCAGCAACCGATAGAGGGATTTCCGGGAGAACGTTTGCCTGTCTCTACATTCTTCTATAACTGTTGTGCTGTTTCGGATATAGAGGTGATGTGTTCTTTCATGGCGGAGCAAGAATATGCAAAAGCGACATATTCTGATTATATAAAGGAGAGGGATGGAGAGTGGCTCGACTTTCTGAAGACATTCGCCGATGGACAAGTGACATCCTGTCTTTTCCGATCAAAAGATACTACGTTGAACTCATATCCATGTGCCGTAATGAGTATGCCGGTCAAGAACCAGCTGCAAGCAGAACGCCGCTTGCAATCGTTGCTTCATACCACTCCGAAAGAGGTGGACGCACCGCCTTTGCCACGAGATTTCCCTCAATACCATCTCTATCCCAAATCAAGGGGATATCGTTTTTTCATATTGCCTCGAAACACGCTGCTGACCCAACTGACTGGGATCACAGAATCCTCTCTTTATACTTATGTGTGCTTTTACCGGGGTCACCTGCTGATGGCTCCGGATGCTGTCAGTCTTATCGCCTATATCGATGCGCTGGAAAATGGTGAGGTGTTGAGCGATGTTCCGATGTATGAGGAAAGCATGGTCAGTCTTTCATCGGTTTATAATTTTGTGATGATGGCGGATATGGAAGAGATGTTGCATCAACCGGAAGCGTATGTGCGGCTGATGCCCAATTTCTTCTTTCGTCAAGCTAATTTCTTTCGGAATTTTATGCTCGCTTTCCAGTTTACTTGCGTAGAAGATACAGTCTATCCGAATTTTGTCTTTCTATATAAAGGAAGTAAAGACAAAGGTGTGGTGGAGGGGCAATGAATATGTCCGGTCCGAAGGACCTGGTGCTGAAAATAAAAGTAGGAGGAAAAAGAAAAACATTCCCTTTTCCTCCTACTTTTATTTTCGACTGTCGCCTTGCTCTTGATGAAGGCAATGTCTCAATTTAGAACGGCAGGTCGTCTTTGGCGTCACCTGAAAGGAAATCAGGGGTGGCGGCAGGTGCCGGCGGGGGAACAGGTGCTCCAGGTGCGCTGGCAGGTGCATTTGCATTGACACGTTCCACTTTCCATGCACGGATACTATTGAACCAGCGATCTTGCCACTGGCGGGCATCCACATCAAATGATACGGTCAGTTCTTCACCCATTTGGATATTGAATTGTTCTATCTTATCTGCTCCGAAAACGTCAAAGCACATTTTACGTGGGTATTGACCGTGGTCTTCGATTACGTATTCCTGCGCCTTCCACTCATTGCCTGATTTTGATACTCCGCCTCTTGGCTGGAGTATAGCGATAATTTTTCCTGTAAATTCCATTATGTTCTTTATTTAATGATGCGGCGAAGTTACAATTTTTTAGGGAAAACAGGACTACTTCCGGATGTTTTTCTTAATTTTCTTTGTTGTGGGAAAATCTTTTTTCGTAACTTTGTCCGATGCTACAAAGCTATAGTATAAATAAGATATAATATAAAACTTAAATACAAGAATATATGAAATTTATCGTTTCGAGTACTGCACTTTCCAGCCATTTACAGGCTATTAGCCGTGTGATTAATTCGAAGAATACATTGCCTATATTGGATTGTTTCCTTTTTGAGTTGAAAGACGGAACTTTGTCTGTCACAGCTTCGGACAGCGAGACAACTATGGTCACTTCTGTCGAAGTGAATGAGAGTGATGCTGACGGACGCTTTGCCGTAGTTGCCAAAACTATTTTGGATGCTTTGAAAGAGGTTCCTGAACAACCTTTGTCGTTTGAAGTGAATATTGACTCATTGGAAATTACAGTACAGTATCAGAACGGTAAGTACAGTCTGATGGGACAGAACGCAGATGAATTTCCCCAGTCGGCTATGCTGGGTGAAAGCGCTGTACGTGTAGAAATGGAAGCTTCCGTGTTGCTGGGAGGGATTAACCGTGCTGTATTTGCTACGGCAGATGACGAACTTCGCCCTGTGATGAATGGTATCTATTTCGATATTACAACAGAAGACATTACAATGGTTGCGTCAGATGGCCATAAGCTGGTACGCTGCAAGACATTGGCTGCTAAAGGTAACGAACGTGCGGCCTTCATCCTGCCTAAAAAACCGGCGTCATTGATCAAGAACTTACTGCCCAAGGAACAAGGAGAGGTAGTCATCGAGTTTGATGAACGCAATGCTGTGTTTACCTTGGAAAAATATCGGATGGTATGCCGTCTGATAGAAGGACGTTATCCCAATTATAATTCGGTGATACCACAGAACAATCCTTATAAGATGACGATCGACCGTATGCAGCTGATTGGTGCGTTGCGTCGTGTGTCTATATTCTCTTCGCAAGCAAGCAGTTTGATCAAGTTGCGTATGCAGGCCAATCAGCTTGTGGTTTCCGCTCAAGATATTGACTTTTCTACTTCGGCTGAAGAAATCTTGGTATGCCAGTACGATGGCAATCCGATGAGCATTGGATTCAGGTCGACTTTCCTTATTGACATCCTGAACAATATTTTGGCAGATGAAGTAGTTATAGAATTGGCTGATCCGTCACGCGCAGGGGTTATTATTCCTGTCGAGCAAGAAGAGAATGAGAACTTGCTGATGTTGCTTATGCCGATGATGCTGAATGACTAATATTTATATTACATTTTACGAGCTACAAGCCGCGAGTAGTTGCGAGTGCATGATGCCGCCCGATACTTGTAGCTTGTAGCTCGTAGCTTATAGCTCGTAACTTGCAGCTCGTAACTTGTAAACTACCTACGTAAATAGAAAAAATAATGAAACTGAATCTCAAAAATCCGATTGTTTTTTTTGATTTGGAAACAACCGGAACCAGTGTCAATGCAGACCGTATTGTAGAAATCTGTTATCTCAAAGTATATCCTAATGGTAATGAAGAGTCGAAAACACTCCGTATCAATCCGGAAATGCATATTCCGGAGGGAGCATCTGCCATTCATGGCATTTATGATGCAGATGTGGCGGATTGTCCGACCTTTAAGGAGGTGGCACGAAATATTGCCAATGATATAGAAGGATGCGATTTGGCAGGATTCAACTCCAACCGTTTCGACATTCCTGTATTGGCGGAAGAATTTCTTCGTGCGGGCGTTGACATCGATTTGAGCCGTCGTAAGTTTGTGGATGTACAGGTCATTTTCCATAAAATGGAGCAACGCACTCTTTCGGCTGCCTACAAGTTTTATTGTGGAAAGAACTTGGAAGATGCGCATACAGCAGCTGCTGATACAAAGGCAACCTATGAAGTACTGATGGCCCAGCTTGACCGTTATCCGGAACTTCAGAACAGTATAGATTTCCTCTCCGACTATTCCAGTTTCAACAAGAATGTGGATTTTGCCGGACGCATGGTCTATGATGATAATGGGGTAGAGGTGTTCAATTTTGGAAAATACAAGGGAATGTCGGTATCCGATGTGTTGAAACGTGATCCCGGTTATTATAGTTGGATACTGAACAGTGATTTTACGCTGAACACCAAAGCTATGCTAACTAAAATACGTTTACGCGAACTGACCAACAGATAACTTATGGCGAATACACTGAGAGGTAAAAAAATCGTTTTAGGCATTACCGGAAGTATTGCCGCTTATAAAGCGTGTTACATCATACGCGGATTGATAAAACAAGGTGCGGAGGTTCAGGTGGTCATTACGCCTGCGGGAAAAGAGTTCATTACTCCCATTACACTTTCTGCATTGACGGGAAAACCGGTTATCAGTGATTTTTTTGCCCAGCGCGACGGCACGTGGAACAGTCATGTGGATCTCGGCCTGTGGGCAGACGCTATGCTTATTGCTCCTGCTACAGCTTCCACCATTGGCAAAATGGCAAACGGAGTGGCAGACAATATGCTGATAACAACTTATTTGTCGGCAAAAGCTCCCGTATTTGTGGCGCCTGCAATGGACTTGGATATGTATGCACATCCTTCCACTCAAAAGAATCTGGATACACTTCGTGCCTACGGAAATCACATCATAGAACCGGGCACGGGAGAGCTGGCCAGTCATTTGGTGGGCAAAGGACGTATGGAAGAACCGGAAGTCATCATACAGCGCTTGGCTGATTACTTTGCTGAAACAGAGGGAGACTTGCGGGACAAAACCATCCTGATTACCACCGGACCGACTTATGAGAAAATCGATCCGGTACGTTTTATCGGCAATTATTCTTCCGGAAAGATGGGATTTGCGATTGCCGATGAGTGCGCGGCCCGCGGGGCAAAGGTAATCATGATCACGGGACCTGTACAACAGAAGATGCGTTACCCTGCTTTCCAGTATTATTCTGTGGAGACAGCGCGGCAGATGTATGATGTAGCTTGTAGCCTGTTTGCGCAGGCAGATGCTGCCATTCTTTCGGCTGCGGTTGCCGATTTTACACCGGAACAAGTGGCAGATGCTAAGATAAAACGGGAGAAGGAAGGCAAGATGGTGTTGCGTTTGGAACCGACGGACGATATAGCCGCCAGCTTGGGAAAGATGAAGAGAGGCGAACAAGTGCTGGTTGGTTTTGCTTTGGAAACGAATGACGAGCAGCACAATGCAGAAGACAAGTTGAGACGGAAGAATCTGGATTTTATCGTGCTGAACTCTTTGAATGACAAAGGAGCCGGCTTCCGATACGATACGAACAAGATCAGTATTATCGATCAGAAGAACAAGATTGACTTCCCGTTGAAATCAAAAGCGGAAGTAGCAGTGGATATTGTAGACCATTTGGCTGAAACATTGAAAAGCAAGTAAAGTAAATAGGGCTGGCTGTGAAGAATAAGGCACTTTATATATTTCTGTTTGTGTCTGCGGTGGCCGTAAAGACGGTGGCTCAGGAGTTGAACTGTAAATTGACTGTGAATTATTCTCAGATACAGGGTACGAACACACAGGTTTTCACTACGTTGGAAAATGCATTGATGGAATTCATCAATACGCACCGGTGGACACAGGCACAGTATGAAGTGAACGAGCGTATCCGTTGCTCTATGACTTTGACGGTGAAGGAGTACAATGAGACAGACGGGCGTTGGAAGTGTGAACTTATCGTACAGTCCGTCCGTCCCGTCTGGCAGTCCGGCTATCAGACGGTTGTTTTCAGTTTCAAGGATGCGGATGTATCTTTCAATTATCGGGAGTTCGATCCTTTGGAGTTGAGAGACAATGTGGTTGACAATAACCTGACGGCAGTTATGGCTTATTATGCTTATCTGATCATCGGGTTGGATATGGATACGATGGCGTTGCAAGGTGGCACTGAATTGTTTCGGGCGGCCGAGAACATTGTGACTGCCGCACAAAACATAGGTGAGACCGGTTGGAAGGCATTCGAGAGCAGCCGTAACCGCTATACATTGGTTTCCGACTACTTAGAAGACGGAATGTCGCCTTTGCGTCGGTTGATGTATGAGTATCACCGGACTGGGATGGATGAACTCTCGGTCAATGCAGTCCGCGCCCGTGCTGCGATGACGGCTGCATTGGACGGGCTGAAACAGGCACAGCAGAACAAGCCGATGTCGGCATTGCCGGGTTTGTTTACAGAGATAAAGAAAGATGAATTGGTGAATCTTTATTCCCAGGCTGCGACAAAGGAAAAAGAGATGGTCTTCGAGTTACTTTCTTCCGTCAACCCTTCGTTGAGTGCCGAGTGGGAGAAGATAAAACAATAATATGGTAGAATCTTAAATTGCAAAGTAGTTATGTTACGTTCGCTTTACATACAGAATTATGCTTTAATAGAGAAACTTGATATCAGTTTCGATACCGGTTTTTCTGTCATTACGGGAGAAACGGGTGCCGGAAAGTCTATCATATTGGGTGCCATCGGTCTGATGCTCGGACAGCGTGCTGATGTGAGGGCTATCCGGAAGGGGGCTTCGAAGTGTGTGATAGAGGCCCATTTTGACATATCGGCTTATGGCATGCAAGGCTTCTTTGAAGAAAATGAACTGGAGTATGAAGACGAATGTATCTTGCGCCGCGAGGTCTATGCTTCGGGCAAGAGCCGTGCGTTCATCAACGATACTCCGGCTTCTCTTGCACAGATGAAAGAGCTTGGCGAACAGCTTATTGATGTGCATTCTCAGCACCAGAACCTGCTGCTGAACAAGGAGGGATTCCAGCTTAATGTACTCGATTTGCTATCGCACAATGAAGAACAGCTTTCCGCTTATCAGGCCCTGTATAAAGAGTGGAGAAAGGCACAGCAGGATCTGGAGGAACTGATAAACCGTGCAGAACAGAATAAGGCTGATGAAGACTATATCCGTTTTCAGTTGGAGCAGTTGGAAGAGGCGAACCTGTCGGCCGGCGAACAGGAAGAACTGGAGCACGAAGCAGATACATTGAGCCATGCCGAAGAGATAAAGGCAGGGCTGTTTTATGTCGAGCAGTTGTTGACCTCCGATGAAAGGGGGCTGCTCGCTTCCTTAAAAGAGGGGCTGAACACGATGCGCGGGTTGCAGAAAGTTTATTCTTCTGCCACGGAACTTGCCGAGCGTTTGGACAGCGCATATATCGAACTGAAAGATGTCTCTCAGGAGATCTCTTCGCAAGGAGAGGAGGTCGAGTTTAATCCCGGCCGGCTGGAGGAGGTGAACGACCGCTTGAATCTGATTTATACTTTGCAGCAAAAGCACAGAGTCTCTACGTTAGAGGAGTTGTTGGCACTCGCAGAAGAGTATTCGGAAAGGCTGGTTGCCATAGTCTCTTATGATGAACGCATCGCCGAGCAGACAGCGCTTTGCGATACCTTATATAATAAGGTGAAAAAGCAGGCTGCCGTCCTGACCCAAGCCCGTACCCAAGCAGCGCTTGAGGTGGAGAGACAGATGGCATCCCGTTTGATTCCGTTGGGTATGCCCAATGTCCGTTTTCAAGTGGAGATGGGGATGCGGAAAGAGCCGGGCGCGCATGGCGAAGACACGGTCAATTTCCTTTTCTCTGCCAACAAGAACGGCACATTGCAGAACATTTCGTCAGTAGCTTCCGGAGGTGAGATTGCCCGTGTCATGCTGTCTGTCAAGGCAATGATTGCAGGGGCGGTGAAGCTGCCCACTATTGTGTTCGACGAGATTGACACCGGTGTATCCGGTGAGATTGCCGACCGTATGGCAGATATCATGCAGGAGATGGGAGAACAAAACCGTCAGGTCATCAGCATCACCCATTTACCGCAGATTGCCGCCCGTGGACGCGCTCACTACAAGGTATACAAGCAAGACAATGAGACTGAAACCAACAGCCATATCCGTCGCTTGGCAGATGTGGAGAGAACAGAAGAAATAGCCCACATGCTGAGTGGTGCCACTTTGACGGAAGCCGCCTTGAACAATGCAAGGGTGCTGCTCGGTCTTAACAAATAGTATTTATTCGATAACACTTATAATTTCTAAAAAAGATGATTGATAAGAGTGAAATGATTTTCGGTGTCCGTGCTGTAATAGAAGCGATACAGTCAGGAAAAGATATAGATAAGGTTCTGGTGAAAAGGGATATTCAGAGCGATTTGTCCAAGGAACTTTTCGCAGCATTGAAGGGGACTATGATTCCGGTTCAGCGGGTTCCGGTGGAGCGTATCAACCGCATAACCCGGAAGAACCATCAGGGGGTGGTTGCCTTTATCTCTTCCGTCACCTATCAGAAGGTGGAAGACTTGGTTCCTTTTCTGTTCGAAGAAGGAAAGAATCCGTTCTTTGTCATGCTCGACGGAGTGACGGATGTCCGTAATTTCGGAGCCATTGCCCGTACTTGCGAGTGCGCGGGAGTAGATGCCGTTATTATCCCTGCCAAAGGAAGCGTGACGGTGAATGCAGATGCCATGAAAACCTCGGCAGGAGCACTGAACATACTTCCGGTGTGCCGTGAGCAAAGTTTGAAGAATACGTTGCAGTACCTGAAAGAGAGTGGCTTCCGGATTGTGGCTGCTACGGAGAAAGGAGACTATGACTATACGAAAGCAGATTACGTGGGACCGACGTGCATCATAATGGGAGCTGAGGATAAGGGCGTATCTTACGACAATCTGGCTCTTTGCGATGAATGGGTGAAAATCCCTATGCTGGGTACTATTGAGTCGCTCAATGTTTCTGTTGCGGCCGGTATCCTGATTTATGAGGCTGTGAAACAAAGAATCAAATAGGAGATATGAAAAAGAAATTATTGTCGACGCTCTTCCTCTGTTTGCTGGCTCAGTGGAGTGTAGCTCAGGCACCCAAATGGGTGGAAAAAGCCAAACGTGCCGTCTTCTCGGTGGTGACGTATGATGAGAATGATAAGATATTGAATACGGGAAACGGTTTTTTTGTGACGGAAGACGGAGTGGCATTGTCCGACTATGGGCTGTTTAAGGGTGCACAACGTGCGGTAGCTATCAGTTCAGGAGGGACTCAGATGCCGGTAGAGATGATTCTTGGCGCTAACGATATGTATGATATTGTCAAATTCCGTGTGACCATTTCCGGTAAGAAAGTCCCCGCGTTGGGCGTATCTGCCGTAGCGCCGGCTGTGGGCGGGACTGTTTACTTGTTACCCTATTCCACGCAGAAGGACCGTTCTTATACTGCCGGACAGGTAAAAGAGGCTTCCAAGATAGAAGGGAACTCCCATTACTATACGCTTGATATGCATCTGAAAGACAAGATGGTGAGTTGTCCTGTCGTGACAGCCGACGGGCAAGTGTTCGGTCTGGCACAGAAATCGATAGGAAAAGACACGGCCACCATCTGCTATGCAATCGGCGTCGATTATGCGATGGAGCAGAACATCAGCCCGCTGTCTTTCAGCGATCCTGCTTTATCCGCGATTGGCATCAAGAAAGGTTTGCCTGACACAGAGGAAGAGGCTTTGGTCTTCCTTTATATGGCTTCTTCGCAACTGACTCCGGAGAAGTATGCCAGCGTGTTGGATGATTTTATAACCCAATATCCTCAGAGTGCGGATGGATATTTCCGCCGTGCGAGCAACCAGATGTTCTTGTCGAAAGAAGCTGCTTCTATGGATAAAACCGCTGCTGACATGGATAAGGCACTCGAGGTGGCACAAAAGAAAGACGATGCCTATTTCAATAGAGCGAAACTGATTTATAGCTATATGCTGACCGAGCCGGAACAAAACTATAAGGATTGGACCTACGACAAGGCTCTGGAAGAAGTCCGTAAGGCAATGGCAATTGAAGAGTTGCCGGTGTATGTCCAACTGGAGGGTGACATACAGTTTGCCAAGAAGGACTATGCAGCGGCTTTGGCAAGCTATGAGAAAGTGAATGCGACTAACCTTGTTTCGCCTGCCACCTATTTTAATGCAGCTAAGACGAAGCAACTGATGGAAGCGCCTGCGGAAGAAGTGCTGGTACTGATGGATAGTTGCGTAGCCCGTTGCGTACAGCCTTTCACGGCAGAAAGTGCCCCTTACTTGCTGGAACGTGCGCAGATGCGTATGAATGCGGGGCAGGCACGTGGTGCGGTGCTCGATTATGACGAGTATTACAAAGCCGTGCGTGGCAATGTAAATGATGTGTTCTACTACTATCGCGAACAAGCGGCCCTTCAGGCAAAACAATTCCAGCGTGCATTGGATGACTTGGCGAAAGCAATCGAACTCAACCCGAAAGAACTGACATATAGCTCGGAACTGGCAGTGGTCAATATCCGCGTGGGCAGATACGACGAAGCGGTCAAAGTGCTGAAAGCTGCCTTGGAGATAGATCCCGGATATGCGGAGGCTTATCGATTGATGGGCATTGCCCAGTTGCAATTGAAGCAGAATAAAGAAGCCTGTGCCAACTTTGCAAAAGCGAAGGAGTTGGGCGACCCGAATGTGGACGTCCTGATCGAAAGGCACTGCAAATAAGCGGATATCCGGCAACACAGACCCGCTCCGAAGTATCGGGTAGGGTAGTCGGAAGCCGGTAATGAAGCCGTTTATTTTCGTCTCACGGGACGGATGATTTCGTCTCGTGAGCTGAAAAAAATCGTCTCATGAACTGAAAAAATCCGTCTCGTGAGCTGGGAAAATCCGTTTCGTGAGCTGAAAAGATTCGTTTCGTGGGATGAATTTATGGGTCTCGTGGAAAGAATTTATTCATCGCGGTAAGGCGATTTTAAATATACTTCTTCGGAACGGAAGATAAAAAAGGCTCGACTCAAAGAGCCGAGCCTTTTTAGGGCATTTCCCAAGTAAGGGAAATTTTTAGTTAAGTCCAGGTTTAAAAAAAACAGGTATAAGTGAAATTGCTTAAAAAGCATCATCTATAAAGTAAATGCACGCATGCTGAGAATACTGCATGCGATACCGATTTTTTTTGAATTTAATTATAATTCATTGAACATTAAAACTATATCAGAATGAAAAAAGTAATTTGCAGTCAGAAGGCACCGGGTGCCATTGGCCCTTACAGTCAAGCCATCGAAGCGAACGGAATGATCTTTGCATCAGGTCAGCTGCCTATCGACGCGGCCACAGGAGAAATGGCGGAAGGCATTGAAGCGCAAGCCCGCCAATCGTTGGAGAACATCAAACATATCCTCGAAGAAGCAGGGTTGACGATGGCAAATATCGTCAAGACCACTGTCTTCCTGGCGGATATGTCGCTGTTTGCCGATATGAACAAAGTATATGCTACTTATTTTGAAGGCGATTTCCCCGCCCGTTCGGCTGTAGCCGTCAAGGCGTTGCCAAAGAACGCCTTAGTGGAGATTGAGTGTATCGCGGTTCGCTAACAAGTCGGCTACTATAAAGTTACTGCCTCCCACGAAGATAAAGTCTTCCGGGAGGCTTTTTTCTTGAGCGGCGCGCACGGCGCTCGGGACGTCGGGATAGCAGTTCCCGTGTAGTCCGGTTTCCGTGGCAAGCAAGGCAAGCTCTTCTTCGGGCATCGCTCTTTTCACACTTGCTTTCGTAAAATAGTATTCCGCGTCTTGAGGCAGCAGTGCCAGTACGCTGCGAATGTCTTTGTCGTTGACCATACCTATGACTATATGTAGCTTCCGGTACGGTTGCTGTTTCAATTGTTCCACAACATACGTGATGCCTCCCACGTTATGCCCGGTGTCGCATATCAGGGTAGGGGCGTCTTGCAGTTTCTGCCAGCGGCCTTTCAGTCCGGTCAGTTCGCAGACGTGTGCGAAGCCGCTTCGTACAGCCTGTTCGTCCAGTCTGTATCCGGCTTCCTGCAATTGCCGGATGGCAGATAGCAGGGTACGTGTGTTCTTTGTCTGGTACGCCCCTTTCAGTTCACATTCCAGTCCGGGATAATAATCCTCTTGGTCTTCTTCTGCAAAGAAGAGGGGAGCACCGGCTTCGTTGGCTTTCCGGATGAATACCGGTTTGGTCTCAGGTGTCGTCTCTCCGATGATTGCAGGAATCCCGCTTTTTATGATACCTGCCTTTTCCGCAGCTATCTTCTCCAACGTGTCTCCTAAGAACTGCGTATGGTCGAAACTGATATTCGTGATGATGCACAAATCCGGTCGGATAATGTTGGTGCAGTCCAGCCTTCCGCCCAGTCCCACCTCGACAATCGCCACGTCCACTCTCTCGTCAGCAAAATAGCGGAATGCCATAGCAGTGGTCAGTTCGAAGAAAGAAGGATGTAACGGCTCGAAGAAACTCCGTTCGTTTTCTACGAAACGGACGACATAACTCTCTGGGATGACTTGCCCGTTCACGCGGATCCGTTCGCGGAAGTCTACGAGATGCGGAGAAGTATATAGTCCCACCTTGTATCCGGCTTCCTGCAAGATTGCCGCAAGGGTATGGGAGCACGATCCCTTCCCGTTTGTCCCTCCTACGTGGATGCAGCGGAAGCTACGGTGCGGATGTCCGAAGTGTTCGTCCAGAATATGCGTATTCTCCAATCCCTCTTTATATGCCGAACCTCCCACGTGCTGGAACATGGGAATGCAGTTATATAAGTATGATAATGTGTCCTGATAGTCCATGTTTTAACATATTTAACGGGCAATAGCCCTGTTATTTCTTTTTAATTCTTATCTTAGAGGCAGCTTACATGACAGCTCGTGCCGATTTTTGTTTGATGTCTTTTGAACATTTCCGGTCCGCCTCCTGTTTTCAGAGTTGCATGGTAGTTCATGCAATGCACAAAAGCAGATGGAATCTTTAAAGGAAAGCTCATGAAGAACTTGGGCAAAAATCTAAAGAAGCTACTTAAAAGGTTGCAAATATATCAACAATTTAAATCTAATTGAGTATGGGAGCAAAGAAAAATTTTGTGATTGATACGAATGTTATCCTTCACGACTATAATTGTCTTAAGAACTTTCAGGAGAATGACGTCTATCTTCCTATCGTAGTCCTTGAAGAACTGGACAAGTTCAAGAAAGGAAACGAGCAGATCAATTTCAATGCCCGTGAGTTTCTCCGCGAACTTGACCTGATCACCGACGAAAACCTCTTCAGCAAGGGTGCCTCTTTGGGTGAAGGCATGGGACGCCTGTTTGTGGTGACAGGCAAGGTAAGCGCTCCGGATGTGTACAACTCTTTCCCGGAACATATCCCGGACCACTTGATCCTCGCCGTTGCCGACTGGCTGACGCATGAGAAAAAATCAATGAAAACCATTTTGGTGACGAAAGATGTCAATCTTCGGATGAAAGCACGTTCCATCGGTCTGCTTTGCGAAGATTACATCAACGACAAAGTGGCCAATGCCGATATCTTTGAAAAGTCGAACGAGACATTCGAAGGGGTTGAGCCTTCGCTGATAGACAATATTTATTCTTCCAGAGAGGGAATCGATATTGATGAACTTGACTTCAAGGACATCCTTCACCCGAATGAATGCTTTGTCCTGAAGAGTGACCGCAACAGCGTGCTGGCGCGTTACAATCCTTTCACCCGTACGGTTTGCCGGGTGAACAAGACGAAAAACTACGGCATCGAACCGAGGAATGCCGAACAGAGTTTTGCCTTCGAAGTTCTGAACGACCCCAATATAAAACTGGTGGCACTGACGGGCAAGGCAGGCACGGGAAAGACCTTGCTGGCTTTGGCGGCTGCGCTTAGGCAGATGAATGATTATAAACAGATCCTGTTGGCTCGTCCCATTGTTGCTTTGTCCAATAAGGACATCGGTTTCTTGCCGGGCGATGCAAAAGAGAAAGTGGCTCCCTACATGCAGCCATTATTCGACAATCTGAACGTAATCAAACATCAGTTTGCCGCAAGTTCCACAGAAGTGAAACGGCTGGACGATATGCAGAAGAGCGACCAACTGGTGATCGAAGCCTTAGCTTTCATTCGCGGACGTAGTCTGAGCGAGACCTACTGTATCATTGATGAGGCACAAAACCTGACGCCTCATGAAATCAAGACAATCATCACCCGGGCAGGAGAAGGAACCAAAATGGTGTTCACCGGAGATATCCAGCAGATCGACCAACCCTATCTGGACAGCCAGTCCAATGGTTTGGTTTACATGATCGACCGAATGAAAGATCAGAAACTTTTTGCACACATCAACTTGCTGAAAGGCGAACGCAGCCAATTGAGCGAACTGGCAAGTAACTTGATGTAATAGAGCCTGATAGACAGTAGTTTTGGTGGTAAAGTTACAGCTGTAGCTTTACCACTTTTTAATTTTATCACACATTTCTACCTTTTTCTTGTTTCAATTGATAAAAATAATGTATCTTTGCCTCACCTAAGAACAAAACTGTCAAACGAAATGGAACATAAAATTTTTCATCGGTACCTTTCATCAAAGGTATTGCCGATTTGGACTATTCTGTTGATTGATGTACTGATCATTGTATTTTCCAGCCTTCTGGCTTACGTGCTTCGGTATGACTTTCGGAGTATCTTTTTGGAATCTTCCACCATTGACAAGACGATTGTGTGGACACTTATTGTCAATCTGGTCTTTTTCCGTGTTTTCCGCACCTATTCCAGTGTGTTGCGCTTCTCTTCATTCATAGATATCATGCGTATCTTTGTTTCGTTGACTGTGTCCTATGCACTGTTGATGGTCTCAAGTGTGTTTTTATCTGGGTATGTGCATACTAATCTGGCACCTGTGAGTGTGTTGTTTATGGCTTACATCATTAGTTTTGCCATGATGGCATGTTCACGTGTTGCGGTAAAGACGTTCTATGAGTTGCTGAACTTCGACGGGAGCCGCAGTGCCAATGTCTTTATTTACGGTGCTAAGGAGGCAGGTGTAAATATAGCCAAGGCGTTGCGTGTGAATCTGCGCAATCACTATCGCCTGCGTGGATTCATTGCAGACGAACCGGAATTGATTAATAAGGTAATGATGGGCGTGAAGGTATTTCCTAACGATGAATCATTGATTGAGGTACTGAACGAACGCGACGTGCACACCATTATCATCTCTCCGGCAAAGATGGAGGAACTCAAGAAGTCGGATATGGCAGACCGTCTTTTGGCTAACAACATCAAGATGATGACCGCTCCTCCTTTGAGCGAATGGAACGGACAGACGTTGAACCGCACTCAACTGAAAGAAATCCAGATTGAAGACTTGCTGCAACGTAATCCTATCGAGATCGATATCCATAAAGTCGCTTCACACCTGGAAGGGAAACGGGTGATGATTACCGGTGCTGCCGGTTCGATAGGTAGCGAGATCATGCGTCAGGTGGCTTCCTTCAATCCGTATAAGCTGATACTGATAGACCAGGCAGAGACTCCTTTGCACGATATCCGTCTGGAGTTGCAGGACCGTTGGCGCGATATCGATTCGGAAACAATCATCGCTGACATCTCTAATGCTACGCGCATGGAGAATATTTTCAGAGAATATAAGCCGCAGTACATTTTCCATGCCGCCGCCTACAAGCATGTGCCGATGATGGAAGACAACGTTTCGGAATCCATTCAGATAAATGTGTTCGGAACGCGGACGTTGGCAGATTTGGCTGTGAAATACGGTGCCGAGAAGTTTGTGATGATTTCTACGGATAAAGCTGTGAATCCGACAAACGTGATGGGATGCTCCAAACGTATCTGCGAGATCTATGTACAGTCTTTGGCTAAGAAATTGCAGAAGGATGGCGGACACGTGACGCAGTTCATCACGACGCGTTTTGGAAATGTGTTGGGATCTAACGGTTCGGTGATTCCTCGTTTCCGCGACCAGATACAGCGGGGAGGTCCTGTGACGGTGACCCATCCGGAGATCATCCGTTATTTCATGACCATTCCTGAGGCATGCCGCCTGGTGCTTGAGGCAGGAAGTATGGGCAACGGCGGTGAGATTTATATCTTCGACATGGGCAAGCCCGTGAAGATTGTAGACCTTGCCAAACGAATGATCAGCCTTTCCGGACGCACGGATGTGAAGATCGAGTTTACGGGGCTGCGCCACGGCGAGAAGTTGTATGAGGAATTGCTCAATGTGAAAGAGCTGACCAAGCCCACCTATCATGAGAAGATCATGATTGCCAATGTGCGTGAGTATGATTACGACGAAGTGAAGGAGCGCATCCAAAGTCTGATAGACGTAAGCTATACGTATGACCAGATGAAGATCGTAGCCGCCATGAAGGATATTGTCCCCGAATTTATCAGCAAGAATTCATGCTTTGAAGCATTGGACAAGAAGGCAGAATAATGGCAGAATAATGCCGGAATAATACTTGAAACAGAATCCCCCGCAACATCAGATGTTTGGACTTCTATGTTGCGGGGGATTTCTTTATTTGTAGAAAAACGGAATGGCGTGTTTCCTCCTTATTTCCTGTTGGAGAAGTACTTCATGAATTGTGTACGTTCGAAGGTATTTGTATCCACGTTGCTTCCGTTGAGCATGCCTTTGAATTGGGCGATTGTCTTCATCCCTTTGCTGTCCATCCACTTATTGATGAAGTTTGTATATTCTTCTACAATGGCAGGGCTATTCTGATAGAACGCGCTGCAAATCTCTACGGCTGAAGCTCCGGCAAGGATTGCCTTCACAATACTTTCGGGAGAATGAACGCCACCGGAAGCCGCAAAGTCCAGTTGCTTTATCGCTGCCGAGGCAATACCCGTCCAGCGTAAGGTCTTCGGCAGGTCCGCCTCTGTACTGAATACGTTGCCTGGTGTCTGCTTCATCTTCTCGATGTCAATGTCGGGCTGATAGAAACGGTTGAACAACACAACGGCGGCGGCACCATTGGCATACAGCTGGTTGATCAAAGCTATCGGATTGGTCAGGTTGTCGCCCAACTTCATGATGACAGGGATGTCTACCGTTTTCCTGATGTGACTGAGAATGTCGATATGACGTTGTTCGAATGAACCGTAGTTATATTGAAGGTCAGTTTGCAGAGCCAAGATATTGATTTCGATGGCATCCGCTCCGGCATCCTTTATTTGTCTGGCAAATTCTACCCATTCAGCGTCTTGATAGCAGTTGATACTGGCAATTACAGGAATCGGACATACTTTCTTGGTCTGCTTTATCAGGTCGATATATTCGGACAACTTGTGTTGTCGAACATATTCTACTAGATAATCGCTGCCTTCGGGATACATATTGGGATTTCCCAACCAGTCGGCCTCCAGCATGATTTGCTCTTCGAAAAGAGACTTGAGCACAATGGCGCCGACACCAGCTTCGTATAATTTCTGATTCTTTTCAGCACTGTCAGTTAAGCCGGAACTGCTGACGATAATCGGGTTTCTTAACTCTAATCCGGCAAAAGTCGTTTTTAATGTTGCCATGATAATGATCTTTCATTGAATAATAATTAATAAATTCTATCTCCAAAAATCTTGCTTCCTACGCGTATCAGGGTGCTTCCGGCAGTAATGGCTTGGTGATAGTCATGAGACATTCCCATGGACAACTCCCGGAAACTCTCCGCTTCGGCAAACCATGTGCCTTTCACTTCTTTGAAGAAACTACTTAATGAACAGAATTCCTTTTCAATTTGTTCACGGTCGTCTGTGTTTGTCGCCATTCCCATCAAGCCGCATAACTGTATGTTACTGAGTTTTCGCCACTCTCCGGAGGCTAACATTTCGCGACATTCGTCGAAACTGAAACCGAATTTGCTCTCTTCTTCAGCGATGTGCAGTTGTAGCAGGCAGTTGACCACCTTCCCGATTTTGGCAGCTTGCTTGTTTACTTCGACCAAGAGTTTGTAGGAGTCAATCCCATGAATGAGAGCCACGTAGGGGATAATGAATTTAATCTTATTAGTCTGCAGATGTCCGATAAAGTGCCATTCGATGTCCTTGGGAAGGCTTTCGTATTTGGCAGTCATTTCCTGTACCCTGCTTTCTCCGAACACCCGTTGTCCGGCGCGGTAGGCTTCTTCTATGGCCTCGTTGGGGTGGAACTTGGAAATGGCTACCAATCGTACTCCCGCGGGCAGTTCGCCGAGCACTTGTTGAAGATTCTCTGCAATATTCATGACCGGATCAATTAAGTACGATTAAACTTCGGGTTTGTCATCGGGTTCCGCACTGTATGGATATACGTCCATCAGGGCTGTCTCTGCAACGGAGGCTATTTGATAGTCGGCCATTGTGCCTTTCATGCCTTCGTCCAGTTTTTTAACTGCATCGCGCAGGTCGGCAGCCTGTACCAGAACTTGGGTTGACGATTTCTTCTCAGCCCCGCTCTTTTCGTCCAGGGTGATAAAAATAAGTTTGCATTTGAACCAACGGTCGGCAGCTTCTTCGTCGCTGGGGAATAGTTCGCTATAATTGGCACGTTTAATGTCAGATACGGTAAATTCTCCGGAGATGAACGGAGTCATTTCTTCGATGATACGTGCTTCTGCTTCTGTAAAACTAAGTGCATCAACCAAATAAGGTTCAGTAACTTTCTTGTTCATGCCGTTTTCCATTACTTTTTCGTAACGGATCTTGCACTCGAACCATGTGTGCATTGCCATAATCTTTTGCTTTTTTATTAATGAATATAATTATAATTGTTGTAAATTGACTACAAAGATAATGCAAACGAGGAGTAGAACGAAATGAATTTATTCATTTTTTTATGTTGAAGTGTGCCTCTTTTGTTCTTCTTATTGGTTATTAACCGAATAAGGAAATGGATAGAGTCGTGCAGGAAAGAGGAATTTCTCGTTAAGAAAAGTAGGATAAGTCTTGGAGAAAAGTTCATCTCACGGCGCGAGATGTATATCTCAGCACGTGGGATTTGTATCTCAGTACGCGAGATATACATCTCGGCACGTGAGATGAACTTTTCAGCTGGAGTGAATGCCTTTCTGTTAGGGAGAGAAACTCTTTTTCAGCTGAGGGTGTCGTGTTTTGTCGTTGAATATTTGCTGAGGCATAGCGCATTATGGCTGTTCGGCTGTCTACATGGAAAAAGGTGCGATACGGTTATTCTCATTGCTAAATTGCTGTTCTTTGGTGCCGTTAAACTTATTAAAAAATCAAATTATGGTAGTAGCTTATTTAAGAGTAAGTACAGAAAAGCAATTTCTGGCAAATCAACGTGAGGAAATTCTGCGTTTTGCAGAGAAAAATGAGTTGATGATCGACAAATGGTACACTGAAACGGTGAGTGGGAAGGTGAGTAGCAAAGAGCGGAAACTGGCTGGTGTGTTGAAACGGATGCGGAAGGGCGACACGCTGATTGTGACGGAAATATCCAGACTGAGCCGTACGATGTTAGAAATCATGACAATTCTGAATTCGTGCATCAAGAAGAACATCATCCTCTATAGTACTAAGGAGGGGTATATCTTTCAGAATGACATTAATAGCAAGGTGTTGGGATTTGCATTCGGATTGATGGCGGAGATAGAGCGCAATCTCATTTCCATGCGGACCAAAGAGGCATTGGCAAGAAGAAAGAAAGAAGGGGTCGTGTTGGGACGCCGGAAAGGAAACTGTCCGGCAATGCGGAGGCTCCGTGAACACAAAAGGCGGTTGCAGCGGGAGGCGCAGCGTGGTGTCTCCTGTTCGGAACTGGCCCGTCAGATGGGTGTTTCGCGTACGACGATGTTCCGATTTCTGAGGTCAATCGGATAATTGACGGTAAAAAGAGTTCCCAAGTGAACCTTTCTGTTATCGTTTTTGTTGTACGAGTATATAAGAGCCTGTTTAAATTTTCTTCAAAAAAATTTTTTATTCAGCTTCTTTAGAGTTTCTTTTCGGTCTGTTTTCCTCTTTTTATTCGTCACATAGCCCGCTATGCTCCTCATAAAAACAGAAAAACATCCTCAAAAAGAACTCTCAAAAGAAGGCTGAACAAAATTTAAACAGACTCTAAAATGTTGAAACTTTATGCAAAAGTTTAACGATTGAACAATATATACAATAAGAAAAAAACTATGGCTACAACAAAATTTAAAGGACATCCGGTTAAGATTACCGGTGAATTTATAAAGGCAGGGACGATCGCTCCTGATTTTGAGTTAATAAAGACGGACCTTTCTTCCTTCTTTCTGAAGGATATGAAGGGAAAGAATGTGATATTGAATATCTTTCCCAGTCTGGACACCAGCGTTTGTGCAACTTCTGTGCGCAAATTCAATAAACTGGCAGCAAGTCTGCCGGATACCGTGGTACTGGCAATTTCAAAAGACTTGCCCTTTGCACATGCACGTTTCTGTACGACGGAAGGCATTGAAAATGTAATTCCGCTGTCCGATTTCCGTTTCTCGGATTTTGACGAAAGTTACGGAGTACGCATGGCGGACGGACCGTTGCGGGGCTTATTGGCACGTGCGATAGTGGTTGTCGGCAAAGATGGGAAAGTGGTGTACACCGAACTGGTGCCTGAAATCACTCAAGAACCCGATTATGATAAAGCGATACAAGTTGTGAAACAATAAGAGCCTGTTTAAGTTTTGTTCAGTCTTCTTTTGAGAGTTCTTTTCGAGGCTGTTTTCTGTTTTTATGAGAATCATAGTGGGCTATGTAACGAATAAAAAGAGGAAAAACAGACCGGAAAGAGCTCTCGAAAGAAGCTGAATAAAAGACTCTTTGAAGAATATTTAAACGGGCTCTAATAATCTCAGATTCTTAGATAGTTGGAAATGTTGGTGTGCAAGGGTCGTGAGACTATTGTACACTATTTGTTTTTTTATGTGATGGAGAGGCTTATCTGATATTCTCTGTTTTTTGTTGGTTTATAGTGGGGAACTGACTTTTTTTGTTTTACTTTGTGCTGTGAAAATCAAATATGATAACAGATAAAGAAAAAATGAAACGGACTTTGAAAGACTATGCTTTACTCACATTGAAAGGTGTGGGGATGGGAGCAGCAGATGTGGTTCCCGGTGTATCGGGAGGAACAATTGCTTTTATTGTAGGTATTTATGACGAATTGATAGATTCGATAAAGAGCATTAACGGGAATAGCCTGAAACTGTTCTTCACAGGTAAATGGGGAGAGTTTTGGAAAGCAGTAAATGGTAGTTTTCTGATTTCTATTCTGTTGGGAATAGCTATCAGCGTCTTTTCGTTGGCCAAGATTATCACATGGTTGCTTACAGACTATCCGGTGATGGTTTGGGCGTTTTTCTTCGGATTGGTGCTGGCTTCTACATGGTTTGTGGGAAAAGGCATCAAAGAATGGAACTGGAAAACGGTTTTAGCCTTTGTGATAGGGGCCGCTGTTGCTTATTATATAACGGTAGCTACGCCTGCCGAAACTCCGTCTAACCTGTTGTTCATCTTTCTTTGTGGAGCGGTTGCTATTTGTGCGATGATTTTGCCTGGAATATCAGGGAGCTTCATTCTCGTGCTTTTGGGTAAGTATTTCTTTATCATGGAGGCTGTCAAAACGCTCGATGTGAAGATTTTGCTGATGTTCTTTGCCGGTGCATGTCTTGGCATCACGTCTTTTGCGCGTATTCTTTCGTATGCATTAAAGCATTTCCGCAATATGACGTTGGCGGTATTGACAGGTTTTATGCTGGGTTCTCTGAATAAGGTGTGGCCTTGGAAAGAGACTCTTGAGACTTTCACGGACAGGCATGGAGTAGTGAAACCGTTGGTTGAGGTGAACGTCTTACCCAATCAGTATATTATGGAGGCGGTACTGCTGATGATAATCGGTTTCTTCATGGTCTATTTCCTCGAGAGACTCTCTACGCGTGATGCAAAGTAGAATCAGTCGGTACGGACGGCTGATATTGACTTATATAATATTGCCTTATATGATATTGCCTCGCCAAACGGAATCATCCACTTGGCGAGGCAATAATATTAGAGCCTATTTAAATTTTCTTCAAAAAGAACTCTCAAAAGGAGGTTGAACAAAATTTAAACAGGCTCTTAATCAGTTTTCCGGATATTGTCCGGAGCATTCCCTTGACTTTTTGTCTATCTCTTCAAAGACTTTATGAGCCTTTGCGTATAGTTCACCATCTCTTGATGGTCTTTTCTTTCCATGATTGCCAGTATTTCCTCCATTTCTTTTGCACCGAACGAGCAAGCGCACTTCTGATTGTATTTAATGAAGTTCTCTTTGTCGAACATGGTTATATAAAGGACACATAGTTTTTCGTTGATACTCGGGAAAGTCGGATCCATTTCAATGACACGTTCAAAAGCTGTTTTTGCATGATTCAAGTAGCCTAATTCCAGACTATGCATACCTATCTCATTCCAAGTATCGGCATATGGGGAATATTGTATTGCTTTAGCCCATAGTGCCATTCCTTTTTTTTCTTTTTCTTCTTCGATAAGAATACGCCCTTCGATGACATAGGCATCTGGATCTTCAGGCGCCAAGTGTTGTGCTTTTTGGCAATACTGATGCGCTTTGTCTTTCTGTCCCAATTTGAAGAGACAGAGGCCTGCATTGGCATATAAGTTGGGCAGGACAGGGGAGGAGGTATATTTTTCTTCATTTATCTGGATGGCTTTCTCCATATTTTCAAGTCCTTCTTCCCATTTACCTTTCGAGATGCTACATAGTCCAACAAAACTATAGATGAAGTTCGAACTGAGGGCTTTGAGCCGCTGTGCCTCCAGATAGTTCTCTAATGCCGCCTCTTCATTGCCCAATTGGAAGAAGCTGTGGCCTCTTATTATATAGGCCTCTGCTAACTTGTCGTCACCTATCAGGGCATAGTCGCAGGCGTCAATGGTCTGGTTGTATTCGCCTATTTCGAAGTAACACCTTGCCAGTGCTATCCAGTATGTGGCGGAGTACGGATCTTTGTCTATCAGTTTGTTGAATGTCAGAATAGCTTCTTCTATCATGTCTTTGGCGCGATAGTAGTCTGCCATAACGGCAAGGTAGGCTGCATTGTCGTTATGCTCATCCTCCGCACGGTCGAGCCACTCTTTTGCCTTGTCCGGATAACCCATTTCGAGGAAAGTGTATGCTACATCGATCACGTTTGCTATATCATCTTTATCTTCGATCGTATCCAGCAACTCTTCTGCATCGTTCAGTTTGCCTTCGCTTAGTAACAAGGCGGCACGCAGTACTTTGGCTTCCGGCAAATAACTTTCAGGAAAATTCCTTGCAACCTCACGTGCCTTTTCCATTTGTCCACTATCTATAAGCAAGTAGGCATACTCGATCATCAGCTCCGTGTTGGACGGATGTAACCGTAAGCCATACTCTGCTATTTCGATAGCTTTATCAAATCTTCTTCTCGTTCCGTACCAGTCGGCAAGATCGGCAAAGTCGTCTGCATCCAGATAAAACGTTTTATTCTCTTCCATTGCCGCTTCATATTGTTCGGCACATGCCTGCAGCGCTTTGTCCCTGCTTGACAGTAGGTTCTTGTTACTCATTGAATGGTTTTCTCCTATAATATAAATTTCTATTTGTTGATTTTGCCCCACGTATCTTTCAGTCCCACGGTCCGGTTGAATACCATCTTCTCAGGCGTAGAGTCAGGGTCTACATTAAAGTAGCCGATGCGTTGGAACTGTAAGTAAGTCAGCGGTTTCATGCCGGCAGCATATTTCTCGATGTAGCAGTGCGGCAGAATGTGCAATGAGTCGGGATTGATGATCTCTTTCATTGCTTCCAATGCATCGCAGTTCTTTGCTTCGCGGATAGCTGCCATTTCATCGCGTGGATTTTCCACTTTCCACAGGCGGTCGTAGAGGCGTACTTCGGCTTCGAGACAGTGATTGCAGCTAACCCAATGCAACGTACCTTTTACTTTACGGTTGGCTTCGGGCATGCCGCTCTTCGTATTTGCATCGTATTCGCAATAGACTTCCGTCACTTCTCCGGCTTCATTCTTCTTGCATCCGGTACACTTCACGATATAGGCATTCTTCAGGCGTACTTCCTGTCCTGGGGTCATGCGGAAGTATTTCTTCGGTGCGTCTTCCATGAAGTCCTCGCGTTCCATCCACAGTTCGCGGCTGAACTCTATGGTGTGGCTACCTTCTTCCGGTCTTTCCGGATTATTGATTGCTTCCAGTTCTTCTACCTGACCTTCAGGATAATTGGTGATTACCAACTTCACCGGATTGATGACGGCTGATATGCGCGTGGCACGTGCGTTGAGGTCTTCGCGTACGGCACTTTCCAGCAAAGCAAATTCATTCAGTGCATCGTAAGTGGTGTATCCGATTTTGTCGATGAACTTATGGATGGATTCGGGGGAATATCCGCGTCGGCGGAAGCCGCAAATGGTCGGCATACGGGGGTCGTCCCATCCGTTCACCAAGCCTTCTTTCACCAAAACCAACAGGTTACGTTTGCTCATCAGCGTGTAGCTGAGGTTCAGTTTGTTGAATTCGTACTGGTGCGGGCGGTTGTCGTTCAGGTCTTTTCCTTCCTTCACCCAGTCTACAAACAGGTCGTAGAGCGGACGGTGGGGAACAAACTCCAGTGTGCAGAGCGAATGGGTTACACCTTCAAAGTAGTCGCTTTGTCCGTGTGCGAAGTCGTACATCGGATAAGCCTTCCATGTGGTGCCCGTACGATGGTGCGGGTGATTCACTACACGGTAGATGATGGGGTCGCGGAAGTGCATGTTTGGGTTTGCCATGTCGATCTTCGCACGCAATACCATAGCACCTTCGGCAATCTCGCCAGTGTTCATCTTCTTGAACAGGTCAAGATTTTCTGCTATCGGACGGTTGCGGTAAGGGCTTTCCACACCGGGCTGGGTAGGAGTACCTTTTTGCTGTGCTATCTGTTCGGAAGTCTGTTCGTCGATATATGCTTTACCTTCTTCGATAAGATGGATGGCAAAATCCCATAATTGCTGGAAGTAATCGGATGCATAATATTCATTACCCCATTGGTAGCCTAACCATTGGATATCCTCCTTGATGGCTTCCACATATTCCACATCTTCTTTGGTGGGGTTGGTGTCGTCGAAACGGAGATTGCAAATGCCGTTGTGAGCAGCTGCAATGCCGAAATCGAGGCAAATGGCCTTGGCATGTCCGATGTGGAGGTATCCGTTGGGTTCTGGCGGGAAACGCGTTTGTACTTTGCCGCCGTTCTTACCCTCTTTTAAATCTTTCTCGACAATTTGTTCAATGAAGTTAAGGCTCTTTTTTTCACCTACTTCTTCGTTTCTGATATCTGCCATAATGGTATGTATATATTCTAAAAGTATCGAGTCGCAAAAGTAAGACATTTTTTTTGTTTATCCTTATATCATCGGAATATATCCATTCTTTTTTTATAAATTCCCATACGAGGGGGGCCGGATACATATATACATTATATATATTATAAGGAAAGGAGATGGAGATTGCATAGTGGTGGTGGCCGGGCTTCTTTTTCTCAGGTTTTATGGCTTTTCCCGATGAATAGCAAGGAAAGTTTCGTTTTTTAAGTTCTCAAATCGGTGATATTTAAACAATTTTTTAGGCTTTATTAGAAAAATACTATATATTTGTCCACTGAAAACGATTGCGGATATAATCAGGGTATATATGGGTAATAAAACCAAAGAAAAAACAAAAAGATGTTATAAGACATGTTTTTTAATTTGGTAGGTAACCTTAAAAGCCCCTATATTTGCACCGTTATCCTGAAAACAATCTTTTTACCTTAAAAAAAACTAATACCTATTGAAAGCTGAAAAATGGGGCGTTGTGAAATGCTCCATTTTTTGTATTCTCTCCTCTCCTCTAAAGAAAAACATATTCTTTATCTTGTCGGTATGAGATTCTCATGATTTTCATTTATATTTGTATTCGTAAAAGATAAGAAATTCGTAAATCATTAAAATCGTAAATAGAATTATGTTTTCTGGAATTGTAGAAGAGTGCGCCACGCTCGTGGCATTGGTGAAAGAGCAGGAGAATGTGCATTTTACGTTCAGATGCTCATTTGTAAATGAATTGAAGATAGACCAGAGCATCGCTCACAATGGTGTATGTCTCACCGTGGTCAGTATGACGGAGGATACCTATACGGTTACGGCCATGAAGGAGACGCTGGATCGCTCTAACCTCGGACTTTTGCAGGTAGGCGACGAAGTGAATGTGGAACGCAGTATGATGATGAACGGTCGTCTCGACGGGCATATCGTGCAGGGACATGTGGACCAGACGGCTACTTGCGTAGGTGTGGAGGATGCCGAAGGAAGCTATTATTTCACTTTCCAGTATGCTTTTGACAAGGAGATGGCAAAGCGCGGGTATATCACTGTGGACAAAGGCTCGGTGACGGTAAACGGTGTGAGCCTGACGGTGTGCAACCCGACAGACGACACTTTCCAGGTGGCTATTATTCCTTATACTTTTGAGCATACTAATTTCCATAATATAAAGGTGGGTAGCCGAGTGAATATCGAATTTGATATTATTGGCAAGTATATCAGCCGAATGATACAATTCAAATAATCAGAACAGAAAATTACAATCAAAATGGATTTTTTACAATTAGTTGCATCCCGTCAGAGTGACCGTGCATACGATCTCACGCGTGCAGTAGAAGCAGAGAAGTTGGAGCGCATATTGGAAGCTGCCCGATTAGCACCATCGGCTTGTAATGCACAACCGTGGAAGTTTGTCGTGGTCAATGATCCGGAACTTGCCGTCAAAGTGGGCAAGGCTACTGCGGGACTGGGTATGAATAAGTTCGCCAAAGACGCTCCTGCTCTTATTCTGATTGTGGAGGAATCGATGAACATCACTTCCTTTCTGGGGGCGAAAATCAAGGATAAGTATTTTCCTCTGATAGACATCGGCATCGCTGCCTCACACATCACGTTGGCGGCCGAAAGCGAAGGATTGGGTTCTTGCATCCTTGGCTGGTTTGATGAGAAGGAGATCAAGAAACTGACTGGCATTCCGTCTTCAAAACGTCTGCTTCTGGTGATTACCATCGGTTATCCGGTGAAGGAGAAGAGGAAGAAGGCAAGGAAGCCGAAGGAGAAAGTGATTTCCTATAATAAGTATTAAGAGCCTGTTTAAATATTCTTCAAAAAGAACTCTCAAAAGAAGGCTGAACAAAATTTAAACAGGCTCTAAGGATTGCACAGATTATCGCTGATTGCTGCACAAGATTATCACTGATTATTGCATGAATTATTGCAGATTATTCGATCTGATTATCAAATATAAATAGAAAATCGTAAGAGCCTCACACCGATAGGATAAAGAAAATGTTCTTTCTTTCTAGAGGAAAGCTCTTGAGAATAATCTGCAATAATCTGTGTAATTTGAGTAATCTGTGATAGTCTGTGTAATTTGTGTAATTTGTGGTGAGAGCCAATGAGTTTCTTCCTTATCTAAAGATCTTTCAGTAATACGTGGCTCGCACTTCTGTAATACTCTTCTCTTGCGCGGGTCAATACATTCCACTGCTCGCTAAATTCCTTGTCTTTGTCTATTTTAAAATCTTCCGACCCGTGTGTGTCGAGCCGGTCCAGCAGAAGAGCGACATTCATCTGGTTGATGTCCATAGAAGGCTGATAGCTGATCTCTTCACTTTTTTCGTCCACTACTTCGTGAAGGAGATTGATTTCCTGTAGTTCGTACAACGTCTGGCGAGTCAGCCGGATCGGAATCTGATATGTCTCCGAGATCTCTTCGGCGGAATAGGGCTTGGCGTTTTCTTCAAATCTTTTGGCAATGAGCGACATGATAAGGATGGAGACAAAATCGCGATAGCGTCGGCTGATATTCCTTGTGTCTTTGTCGAAACTGAAATTTCGGATGTTTTGTCCAGCATAGGTCAGCTCTGCACCAAACAGACAGATGGTCCACGATATTTGCAGCCACAACAAAAAGAGTGGGAGGGCGGCAAAACTACCGTAAATGGCATTGTAACGCGATACCCACAACTGTCCGCCGATGTACAGGTACTGGAATGCCTGATGCGCCGTTCCGGCAAGGATGCCCGAAATGCAGGCGTGCTTGAACTTCACTTTGGTGTTCGGCATATAGATGTATAGTCCCGTAAACATGAACCAGGTCAGCACAAAGGGAATCAGGCGGATGAGGAACTTGAGTATAGGGGCAAGCAGTACAAAGTCTTCTATATACTTCAGCGTGGTGCTCATAAAGATGGAAAGACTGCCCGAGAGCACAATCAGAATAGGCATCAGCAGAAACATGGAAAAGTAATCCGTGATTTTGCGATACATGCTACGTGCCTTCTTCACCTGCCAGATGCGGTTGAACGTGATTTCGATGTTGCTGATCAGGTTGATAACCGTCCACAGCAACATGACCAGGCCTATCCCGATGAATACGCCGCTTTTGGTTTCTGAAAGATAAGAGTCCACAAATTGGAGGATGACTTCCGTGGTCTGGCTGTAGCCTCCGAATCCCATTCTGAACTGGTTTTCCATCAGATTGGAGAAGCCGAATCCGCGTGCTATAGCAAACAGGATGGCGAGGATGGGCACTATGGCAAGCAGCGTGCTATAGGTCAATGCGGAAGCTTTGTTTGCCAATCTGTCTTTGGTGAAACGGTTAATGCACAGGTAGATAGTCTTGATTATGTTATAAATGGAAAAAGTGGTCTGAGTGACTTCATTCTCTGTGATACGCCAGATGTCGTATGTCAGAAATTTCCAGAAAGCGGTGATGCGTTGGTTCATAATCGGTGAAAATGGAAATTGAAAAAAGAAAAACAGTCAGTCTGTAAGCCGGGTTCTGTACTCACCAGAAAGAAGAAACCGTCATCCGGAAACTTCCATTCAGGTAAGTGTCTGTCATTTATCTGAGCTGCATGTCACCATACAACTTTAGCGGTCTACCCTCCGACATGGAGCGAGCAACTCTCATAACGTCGGTTTACATGACCTTACAACTCCCAAGACGTACAGCCCTTGTGTCACCACAAGACTGGTAGGCTCTTACCCCACCTTCTCACCCTTGCCAATACCTCAAAAAGAGCTACGGCGGTTATTTTCTTCTACGTTACTCTACCCTCGCGGACAGCTTTCTGTTAGGAAGTGGGATGCTCTGTGTTGCCCGGACTTTCCTCATACGCTAATGCGCAAGCGACAGACCGACCAACTGTTTTCTGCGGCAAAGATAGTGTAAACCGGGGGGAGAACGAAATGATTTGTCCGTTTTTTCTGCAGATTTGAAGGAAATATGCGCTATTGTGGTGGCGAATAATCCCTGTCTGCTCCACTTTGCATGTGCTTCTCATTTTATTCTACTCTGATATTTATCTGATAATATCGGTATGTATCAGTGAGATATCGAATAAGAATCGAAGCAATGTCGTAAATGATACGGCAGAGCCGTAAAACAGAACCTATTTCCAAATATTATCAGAAAACTATGTTCAGAATAAGAGCCTGTTTAAATTCTGTTCAGCCTTCTTTTTAGAGTTCTTTTTGAGGATGTTTTCCTGTTTTTATGAGGATCATAGCGGGCTATGTGACGAATAAAAAGAGGAAAACAGACCGGAAAGAAGCTCAAAAGAAGCTGAATAAAAGACTTTTTGAAGAAAATTTAAACAGGCTCTAAAAACTATTCCTAACTTTGGTGGCATTAAAATGAATTTTAAAATCATACGAACTTATTATGAAAAGATTTCTTCTTGCTCTGCTTTTACCCTTTTGGGCTTCCTTGGGTTCCGAGGCTTCCGAAGTGGGAGATAGGGTGATGCCTGCCGATGTGCTCCAGTTGTCCGACCGCCTGAAACGCTTGTATGCTCCGGACAGGCGGGTGGCACTTTTCGATGTGGATTACTCTTTTTTGGGTAAGAATGTGATGCTGCGTGGCGTCACCACCTCTCCCGAAGCCAAGGCAGCATTGCTCAGCGGGTTGGCTCAGGCTGACTATAAAGTGATGGACTGCCTGCAAGTATTACCGGACACGGCATCGTTGGAAGGAAAGATCTATGGTATCCTGAATCTATCAGTGGCAAGCCTACGTACCGATCCGGACTTTTCATCAGAGATGATGACCCAAGGTCTGCTGGGGATGCCCGTCCGCGTGTTGCAGCACGATGGTTGGTATCGGATACAGACGCCGGACGACTACATCGCATGGGTGCATCGCGTAGGCGTCCACCTGGTGACGGAAGACGGACTCCGTGACTGGAACGCAGCTGAAAAGATTGTGGTGACTTCCCATTACGGCTTTGTCTATTCCGAGCCGAACCTGACTTCTCAAACCGTCTCCGATGTCGTGGCGGGCAACCGTCTGAAGTGGGAGGGGAGCCGTGGTGCATTTTATAAGGTGGTCTATCCCGACGGGCGCACCGGATATATCTCCAAGTCCATCTCCATGCCGGAGAAGAAATGGCGTGCCGCTCTGAAGCAGGATGCTGCCAGCATCATCCGTACGGCACACACCTTGATGGGAGTTCCCTATCTGTGGGCAGGCACTTCATCGAAGGGAGTGGATTGCAGTGGTTTTATGCGTACTGTTCTTTTCATGCATGATATCATCATTCCTCGCGACGCCTCGCAACAGGCAAATGTGGGTGAACACATTGATATCGCTCCCGACTTCGGTAACCTGCAACCCGGCGACTTGCTCTTCTTCGGTAGTAAGGCCACGGCAGACCGGAAAGCCCGTGTGGTGCACGTTGGCATGTATATAGGTAATAAACGCTTCATTCATTCGCAAGGTGATGTGCATGTCAGCAGTCTGGATGTGTCCGATCCGCTCTTCGATGAGTACAACCTCAATCGTTTGCTGTTTGCTTCGCGCGTGTTACCTTATATAAATAAGGAGGCGTCTCTCAATACTACAGATACCAACCCTTATTATATGGCTGATTGAGCATGCTTTAGGGAGAACTATAAGAGCCTGTTTGATTTTTCTTCAAAAAGTTTGGTTCTTCGTCACTTTTGGGGCAGTAAAATATACTAAACACCTTTATCTATAGACTATACCAGCTTATTTAAGGGAATAAAATTAAAGCTATCAAAAGACACATGTTCAATAGGACAAGCATTACCTTGTTAGGCAATAAATTTACTAGCTTTAACACATGAACTGCCCCAAAAGTGACGAAGAACCAAAAGTTTTTTATTCAGTTTCTTTTCTTAAAAGAAGGCTGAACTAAATTAAACAGGCTCTAAAACCTTATTTTAAACTGAATAAACACCTATACAAAGCAAAAGAGGGGGCTTGAAGACTGCTGCTTTTGCTGCATTAGCTCCAAGCATGTGCGAAGGCTGGAAGGGGGGATGGAGGTGATGAAAGGCAAGATTATCCTGTCTGATTTGCCGGATATCGGGCGGCTGTAGTTGCAGTGACATTCTATCTGCCTTATTTTCACGTCAGTAATAGTACACAAATGTAAAAATGTCAGGTTCTGTCGTTAACCGCTGTTAAGCCCTAAAAGTCCATTGTTAAAAGAGAACAAAAAAGAGTGACAAGCGGAATAACCGAACGATTTTTGTCGTTATTTTAACGCCGAAATGTTAAATGAAACTCGAATATTAACACTTAAAACCATAGAAAATGATTATGAAACAAACAACAAAAAACATTCTTGGGGTTGCAGCTATCGTACTTCTGAGTTCAGGAGTAGCAGGTTTAACCACGTATAAGATGCTGCACAAGGAAACGCTTGTAGCCAGTGGCAATGCGTTTGATGACATGTTTCAGCAAAACCCGAACGTACGTTTGGCCGCTTATAATGCTGTTGACGCTCAGCCCGTGGACTTGACGCAGGCAGCAGAAAGTTCAATCCATGCTGTGGTGCATATCCGCTCCACTCAGACCTCTAAGGTGCAGGAAGTGGAAGTGAGAGATCCGTTCTCCGATTTCTTTAGTGAGTTTTTCGGTGGTCGCGGCGGTACACAAAGACGCCAGGTGCAGACACCGGAACGCACAGGCTTCGGTTCGGGCGTCATCATTTCCAAAGACGGATATATCGTGACGAACAATCACGTGATTGCCGGTGCGGACGAAATCAGTGTGACCTTGAATGACAACCGCCAGTTCAAGGGACGCATCATCGGTACGGACGAAAATACCGACTTGGCACTGATCAAGATCGAAGGCGACGACTTCCCGACTATTCCAGTGGGCGATTCCGACGCGCTGAAAGTAGGCGAGTGGGTACTTGCCGTAGGTAACCCGTTCAACCTGACTTCTACTGTGACGGCAGGTATCGTCAGCGCCAAAGCACGTTCGCTGGGCATGGCTAAAGAGAGCATCGAATCCTACATCCAGACGGATGCAGCGATCAATCAGGGTAATAGCGGAGGCGCGCTGGTCAATGCACGCGGCGAACTGATAGGCATCAATGCAGCCCTGTTCTCTCCGACAGGTTCGAACACAGGTTATGGTTTTGCCATCCCCACCAGCATTATGAAGAAAGTGGTTGCCGACTTGAAGCAATTCGGTACCGTACAACGCGTGTTGCTGGGTGTTCAGGTCACTACTCTTACTGAAGAGCCGGGCGATACTCAAATGAAGGATGAAGAAGGCAGAAAGGTGAGTGACATCAAGAAAGAAGCCAGAGAGAAGTACAACGTTGTCGACGGACTTTGGATACGCAAGATCGTAGAAGGCGGTTCCGCAGCAGGCTCCGACCTGAAAGAAAACGATGTCATTATCGGCATGGACGGTAAAGCCATACACAAGTTTGCCGATCTGCAAGAGGCTTTGGCAAAACATCGTCCGGGCGACAAGGTGAAAGTGAAAGTAATGCGTGACAAGAAAGAGAAATACGTAGAAGTTACGTTGAAGAACGAACAAGGCACTACGAAAGTCGTGAAGAATGCCGATATGGATATCTTGGGCGCCGCTTTCCGTCCCATCCCCGACGATCTGAAGAAGCAGCTCAATCTGGGTTACGGTCTCGAAGTGACAGGTGTCAGCAACGGTAAGATGGCAGAAGGTGGAATCCGCAAAGGTTTCATCATCCTGAAAGTGAACAATGTGCCGATGAAGACGCTGGAGGACATGGAAAAGGTAATGAAAGAAGCCTCCAAGACACAAGAACAAGTACTGTTCATCACCGGTATGTTCCCTTCAGGCAAACGTGCCAGCTATGCGGTGAGCATTGCTCAAGAATAAATAGGTCAATGTATAAAAGGTAATGATAGGTATAAGGTAAGAAGATTGTAATATAAGCTAACAAAAAAGAAAAGAAGCACCGGCAGATAACTTGTCGGTGCTTTTTTTGTTTATTATGATGCTATTCAGGCCTGATGGACAAGACGGGAAAACGATGGCAAATTGGTATCCATTTTCTTTCTGTCTGGCATTTTTTCGGGAGATTTCTGAAAAAACAGTCCGAAAAAGGCCGGATAAACAACTTTTTGAAGAAAAATTAAACAGGTTCTTAGTTTATAACTAAATAAAATGTCGTAACTTTGCAACCCCAAATCTGTTTTAGAAGAATGAGACAACTAAAGATTACAAAAAGTATCACTAACAGAGAGAGCGCTTCTCTTGATAAGTATCTGCAGGAAATCGGTCGCGAAGACCTTATCACTGTCGAAGAGGAAGTGGAGCTCGCTCAACGCATCCGTAAAGGTGACCGTATCGCATTGGAAAAATTGACACGTGCCAATCTGCGTTTCGTTGTATCTGTGGCCAAGCAGTACCAGAACCAAGGTTTGAGTTTGCCCGACTTGATTAATGAGGGTAATTTAGGACTGATCAAGGCTGCCGAAAAGTTCGATGAGACACGTGGTTTCAAGTTCATCAGTTATGCGGTGTGGTGGATACGTCAGTCCATTTTGCAGGCTTTGGCAGAACAGTCGCGTATCGTGCGTCTTCCGTTGAACCAGGTAGGCTCGCTGAACAAGATCAGCAAGGCATTCTCTAAGTTCGAGCAGGAAAACGAACGTCGTCCGTCGCCCGAAGAGTTGGCAGATGAACTGGAGATTCCTGTGGACAAGATCTCTGATACGTTGAAGGTGTCCGGACGCCACATTTCGGTGGATGCGCCTTTTGTAGAAGGAGAGGACAACAGCCTGTTGGATGTGTTGGTAAACGATGATTCTCCTATGGCGGATCGCTCTTTGGTGAACGAGTCTCTTGCGAGGGAAATTGATAGAGCACTTTCTACGTTAACCGATAGGGAAAAAGAGATCATACAGATGTTTTTCGGTATCGGACAGCAGGAAATGACACTGGAAGAAATCGGCGACAAATTCGGTTTGACCCGTGAACGTGTACGCCAGATCAAGGAAAAAGCAATTAGAAGATTAAGACAAAGTAATCGTAGCAAATTGCTCAAGTCTTATTTGGGATAATAAGAAATATCAATTTCCGACAACTGAAAGGAATTAAAGCCGGTAGGTCACGACAGTGACCTCCGGTTTTTTTTTGCGTAAGTCCTGAGGGAGAAATCATAAATAATTCGGAATACAGAGAGGGAATCTCACTGCTTTTATCTACATTTGCCGTGATTTAAATTTTATTGTTATGAAATACGTTCGTATATTGTTTGCCGTAGCCTTGGTTTTCATGGTGTGTTCGGCATTTTCGTTGAAGAAGGTCAAGGAAGAAAAGACTGTGTATGCATTCGGCATTGCCGCTTCTTTCACGGATACGGTGGTGTACTACACCGCTATTCAGCCATTGGATAGTGTGAAATTGGACAAGAACGGCTTCTTGCCCAAACGTGAGCTATATACCTATCAGTTGAAAAACTATTTGGAATATGAGTTGGGTAGTCCCGACTATACTTGCATGATCTATTTTTCCAATAACAAGGGTAAACTGGAGAAAGAGGCCACCAAGGTGCAAGGCAAATATAAGAAGAACAAGACAATCGTACTGACTCCAATTGATGCGGAAGCATTCCGTTTTAAGAAACCGGAGGAGTAACAGTCTGCTCTCTTCTATGTTATCAGAACTAAAGATTTCTTTTTCCTTGAATTAAGAACTTCATTCCGTCTGAATGATTTCATTCCGTCTGAATGATTTCATTTCATCTGAACTAATGACTTCTTTCGTATGAACGCCCCATTAGATTATCGTTTACTATCATGAAAAAGCAATTCTATCTTTCCCTGTGGATGTGCATCTTTGCGTTATTGGCCGCCTGTGTTGATGACAAGTTGGAAACTGAAACTCCTCAGAATGGCGGTCGGACTGTCTTGGTGTACGTTGCTGCCGACAATAGCCTCTCTTCGTTTGCTTCGGCGGACTTGGCTGAGATGAAGACAGGGATGGCGAAAGTGAAGGACGATGCCGGTGTTCATTTGCTGGTCTATATAGACAATGGCCAGTCCGCCCGTTTGCTGGAACTGAAGAATGTTGGAGGAACTGTGACGGAAACTGAAGTCAGAAACTACGGGCAACGTAATTCGGTAGGCGTTTCCGAGACCAAGGAAGTGTTTGCAGAAGTCTTTCAGAATCCCCAATACAGGGCAGATAGCTATGGATTGGTCTATTGGTCACACGGAGAAGGCTGGTTGCCTTATCCGTTACGTGTCGGTACCCGCTGGATAGGGCAAGATAAAGGGGATGGAACAGACCATCGGATGAACATATCAGAATTTGCCGAGATACTGTCAACGGCTCCCCATTTTGATTTTATTCTATTTGACGCCTGCTTCATGCAGTCTATAGAAGCGGCATACGAGTTGCGCAGTTACACAGACTATCTCATCGGGTCGCCGACGGAGATTCCCGGTCCCGGTGCTCCTTATGATGAGGTTGTTCCTGCCATGTTTACTGCGGATGATGCAGCTGTAAGCATGGCTACCGCCTATTATTCACCTTATGCTGCCCGATATAATCCGAATGTAGATGTTTCCAATTGGAACTGGACAGGCGGCGTTTCCGTATCCGTGTTGCGGACCGACCGTTTGGAACAGTTGGCGCAGGCTACTAAGCGTGCCATGACCGAATCGGTTGACAATGCCTGGCTTCGGAGCGGCGTTGTATTTGATTACGATAAACGCAGAAGCAGCAGTAGCAGTCGTGTGGGTTATTATGACTTTGCCGGTATGATGGAGCAGGTGGCTACCGATGCGGCATACGATGAATGGAAAAAGGCTTTTGACGATGCCGTAGTCTATTGGACTACTACGGCGGAGAATTATTCCTCTTATGTCGGAAGGTTCTCTATGGAAGGTGCGACAGGAGTGTCGTGCTACATCCCTTCTGCACAGAATACTCCGACCGATAATGCCTATCGCTCTACCAGCTGGTATGAAAGCGTCGGTTTCCGTTGGTAATCCATATTAGTTTTCTGTAGAACACAGTGCGATACATGTTTCCGGGCATTTTGTAATTGTTTGTTGCGCAATATACGTTTCCTGAACCTCAGGTTTAGCGTGCCAAAGCTGAGGTTCAGAAACATAAACGTGAGCTTTAGGTACTATCTTTTTCCATACTTCTGAATGAACAGATTCCGGTTCGTTTCTCCCCATGTAATCATGGCATCGAGTATGGGCAGTAGTGAACATCCCAGTTCCGTGATGGTGTATTCTGAACGGGGTGGTAGTTCGGGATAGATGGTCTTGACAATAAGTCCGTCGTCCACCAACTCTTTCAATTGCAGGTCGAGCACGCGCGGCGTGGCTTCGGGCAACGCCTTGTGTAGTTCGCTCGGGCGCATTGTTGCATCACGCAGTTCATCGAGTATACAGGATTTCCACTTGGAATCTATCAAACTCATTGTCAGACGCAGCGGACAACTTAAATCTACGGGTATCTTTCTTTCGTACATCTTTCTTTTGTTTTTACCTTCCGCAAAGGTATACATAAATCCCCACAGCAGGGATATACCGAATAATTTTTCAGTATCTGAATAATTTTTCGGTACTTGCGGAGGTCTGCATTACCCTGTAACTTTGCAAGCGATTAATATAACCATAAACAGATATGAGAGATTCAATAAAGGAATATGAGGCAGTGCAAGAGGCTGCTATGAAGTTTGTAAAGAGCGTGGCGAAAGCCTATAATCAGAATTCTAACACAATAAAATAAGTGAGTAGATGAATATAGTAGTTATTACGGGAAGTCCCCGAAAGAATGGTAACAGTTTCGCCATGACCGCAGCGTTTGTAAGGCGTGCCGAAGAACTTGGCCATACTATACGGCGATTTGATGCCGCTTTCCTGAAAATTGGCGGTTGTCGTGCTTGCGAGACATGTTATAAGACCGGTAAAGCATGTTCGTTCGACGATGATTTTAATGCAATTGCTTCTGCGATTCTGGAGGCAGATGTGGTGGTTTATACGATGTCGGTGTACTGGTATTCTATTCCGGCGCAGGTCAAGGGAGTTATAGACCGCATTTTCTCTTTGGTTGTCGGAGGCAAGGATATAGCAGGTAAAAAATGCGCTTTGATTACCTGCTGCGAAGAAGACGACATGAGTGTAATGGACGGCGTACGGATTCCCATTGAGCGTTCCGCTGCATTGCTGAAATGGGAAATGGTTGGCGAGGTGCTTGTTCCCGGTGTTTTCAAGGTAGGAGAGATAGACAAAACGAACGGATGCCGACAGGCTGAAATACTTGCTGAAAAACTTTGAGTATGGGATGGATGGATTTTCCGGAGATTTTCCGTAAGTCTGTATAAGAAATATATTTCCCTGAAACTAAGAAAGTTAGAAAAATCACCTCGTTTTGAGGTAATGAGTTGGCAACCGTTCTAATTGCTGTGTTCTGCATCGCTTTGCTTGTTCGGGTAACTCATTTACGAATCAAAGGTATGAAATAACCATGAGAAAACATTCGGTTTACATCTAAAATTTATCATTTAAATTAGACTTATTCTCTATTTTGTATTTAGAATACAAATGATATTATAAGAAATGATTAGTCATAAGTCATTTAAGCAACTCCATTTGCGAGATACAAAAATACAATGGTGAAAACACTATTATGATTCTTTTTCACCATTGTATTACTGTGTTGACAATTGGACTAAATTAATTATCACGCAAATCCTTCATGTCTTTATGTAAGTCAACACCAGCATCTAAAATATGGAAGAATAGCCACTCAATCTGCTCTTTTGTCAAATAAATATTGCCCTGTGAGTCTTTGTCGTAGATTTGCTGTGCGACAATTTGTGAGCGTACTCTGCATCTTTCTATAATTTCCATCCATCCTGCATCCTCTATTACGGTGTAACCTCCATCAATTGTCGGATAATTGAGATTACCATATTGGTACATCTTTTTAGAGTCCCATAGACATTGTTTGTAAAAACCGCTAACTAATTCAGGACAAGTTTGTGAAGCAGTACGATAAGCGAGAAATTTATCAGAAGAAAATTGCAAGTCTGGGATAACGAAAAAAACTCGCTGTCCATAAACAAACTTTGCATTTCTGTTGGAAAGAAGTAAAACAACTCCGCGCGATTGGAATAGACATCTGCTGTTTTTATTTTATCTGGATTAAGTTCAATATATCTACTCATATACAAAAACAATAATCTAAGCAATTTGCAGAAGATAAGAGGTTCATCAATCCCTTTTTCATTTCCAGATATATGAGCAAGTTTACTGAGACGGATTATTTCCCATATTGATTCAATATACCCAATTATTGCTCTTTCGTTATGCCAGTATATGTTAGGCATTACAACTGCTCTTGTGAGTGAATTAAATAGATATCCTATTCCCCTTTGTTCTCCACTAGCAATTAGTGCTTTACCAATAGTGGATTGAATCAATGGATGGGCAGCATGTTTGTATTTCTCTAAAAAGGCCTTGTCATATGTATAAACTTCATATAGCCAACTTTCTCTATATGATTTGTACCGTTGGCTTTGTTCGTCTGTATATTTTCTTTGACCAGTTCTTCTGCTTTCCCATTCCTCAATAAAATCTTCCAAATCATATTCTTCTAATTTCAGGTATGGGTTAAACTGTCCTAAAGTAATATACAACCTTTCTTTATTGCCAATTTGGTAAAATTCGGTCTTGTTTTTCGCCTTAAATAAGGCAATTTTCTCTTGCAGGATTTTGAACCATAGTTCATTGTCAAAATTTGGAATTTGTTTGCCTTCGCAATACGTCTGAAATTCAGCGACATATTGGCTTATGTCGCTGAATTTCTTTCCATTTAGCTGACGAATAAATTCAAGGGTTAATGGATGACCAGCCAGAAATGAGCTCAAATCTTCGTTCATAACTTACGGCAACGGGTTATATCTGTCTTGTAGAAAACGAGTAGTGTATAATTGACCTAGTCCAACAGTTAATGTGTTATAGTCATTTAGAGGCATCGGTTGGATAATTGCACCAGAGACTTCTGTAATAGCTTTTAACGGCGAAATCCCTGTCACACAGAAAGCTGCCCATGCCAATGTTGCCTTATCACTTATCAGATAATGAAGATAAGAGAACTCCAGTTCTTCTTTTGCAGGCTTGCTTCCCATCTGAACTCTTTGGATTAAGCCGATAAAATCTCTATAATGAATTGCGCCAACAATCTCGTCTGGATTGTTTTTAATCCACGACTCTAAATAAGGCTGAACTTTTGTTACTGCCGTTTTTGAGTAAAGTTTTTCTAAGGTCATAGCTGCCTCTTGGAATGAATTGTATGATTTTTGATCGATAATATTCATCAAATCATTCCACATCTTGTTCATGGTGTAGCGTCTATAAAAGATATTCAGTACAACTTTTTGGGGATATTCGGTACTTGTGTATCTGTTCCTCCATGTACAAAGATTATTTATTCCCTCTGTGAGGGCCGGTGTCATATCTATCATGATAAAAAATTTAGAATCCCAACATTTTTCCAAAAGAGTCCATCATTTCATCAACATCAAACGCACTGTTCATCTGTTGGCTACTTGTCTTGCCAACCTGCATGTTTTGAGGATATCTCGACGAAAACTCAGAATAAGTGATTTCGCGCACTCCATCAGGGAGAATTGGAACTATTATTTTATCTCCACACTGTACTAAAAATATGGTTCCCTCGAAACTTTGTGCTTCACCAATTATAACACCGACCACGCCTTTATTCGGGTAAAAAGTGTATTCATTCCAAGCGTTTTTATTTGCTTGAATTCCAGAGATAACTAAATCTGAATTACTGCGCACTTTTGCACTGTTTATTATTTTTACAAATGTTTCCATAATCTCAAATATTATGTAAATTAGTAAATTTCAACTCTTTGTTAACCTTGAGAAAATACAGTCTTTCTCTTTCATTAATGTGTCCATCTGCTCGTGCCATATCCTGAAGAAGATATGCTAATAAATTTCTTTTATCTTGCGACATTTCTTTTAAAATAGATATAGCTGTTTCATCTGACATTTCCAATGCTTGATTAAACTCATTTTGTCCCACATGTATCATTGAACAAATTTTGTTTAATAAGTCCATTTCCTGAGAAACAACAGCTCCACCAGCAGTCATCATACATTTAGTAGCATATAAAATTGCTATTTTTTCTTTGTACAATAAGTCCATAGTCAAATGCATATGCCTTCAGTTCCTCTCGGCTTTTACTTATTAAACCACGAAGCGTGGAACTGCATGCCGCACTCTTTACTTGAAGGTTGTAGGAAACCTCGGATACAGATGCAACAATAGCAGCCCACGCTATAGCGTGAGAACCACTATGCTATTCTTGTATCCAATTTGAAAATTTCCTACGTTTTCAAGTTCAAGATAAGCATAACGCCTCTTCTTTTTCTCGTATGTCTTGGAGAGAGTTACCTCAATCCGCTTACAAAAGTAGAAGATTTTTCTGATGAATTCCTATCTCCTAATGTTTTTATTTGCTTTTGGAGTGAAATTTAGAGGACATTCTATATTTTCAGTCCTTTATCCTGCTTTGTATTTTTAATCTCCAAACCATTTCTCCATTCATTCGCTTTCTGTCTGAACCATAGCACAAGCGGAATGTCATTTACGCATATATGGAAATGTCCTTTTTTGTTCTTGTCCTCCTCAAATGAAAAAGCCGCATTTTCGTCACGGAACTTTCGGTTGAACTCGGGAGAATAGAAATCCCCTTTCAGCCTAACCTTTTTCAACATGCACAACTCCTGAATTACTCTTTCAGAGAATTTCAAGGTGTTTTGGCAGAAGTCAATTAACGGTAACAGCTTTTCCATATAAGGGAAGTATCGTTGTATCTTATCCACATATTCATTGAACTTGGTACGTTCTTCTTTATGTTGTTCCCGTTCCATTGTTCTGATATGTTGTATCAATTCTTTGTTCTGATTGTAATAAGCAAATTTTAAATCGTCATTTTTCGGTAAAGTTAAATCGACATATGA
>NZ_CAJUHF010000027.1 GCF_910585845.1 uncultured Bacteroides sp. | reverse complement strand
TCAAATTAGCCACTATAAGATTATTATTGAGGAAAATTTAAACAGGCTCTTAATATTTTATCTCATTTTTTCTCTTTTTCCACAACTGATAGCTATTGATGATATTTTGCCACAGCACATATGATCCTGGTCCCACCGAAGAGAGCGGGTTGAGGTAAGTGTATGCCATCCAGATGGCAAGCACTGTATTCTTCTGCCCCAGTGCCTGTCCGCCGCTGATGCGGTCGTCATAACGTCCGCCAATCTTCTTGCCTAGAAAGAACTGGAGGCAACAAGCCGCCAGTCCAGCAAAAGCAATCAGCCACTCCACACCTGCCGGTGCGTCACTCGCCACCAGCGAACGGACAGTCTGTCCGGAGACGATAGCAAGCGCCACTCCCCAGAGGTAGAAGGCAAGGTCGTGCAGTCCCAGCAAGAAGCGGTGCACAGGCGGCAAGAACATCTTCAGAAGCCACGCCATGCAAAAGGGAAACAGCAACAAGGGGAAGACCTTACTCAATATCTTCAAGAAAGCGGCAAAAAAGCCCATGCCCGCATGAGGCTCTACCAAGGGGAAGACCAACGGAACCGCTACCGCCGCCAGCAGATTGGAAAGCAGTGTATAGGTAGTCAGCGTGGATGCGCTGCCGCCCAACTTACCGGTAATGACGGCCGCAGCCGTAGCCGTAGGACAAATCAAACAGACCATCGCGCCTTCGAACACTTCGCGGTAGGTCTCGTTCATCGGACAGCAGACCAACAAAGCCGCTATCACCAAGCAGGAAAATGCCTGGAACAAAAGCAGCCAGCCATGCCACGCTTTAGGTTTCAATTCGTTCCACTTCTCTATCTTGCAGAAAGTAAGCAGGAGCTGGACAAATATCAGCAAGGGGGTAATATATGCAATCAGCTCATTAATATAGGGTTTGGCGGGCGCTAGAAAAGGGACATTCGCAAGAATAAAGTACCCCAAAGTACCCGTAATCATTGCCAGCGGCAACGTCCAGTTCTTAAGAAAACGAACCAACATACTTGTTTCATTGTTTAATTTGCGGGTGCAAAATTAAGCTGTTTTGAAGAAAAGTATCACATTTCAGAATAATAAAGTAACAAAACTTCATTCAAAACATCAGTTTTCTCCAAAATTCCACTACATTTGCATCGGCTTTTGGTATGAAACTATACAAACGATACATATTATATATCTGTACTTGCTTCGGGCTGTTCCTCTCTCCTCTCTGCACCACCAGTGCCGGGGCAAAGGATTTTATTGTCGTAATCGATGCCGGACACGGTGGGCATGACCCTGGTGCTTTAGGCAAGTTCTCCAAAGAAAAGACCATCAACCTGAACGTTGCCCTGAAACTGGGAAAACAGATAAAAAGAAACTGTCCGGACGTGAAAGTGATATATACCCGTGAACGAGACATTTTCATCCCCCTCGACAGACGGGCAGAGATTGCCAACAATGCCAAGGCGGACCTGTTCATCTCCATCCATACCAACTCCATAGCCAACAATCGGACAGCCAAAGGAGCCTCTACCTGGACGCTCGGTTTGGCAAAATCGGACGCCAATCTGGAAGTGGCAAAACGGGAAAACTCCGTTATCTTATACGAAAGTGACTACAAGACCCGGTACGCAGGATTCAATCCCAACTCAGCGGAGTCTTACATTATCTTCGAGTTCATGCAAGACAAGTATATGTCGCAAAGTGTACACTTGGCCTCATTAGTGCAGAAAGAATTCCGACAGACCTGTAAACGGGCAGACCGCGGCGTGCATCAAGCCGGCTTTCTAGTACTGAAAGCCAGTGCCATGCCCAGCATTTTGGTGGAGCTTGGCTTCATATCACAACCGGAAGAGGAACGTTATCTCAACTCGGAAGCCGGTAGTACGACACTTGCCAACGGTATCTTCCGCGCCTTCCTCTCCTACAAACGCGAACAGGAAATACGGCTCAACGGCAGCAGCCAAACCCCATTGCCCGAAAATACGGATGCCGACCGCGCAGAAGAAGCAAATGCCGCTTCCGCAGAACCGGACATGGCACAGGACAACCCTGCCCCATCCCGCGAAACCTCCCGCCAACCGACTATACCTGCCAACGGCAGCGCCAAGACAAGAAACCATACAAGAAATGCCTCCGGAAAACCAACCGGAAGCGCAGCTCCTGTATTTAAGATACAGATACTCACCTCCTCGCACCTACTTTCCCCCAACGACAAACGACTGAAAGGACTAAAGAACGTAGAGCATTATAAAGAAGGAGGAATCTACAAATATACGTATGGTGCATCGACGGACTACAACAGAGTGTTACGCACCAAACGAGAAATCACTCCGAAGTTCAAAGATGCCTTTATTATCGCCTTCAAGAATGGCAAGAAGACAAACGTCAATGCCGCCATCGGAGAATTTAAAAAGAATAGAAACAAATAAAAAAAAGACATAAGATATCATGAGGAAGTATTTTACTAAAGAAGTCAGAATAGGTATTGCAGGCATTATCGCCCTCTGCATATTGGTGTACGGCATCAATTACCTAAAAGGCATACACATGTTCAAGCCAACCAACTATTTTTATGTAAAATTCCAGAACATAAACGGCCTGACCAAATCAAGTCCCGTCTTCGCCGACGGTTTCCGCGTGGGGATTGTCCGCGATCTCTACTACGACTATACCCAACCTGGGAAAGTGATTGCGGAAATTGACGTGGAACCCGAACTGCGCATACCGAAAGGCAGCACCGCTGAACTGGCTTCCGAACTGATGGGAGGAGTGAAGATGAATCTGCTGCTTGCCAACAATCCACGCGAAAGATACATGACGGGAGACACCCTGCAAGGCAACGTCAACAACGGTATCATGGAACAAGTGGCAACGATCATGCCGCAAGTGGAAAAGATGCTTCCCAAACTGGACTCCATCCTAGCTTCCCTGAATACTCTGATCGGAGACCCCGCCCTTGCCAACACCCTGCATAGTGTGCAGAACACCATGGCAAGCATGGAAGTCACCAGCCGGCAATTACAAGGCCTCATGAGCAAAGACATCCCGCAGTTCACGCAAAAGTTGAATACCATCGGGGAAAACTTCGCCGTCATGAGCGACAACCTGAAAAAGATAGACTACGCCGCCTCATTTGCCCGAATCGACTCTACGCTGAACAATGTTAAAATGCTCACCGACCAACTGGGACGGAAGGACAACACCATAGGCTTGTTGCTGAACGACCCGTCGCTCTACAATAACCTGAGTGCCACGAGTGCCAACGCCGCCAGTCTTCTCGAAGACCTGAAAGCGCATCCCAAAAGGTATGTCCACTTCTCTTTGTTCGGCAAAAAAGACAAATAGGAAGATAGCACTTAAATAGAATAAGTCTAAATAAAGAATATAAATCGAATAGAATTGGAAAACCCTAGCCTGTCAGTGCAGAAACTAAAGTATTTTTTCATTCTCACAAATTTCTATCGGTCTTAAGCAAACCTGTTTATACACATATTCAATTAGGATTCAAAGACTTACTAAAACACAAATCCGTTTTTTAGAGGTCATTTGTGAGAGCAAAGATAAGTAACTGGAAGTAAGGTGATTATTCTTTTTAGCAGAAAAGCAAGAAAAAACGCATTTGTTTTTTCAAAATAAGATTGCCAATTTTGCAAACGTAGAAGTTTTGCTTAATCAATAAATGTATCTAAAGCCGTTATGAGTGAATTGAATCATGTCGGGTTATGGAACCGTTGTCTCGAAATCATCAGAGATAATGTTCCAGATCAGGCATATAAAACCTGGTTTCTCCCCATCACTCCATTGAAGTATGAGGACGGAACATTGGTCGTGCAAGTGCCAAGTCAGTTCTTCTATGAATTCTTAGAAGACAAGTACGTAGACTTGTTGCGTAAGACGTTGTATAAGGTGATTGGAGACGGCACCAAGTTATTATACAATGTGATGGTGGACAAAAGTTCACGTACTACGATTGATTTGGAGTCCACTCCCCGCACTCTTATTTCACAAAAGAGAGTTATCAGCAAAGAAATACCGCAAGCTCCTATCAAGGATTTAGATCCGCATCTGAATCCGGAATATAACTTTGAAACATTTATTGAAGGTTATAGCAACAAACTTTCTCGCAGTGTAGCGGAAGCCGTCGCTCAAAATCCGGCTAAAACCATCTTCAATCCGCTGTTCTTCTACGGAGCATCCGGAGTGGGGAAAACCCATCTGGCAAACGCTATCGGTACGAAGATCAAGGAACTGTATCCTGAGAAAAGGGTTTTATACGTGTCGGCACACTTGTTTCAGGTGCAATACACCGATTCCGTGCGTAACAATACAACAAATGACTTCATCAACTTCTATCAGTCTATCGATGTATTGATCATTGATGATATTCAGGAATTTGCCGGTGTCACCAAAACCCAGAATACCTTTTTCCATATCTTCAACCATCTGCACCAAAACAGAAAACAGCTTATCCTGACCTCAGACCGAGCCCCCGTATTGCTGCAAGGTATGGAAGAACGCCTGATTACCCGTTTCAAATGGGGTATGGTCGCCGAATTGGAAAAGCCGACCGTAGAATTGCGTAAAAATATCTTAAGAAATAAGATACACCGCGATGGCCTGCAGTTCCCCGAAGAGGTAATAGACTACATCGCCGAAAATGTCAGCGATAGCGTGCGTGACTTGGAAGGTATCATCATCTCCATCATGGCCCATTCCACCATCTATAATAAGGAGATCGACATGGAGCTGGCGCAACGCATCGTACGTAAGGTGGTTAGAAGCGAAAACAAGACGATTACGGTAGACAACATCATTAACGTGGTATGCAAGCATTTCTCTTTGGATACTGCCACCATTCACACCCGGTCACGGAAGCGTGAAGTAGTACAGGCACGCCAAATAGCCATGTATCTTGCCAAGACCTACACGGATTTCTCTACATCCAAGATAGGCACCCTCATCGGAAACAAGGACCATGCTACCGTATTACACGCCTGCAAGACAATCAAAGAGTTACGGGAAGTAGACAAGGCCTTCCGCGCTGAAATAGACGATATACAAACGACATTAAAAAAGCAGGATTAAAAACCCTGCTTTTTCATTACTTTCCAAAGATTTTCCGACATCGCCTCATTGTCTTCCTTCCGATAGCGTACATCGGTAAAGACCTGTGCCAACGTCTCTTTATTATTTTCCAAAATGAATTGCTTATTCTCCGGCAAGGATTCCTTATAAGCATACAACCGATCTATGTCTTCCGGCGTATAGTCGTGATAAGTCTCCTCATGCACAATAGCCTCCAACGGCAAACGATCCACTTGGGCGGGCAGCTCATCGGGCCATCCCACCGTCACTGTAGTGATCGGGAATACTAGCTCGGGCAACTCCAAAGCGTCAATTATCATTTGCGGATTATAGGTAGTAGTACCCAAATAACAGATTCCTAACCCTTTCTCCTCAGCTGCCACACAGAAAGTCTGCGCCACCAACAAAGCATCTACCGATCCGGTCACAAACCATTCAAAGTTATCATATCCGGGAACCGCATTCCTCTGCTCGCACCACTTGCTGAACCGACGAAGGTCAATGCAGAACGTCAGTACGACAGGTGCAGTCCGCACCATCGGCTGATTGAAATGAGCCGGCGCCAGTTTGGCTTTCCGGTCGGCATCGCGCGTGACAATGACACTATACACCTGCATGTTTCCTACCGTAGAAGCACGGAAAGCAGAATCGAGCAAATTATTTAACAAATCAGAAGAAATATCTTTCTGCTGATATTTACGGATTGTTCTTCTTTGTTTCAAGGTTTCCATTCTCTTGTTTTTTTTGCAAATATAGGAAAAGAATATCAGATCATAGCCAGGCATAAGTTGAAAGTTTACCAGTATCTTCTAAAAAGAAACAATCTGTTCCACCAATTCCGGTTCACAATTTTCTTTTTGGAAAACTTTCCAATCTTACTTCTGTATTAAAAAAACTAATAATCAAAACTTTAATATTAGCAACAAGAATACTGACAAACTGTTCATAACTTATTCACTTTTTATTTTGATATACCAAAAAACATGCTTAGTTTTGCAAACACTTTTATTAACGATAAGTATCACTTCTACATTATATACTTATTAAAAAAATATATCTAAGAGAAAAGCATCGTGGAAAAACAAACTTATTCTTATGACGAAGCCTACGAAGAATCCTTACGATACTTCCAGGGTGACGAATTGGCTGCACGTGTTTGGGTAAACAAGTATGCAGTTAAGGATTCTTTCGGGAATATCTACGAAAAATCCCCAGTAGACATGCATTGGAGAATAGCCAATGAAGTGGCACGCATTGAAGCCAAGTACGCTAATCCATTGAGCGCAGAAGAGCTATTCGACTTATTCGACCATTTCAAGTACATCGTGCCGCAAGGAAGCCCGATGACGGGCATCGGAAACAACCATCAGGTAGCTTCCTTATCCAACTGTTTCGTTATCGGAGTAGACGGTGAAGCCGATTCATACGGTGCAATCTTCAAAATAGACGAAGAACAAGTACAGTTGATGAAACGCCGCGGGGGTGTGGGGCACGATTTATCACACATCCGTCCGAAAGGCTCTCCGGTAAAGAACTCTGCACTGACTTCCACCGGTCTGGTTCCTTTCATGGAACGTTATTCAAACTCCACGCGTGAAGTAGCACAAGACGGCCGCCGCGGTGCACTGATGTTGAGTGTATCTATCAAACATCCTGATTCAGAAGCCTTCATCGATGCCAAGATGACGGAGGGAAAAGTGACAGGTGCCAACGTATCAGTGAAACTAGACGATGCTTTCATGACTGCCGCCACTACAGGCACTCCATACATCCAGCAATATCCAATCCATGTAGACAATCCGATCGTGCAAAAGGAAATCAACGCAACCAACTTGTGGAAAAAGATCGTGCATAATGCATGGAAATCAGCAGAACCGGGCGTATTGTTCTGGGATACCATTCTGAAGGAATCCGTACCCGACTGTTATGCAGACTTGGGATACCGCACTGTATCGACCAATCCATGTGGTGAAATCCCCTTGTGCCCATACGACTCCTGCCGTCTGCTCGCTATTAACCTCTACTCTTATGTGGTGAATCCTTTCAAATCGGATGCCTATTTCGATTTTGAACTGTTCAAAAAGCATGTACGCCTGGCACAGCGCATTATGGATGACATCATTGATCTCGAACTGGAGAAGATTGAACGTATCATCGAGAAGATTGATTCCGATCCGGAAAGCGAAGACGTAAGACACACCGAACGCACGTTGTGGGAAAAGATATATAAGAAAAGCGGTCAAGGACGCCGGACAGGAGTAGGCATCACAGCCGAAGGAGACATGCTTGCCGCCCTCGGATTGCGTTACGGCACCGAAGAGGCCACTGAGTTCTCGGAAAAGGTGCATAAGACAATTGCTCTGAATGCTTATCGCTCGTCAATAGAGATGGCTAAAGAACGCGGTGCCTTCGAGATCTACAACACGGAGCGCGAAAAAAACAATCCTTTCATCAACCGCTTACGCGAAGCTGATCCGGAACTGTATGAAGAAATGAAGAAGTACGGACGACGCAACATTGCCTGCCTCACCATCGCACCGACCGGTACCACCAGCCTGATGACACAAACCACTTCCGGCATAGAGCCTGTATTCCTTCCGGTATACAAGCGCCGCCGCAAGGTCAACCCCAACGATACCAACGTACACATCGATTTTGTGGACGATACTGGTGATGCTTTCGAAGAATACATCGTCTTCCATCCAAAATTTGCGACATGGCTGGAGGCCGAAGGATACGATCCCAGCAAACGCTACACGCAAGAGGAGATAGACAAGCTGGTTGAGCAGTCTCCCTACTACAAGGCAACCTCAAACGATGTAGATTGGCTGATGAAAGTCAAGATGCAAGGACGCATCCAAAAGTGGGTAGACCATTCCATCAGCGTCACCATCAATTTGCCGAATGATGTGGACGAAGACTTGGTAAACCGGCTATACGTAGAAGCATGGAAATCCGGCTGCAAAGGTTGTACGGTCTATCGCGATGGCTCACGTTCCGGCGTGCTGATCTCTACCAAGAGTGACAAGAAGGCCAATCTGCCCCCTTGCAAACCGCCCACGATAGTGGAAACCCGCCCGAAAATACTCGATGCCGATATCGTACGCTTCCAAAACAACAAAGAGAAGTGGGTAGCATTCGTAGGTTTACTGGACGGACATCCATATGAAATCTTCACCGGTCTGCAGGACGACGACGAAGGTATCATCCTTCCGAAGAACGTCACCAGCGGACACATCATCAAGAATGTGGATAAAGACGGTAACAAACGTTACGATTTCCAGTTCCAAAACAAACGCGGCTACAAAGTCACCATCGAAGGACTGTCCGAAAAGTTCAACAAGGAATACTGGAATTATGCCAAACTGATTTCCGGCGTATTGCGTTACCGCATGCCCATCGAACAGGTTATCAAATTGGTAGGCTCATTGCAGCTGGACAGCGAGAGCATCAATACCTGGAAGAATGGCGTGGAACGTGCCTTGAAGAAGTACATCACCGACGGCACGGCAGCCAAAGGCAAGAAATGCCCGAACTGCGGAAATGAAACGCTTGTCTATCAAGAAGGATGCCTCATTTGTACCACATGCGGCGCATCACGCTGCGGATAATATCCAGCACAAGAAGGCAAACACAAACGTTTGCATAGGATTAAAAAAAAATTAGATCAAGATAGCTGCGAGATTATGCAAAATAATGTCTATACTTGCATAATCATTGCAGCTATTGCTAAATCTAATATATATGACATTATCTTTTCATATCGAATACCGGACCAGTTGGGGCGAAGAAGTCAGAGTCTTAGGCTCTGTTCCCGAGCTGGGTGATAATCAACAAGGAAATGCCATACCACTACAAACCGTAGACGGCATTCATTGGACCTTGGAAACGGACATTTTATTGCCCGAAAATGGTTTTGTTCAGTATAACTACCAGATCTACCGCGATGGTAAAGTAATACGGACCGAGTGGAACAAACTACCCCGTATGCTCTACGTATCAGGCAAGAAAAAGAAGGTATACTGCTTGCAAGACTGCTGGAAAGACTTGCCCGAACAGCAATATTTCTACACGTCTGCTTTCACAGAATCGTTGTTAGCACATCCCAAGCGCAGCAATGCTCCGAAAAGCTATCAGAAAGGACTGCAGATAAAGGCGTACGCACCCTACATCGACAAGGATCATTGCTTGGGTATTTGCGGTAACCAAAAGGCTTTGGGCAACTGGAATGCGGACAAGGCAGTGCTCATGAGTGACGCCAACTTCCCCGAATGGCAGATTGAAATGGATGCCAACCTGCTCAGTTTCCCGCTGGAGTATAAGTTTATTCTTTATAATAAGAAAGAACAACGTGCCGAAGCATGGGAAAACAATCCCAACCGCTATATGGCAGATCCGCAGATAGGTGCCAACGAAACCCTTGTCATCGGCGACCGCTATGTCTATTTCTCTCTGCCCGACTGGAAAGGAACCGGAGTGGCAGTTCCCATCTTCTCGTTACGTTCCGAAAAAAGCTTCGGCGTAGGAGACTTCGGAGACCTCCGACAGATGATAGACTGGGCAGTGCTTACGCATCAGAAAGCCGTGCAGATATTGCCTATCAACGATACCACCATGACGCACACATGGACGGACTCCTATCCTTACAACAGCATATCCATCTATGCGTTCCACCCCATGTATGCCGACCTGAGACAAATGGGCACGTTGAAGGATAAAGGGAAAATGGCCGAATTCAGAAAACGCCAGAAGGAGTTGAATGCTCTGCCCGCGATAGATTATGAGGCGGTGAACCGGACGAAGTGGGAATACTTCCACTTGATATACCAGCAAGAAGGGAAAAAGGTATTAACTTCCAAAGCTTTCCGACTTTTCTTTGAGAACAATCAAGAATGGTTGCAGCCTTATGCTGCATTCTGTTACTTGCGGGACACTTACAAAACGCCTAATTTCAGAGAATGGCCGAGATTCAATGAATATAAGGCTGAAGAGATCGAGAAACTATGCCAACCGGATTCTGCCGAATACCCGCATGTGGCAATCTATTTCTTCATCCAGTTCCACCTGCACCAGCAATTGCTGGCCGCAACGGAGCACGCCCGTGCCAACGGTGTAGTGCTGAAAGGTGATATCCCGATCGGCATCAGCCGCAACAGCGTGGAAGCCTGGACAGAGCCTTATTACTTCAACCTGAACGGACAAGCAGGTGCTCCACCCGACGACTTTTCCGTAAACGGTCAGAACTGGGGCCTCCCGACCTACAACTGGGACGTCATGGAGAAAGACGGCTACTCGTGGTGGATGAAGCGTTTCCGCAAGATGTCGGAATACTTTGACGCTTACCGCATTGACCATATATTGGGATTCTTCCGCATTTGGGAAATCCCGATGCATGCCGTTCACGGCTTGCTGGGACAGTTTGTGCCTGCCCTGCCCATGTCTCGCGAAGAGATAGAAAGCTATGGCATCACTTTCCGCGAAGACTTCTTCGTGAAACCATACATCCATGAATATTTCCTCGGGCAGATGTTCGGTCCTCATACCGACTATGTGAAACAGACATTCATAGAGCCTACGGATACATGGGAAGTCTATCGTATGCGCCCCGAATTCGACACGCAGCGTAAAGTGGAGGCTTATTTTGCCGGAAAGACCGACGAAGACAGCATTTGGATACGTGACGGATTGTATGCCCTCATCAGTGATGTGCTGTTCGTGCCCGATCGCGAGAACCCGAATATGTTCCACCCACGCATCGGCGTACAGCATGATTACATTTACCGTGCGCTGAACGACTGGGAGAAAGCAGCATTCAACCGTTTGTACGACCAGTATTACTATCACCGCCATAATGACTTCTGGCGCGACCAAGCCATGAAGAAATTACCACAGCTGACACAATCCACCCGTATGTTGGTGTGTGGAGAAGACCTTGGCATGATTCCCGATTGCGTTGCATGGGTGATGAACGAGCTGCGCATCCTTAGTTTGGAGATACAGCGTATGCCTAAAGATCCCGCACAAGAGTTTGGACATCCGGAATGGTATCCATACCGTTCGGTTTGTACGATTTCTACACATGATATGTCTACGCTCCGCGGTTGGTGGGAGGAAGATTTCCAGCAAACCCAACGGTATTACAATACGACGCTTGGACATTATGGAGCCGCCCCGGCAGTCGCTACTCCGGAACTTTGCGAGGAGGTGGTACGTAATCATCTCTACAGCAATTCCATCCTATGCATCCTCTCGTTGCAAGACTGGTTGTCTATGGATGGCAAGTGGCGTAATCCGAATGTGCAGGAAGAGCGTATCAACGTGCCTGCCAATCCAAGGCATTATTGGCGCTATCGCATGCATCTCACTTTGGAGCAATTGATGAAAGCGAACAGCCTGAACGAAAAGATTAAAGAACTGATTGAAGCGACAGGACGGAGAGGATAATTCATCTCTCTTGATATAAAGTAAGAAAGCGATGGCACGCAGGATGGACGCGGGATTCCGCATTATCCTGCGTGCCATTGTATTTTGCAAAGTAAAGACAAACCCAATAATAAAGGGAACGAAATAACGTTATTAATTAGGAGCTGAGAATGAAGAGTTGAGAGTTGAGAATTAAACACATCAACTTGCAGTTCTCAACACTTTATTCTCAACTCTCAACTTAACAACCAATACGGTATGAAATCAAAAGCACTACACCTTATTATATATATACTCCTCGCGTTTCTTCTGTGTCCCTTTGCAGCGTGCGACGATACGGATGACTATTCATCCGATCCCAAACATACGCTCCGGTTTTCGCAAGACACACTATGCATGGATACTGTCATCACCGGCATCCCTACTTCTACCTATCAGCTGAAAATATACAATCCACATAAGAAAGCACTGCTGATTTCCTCCATCAATCTTGCCGATGCCGGAGAATCCGGTTTCCGCATCAACCTGGACGGAATGCCGGGAAAACAATTCGCGGATGTGGAAATCGCCGGACAAGACAGTTTATACATCTTCGTAGAAGCTACCCTACCCCAACAGAAAAACGCGGGCATCACGCTGATCAGAGATTCCATCCTTTTCCAACTGAACGGTATACGACAAGAAGTGAAGCTATGGGCATACGCCCAAGATGCCTACGCCTTCCGGGGCAAAGTGATCGAGCAGGACACACTGATAGCCTCCGAACGCCCCATACTGATCTACGACAGCATCAGTGTAGCCCCCAATGCCCACCTGACCCTTGCCGCCGGTACCCGCCTCTACTTCCACGGGAAAGCAGGCATGCAGGTGCATGGGCGTTTATCTGCAGAAGGAACTCTGTCTTCACCGGTTGTCTTCCGAGGAGACCGTACAGACCGGATGTTTCCTTACCTGCCATACGACCGACTGCCCGGACAATGGGGTGGCATCCATTTCCTCACGACCAGTTACGACAATCATCTGGTGTATGCAGACATTCACGGAGGGAGTTTCGGCATCCGTTGCGACTCTTCGAGAACAGACCGCACGAAACTGACACTGGAGTCTTCCGTCATCCGGCAAGTATCAGGCAATGGCTTGGAACTGACCTCCTGCCAAGCCGTCATCGGGAACTGTGAGATCAGTAATGCGGGCAACAACTGCGTCAGCCTGTTAGGTGGAGACTATACTTTCACACATTGCACGCTGGCAAACTATTTCAGCTGGAATGTACGAAAAGGCACCGCACTACAAATCTGTAACGAATGGAACGGTACCGATTATCCGCTCTCCTCCGCCATCTTCCGCAACTGCATCATTGCAGGCTCAGGCACAGACGAAATAGAAGGAAGGCGCTCTAAAAATGAGAACACAGCTTTCAACTACTATTTCTCACACAACCTCATCCACTCAGTAAAAGAAGAGAATGACCGGATAATCAACGTGATATGGAGAAAAGACGACAACTTTGTTCTGATGGACAGCAGGACACAAGCCTATAATTTCGCTCTTGAAGAGAAATCGGAAGCAATCAATTTAGGAAATAAAGAAGATGCCGATGCATATCCGACGGACAGAAACGGAAGATCGCGCCTGCAGGACAAAGCACCGGATGCCGGATGCTATGAATTTATAAGAAATGAAAAAGAAGCCGCAACACCATAAAAAGATGGAAAGAAGAATTCACGAAATGCTTCTCTTGCTCTTCCTGCTCTATCCCTTCCTTCTCCTTCGAGGACAGGCAGGAAGAGACACACTTGCATTCCGCGTAGTCAGCTACAATGTAGAAAACCTATTCGACTACCGGCATGATACGCTAAAGAATGATCATGAATTCCTTCCCGACGGTATCCGCCACTGGAACTACACCAAATACAAGAAGAAGCTGAATGCCATCGCCCGTGTCATCACAGCCATAGGCAACTGGGTTCCTCCTGCTCTTGTCGCCCTTTGCGAGGTAGAGAACGACAGCGTCTTGCGCGATCTGACCAAGCGCTCCATCCTGCGAGAGTCCCAATACCGTTATGTCATGACCGACTCTCCGGATCTTCGGGGCATCGATGTAGCCCTGCTATACCAAAGGGACCAGTTCAAACTATTATCCTATCAAAGTATTCGTATTCCGAATGCCTCAGGCAAGAGACGTTTCTCCCCTACCCGGGATATACTGCATGTATCCGGCTTGTTGCTTACCCAAGACACACTGGATGTCTTCATCACCCACTTCCCGTCACGTTCCGGCGGAGCCAAAGAGAGCGAGCCCTATCGCCTCCTTGCCGCCCGCAGGCTCAGAAGTGCCGTCGACAGCATCTCTCTTCACCGACGTCATCCCCAGATTCTCATAATGGGAGACTTCAACGATTATCCCGACAACAAATCCATCAGAGAAGTCCTATCAGCCCAAGATCCTCCCCATGACAAGAACCTCCTGCAACCACACAGCCTTTACCATTTGCTTGCCCGCAAAGCTGCCACCCAAAAGCAGTTCGGCAGCTATAAGTATCGGGGAGAATGGGGCTTACTGGACCACATCATCGTGTCCGGCACACTTCTTCATCCCTCCGCCGACTTTCGTACCGATGAAGACAAAGCCGACATATTCCGCCCCGCATTCCTTTTGACCAAAGACCCCAAATACGGAGGAAAACAGCCTTTCCGTACCTACTACGGCATGAAGTATCAGGCCGGATACAGCGACCATTTACCTGCATGGGCAGAGTTCCGGCTTATCTACTAATCGGAATACAGGTAAAGCTTCAAATCAAACTTCTGTACCATCACCAGCAGATGGTCGAAGATATCGGACTGAATACACTCATACTCTTTCCAAACCTTGTCTCGTGAAAAGAAATAGACCTGGATAGGTAGGCCATAAGTAGTCATCTCCTTTTGGCTGACAATCAAATCCAGATCCTGATTGACAACAGGAAGACTACAAAGATAACGTTCTATATAGATACGGTATAGTTGTGCATTGGTGGGAATTTCTCCTTCTGCCGGCTGATAATCTGCCATCAGAGGGATTTCTTTACGAATCATATCTATCATTTCGGGAGAGCAGAACTTCAGTGTTGTCATGTCCAGATAGATATTCTTATCTACCCTGCGGCCACCGCTCTCCTGCATACCACGCCAGTTCTGGAAAGACCCGTTCACCAAGGTGTAGGGAGGAACGGTGGAAATCGTATTATCCCAATTCTGTATCTTTACCGTATTGAGCGTAATCTCCCTGACAATCCCATTAGCTCCCCCATTGGGTACGACAATCCAATCGCCAATACGCAACATTTCATTGGCAGAAAGTTGTATTCCCGCCACAAATCCCAAAATACTATCTTTGAAGACCAGCATCAGCACAGCCGCCGAAGCGCCCAATCCGGCAAAAAACGTAGCGGGCGACTTGTCGATAAGAATGGAGACAGCAATGATGGTTGCCACAAAGAAAAGCAATACTTGCAACACTTGGACGAATCCCTTCATCGGATGGTTCTTACGTTTGGGGAAATTACAACTATTCCCTATCCTGCTTCCCGTAGTTTTCGGCACCTTCCCGATACATCTTCCGCATCTCCTCCACCGCCTGTTTCGGCGACAGAACCTTCACTCCCGGTCCGAAGCCCATCAATACGGCATAAAGTTCAGGATTCAGTACTACTGTGATTTCAAAGACCATGCTTCCATCCTTGCACTGCTCTATCAGCACTTGAGAGGCATGCAGGGGTTTAGTCAGAATATACGACGCCTGACGGGTATCGGCTTTGAAACGGACGGTCGCTTTGGAGAGACGGGCATGTTTGGTCACGCCGATCACGTCTTCGAAAAATGTTTCAGGATGAAAATCCTCATTCACACAATAAGGGATGTCGGGGGCTGTCAGCAGTTGCTTGATGCGGTCTAAAGCCAGGTTCATCAGTTCGCCGTCCTCCACACGCACACCAAACACAAACCAACGGTTGCGGTACTCTTTCAGTAGATAAGGATAAAGATAATAGTCTTTCACTCTGCGAGCACGGAACGAACGATAACATACATGCAACGTCTGCCGATGCACAATGGCGTCATAGATAGGGTTCAGATACTCCAAGCCTTTCAAGTTACCGTTACGTTCAAAGTCTATCACAGCCGGAGCATGATGTTTGGCCACTGCCACACTGTCCTGCAAACGGCCAATCACATCCGCCATCTCCGTGAAACAATCGAAGTCCTGAAGCTGACGCAACAGACCGACTGCTTCCGACAAGACCTCTATGTCGTTCTGCGACAGCGGAAGACGCGTGATGGTGTAGTCCGGTTCCGCATAACGATAATACTTGTTCTCATACACTTCGATCGGGGCATTATATCCCAACTTCTCGCTACGCATCACCTGAATGTCCATCTGTACCGTGCGCCGGGATATCCCCTTGTCTATTCCTTCGTACTCATACAAGGCTTCGGAACACGCCTCCATCAGGTCTTCCAACGTCCAACGGCGATAGCGGTTGCGCAAGCAACGGTCGATAGTCTTATATCTTATCAATGCGTTTCTATTGGCAGGCATAACTACTTTTTTTGCCAAAAATAGAAAAATAATTCGCGTTGCGCAAAAACATTGCGCACCTTCATGCAAATCTTTGCGACACAAGAAGAGAGAAGGGAATATGAAGAAGAATATAAGAAGTTAACGGAAGCTATTCGGGAATTAACTCCCGATAATTCCTGAAACCGAAACTAAAAACCATAAATTATTAAGTAATATGACAACGATTGAAATGAATCAAGTACCCGTCAAGTTGTGGGTACGCCAGTTGGATGCCCATGCTTGGGAAGAAGTGAACAACCTGACTACCTTGCCTTTCCTGTTCCATCACCTGGCACTGATGCCCGACGCACACGGTGGAAAGGGAATGCCGATAGGCGGCGTGCTTGCCACAAAAGGAGTAGTAATACCCAACGCAGTAGGAGTAGACATCGGCTGCGGCATGTGTGCAGTGAAGACAAACATTCAGGTCGAAGAGATCTCGCAGGAGGTGTTACGGAAAAAGATCATGCGAGGCATACGTAAGCGTATCCCCTTGGGAATGGAACACCACAAGACCGCACAGGGCGAAGAGTATATGCCCGCAGGGTTCGACACAGACAACATGACGGTGGTGAAGCGCCAACTGGCATCTGCCCAAAAGCAAGTGGGCACATTAGGAGGAGGAAACCACTTCATCGAACTGCAACGCTGCAACGATGGCTATTTGTGGATCATGCTACACAGCGGAAGCCGGAACTTAGGGAAAATGGTAGGCGAATACTACGACAAGTTGGCTGAGACGCTGAACACCCGCTGGTACTCCAGTGTAAAGCCGGAACTAAGACTTGCCTTCCTTCCCCTGCGCACACCGGAGTTCAAGCAGTACTGGGCGGAGATGGAATATTGCGTTGCTTTCGCCCTTGCCAACCGGAAACTGATGATGGAGCGCATACAAGAGGTGATTGCCGATGCATTGCCGCAAGCCGTCTTCGAACCGATGATCAACATCGCACACAACTATGCCGCTTGGGAAGAACACTTCGGAGAGAATGTCATCGTACACCGGAAAGGTGCCGTGCATGCCGGCATAGGCGAAATAGGGATTATTCCCGGTTCGCAAGGAACACATTCGTACATTGTAGAGGGATTGGGAAATCCGGACAGCTTCCTCAGCTCCTCACACGGTGCCGGACGCGCCATGAGCCGTTCCGAAGCAGTACGCCGCCTGTCATTGGAAAGAGAGATTGCCCGGCTTGAAGAGCAGAACATCGTACATGCCATCCGTGGCACCAAGGACCTGGAAGAGGCGGCAGGTGCCTACAAGAACATTGATGAGGTGATGGAGAATCAAACCGACCTGGTAAAGATACGCACCACCTTGTCGCCTATTGCAGTAATCAAGGGTTGATTCTTTTGACCCTCTTTGCACTCTCTTCACACTCTCAGCCCGCTCTCTTCACAATGCTCTTTGTGACTTTACATTTCCTCATACTTTCTTTGTGCGCCTTCACCCTACTTTCAGAACGTATCCTTTCTTCATCAGCGATTCAATCCTGATCGTAGGGTCGTTCTTCAAGGCGCGGCGCAAGTAGGTGATCTGTACATTCAGGGCGAGAGAGTTGGCATACGAAGAAGTTCCCCAAACGGCTTCCAGCAAGGTGTCCCGCGCTACAGCACAGTTGGGATGACGGGCAAGCAAGCGAAGGATATCTGCCTGGCGGGAGGTGATGAGCACCTTGTTGCTGCCTGTGCGGATTTCGTTCGTGCTGTAGTTGAAGACGGACTTGCCGAAGCGGTAGGTCTCTTCATCCACAGTATCGGACAACCGGGAGGCGAAGCGTTCGCGGATGCGGGCTATCAGTTCTTCGGGATAGAAAGGCTTGGCAAGGTAGTCGTTTGCCTTAAGCTGGAAACCTTGCAGGCGGTCGGCTTTGTCGCTACGGTCGGAAAGAAAGAAAATGAGAACGCGCTTGTCGGTCTCGCGGATGCGCTCGGCTACTTCGAAGCCATTGAAAAGGGGCATATTAATGTCGAGCAGCACCAAGTCGGGTTTGACGAGGGGAAACTGTTCGAGGGCTATTGCACCGTTTCCTGCATAGACCACTTCGTAGCCTTCTTTATCAAGAAAGCGTTTCAGAAGCATGGAGTACTTGAGGTCGTCGTCAGCGAAGAGTATCTTTAGTGGAGACATAGGGAATGGAAAATGAAAAGGTGAAAATGGAAAATTACTGGGGGAGGTAGATTTCGAGGGTGGTGCCTTTCCCGACCTGACTGGTCAGGGAGAGGGTACCCCGATGGGCTTCTACCAGTAGTTTGACGTAACTCAGGCCAAGGCCGATGCCGGGCAGTGCGGAACTGGACAGATGGCTACCGCGATAGAACTTGTCGAACACGCGACCTTGCTCGGAGGCGGGTATGCCGATGCCGTTGTCAGATACACGGATAAGCAGCTGATGGGGAGACAAGAGGCAATCGACAAGGATGTGTACCGAGGGACCGGAGTACTTCACAGAGTTCTCTATCAGGTTGCTGATGATATTGAAGAGGTGGACAGGGTCGGCTGTCACCAAGGTGGATTCGCTGAAGCGGGTTTCAAACGAGACGTCCTTGCCTTCGGGAGCATGATAGAGGCGGACAAGCTTTTCCACAGTCTCGCGGATGTCGAAGGTACGGACAGAGAGCGGGGTGTGTTCTTCGTCGGCACGGGTCATGTCGCGGAGCTTCGAGAGGTAGGCGGAGAGGTTGTCCAGCTCGGACAGGGAGTCGTGTATCACTTCGTCCATTGCCTGTTCGTCCGTCCGCAGGGACTTGTCGTTAAGAAAGGCGACGCACATCTTCAGGGTCTGGACGGGGCGTTTCAACTCGTGTATCATGGTGTTTACAAAGCTTTTCCGCAACTCGTCGATGCGGCGTTGCTTCAAGATGGTCTTTATCTGGAAGAGCAGGCAGAAGGTCAGCAGAAGTATCAGCAGGAAACTGCCTAACAGTTGCCAGCCCATGCGGAGCAGCAACATCGGCAGTGGCGGTCGAACCGTTATCCGTACCTGCTGCCAGCCTAAAGGATTATAGGGATAGACTATCTCCACTACGGGACGCAGACGGGAGCCGGCCAGCGTCACGGAGTCCGTCGTAACGAAGAGCGAGTCTTTCGGAGTGCAGAACTGCGTATCGAAAGAGATACCGGGCAACTTGACCGCCAGCACGGAGTCGAACCGTTGCAACGTGAAGGGCGCATCTACCTGGAGCTTGTACTTCTGCATCTCCTTCTCCATAGACCACCCTAATTCTTCCTTCGTACGAAAGTAGATGGAGTCTTTGTAAACCAGTGGAGAGGTGTCTCCCATCGATGCATCTCTCTTCCGGAGCCGTACTTTGATGTATTGGGCGTAAGAATAAACAGTCTTTTCCTGTCCGCTCAGTGAGTCAATCACCAGATCCCTGTAGCTGTTGGTTCCCCAAGAGACGGATGCCGAATCGGTAAATATCTTCTTGGGGCACAGTCCGCGCACGGAATCGTTTAGCACTGTGGCTTCCAACACGCGGGCACGCACTTCCTTCACCAGTTCTTCGTTCCTGTACTGGCACTGGTCCCACAGCCAGTACCCCTGCCCCGCCACAATCAGCATCATGGAGGCGAGGGACAATATCCAGATTACTTTTATCCGTTGTTCCATACTCTTTCTTTTCCGATTTCTCTGCCACAAAGGTAAACGTTTCTCTCTCAATAGGTACACGTGAGACCCTCTTTTTCCGGTGGAATAACATTTCAGTAATAACTTCCACCCGATGGAAAGGAATAAACCGAATAGCTTTGCAGCCGTAATCAGTAACCAACTCTCAAAAACAAGAACCGTTATGGGAACAAGAAAGATTTTATCCACTATGACAACAAGAAAGATCCTATCCGCCTGCCTCGCCGTCCTGCTGACGCCGCTCGCCGCGCAAGCCCAGTTCAATGTATTCATGCCCGAAAACTACGCCAAGCCGGACACCATCGGCAACCTGCAACTGCGCGTGCAGTACGAAACCCGTTTCTACCTGGACACCGTCAAGCAAGAGAAGCCACTGGAAGAGACCATGATACTGGAGGTGGGCAGCGGCGTATCGAAATTCTACAGCTACAGCAAGTACATCTGCGACTCCGTCTATAATGCCGACATTGCCAACAAGGCGTCGCAGGAGACCATCAACCGCCACCTGAACCAGTACGGCAACGCGCTCATGACCGAAATCATCTGCAAGGGTTTCCCTGCCGGACAGGTCATCACGCAAAACGCAGTGGCAGGCTGCAACCGGATCCGCTACGAAGAGAAGCTGGAGTTCCCCCGCTGGGAGCTGACCGAAGAGACCGACACGCTGCTGGGCATGGCCTGCCGGAAGGCGAAATGCGACTTCAAGGGAAGACACTGGACCGCATGGTTCACCGATGAAGTCGCCATCAGTGAAGGTCCCTGGAAGTTGGGCGGACTGCCCGGCCTCATCCTGAAAGCGAAAGACAACGAAGGGCATTATTGCTTCACCGCCAGCGGCATCGAGCTGTGTCACACCCGACGTCCGATTACCGCCGAACTGAAAAACTACGAGGCAGTCAGCCGAAAGCAGTACCGGAAAATACACGAACGCTACTACGACGACCCCATAGGCTTCATCCATAGTAGCCAACCGGGCGTCAGCATGACCGTGACGGACGGCAACGGAAACAAGATAAGGCCGAGGGGGATTCCCTCCAATCCGATAGAAAGGGAATAGCCTGCCCTGACGACACGGAGAAAGAAGCGGTTTGACACGGGGAAAAAACTTCATTCCTTCACTGACAAAACCCTATTCCCTCACTGAGAAAAGAGGGATGACTCAGGGAGAAAACTTCATCTCGCGGCGCGAGATATACATCTCAGCCCGCGAGATGTATATCTCACCAGCCGGGATGTACATCTCGCCAGCTGAGATGAAGTTTTCTCCCTGAGTCAAACAACTTTGCAAGCTGAGTGAAACAACTTTCCTCAGGGAGTCATCACGCTTCTTCACCTATCCATAACGAGAACTTAAAAACACACCTTGCACCTACGTTTAAAAAAACATTCAGATGAAACCATCCATCCACCTGTCCGGTACAACCGGCCACGCCCTCTTCATAACCTGTTGCCTACTGTCCCTCCTATGCCGCCCGCTGTCTGCCCAAGTATTGAGCGGCACAGTGACCGACGCTGAAACCCATCAGCCACTGGAAGCCGTCATGCTCTGCGTGATGCGCGAAAACAAAACGATAGATTATGCCCTGACCGACGCAAAAGGGCACTACAGCCTGCCATGGAAAAACTACAGCGGCACCTTGCAGCTCAGTGCCTCCCTATTAGGCTATAAACGGGAAGTGCGAAGCATCTCCGCCTCCGGCCGACAGGACTTCCGGCTAAGCCCCGAAGCCATCGTCTTGAAAGAGGTGCAGATACGCGGCGGACGCATCTACGGGCGCAAGGACACCGTGAGATACGACCTCTCGCAATTCGCCTCTTCCAAAGACGTGCACATCAAAGACGTACTGAAACGCCTGCCCGGCGTGGATGTAGAAGAGAGCGGGCAGGTGAAGTACAAAGGAAAGCCCATCGACCACTTCTTGGTGGAGGGCATGGACGTGACGGGCGGACGGTATAACCAGGTGAACAACACGCTGAGTGCCAAAGCTGTGAAGAGTGCGGAAATCATGGAGAACTACCAGTCTGTGAAAGCCCTGAAAGATAAAATCAACTCCGACGAAGTGGCACTAAACCTGAAACTGGATCCGAAAGCGCGCGACCAATGGCTCGTCAACGCCCAACTCGGAGCAGGTTACAGCCAGGCGGACGGAGGAAGAGGTACGGATAACCTGCTTTGGGAAGGCTCCGCCAGTGCCCTCCAACTGGGCAAAGGCAAACAGAACCTGTACAGCTACAAGACAAACAACAAAGGCAAAGACCTCAGCAACGAACAAGCTTTGCTCATCAACCGGCAAAAAGAGGATATCCTTGTCTCCTCCCCTCTCTCCCAACCGGGCATCAGTGCTCCGCTCGAGAAGCAACGTCTTCTCTTCAACCGCACGCATACGCTGAACGGAAACCGCATGTACAAATGGAACGACAACCGCAGCTTGCGACTGCAAGCCGGATACACGCACGACGAAATCAGACAGGAACGCCGGAACACGCTCGCCTACTACCAGCCCGGCGACACCCTGCGCACGGACGAGACCTACCGCTACCGTCTGCTAAGCAACGCTGCTTATACGGAAGCCCACTACGAAGATAACAGCCCCAAGCACTACCTGAGCAACCGCCTCCAACTGGAAGGAAACATCGGAAACGGCACCTCGCAAGGCCTCCAGCAGAAGATACGGACCTCGGAACTGAAAGCCAGCAATCGCCTGCACCTGCTCCGCAACAAAGAACAGGAGACATGGGAAATCAATTCTACCGTGCAGTACACCCTGCTCCCCTCGTCACTGCAAGTAGCGGATCAGCGGGAGAAGTACCGTCGACAAAGCTTCTATGCCGACCATCATGCCAGCTACCTGCGCAAATATAATGGATTTACCCGACAATACCGTGCAGGTGTACAGGGAGAATGGGGTACCTTCACATCCTCGCCCGTGCAGCCGTCCGCACAACCGGACATGCAGCCGTCCGCCTGCACATCCAACCGTGCGTCCGATGTCTCCAGTCTGTCCGTCTATCTCTCCCCCTACTTGCAGCTGGAGCGGGGCAAGTGGCTGGGCAGCCTTACGCTTCCCTTCCGAGGGAAACGCTTCTTCGGACTGGGGGCGAATCGTCTCCTCTACTCCCCTTCCCTCTACCTGCGTTGTCAGGTGGATTATCACTGGAAGTTCAGCCTCTCTGCCAGTCTGAACCGCTCCGCCGGAACCGATGCCGACCTCTACTCCTCCTACCGGACGGACTACCGGACATGGTGGAACAACAACCGGATGCTCCCCGTCGCCCTCAGCCAGAACTATCGGATTTACGGAGAGTACAAGAATACCGTGCATGAGTTTTTCGTAACCGTCTCGCTCTCCCATCAACGCACGCAGCAGAACACCCTTTATGAACAGACCGTCACGCCGGACTCCATCGTCTATACGCGCCACCATCTAAAGAACCATACCGAGAACTGGTCACTCCACACCATGCTCTCCAAAGGCTTCTATGACTGGCACTTGAAAACCTCGCTGAACCTCATCCTCAGCCGCAACACCGGCAAGCAACTGACGAACAACCGCCTGCAAACCTACCGTTACGACTACCTGCAAGCGGAGCCCAAACTTATCTGGTTGCCCATGTCGGGCTTTGAAGCGGAATATCATGCCACATTGGGATATGGCGGCAGCAAGATAGGAAACGACACGCGGCTTACTCCGCTACTGAATCTTGTGCAACGCCTGCATCTCACATTCAGCATCGGCCGCGTAGACCTGCGTCTCTCCTGCGAACACTACCGGAACGACCTGGACGAGAATATGCGCCTCAACACCTTGTTTGCCGATGCCTCTTTCGTCTACAAAACCAAAAGATGGCGGTTTGAGGCCAGTCTGAACAACTTGTTCAACAAGAAAGAATATGGCTATACGACCTATTCCGCCACGCAAAGTAGCACATCGCGACTCGGCATCCGTTCACGGGAGGGGATGGTGACGGTAGGCAGACAGTTATAAAATGGAAAATGGAAAGGGGAAAATGGAAAATGGGAAGGAGAAATGAGAAGGGGAGGGAAGCGACAGGTGAAAGGCGGGAGGCTCTATCCGAGCATAAGCGCCGCATAGAGCAGTATTCCCACTATTGTCAACCCGCCTACCCATATCGGGGCATAGGCATGATGAAGCTCTTTCATCGTCTTATGCCTGCTCACCTTCATAAAAAGGAGATAAACCAGATACGCTGCCAACAAGCCGATCAGTGCACCCACCAGCAAGTCGCCCGGATAGTGTACGCCCAAGTAGATGCGCGAGTAACAAGTGAGCAGCGCCCAGCCCATGAAGAACACCGTAAGCCATCTCTTTCTGAAAAGGAAGCTGATGAAGAAAGCCAGCCCGAACGTATTGGCCGCATGACAGGAGGGGAAGCCATAACTTCCGCCACGGTATCCGTTGACAATGTGCACCATATCGGAAATCGGATTCTCCAGGTTGGCAGGACGAAGACGCCCTACGTACGGACGGATCAATGTCGCACCGGTCTGGTCGGCAAGGGTGATGACCAGCGCCACAGCAATCAGGCAGGATAAAGCTACTTTCCAATGAAAGTTGCGCAACATCACGTAGAATATGGAAACATACATAGGCACCCAAATCCATTTACCACTGTAAGTACTCATGAAATAATCGAAAAACGGACTGTGCATCCGATTGATGGAAAGAAATATATTGGTGTCTATGTTGATCAACTCATTCAAGACTTCTGACATCATGCCATTTCTTATTTTATCTGTTTGTTATATCTTTATGTCTTTATCTTTTTGCTATATCGTCGTACAACTTCTGCAAGTAGGCCTTTCCCGGAAGAAGGTTCTTCCCTTTCGCCGTACCTTCGTCCAGCACCGTAGCAGCGGCCTCACAATTGAATATCAACTGATCGTCCGGTGTCAGCATGCCGAAAAGGTCCGGCACCGTGAAGAAAGCGAAGTGAGGGGAAGCGGGATTCAGCATATCCTTGCTGAACGTGAACTGCTGATGGGGCAACCCCAATTGAGCCAGCAGCGTCGCAGCAATATCGTGCTGCGAACCATAGATGTCGATATGCCTCGGCGCAGCAATAGCACCGCCTATCAGCAGCAAGGGAATCTGATAACGCTCTATCGTCTGGTTATCCAGATATTCGGGATATGCCCCTACGTGGTCCGGAACCAACAGCATCACCGTATTCTCCCACTGCGGCAATTCGCGGAAACGCCTCACAAAGTCGCCCAAACAGCTGTCCGTATAGGCGAAAGCATTCAGGCGGTCGTTCGCCAAGCGGCGGTAAGGCACTTCAAAAGGTTCGTGGCTGCTGGAGGTCTGCAAAACCTTGAAGAAAGGACGCGCGTCCGCTGCGGAAGCATCTCCCGTATCTCCTGTAGCCTCAGCCTTCATATCCTCCAGCAGACGGTTGAAGACAAGATGGTCGTGCGCTCCCCACTTGCTCAAGCGCTCCGATACGGGGAAGTCTTCATCAGAAACGATAGCCTCGAAACCCGAAGAGATCAGATAGGAACGCATATTGGTGAAGTCGGCATCACCGCCGTAATAATATTGGGTCCGGTATCCGGCATCGCGCAGGCTGCCTGCAATGGCAGGAAGATGTTGTGTCTTGCGGGGATACTTCATGATGCTCGTAGTGGGCTGTGCGGGAAAACCGCTCAACACGGACACCAAGCCGCGGTCTGTGCGGAAGCTGTTGGCATAGAAGTTCGTGAAAAGTACGCCCTCTTTGGCCAGGCTGTCCATCTGGACGGCAATGTCCGGCTCTCCTCCCAAACTGGTCATCAACCGGGAAGAGAAACTCTCCAATATGACAAACAGCACATTCGGCCGCTCTGTCTTAAACAAGGACGTGCGCAACGTGTCGGGAACGGTTGCCATACTGTCTGCCACCATCGGGTCTACCAACGTCTTCATCAGTTCATCCGCCTGAGCGGCATCCATAAAGCGGTATTGCTTGGCAAAGTCTTTCTGCTTCGAGAGCGATTCCATCAGGCTGAATGCCGGATTGATAGCCGCATGGTTCAGACGTTGGTTGGAACTGAAATAGACTTTGCCCGTATTCATGGTAGAGACGGTGAAACCGCCACGGATGGGGATAAACAGCAATCCGGTCAGCAACAGCATCACGCCCGACACCGACAAACGGCGATAGGGCAACTTCATGCTTCGCCAGATACCCTTCTGTATCCACAGGAACAGGATATACAGCAACAAGGCATACAGCACCATCGCAAACACTCCTCCCGCCATCTGCCACACGCTGATGCTTGCCAACGCATCTTTAGGAGAGGAGAAGAAATAGAATATCGGTGTGGCATCCAGCCGGAATCCCCAATATTCATATAGCCCCAAATCGACCACGAAAATAACCGAAAGCAGAATGGAAACAAAAAGATAATATCCTCTCCAGATGCGGCGAAGCGTAGCGGAAAGCGTCCAGGCGGAAACGATGAAAAGCAATCCGGGAATAGCGGTCAGATATCCCGCCAATGAGAAGTCGAGAGGCAGACCGTTCCAAATAACCCGAAAGATATCTGTCCAGGCAGTTTCTGCATACAAAGCACTATAATAAAGTAAAAACAGCGGTTTCTGTAATATAAAGATGAAGACGAAAAGGAAATACGTCTTTATCCATCCTATAAGCTTTTCTTTCATCAGCCTTTTCTTATTGTATATTCATATTGAGCGCAAAAATAACTGTTTTATTCTATTCTACACCAATATTGTTCAAGAAAACCGTGAAAGATAGGCCTATAGGTACGTTTTTTAAAAGAGAGTTCCGTAGTTTACAAGAGATTTATTCAGCGGTTGCGCCTCAGGTACAGCCGATCCGTTATGGTAGCCGGAAGTTCCTCTTCGTAGTGGGTGACCATAATCAAGGTCTTGTCCCGACGGCGGCAGAAGGCTTCGATGATCTTCTTCACGCGGCGGCGGTTGTAAGTATCCAGGCCATGAAGCGGCTCGTCAAGAATCAGCAGTTCCGGGTCTTTCACGAAAGCGCGTGCCAAGAGCGCCAGGCGTTGTTCGCCACTGGAGAGTTGAAGGAAAGGCTTGTCCTTCAGGGAGGAGATACCGAAAACATCCATCCACCATTCGCAGATGGACATCTGTTCGGGCTTAGGACGCTTATATAAACCGATGCTGTCATGCAGTCCGGAAGCTACGATTTCAATCGTCGGCAGGTTCTTCAGATAGGCACGATGCATCTCAGGACTGACATAGCCGATGTGTTTCTTTATCTCCCAGATACTCTCGCCCGTACCCCGCTTCCTTCCGAACAGGCTGATATCGCAGGCATACGACTGGGGATTATCGGCACAGACCAAACTGAGCAGGGTTGATTTTCCCGCACCGTTTTCGCCGCCCAACGCCCATTTCTGCCCACGCATTACCGTCCAGTCCAACTCTTTCAGTATGGTACGGTCGCCATAGCGGATACTGACCTTATTCAGTTTCACGACTTCGTCGGAAACGTAGTTGGTGTTTTCGTAAGGCAAACTGATGATGCGCTGCTGCAAGTCCTCGGGAACGGGAACATCCGAGTTGCGGAAAATAGCTAAATAGGGGTCGCGCTCCATCATCTGCCCCACCGTGAGATTGGCTACCGGCAACACCTTATTTATATAAGCAGGAATGTCATCCATCATCGAGAGCACAAGAACCAGTTGCACGGCAGAACGTTTCGACAAGTCTTCCAGCAACTTATTCAGCAGTTCGCGGGTCTGTGCATCCAGCCCGATGAAGGGATTGTCCATGATCAGTATGCGCGGAGAAGTCAGCAGGGCTTTTGCCAACTGGAACTTGCGCAACTCTCCACTGGAGAGCAGGATCATGGGTTTGTCCAACATCGGCTCAAGGTGGAACAGGTCGAACAAGTCCTGCCGCAACGCTTCGTCTTTCACTTCGCCAAGCATCTCCCTGACCGAAGGTACATCCTCCTGGTCGTGCGTGTTCCAGCGCTGTTGATAATAGTAATTGGCATCGGCAGAACCGTACGTATCGCGAAATGCGATATACTTGATGTTATCGTAGACCATCGGCGAAACGGACGGAGAGAAGTCGTAATCCAAGGAACCTTCCTTCAGCGGATATTTGCCTGTCAGCATATCTACCAAAAGAGTTTTGCCGGCACCGTTCGGCCCGACAATGGCAATGTGTTCATCGGCCGGAAAAGAGACCGAAACGGGAGCCGCCAAACGAACCTGCGGATTGCGGACCACGGCTCCCGAGAGACGTATCGTATAGGATTGCATCATTGGAAATGGATTTATTTGAAGGAGTTACCTAGAGTTAAAAGGAGTTATAATTACAACAACTTATTTCCAGATAATCAAAGCCGACTGTGCCGGAACAATCACTTCCGGACCGTACAGTGTCCCTAATCCGCCTTCGCTGATGAAGCCATCCTTACAGACCACGGTATATTTGCCTTCGGGAACAGTCAGTCTGGCATTCTCCTTGCGCGAGTTCAGCACGACGATGATATCCTCCCAAGCATCGCCATTGGCATTCTCTTTCAGGCGATAGGCTATCAGGTTGCTGCCCTCCACCGGAAGAAATTCCAGATGCTTACGCACCAAGCCGGCATCACCCATGCGGAAAGCAGGATGATTCTTGCGCAACTGTATCAATCCTTTATAATAAGCAAACACATCCGCGTGTTCCGCCTTGCGCTTCCAGTCGATGGCATTGATGGAATCGGGGCTGTTATAACTATTGTGAACGCCCTTCTTGTCGCGCATCACTTCTTCACCGGCATAGATAAAAGGGATGCCTTGCGAGGTGAATACGGCAGTTTGTGCCAGTTTGTCCAACCTTGCCAGCTCCTGCGGGGTAATGCCCGGAACACTTGCCTTCAACCGGTCTACCAGACACATGTCATCGTGGCAAGAGACATAACTGATCATCTGCGTAGGCTGCTCTGCCCACGAAGCTTTACTGTAATTCACCGAATCATTGTCCACCTGCGGATGCTTGACGGCACCTACGATGCCAAACTTAATGCTCTCTTCACCACCCGGAATGCCTGCAAGGAAAGCCCCCTGACGATTATCATTGAACGGACCACGTAAAGCGTCACGCATTTCGTCGGAGAAAGCGGCAATGCCCGGCATGCGATAGATGTTGGCTTTCATTGCCAAAGAGTCTTCCGGCATCTGAGGCGCTTTGGCTGCCCAGCCTTCACCGTAGATGATGATGCTCGGATCGACTGCCGTGACTGCCGTACGGATTTCGTTCATGGTTGCGATGTCGTGAATGCCCATCAGGTCGAAGCGGAAGCCGTCCAGATGATATTCGTTGAGCCAGTAGAGAACGGATTCTTTCATGTATTTCCGCATCATGGGGCGGTTGCTTGCCGTCTCGTTACCGCAGGCGGAGCCGTCGGCAAAGCTGCCATCGGACATCTGGCGGTAGAAATATCCGGGTACTGTACGCTCAAAGTTGCTTTCGGTGGTATTGAACGTGTGGTTGTAGACTACATCAAGCACTACACGGATGCCAGCCTTGTGCAAGGCCTGCACCATCTGTTTGAACTCCCGGATACGGACAGCCGGGTCGTATGGGTCGGTGGAATAGGAACCGTCGGGGACGTTGTAGTTTTGCGGGTCATAGCCCCAATTGTATCTGTTTTCATCCAACTTGGTTTCATCCACGGAAGCGTAGTCGTAGGAGGGCAGAATGTGTACGTGCGTCACTCCCAGTTCTTTCAAATGGTCAATGCCTGTCGCCAACTGTTCGGGACTTAGGGTTCCTTCTTCGGTCAGCGCAAGATATTTGCCTTTGTTCCGAATGCCCGACGAAGGGTCTACGGAGAAATCGCGATGGTGCATCTCATAGATGACTGCATCTGCCGGAGAAGCCAGCGCGGGCCGTTTGTCGTCTGCCCATCCTTCGGGGTCAGTTGTTCTCATGTCGAGGATGGCGGCACGCTTCCCGTTCACTCCCACGGCCTTGGCGTTGATGCCCGGGGTGTCTCCCAGCCAGCGTTCGTTGATCTTCACGTTGAATGTATAGAATTTCCCCAGCAGGTCCTTTTCCACTTTGGCGGTCCAGGTTCCTTCTGTATCGGGAATCATGGAAATGGTCTCGTATGCATGGCCTCCTTCGCCGGCGTCGAACAGCATCAGGCGCACTTCGTCGGCAGTGGGTGCCCACAACGTGAAATGAGTGGCCTCGGGGGTATACTCCATTTCAGTCAGACTGCCCGAACGGACGGGATACAGTTCATAAGATGTGTACTCTTTCTTTGCAGGAGTACAGCCGGTCACTGTAGCGGCTGCCACTCCGATCAGGGCAAGTTCATTCAGATTCATGATATTTAGTTTACTAATTAATGTTCGGCTACGGGTTGATTACTGTTCTGTTACGGGTTGATTACTGTTCTGTTACGAGTTAATTACTGTTCTATTACAAGTTAATTACTGTTCTATTACGAGTTGACTAACGTTCGGCTACAGGTAGCTATCAATTTATTTTTTCACTTTATCGGGATTCTTGGCAATGAAATCCTTCCATCCGCGATATCCCTTCTCGACGGCGGGACGCCCCATTTGCAGGAAGTGGCAATAGGCGGCGGCGAGTCCGTCGGTGGCATCCATGAAGGTGGGCATGTCTTCTTTGGCAAAGTGCAGGAGGCGCTGGAGCATGTCCGCCACCTGTTCTTTGGAGGCTTGCCCGTTTCCGGTGATGGCCATCTTTATCTTCAGGGGGGCATATTCGGTGATGGGTATGTCCCTGCTGAGGGCAGCTGCCATTGCCACGCCTTGCGCGCGTCCCAGTTTCAACATCGACTGCACGTTTTTTCCGAAGAAAGGGGCTTCGATGGCCAGTTCATCGGGCAGGTAGCTTTCGATGATGCTTAATACACGCTCGTGTATGTGGCGCAGTTTCAGGTAGTGGTCGCCGAACTTGCGCAGGTCGATGATTCCCATTGCTATCATTTCGGGCTTTGTTCCTTGCACGCGCAGGATGCCGTAACCCATGATGTTTGTACCGGGGTCGATGCCCAGGATTATTTTTTCCTTAACCGGCTGTATCACTCTATCACCTCCATCAGGGTAGGAAAACCTACGACTTTATCCTTGAATATTTTCAACAGTTCTTCGTTCAGTCGGACTCCCTGTCCCATGTGCCAGCGGTGGAGTATGGCTGAGCTTTCCACTTCAAACTGAAGTGAATAGCAGGTGCTTCCTTCTTCACGATGGCTCAGTACGCGAACGAGGCGCGGCGCGCGCAACAGGCCGTTTTTTTCTACTTCGGGGAGATAAAATTCCTTTATCCAAATCAGGAAGTTATCTTCCTGTTCTTCTTCTACTTGATAGGTTGTATTATAAATCAGCATATTTTTCTTTCACTTTATTTCGCAAACATAGCAATTATTTCAGAATAATGCATTATATTTGCACCATCAAAATAGGGGAAATATCGCAAACGTTAGCAAACGGGGCGTTAGCTCATCTGGCTAGAGCGCGACACTGGCAGTGTCGAGGTGACCGGTTCGAGTCCGGTACGCTCCACATAAGAGCTGTTAACTATTGATTAGTTAGCGGCTTTCTTTTTTAAGGGACAATCATACCATAGACTTCTCTTAATCCCTTCACTTTATACAATGTCGGTTATGAACAGTTACATATTCCTTGATAACGTCCGCTTTTTTGCCTACCACGGCGTAGGCGAGCAAGAGCGCGAAGTGGGCAATGAGTTTATTATCAGCCTGAGACTGAAAGTAGATATCACCCTTGCTGCCGAAACGGACAACGTGGCGCATACCGTAAGTTATGCCGATGTCTACGAAAATGTAAAGGCAGAGATGGAGATTCCTTCCGCCTTGTTGGAGCATGTTTGCGGACGTATCGTAAAACGCTTGTTCCGCACATTCCCTGCCATAGAGGGCATCGAACTGAAACTATCCAAACGAAATCCACCAATGGGCGCGGATGTGGATGCCGCCGGAGTGGAAGTGCACTGCGAGAGGCAAGGAAAAGGATAGTTATAATTGCTTTATAATTGTCTCATAATTGCTTTATAATTATCTTATTATTGCTTTATAATTATCTTATTATTGTCTCATAGTTGCGAGAAGTATTTTCTCCCCCGACAGTAATATTCCAGCAAGATACTGCTTTTCGTCCGTTCCGGTATCACGTGGAGGGAAGTCTCTTTCAGGTTCGTTTTGCGGGCCGGAGCGAAAGAAGAACGCAGCAAACGGTACTCCCGCCGGGCACGAATCACCGCCGACGCATTGGAGAATTGGAATTTGAGCAAGAAGACAAACGCCGCCACATAGTCGAGGAAAGCACGCACTCGCATCACCGGAACCAACTCTTCCGACGGTAAGTTCTTATAAAGCATAATCAGATTATTGCGGAAATTGAGGAAAGTCTTGCGGGGATTCTCCTTCTTCAGCGTGGCACCGCCCACATGATAGACCACACTCTGAGGCACACACACTATTTGCCTGCCCCGCGCACGAAGCCGCCAGCACAGGTCGATCTCCTCCATGTGGGCAAAAAAGCGCCCGTCCAACCCACCGGCACGGCGATAGTCGTGCAGACGGACAAACAATGCCGCCCCCGTAGCCCAAAACACGGAAACAACGTCATCATACTGTCCCGCGTCTCGCTCTACCACACCCATTATCCTGCCGCGGCAATATGGATAGCCATAGCGATCGAGAAAACCACCCGCCGCTCCGGCATATTCAAACATCTCGCGCTGCCGCCAACTGAGAATCTTCGGCTGGCATGCCGCCACCTCGGGATGTATATCCATATAACCTACTAAAGGTTCCAACCAATGTTCCGTCACCTCCACATCCGAATTGAGAAGAACCACATATTCCGCCTCAATCGCCTGAAGAGCCAAATTATAGCCATCAGCAAAGCCGTGGTTCTCTTTCAGCAGCACCAGACGCACGGAAGGAAAGTCGCGGCGGAGCATCTCTACCGAAGCATCCGTCGACCCATTGTCCGCCACGTACACCACCGCCCCGTCCGCCTCGGAGAAGCGTACCACTGAGGGAAGAAACGAACGGAGCATATCGCATCCGTTCCAGTTCAATATGACAACTGCTACTTTATCCATGCCGTTTTACATTCTATCCATGCCGTTTTACGCTCTCCCGGGTAAGTTTCCAACGCTTGTGCGACCAGAACCAATAGGCAGGCTCGCGCCGGATGGTCTGCTCCAAGCGGCGGGCAAACAGTTCGGTTATCTCTCCGTCGGCGGTCTGCTTCGGATTTTCGGTCAGCAGGTCGAAGTATGCCTTGCAGTATCCCCTCCCCTTCTTCTCCAGCTCGCAATAGAAAACGGGATAATCCATCATCTTGGCTATGCGTTCGCCGCCATCCATGAAGACCGTGTCCTGATTCAGGAAAGTGGTCCAGTAGTGTGCTTCGCTAAGGTTGGGAGACTGGTCGGTGATCAGCCCTATCGCTACCCGCTTGCCGTCACGACGCAATCTGATTACTTCGCGGGCAGTAGAATGTTTCGGTACGTTGTAACCACCGTGACGCGAACGGATAAGCTTGAACATCTCGTCGAGATATTTATTCCGTAGCGGTTTATATACTTGCACCGGGATATCTCCGGGGTTCATGATTGCCCCCATACCCGTCAGCCACTCAAAGTCGGCATAATGAGGAATGAGTATGACGATGCCCCCATGTTTCTCGATCATTGCCAGATACTCTTCCGTATTCCCATACTCCATACGACGGGAAAGGTCTTCGAACGACATACGCATCATCTTGACCTCTTCCACCATGTAATCGCAGATGTAGTGGTAGAACTTGCGCTCAATCCGGCGCAGTTCGTCCTGCGACTTCTCGGGAAAAGAGTTGCTCAGATTCCTGCGGACTACCTTCCGACGATAATGCACGACGTGGCGCATCAGGAAGCAAAGCCCGTCGGACAAGATATAAAGTGCCCGAAAAGGAAGCAAAGCCACGAACCACATGCCCGCGTAGGTCAGCCAATAGATAAGTTTTGATTTCATACTTCTTATACCTATTATATAAGGATTCCTGATTTATATAAGAATTCCTGCCAGATCATAAAAGAGTCCCGAGCAGAGCCGTCCCATCTTCATTAAAATCACCCAAGCGAACGGAACGTACACAGTTATCCAGTTCGTTGCGACGCGGAAGCTCAACCCGGATATAGTTGGGGGTGAAACCATGCATAGGCATGCCCGGCTTGGAGTGTTCTAGCAATACTGGCATCGTCTGTCCGACGTGGCGGGCATAGAACGCATGTGTCTTCTCGTCCGAAAGTTTCAGCAGGCACTGGCTACGACGATGTTTCTCTTCAGGAGACACCACATGATCTATCTTCAAAGCCTGCGTGCCCGGACGTTCGGAATAGCTGAAGACATGCAGTTGGGTGACGTCCAACCCACGGATAAACTCGTATGCCTGCCCGAAGTATTCATCCGTTTCGCCACGCGTACCCACGATGACGTCTACACCGATAAAGGCATCGGGCATCACCTCTTTCACCTTCCGCACCTTAGCGGCAAAAAGCGCCGTATCGTAACGGCGGCGCATCAGTTTCAGCACTTCGTCGCTACCTGACTGCAACGGGATATGGAAGTGGGGCATGAAGCTGCGCGAGCGTGCCACGAACTCGATGATTTCATCGGTCAGCAGATTCGGTTCTATCGAAGAGATGCGATAACGCTCTATTCCTTCCACTTCATCCAGTGCTCTCACCAGGTCGAAGAAACTCTCTCCGGTACTCTTTCCGAAATCGCCGATATTGACACCGGTCAATACAATCTCCTTACCACCCTCTGCCGCCACCTGACGTGCCTGCTCCACCATCGAAGCCACCGTACCGTTACGGCTCCGCCCACGAGCAAAGGGAATCGTGCAATAAGAACAGAAGTAGTCGCAACCGTCCTGCACCTTCAGGAAGTATCGGGTACGGTCGCCGCACGAACAGGAGGGTGCAAACGAATGAATGTCTTTCAGCGCCGAAGTATAGGCTTCTCCCGACTCACGCTTCTGCAAGTCGCCCAGGTATTGCAACAAGTCTTTCTTCTGTTCCGCACCGAGCACCACGTCCACTCCCTCTATCTTTGCCACAGCATCGGGTTTCAGTTGGGCATAGCAACCAGTCACCACAACGAAAGCTCCCGGATGCTGCTTCACCAGACGGTGGATGGCCTGGCGACACTTCTTGTCCGCAACCTCCGTCACCGAACAGGTATTCACTACACAAATGTCCGCTTTCTCCCCTTTCCGTGCCGTACGCACGCCCGCTTCACGCAGTATCTTGCCAATCGTAGAGGTTTCGGAGAAATTCAGCTTACATCCCAATGTATAGTAAACTGCTGTCTTATCTTGAAATACAGTGGTATCAATCATACTATCTAAAATACATTTTCGGGAACAAAGTTACATATAATTCTTATATTTTTCCTATTTTTGCGGAATTCATCAACATTCGTGCAATGATACAAGAGAACTTTATCAAACTCTACGAGCAGAGTTTCCGTGAAAATTGGGACCTTCCCTGCTACACCGATTATGGTGAAGATGAAAGTTACACCTACGGTCAAGTGGCGCAAGAAATCGCCAAGTTACATCTGTTATTCAAACACTGCAGCCTGCGCCGCGGCGACAAAATAGCCGTCATAGGCAAGAATAACTCCCGCTGGTGCATTGCCTACATGACCACAGTCACGTATGGTGCCATCGTAGTCCCTATACTCCAAGATTTCAACCCAAACGACGTACACCATATTGTCAACCACTCCGAATCCGTATTCCTCTTCACCAGCGATTCCATCTGGGAGCAATTGGAAGAAGAACGTCTCTCCGGACTGCGTGCCGTGTTTTCCCTCACCGATTTCCGCTGCCTGCACCAACGCGACGGGGAAACCATCAACCGTTTCCTGAAACATATAGATGAGGAGATGCATGAAAACTATCCGAAAGATTTCCGCCGGGAAGATATCGAATACACCACCCTGTCCAATGACAAAGTAATGCTGCTGAATTACACTTCGGGTACTACAGGTTTCAGCAAAGGTGTCATGCTGACGGGAAACAACCTTGCAGGAAATGTCACCTTCGGCATCCGTACCGGACTGTTGAAGAAAGGAGACAAGGTGCTCTCTTTCCTACCATTGGCGCATGCTTACGGTTGTGCTTTCGATTTCCTGACAGCCACTGCCGTAGGTACTCATGTCACCCTGTTAGGCAAGGCGCCTTCTCCCAAGATTCTGATGAAGGCGTTCGAAGAGGTGAAGCCCAGTCTGATTATCACCGTACCCCTTGTCATCGAGAAGATATACAAGAACATCATCCAGCCCATCATCAACAAGAAAGCTATGAAATGGGCGCTCAGCATCCCATTGCTCGACGGACAGATATACGGACAAATCCGCAAAAAGCTGATCGATGCCTTGGGCGGACGTTTCAAGGAAGTCATTATCGGTGGTGCTGCCATGAATCCGGAAGTGGAAGAATTCTTCCATCGCATCAAGTTCCCATTCACCATCGGCTACGGTATGACGGAATGCGCCCCTCTTATCAGCTATGCCCCGTGGAATGAGTTTGTGACGACTTCCTCCGGCCGCATACTCGACATCATGGAAGCACGCATCTACAAGGAGAATCCGGAAGCGGAAATCGGCGAGATACAGGTGAGAGGCGAGAATGTCATGGTGGGCTACTACAAAAATCCCGAAGCCACCAAAGAAGCCTTCACCGAAGATGGCTGGTTGCGCACCGGCGATTTAGGGAAACTGGACAAAGACAACAACCTCTATATCCGTGGTCGTAACAAAACCATGATATTGAGTTCCAACGGTCAGAATATCTTCCCCGAAGAGATAGAAGCCCGTCTCAACAATCTGCCGTTCGTGATAGAAAGCCTTGTCATCGAACGGAACAAGCGACTGATAGCCTTAGTCTATGCCGACTATGAGGCACTGGATTCGCTTGGGCTGAACCAACCGGAAAATATCAAAACCATCATGGACGAAAATCTGAAGAACCTAAATAGCAGTGTAGCCAATTATGAAAGGGTAAGCCAGATCCAGCTTTATCCGACCGAATTCGAAAAGACCCCTAAACGCAGCATCAAACGATACTTATATAACAGTATTGCAGAAGATTAGTATGCTGTAGAACATAAGAAAAAAGCCGAGTTCAAAAAAAAGTATAAAAAAAAGTTAGTGTTTGGAGAACAACGTATTAAAAAAGTACATACCTTTGCATCGTTTTAATAAAGCAATTGATTGTATTACGTTTTTTAAAAGCAAAGAAAATGAAAAAATTAGTTTTGATGGCTGCAGCTATCGTAGCAGTATCTTTCGCATCTTGTGGTAACAAAGCAGCTAACGCTGACCAAGCAGCTGCAACAGAAACAGAAGTAACTGTAGAAGAAGAAGTAGTAGCTCCGGCTGACAGCGCAGTTGTAGCTGAAGCAAACGATTCTTTGGCAGTTGATAGCGCAGCAGTTGTAGCTGAATAATCCAATTCTGCACATCATTAGAGAGAATTGAAAGTCTGACGCGCACAAAGCGCGGACAGACTTTTTTTATACCCTGTCATATCCACTCTTCCTCCCTCCCAATGTTCTTTTTCGTCTCACGGAGCAAATAAAATCGTCTCGCAAGACGAAAAAAATCATCTCATGAAACGGATTTTTTCGTCTCACGGGATGAAATTATTCGTTTCACGAGATGAAATTATCAGTCTTGTGAAGCAAATATCATAGTCCGCTTCAATACAATCCCCCATCCCGTAGCGGACACAGTCAACAGCAGTACAAACAAAAAAAGTCCGGTTTCCTTTCGAAAACCGGACTTTCTTGTGAAATTAACAATAAATTACTCTGCCTCAGCTACAACCTCGAAAGGTATTTCAACTGAAACTTCTTTATGCAATTTTACGACAGCTTTGTACTGACCAACTTCCTTCACAGCGTCTTTTACAACGATGATCTTACGGTCAATTTCATGACCCAACTTAGCCAGTTCTTCTGCAATCTGAATATTGCCAACTGAGCCGAAGATAGTACCCGTAGAGCTAACTTTAGTAGCGATCTTCAAAGATACACCCTCCAACTTAGCAGCCAATTCTTCTGCATCCTTCTTGATCTTCTCCAACTTGTGAGCGCGTTGCTTCAAGTCTTCAGCCAACATTTTCTTTGCAGCAGGAGAAGCAATCACAGCTTTACCTGTCGGGATGAGGTAGTTACGGCCATAGCCAGACTTAACGGTTACGATATCATTCTTATAACCTAAATTTACTACGTCTTCTTTCAATATAATTTCCATACTGTCCTCCTCCTTATTTATTTCATCATGTCAGTTACATAGGGCAATAAAGCCAAGTGACGGGCTCTCTTCACAGCTTGAGCTACACGACGTTGGAACTTCAAAGAAGTACCAGTGATGCGACGCGGAAGGATCTTACCCTGCTCATTCAAGAATTTCTTCAAGAATTCGGGATCCTTATAATCAATGTACTTAATACCACTCTTTTTGAAACGGCAGTATTTTTTCTTCTTAACGTCCACTGAGGGCGGAGTTAAATATCTGATTTCTGATTGAACTTGTTGTGCCATGATTAATCCTCCTTTTTAGTTGATTTAACACTTCTTCTCTTCGCAGCATATTCAGCAGCGTACTTGTCTTGCTTGAAAGTCAAGAAACGGATAACGCGCTCGTCACGACGGAAGTTTACTTCTAACTTCTCAATTACAGTCGGTTCTGCATTGAACTCAATCAGCTGATAGAAACCTGTAGACTTTTTCTGGATAGGATAAGCCAGTTTCTTCAGTCCCCAGTTTTCTTCATTTACGATCTCGGCACCTTCTGCAGTCAGAATGCCTTTGAATTTCTCTACCGCTTCCTTCATCTGTACATCAGACAAAACGGGAGTTAAAATGAAAACGGTTTCGTATTGATTCATACTTGTTTAATTAATGAATTAATAATTCGTTTAAAATTTTGCGGTGCAAAGGTAGGAATTTTATTTTGTTCCACAAACATTTAATGTTTTTTTGTGTGTGGGGATAGGATTTATCGCGGAAGAGACTTACCTTTGCAAGGTTGTTTAAACAATAATTTCATGATAGAGCAATTTAACTTTGATATCCGATTGATTTTTGCCATACTGAATGGTAAAGTGTCTGCTGCCATCAACCGGAAACTGTCCCGCAACTTCCGCCTAAATGGTTTGGAGATTACTCCGGAGCAGTGGACGGTACTCATCTTTCTGTGGGAAAAGGACGGTGTGACGCAACAAGAGTTGTGTAATGCAACCTTCAAGGACAAACCCAGCATGACACGACTCATCGACAATATGGAACGCCAGCACTTAGTCGTCCGCATCTCCGACAAAAGAGACCGACGCACCAACCTGATCCATCTTACCAAAGACGGGAAAGAATTGGAAGAACGCGCACGCGGCCTTGCCAACCAAACCCTGCAAGAGGCACTGTACGGCGTCACTGCGGAAGAGTTGGATATCAGTCAGGAGGTGCTGAGAAAGATATTCGTTAATACAAAAGACTAAAACAATAGAAGCAACCGAGAAAACGGAAACAGGATGAAGGCAGAAATTTAAGCAAAAGAGAGGAAATACAGCCATACTTTTGCTCCTATATTTCCCCATTCTTCATTAAAATAGAGTTTTTTTTCAAAAATAATTTCGCTTGTTAAAGAATTATGCTTTTCTTTGTGACAAGAATACAATAATCTAATTAAAATACACACGCATGAAAGGTTTATTAAAAAATCTGGGCTTGATATTAGTCTTGGTAGGAGCAATAATTCTGGTTGTATGTTCTTTCACCGGTAATGTTAACGACAACGCCATCTTAGGAACTTCAGCAGTTCTGATGGTAGTGGGATTGATCTCATACATTGTCATCAACAAAAAGATAGCAGACTAATATCGGAAAAAGAATAAAAAAGGCGGTCGTTGCAATAACGACCGCCTTTTTTATTCTTTATTCCAGCGGAATGATTGTCCGGAGCTTATCAAGACTCCGGTTCCGGCGTGATCAGTTTATACCCTTTTCCGTGGATGTTGATGATCTCAATAGAAGGATCTTCTTTCAGGTGCTTGCGCAGTTTGGTGATATACACATCCATACTGCGGGCATTGAAATAATTGTCATCAATCCAAATCGTTTTCAGGGCAAAGTCGCGTTGCAGGATTTCGTTGGCATGAGCACAAAGCAATCCCAGCAATTCAGACTCTTTGGTAGTCAGCTTCGTTTGCTTTTCAGGCGTAGAAAGAATCTGTTTCTGCGTGTCGAAAGTAAACATACCGATCTTATAGATATTGCTCTCCTTATTCTTCTTGCCACGCACACGTCTCAGGATGGCCTCAATTCTGAAGGTCAGCTCTTCCATGCTGAACGGCTTGGTGATGTAATCATCCGCACCAATTTTGAAACCTTCCAGAATATCATCTTTCAGCGTCTTTGCCGTCAAGAAGATAATAGGAATTTCAGCATTGGCGGCACGCACTTCCTGTGCCAGCGTGAAACCGTCTTTCTTCGGCATCATCACATCAAATACACACAAATCATATTTGTTCTTCAGAAAAGCCTTGTAACCGGCTTCCCCATCAGGATATAACTCGGCAGAATAACCTTTTGCCTGTAAATATTCTCTTAAAAGCATGCCAAGATTCTCATCATCTTCGCACAATAAAATACGCAATTTCTCGTCCATATCATTATTTTTTAAGTAAAGGTAATGCTATAATAAATTTAGTTCCCACATTCAGTTCACTTTCGGCGCGGATGGTTCCTTTATGGTCCGTGATGATCTTCTTCACGTACGAAAGTCCCAGTCCGAATCCTTTGACGTCGTGCAGATTACCTGTATGCACGCGATAGAACTTCTCGAATATCTTTTTCAAGTTTTCTTTCTTAATGCCGATGCCGTTGTCCTGGATAGAGATCATCAGCTTGCCCGGTTCGTTCCAGGTTTTCACTTTCAGTTCCAGATCCAAATCCGGCCTCTTATACTTCACCGCATTGTCCATCAGATTGAATATCACATTCGTGAGATGCATCTCATCTGCAAAGACAATCGGGTCTGTCGCGTTCAGTTCCGATTCGATGTTGCCGTTATAACGCTCCACTTTCAGGGCAAACGTGTTGATAACACCCGTAATCAGTTCGTTGGCATCCAGCTCTTTCATTTTCAGCGTGGCCCGTTGCCTGTCGAACATAGACATCTGCAACACTTTCTCTACCTGGAACCTCAATCGCTTGGTTTCATCGTTAATCACCGTCGATATATGCTGGAACATGGCTGGCGACTTACCCACCGCCGGGTCCTTCAGCATCTGTGCGGCCAACGAAATCGTTGATATCGGTGTCTTAAACTCGTGTGTCATGTTGTTTATGAAGTCATTCTTCATCTCCGTCAACTTCTTCTGGCGGAATACGATATAAATCGTAAAGATGAATGTGATCAGCAATACAAAGGTGAATATCATCGACGGTATCATGAAACTGACCGAATCGAAAATATAATCCCTTTTACCTGGGAAGTGTATCTTCACCATACTCATACGTGCCGGAGGATCGTTCAGAAACAAGGGTTGGGTATAAGAGTTCTCGCTTCCTTCGTCCACATAATCCGCACAGCGGTACACCTCGCGTCCATCGCGATCAATCACCTTGAAGTGATACTTCAAATCGATACCATTATCCACCAACCCCGACTTCAGATGCTGGTCCAGGTTCTTGAAGTTCACGCGTTCTTCAAGCGGCTTATTGCTTGCCTTATACACCATCTGCAGGGCCACCTCATCCAGCAAGGTGCGTTGATACAGATAGCGGTTTCTCACCAAGTCCGCCATCGAGCGGGCTGTCTGAGGTATCGTCTTGACCCCATGCTTGCGCGAAATCATCACACGGGGCAACTCAGTATGCGTGTTGGTTATCGTCCGCAACTCCATCACCGGATACTTGGAGCCATCGGGCGATGTGGCTGTAAACTGTTCGATATGCACCACCGACTTGCCCTGTTCCCAAGCCTTCTTTTCCGTTTCGGAGATATCCTCACGCAACCAACGCGCGACTTCTTCGGATTCTACTTCCTTCGAAGCGGCCATCAGCCCACGCTTGACACCTTCATCAAATTGCTCGTTACGCATCTTCACCATCTTCTCAATGTAGCTGATTTGCAGATACAGCAGACTGAGGAAAGATAGTCCCATAACGATGCCTAATATCCATATAGTTGACTTTTTCATAGTCACAAAATTAACACTCACTAATTAACATTCCTAACCTATTAACCTGATTTAACCGCGAGTTCTCGTAAATTAACCGAAAGCTGTTTTCAAGTCGCATTACAAGCATTATAACAAAACCGAACGGCTTTGGTTTGCAAAATTAATAAAAAATTAAATATCCGCATTCACATTTGCCATCATTCTTAACCACTGTTAATAAAAAAGCCATTTCCCCCTCATTTCGAGAGAGAAACGGCTTTAACAAATTATAAAAACAGACAAAGTGAACTATCTTATTCTTCGGTTTGCTTGGCTTCAAACTCTTTGATGAGTTTGTCTTGTACGTCGCTGGGAACAAGTTCGTAGCTGGCAAACTTCATGATGAACGAGGCGCGTCCGCCCGTCAGGGAACTCAATGCTGTGGAGTAGGACGACATTTCCTTCAAAGGCACTTTGGCAATCAGTTTTTCATAACCGGCTTCGCTGCTCATACCCATAATCATGGCGCGACGTCCTTGCAAGTCGCTCATCACATCGCCCATTCTATCGGATGGCACGAAAACTTCTACATCGTATATCGGTTCCAGAATTTTTGGTCCGGCGTTCTTGAATGCTTCGCTGAATGCGTTGCGTCCTGCCAGCATGAAAGAGATTTCATTGGAGTCTACGGGATGCATCTTGCCGTCATACACTATCACACGCACATCACGGGCATACGAGCCTGTCAGCGGGCCTTGTTCCATGCGGGACATGATACCCTTCAGGATGGCAGGCATGAAACGGGCATCAATCGAACCGCCCACAATGCTGTTGATGAATACCAACTTGCCACCCCATTCCAAGGGGATCTCTTCGGTACCTTTCACATTGACCTTAAATTCCTGACCACCGAACTTGTAGGTATCGGGCAACGGCATGCCTTCATAGTAGGACTCTACGATGAGATGCACCTCACCGAACTGACCCGCACCACCCGACTGCTTCTTATGGCGATAGTCGGCACGCGCAGCCTTCGTAATCGTTTCACGATAAGGAATTCGCGGCTCCTCGAACTTGATTTGCAGTTTCTCATTATTTTCCAGACGCCACTTCAGTGTACGCAGGTGGAATTCACCTTGTCCGTGGACGATGGTCTGGCGCAACTCTTTGGACTGCTCCACTACCCATGTCGGGTCTTCCTCGCGCATGCGGTTGAGCACAACCATCATCTTCTCCGTATCGGCTTCGTTCAGCGGCTTGATAGCGCGGGAATATTTGGAGTTCGGATATTTAATGAAGTTGAAGCGATGTTCGGCACCTTTGCCGTTCAGGGTATTACCTGTATGCACGTCTTTCAACTTGACGGTACAGCCAATATCACCTGCCACCATTTCTTCCACCTTAATGCGGTTAGCACCTGCACAGGCATATATCTGGGCAATGCGTTCTTTCGAGCCACGGTCGGCATTCGCAAAGTCGTCGCCTTCGTGCACCTTTCCGCTCATCACCTTAAAATATTGTACATCACCGATATGAGGCTCTACGGCTGTCTTGAAGAAGTAAAGCGAAGTAGGTCCGTCGGGATTCGGGTCTACTACCTCACCGCGGGTGTTATGCACCGGCGGCATCTCGTCCACGAAAGGAACGACGTTGCCCAAGAACTCCATCAGACGGCGCACACCCATATCCTTGCCTGCGCATACGCAGAACACGGGGAACATGCCGCGTGAAGCCAATCCTTTGCGAATACCCTCGCGCATCTCGTCTTCCGTCAGGGAGTCTTGCTCGAAGAACTTCTCCATCAGGGTTTCGTCGTGTTCGGCAGCAGCTTCCACCAATGCTTTATGCAACTCGGTGGCTTTCTCCATCTCCTCTGCGGGAACATCTTCGATAGTGGGTGCACCGCCTTCGGGTCCCCACGAATATTTTTTCATCAGAAGTACATCAATCAACGAATTGAAGTTCGGTCCGGTAGCCAACGGGTATTGCACGGGTACTACCTTCGAACCGTATGCGGACTTCAACTGCTCCAATACCATGTCGTAATCACACTTTTCGTGGTCAAGCTGATTCACAAGGAAGATGACCGGTTTGCCCAACTTCTCTGTATACCGGAAGTGGTTTTGAGTGCCAACTTCCGGACCGTATTGTCCGTTCAGAAGTAATATCGCAGTATCAGTAACGTTAAGCGCCGTCATGGCGGCTCCCACAAAATCGTCACTACCCGGGCAGTCGATGATGTTCAGCTTTTTACCGTTCCATTCCACATGAAACACGGTGGAGAAAACCGAATAACCATATTCCTGCTCTACGGGGAAGTAATCACTAACCGTATTCTTGGCAGTAATTCTGCCGCGACGTTTTATAATGCCACTCTCATAAAGCAACGCTTCCGTGAGAGTGGTCTTACCTGAGCCGTCATTGCCTAACAGGGCAATGTTCTTAATTTCATTCGTCTGATATACTTTCATGATATATAAGATTTAAAATGAATAAATCAGCACGCTTGCACGTGCCCTTAATTTTAGTGAGGCGCAAATTATAAATTTATCAAAAGAAAAGCAATTAATCGACAGTGTTACTAAACTATGTTATGCAACACATGAAATATAATCCTAAGATTTTCTTCACTTTACACCTCTATTCATGGAGAATGATAAGTCGTTTTACTTGAGAGCCTGTTTAAATTTACTTCAATTTACGAAGAGAGACCGGATGAAGCCGCATCCGCACTGTAACGGATAAGATTCTATACCTTATTATATATAGGTACGCGCGAGTGACATCACATAGTCCGGTTTGATGACTATTACCCAAATGTTCTGATTACGCCTTAAACTCCGTTGGATGCGTCGATTTTTGCTACTCTGGGCAGACACTGACAGGCTACTAACAAGATTTGAAACAAATGACCACCTATAATGAATTATTTTTATTGGTCTAAGTCTAAAAGCTTGTTTATCTTTGTAACGGATAATCAATTATTCCGTATCTGATTGATACACATATAGCGA
>NZ_CAJUHF010000026.1 GCF_910585845.1 uncultured Bacteroides sp. | reverse complement strand
TTCGATATATTGTCTATTGACAATGGAAAGATACTTCAATTTCTTTTAGGAATTTAATAATTGATAATGGAAAGAGAATAGATAAACTATATATAATTCGTCGCAGTTCAAGAAGGTCTTATCAATATGTAGATTATGAAGAAACCTGGTCTGATTAAATTTTGGTTAGTATTGGCTGCCATATTAATAGCCATTGCTTCCCTTTGCGTTTCCCACACTCTTATTAACGATCTGTTTAACGAAGAGCGGGGGCGTATGGAACTATGGGCAGAAGCCATGAAGAATTTGCAAACGGCAGATGAGAATACTGATCTGACTATGGTTCTGAAAGTGCTGAATGCTAATCATACCATTCCGGTGATCGTGGCCAATCAGGCTGATGAAATACAAACTTATCGGAACATAAGGTTTACCTCTTCTGATACACTTGCCGTCCTGAAAGAGAATTTAAGCCACTTTGGTAGTGAACGCCATTGCATTCGGATTGATTTGGGTGACGGTGATAATGGTGATTATCTGAATGTGTACTATGGACCTTCCTTGCTTCTGACTCGTCTTGCAGTCTATCCTTATATACAATTGGCTGTGGTACTCATTTTTGTCTTAGTTGCCATATTCGCTTTGTTGAGTTCCAAAAAGGTGGAACAGAATAAAGTATGGGTCGGGCTTTCGAAAGAAACGGCTCATCAATTGGGCACTCCCATCTCTTCACTCATGGCTTGGACGGAACTGTTGAAGTCGAAATATCCGTTGGATGACCTTCTGCCGGCAATGGCGGAAGACGTGGAGCGTCTGCAGGTGATTGCCAACCGTTTTTCTAAAATAGGTTCCATCCCTGAATTGGAAAGTGTAGATATTAAGTTGCTATTGGAGAAAGTGACGGATTATATGGGGCACCGTACCTCGGATAAGGTAAAGATCATAACCCGTTTGCCGGACGAATATCCGATGTTGCGGTTGAATGCAGCTTTGTTTGAATGGGTGATAGAGAACCTTTGCAAGAATGCTATTGATGCAATGGGCGGAGTAGGCACCTTGATTATTTCGGTGCAAGAAACCTCGAAATACTGCTACATTGATGTGGCTGATACGGGTAAGGGCATCGATCGGCGCAATTTTGAAACTGTTTTTGCACCGGGTTATACGACTAAAAAGAGAGGGTGGGGACTAGGCTTGTCATTGGCACGCCGGATTGTGGTTGACTATCATTCCGGACGTATATTTGTGAAGCAATCGGAGATAAATAAAGGAACTATATTCAGAATAGAGCTTAAAAAATAAATATTTCGTTGCTAATTTATACATAATGAGGATAATTATTTGTATCTTTGTCGCCCGAATAAATGAAAGAAGCTTTGGGAAAGTTTGATAAATACAAAATAGACTTGAAAGGTATGCAAGCAGACTCTTGTAAATATGAGTTTGTCTTGGATAATCTTTTCTTCGTTAACATTGATGGACCGGAAGTACAGAAGGGTAAAGTCAATGTTACATTGGTTGTAAAGAAAACATCTCGTGCTTTCGAATTGAGTTTCCAAACGGATGGTATGGTATGGGTACCGTGCGACCGTTGTTTGGATGACATGGAGCAACCGGTTAGTTCTACTGATAAGTTGTTGGTGAAGTTCGGTCATGAATATGCGGAAGAGGGTGATAACCTCATTGTGATTCCGGAAGAAGAAGGGGAAATCAATGTGGCATGGTTCATGTATGAGTTCATAGCATTGGCTATTCCGATGAAGCATGTGCATGCTCCTGGAAAATGCAATAAGGCAATGAGTGGTAAGTTGCATAAGCATCTGCGTACGAAGGCAGGTGATGAGGATGCGGAAGATGAAATGTTCATGGGAGAAGACAATACGTTGCCTGATATGGGTGAGGAAGAAACGCCGATTGATCCGCGTTGGAATGAATTAAAGAAAATATTAGATAACAATTAAAGATTAAGAAAAATGGCACATCCTAAGAGAAGACAGTCTAAAACAAGAACTGCAAAGAGAAGAACTCATGATAAGGCAGTAGCTCCTACTTTGGCTATTTGCCCGAACTGTGGCGAGTGGCATGTATACCACACTGTATGTGGTGCTTGCGGATATTACAGAGGCAAGCTTGCTATTGAAAAAGAAGCTGCTGTTTGATTTGCAGCCTGATAAAGAATATACCTGAATGTCGGTTGTCTAAAAAGATTTATGAGGGTGAACCGGTAAACCTTTTTAGACAATCGTTGTTTAGGTATTTGTTAATTTAAGCAGGATTAATGGAAAAAATAAATGCAGTAATTACAGGAGTCGGTGGATATGTACCTGAGTATATCTTGACAAACGACGAGATATCAAGGATGGTAGATACCAATGATGAATGGATTATGACTCGTATCGGAGTAAAAGAAAGACGAATTTTGAATGAAGAGGGATTAGGTACTTCGTATATGGCGCGTAAGGCCGTTAAACAGTTGATGCAGCGTACTGGTGCCGATCCTGATGATATTGATCTGATTGTTGTCGCTACTACTACTCCTGATTATCATTTCCCTTCTACAGCATCCATCTTATGTGATAAGTTGGGGTTGAAGCATGCTTTTGCCTTTGATTTGCAGGCTGCCTGCAGCGGTTTCCTCTATTTGTTGGAAGTCGGGGCAAACTTTATTCGTTCGGGAAATTATAAGAAAATAATTTTAGTGGGTGCTGATAAAATGTCGTCTATGGTAGACTATACCGAGCGTGCCACTTGCCCGATATTCGGTGACGGTGCGGCTGCGGTGATGATGGAACCCACGACGGAAGATGTGGGTGTGATGGATTCTATCTTAAGAACGGACGGTAAGGGATTACCTTTCTTGCATATGAAAGCCGGTGGTTCTGTATGCCCTCCTTCCTATTTCACGGTAGACAATCACATGCACTTTATTTATCAGGAAGGCCGTACGGTATTTAAATATGCTGTTTCAAATATGTCGGATGCTTGTGCTGCTATCGCGGAAAGGAATCACCTGAACAAAGACAATATCGACTGGATTATTCCTCATCAGGCAAACTTGCGTATCATTGACGCAGTGGCTCATCGCCTGGAGGTTCCTCGTGAGAAAGTGATGGTCAACATCGAGCGCTATGGTAACACCAGTGCAGGTACTCTTCCGCTTTGCTTGTGGGACTTCGAAGATAAATTGAAAAAAGGAGATAATCTGATCTTCACGGCATTTGGTGCGGGATTTACTTGGGGAGCCCTTTACATGAAGTGGGGTTATGATGGAAAGAAACAGTAACTGACGTTACACTATAGAAATAAGAAAAACGCATCCTATTTTCGATGCGTTTTTTTGTCTCAACTAAAATATGGAATGTGATGCATAAAGCAGGTTTTGTAAATATTGTGGGGAATCCGAATGTAGGCAAGTCTACGTTGATGAATGCTTTGATAGGCGAACGGATTTCGATTGCTACTTTCAAGGCACAGACAACCCGTCATCGTATTATGGGAATATATAATACGGATGATATGCAGATTGTGTTTTCGGATACTCCGGGAGTGCTGAAACCGCAATACAAATTGCAGGAGTCTATGCTGAACTTTTCGACTTCAGCGTTGACGGATGCAGATGTTTTATTGTACGTGACAGACGTGGTTGAGACGCCCGACAAGCATAGCGAGTTTGTCGAAAAGGTGGCGAAAATGAATGTGCCGGTGCTATTGCTTATCAATAAGATCGACTTGTCCGATCAGGAGAAATTGGAGGCGATAGTGGAAGCATGGAGAGAATTGTTGCCTACGGCAGAAATTATTCCTATTTCTGCTTCGATGAAGTTTAATGTGGAATATGTGATGAAGCGGGTGAAAGAGTTGTTGCCCGATTCGCCTCCTTATTTTGACAAAGACCAGTGGACGGACAAGCCTGCCCGTTTCTTTGTTACGGAGATTATTCGCGAGAAAATCCTGTTGTATTATGACAAGGAGATTCCATATTCGGTAGAGGTAGTGGTGGAACAGTTTAAGGAAGACGCTAAGAAAATACATATCCATGCCGTGATTTATGTAGAGCGTGATTCACAGAAAGGGATTATCATCGGCAAGCAGGGTAGGGCATTGAAGAAAGTGGCTACGGAAGCTCGCCGTGATTTGGAGAAATTCTTTGGAAAAACGATTTTCCTGGAGACATTTGTGAAGGTGGATAAGGATTGGAGAAGCTCGGACAAGGAACTCCGTAATTTTGGTTATCAACTGGATTAAGAATATTCATACGACTGTGACAGTCGTGAAAAACAAGAGAGAAAACTATGGGAAATTTAGTTGCAATTGTAGGACGTCCCAATGTGGGGAAGTCGACCTTATTTAACCGCTTGACCCGGACACGTCAGGCGATTGTGAACGAAGAAGCAGGAACTACGCGTGACCGCCAGTATGGAAAGTCCGAATGGTTGGGAAGGGAGTTCTCTGTGGTAGACACCGGCGGATGGGTGGTAAATTCCGATGATATATTCGAGGAAGAGATACGCAAACAGGTATTGATGGCTGTGGAAGAAGCGGATGTCATTCTGTTTGTGGTGGATGTGATGAATGGGGTGACTGACCTCGACATGCAGGTGGCTGCGATTTTGCGCCGTGCCAAGAAGCCGGTATTGCTGATAGCCAATAAGACGGATAACGGAGAGTTGCAATACAATGCTCCCGAATTTTATAAGTTGGGATTGGGCGATCCTTATTGCATTTCAGCGATGACCGGCAGTGGAACCGGTGATATGATGGATCTGATAGTGGGTACATTCAAAAAGGATACAGATGAGATATTGGATGAGGATATTCCACGTTTTGCAGTGGTGGGACGTCCCAATGCCGGTAAGTCTTCCATCGTGAATGCCTTTATTGGCGAAGACCGTAATATCGTGACAGAGATTGCCGGTACGACGCGCGATTCCATTTATACCCGTTACAATAAGTTCGGGTTTGATTTCTACTTGGTGGATACGGCAGGTATCCGTAAGAAAAACAAGGTAAGTGAAGACTTGGAATATTATTCAGTAATCCGTTCTATCCGTTCCATCGAAAATGCGGATGTATGTATTTTGATGCTGGATGCCACGCGTGGTATTGAAAGTCAGGACCTGAACATCTTCTCTTTGATACAGAGGAATGCCAAAGGATTGGTGGTCGTGGTGAATAAGTGGGATTTGGTGCAAGACAAGACAGTGAAAGTAATGAAAACTTTCGAAGATGCCATTCGTAACCGCTTTGCTCCCTTTACCGATTTTCCTATTATTTTTGCTTCAGCTCTGACGAAACAACGTATCCTGAAGGTATTGGAAGAGGCACGCGAGGTGTACAATAACCGCATGACACGTATATCTACCGCCCGTTTGAATGAAGAGATGCTTCCGCTGATAGAAGCCTATCCGCCTCCTTCCATCAAGGGTAAATATATTAAGATAAAGTATATTACCCAGTTGCCCAATACCAAAATCCCTTCTTTCGTTTATTTTGCCAATCTGCCACAATACGTGAAAGAACCGTATAAGCGTTTCCTGGAGAACAAAATGCGCGAAAAGTGGAACTTGACGGGAACGCCGATTAATATTTACCTCCGCCAGAAGTAATACGTTTAGACTTAGAAATATTGAAATGAAACCATCTGATTTTATAATAAATCGGATGGTTTTTTCTTTTTTTCCTGGAATATGTAAACGAAAAATAGGTTTATATGGATATATTATCTATTTTTGTATAATAACTAAAAAAGAAAGAACGGATGAAACGTCAAGGGTGGTTGTTTGTGGCTCTTTGGTTCTTCTCCATAGCTGTGCTATGGGCGGAGGATGGGGGAGATTTGCACTCTCTGCGGCAACACGCCGCTCGCAATAAAAGTTTGGATAGCTATGTTGAAGTCTGTAAGTACCTCTATCAGACAGAGGAGGATGCAGATCTGTTGTTGCTCTATGCAGACTCCATCCATCAATTGGCCGTTGGCAGCGGGATGCCGGAACAGCTTGTAGAATACTATGTCTGGGCAAGTGAAGGGTATTTCATCAAGGGAGAGTTTGAGCAAGGATATGCGTTGAAACGTAAAGCGATAGCTTTAGCTGAGGAGATAGAGTTGCCGTTGCAGGTGACCCAAGCATGTTGCGATATGGGATATTACTGCAACACGGACGCCCGTTACGATTCCGCCCGCTACTATTTCCGTAAAGGGTTGAATGCCGGTCAGGATTTGCAGGGAATGGAAGACGTGTGCCGTACAATGCTGACCAATTATGCCAGTTCGTTCCTCTTCGAGGGACAGACAGATTCCGCTTTGGTCTATACGATTCGTGCCAGCGAACGTTCTGCGGCAGATAAAGATACGGCTATGCTGATTGAAAATCTAAACCAGCTGGGTACGATTTACCGGCGGAAGAAGGACATGGAGAATTGCATATACAACTTTGAACAGGCATTGCATCTGTGTGAATTACGCGGAAATCACAGTGCGGTCGCTTTCATCTATGGGAACATAGCGACTGCCTATTGTGACTGGAACCGGCCGCAAGATGCCATTCGTTTTTCGAGGAAGGCAGTGGAACATGCCTTGAAGACCGGAAACAAACGAAGGATCGGAGCGTGCTACGTCAATCAGGGTGCTATTCAGGTCAAGGTGGAGGAGATGCGTGCCGAAGGAATCACCATATTGCTGAAGGCTATCCCTATTTTGGAGCAGGTGAATGACAAACGGTTTCTGTGTGATGCCTACAATTATCTGGTCAATGCATACCGCTTGGAGGGAGACTTGGATGTGGCAATGCAATATTTGCAGAAGTTGGATAAGTTGGCACACGAGTTGCAGACTGATGCGGAACGTTTCCGATACTATCAGGCAAAAGCTGCTTTGTTGCAGGACAACGGAAACTATTCGGAAGCGAGTGCCTATTACCGGAGGATGACGGACATGCTTCGTGCCGGATATAAGGATACGCGCGATTATGACCATTATAAACATCTGTCTGAATGCTATTTGTCAATGGGTAACTACTCTTTGGCATACGACTATTTGACTCAGGCTTATGCTTTGCGCGACTCGGTGTTTCATACAGAACAGACAGAACAATTGTCCGAATACTCCGTGAAGTACCAGACGAAAGAGAAAGAACTGGAGATTGTGACCCTGAAGCGGGAGCAACTGGAGCGGGAGACTTATATTCTGCGCCATCGCATCGTGGTAGGTTCAGTGATTTCGTTGCTGATCATGTTGCTGTTGGGGTTGCTTTATGCCCGCCAACGGCAGAAAGCAAGGATAGCACTGCTGGCAAGTGCGGCAAGCGAGAAGGAGCGCCAGTTCGTTGAACTTCAGAAAGAAACAGAATTGCGCCTGACACGGAAGTACATTGATGGTTTGGAGAGTGAACGTGAACGGCTGGCAACGGAGTTGCACGATGATGTCTGCAACAGTCTGCTTGCACTTGAGATGAACATACGTGCCCTTTCCAGTGAGACAAATACGGAACTGGACGAGCAGCTGGATCTGCTCGACAATACCCGCGAAAGGGTGCGGACACTCTCACATGAATTGATGCCGCCTGTCTTCCAGTATGCCACGCTTGACGAAATGTTGGCTGACTATGTGCTACATCTCTCCTTGCCGGACAAGATGCGTGCGGAATATCACTCTACGGAGGGAGTCGACTGGAACCGTGTGCCTAAGTTCATAGGTTTTGAATGCTACCGTATCGTTCAGGAGGCGGTGAGCAATGCGTTGAAGCATGCCGGCAGCGACGCCCGGTTGAGTGTGGAACTGTCATTGGAGGAAGACAATCGCTGTTCCATATCCGTGTCGGATGACGGCAAAGGATTTGAAATGAACAAGAAAACCAATGGAATAGGATTGCAGACCATCCGGCAGCGAGCTGAGACAATTGGTGCTGAAGTTGAATTGGCTTCCGCTCCGGGAAGAGGAACCCGGTTGAAGGTAAGCGTGTTAATCTAGTCGAACGATGGAGAAGAAAGTAAAGGCAGAATTATTGGTAGTAGACGATCATAGCCTGGTGTTGGAGGGTATCTGTGAGGTGGTGAATAAAATGCCGGAGGCGGTAGTGGCGGATGCGGTGACTTCCGGCAAGAAGGCTATGGAGTTGATAGAGAAGCGGGACTATGATGCATATATAATGGATATCAGTATTCCTGAAATATCCGGTTTTGATCTGATTGCGCGAATCCGCGAGTTGAATGAGTTGGCGCGTATTGTGGTGATTACGATGCACGAAGAGATTTGGATGATCAACCGCTTGGCGCAATATGGAGTTAATGTCATTGTCTTGAAAACGTCGGCTACTACAGAATTGGTTGCGGCGGTCCGCAACGTGCTTCGTGGAGAGAGTTATACCTGTTCCCGATTCGCTTTCATAGCCCATAAACTGAGTTTGGGGATGGTGGGTATGCAGTCGAAGGATATCCCGACACGGCGCGAACGCGATGTGCTGGAAGCAGTGGCAAAGGGGATGAATACCCATGAAATTGCGCTTCTACTGAAAATATCGGAAAATACTGTGGAAACATTTCGCAAAAGGCTGATTAGTAAGTTTGAGGCGAAAAATGCTATAGACATGGTAGTCAAGGCGGTTTCTCAAGGATGGATAAAATTGGATTGAGTTGTGAATATTCTAAATGGTAACGGTTTACCGTGATTTTTTATTATCTAATTTTCCCTATCTTTGTTCCCGTAATTGAAATAGTGAAGGTGTGTCGTAAATGTTTTTTTGACACATTTCCTACAAGACAATCAAAGTATGTCGTGAAGATATATGTAGATTCTATTAACTGGTTTTATGAGGGAAAGAAGGTGTATCAAAACGCCTTTTTTAAGAAAATCACTCCTGCCACAGCTATTTGTGGCAGGGGTGATTCTTTCAATTCGGGCATTATGACACACCTTCTTTAGTAATAGTATGCTCCATGGTCTGCTATATGCAGCTACGTCGGACCGATGCTTTCGGTTCATCATCCTTCGATATTCTGTACTTCCACTTCTTTTACCTTGCGGAACAGATCTGAGGCAAAGATGAAATCGTTCAGTTTCTGGTTGCTGGAGGTGAAGATATCATCTTTACTGCCCTCCCACTCTTTGTGTCCGTCGTAGATATAGATGATTTTCTCTCCGATGCCCATTACGGAATTCATGTCGTGGGTATTGATAAGGGTCGTCATGTTGTATTCATGGGTGATGTCGCGCACCAGTTCATCAATGACGAGTGACGTCTTCGGGTCGAGACCGGAGTTGGGTTCGTCGCAGAACAGGTATTGGGGATTGAGGGCTATGGCACGAGCTATGGCAACGCGCTTCTGCATTCCACCACTGATTTCGCCGGGGAATTTATCTTTCGCGTTCGATAGGTTCACGCGGTCCAGACAGAACAGGGCACGCCGTGTGCGGTCGCGCAACGTGTCATTGCTGAACATGTTCAGCGGAAACATGACATTATCCAGCACGGTCATGGAGTCGAACAAGGCGGCGCTCTGGAAAATCATTCCCATTTCCCGTCTCAAAGCCTTCTTTTCCTTCTTTCCCATAGCCAGAAAATTACGATTATCGTATAACAATTCCCCCCGTTCGGGTGTAAGCAATCCGACAATGCACTTCATGAGCACCGTCTTTCCCGAACCGCTTTGTCCGATGATGAGGTTGGTTTTTCCGTTCTCGAAGGTGGTGTTGATATCTTTTAACACATCTTTACCTTCAAATGATTTCCAGAGTCCTTTCAGTTCAATCATCCCATTAAGAGTTTAGTTAATATTAAGTCGGCAAATAGAATCAGTACGCTGCTACACACCACAGAGTCCGTGGATGCCTTGCCGACCTCTATGGATCCTCCCTCAACGGTATAGCCGAAGAAGGCCGATACGCTGGAGATGATGAACGCGAAAAACAATGACTTGATGATGCCGCCCCAGATGAACCATTCCACAAACATATATTGCAAGCCGTATTCCAAATCTACAGCCGACATGATTCCGCCAAACCAGCAGGCAGCGAAGGCGCCGATGACTCCGGCGAAAATGCTGAACGTAACCAAGAACGGGATGGTGGTGACCATGGCAAAAATCTTGGGAAGTATCAGGTAATTGGCGGAGTTGATACCCATGATCTCAAGGGCGTCAATCTGCTGCGTCACCCGCATGCTACCCAACTCGGAGGCAATGTTGGAACCTACCTTTCCCGCCAGTATCAGACACATGATGGAGGACGAAAATTCCAGCAACATGATTTCGCGCGTGACGTAGCCCACTGTCCAGCGTGGCATGAACGGGCTTTCGATGTTCAGCTTGATCTGTATGGTAATGACCGCGCCGATAAAGAAAGATATCAGCAGGACAATACCTATCGAGTTCACGCCAAGTTGCCCTATCTCGTTGAGATATTGGTGGAAGAACATGCGCATGCGTTCCGGACGGGCAAAAGTGCGTCCCATCAGCTGGATATATCTTCCGACGGTTTTAAGTGCTTTTATCATGACTCTTAACTATTTTGTGTGCAAATATAGCCCATTTTCAGTTGATAATTGCTACATTTGCGGCAAAATGTGTGACTAATAGGGTCGTAAGCTGTAAGAATATGGAAGAGAGCAAAATGGTGCTTCGCACCGAAGATTTGGTGAAAAAATATGGAAAACGTACGGTGGTGAGCCACGTCTCCATCAATGTGAAGCAGGGAGAGATTGTAGGTTTGTTGGGGCCGAACGGTGCCGGCAAGACGACTTCATTCTATATGACTGTAGGATTGATCACGCCTAACGAGGGGCGTATCTTCTTGGACGATTTGGACATTACGAAGTATCCGGTGTATAAGCGCGCACAGACAGGTATTGGTTATTTGGCACAGGAGGCTTCCGTATTCCGTCAGATGAGCGTGGAAGACAACATTGCTTCCGTATTGGAAATGACGGACAGACCCTTGGAGTATCAGAAAGATAAGTTGGAAAGTCTGATTGCGGAATTCCGTCTACAGAAAGTGCGCAAGAACAAAGGTAACCAGTTGTCGGGAGGCGAGCGCCGCCGTACGGAGATTGCCCGTTGTCTTGCCATCGACCCTAAGTTCATTATGCTTGACGAACCTTTTGCCGGTGTCGACCCGATTGCGGTGGAAGATATCCAGCAGATTGTGTGGAAGCTGAAAGATAAGAACATCGGTATTCTGATTACCGACCATAATGTGCAGGAGACACTGAGCATCACGGACCGTGCCTATCTGCTATTCGAAGGCAAGATCCTGTTTCAGGGTACGCCGGAAGAGTTGGCAGAGAATAAGATTGTACGTGAGAAATATCTGAGCAACAGTTTCGTGCTTCGCCGCAAAGATTTTATGAAATGATTTTTAAATAGCTAAGAGGTAATCACCGTGTTTCGTTAGGAGTTAAATCCGATATTCTTGGTATGTATGTGTAAGAATATTGGCTTTAACTCCTTAACTTTATCATATCTCCTTAAACTTCCCGGTATCGGGAATAGTGAATTAATATTTCGGAGGTCTTGCTTCTTTGACTACCATGTTGCGTCCGAAGTATTCGGCGCCGTCAAGTTCTTCGATAGCTTTGGCAGCAGCGGCAGAATCTTCCATTTCGACGAATGCGATGCCTCTGAAGCGTCCAGTTTCGCGATCCTTGATGAATTTAACTCCGGTTACCGTACCGTATTCTTCCATGACCTTTTGCAGGTCTGATTCCCTAACTCTGTAGTTAAGGTTTCCTACGTAAATGTTCATAATGAAAATGTAAAATAAATAAATTGAATAAAACTCTCTACGAATAGTGATTATAATAATAAAAGGATTACAATAACAGAGAGTTTACAAAAGCGTTCTGATAAAAAACGGAGTAAAAACCATGCAATGGAAATCTAAATAAATAGTATATCGCTATTCCGCAACAAAGAAACGCAATAATATCGGATTGGCAATGCTTTTTTTACCTTTTTTTGTTCTTTGCTGCTTTTCAGACCATATTTCGCATCCAAAGGAGTGTTAATACCTGGCTGCCTCTTATCTCATATCCCCAAGAGACGAAGAGTTTTTTAAAACTGCTTCCTGCCAGAAGAGGACACAATCACATGGCTTATTGTGACAATTCCCGTAGAGAAATACATTTTTCTCCTATGTTTATTCTTATAGGATAGCTTGTTGGTGTATTAACTACCAATGTGGAACAGCTGTTCCATATATGTGGTTCTACTTCTCCACGATTGTGGAACACGTGAACCACGGACGTGGAGCAACTGTTTCACAGCTGTGGATAATCTATAAACATCGTACTTCAATAGGATGAACACAGGAGGTTATTACAATAAAAACGCAACATAAACAGATGTGCCTCCTGCCCGGCATAGGTAAGTACATGACGGAAACCGGAAAAGGAAACAGAATAATGGCAAAATAAACCGGAAAAACAGCCTTTAAGTAAGCGTCTCCGCGATGCCGTCTTGTTTTATTTACCGAAGTGGTGTAGGCGATTTTACCTACATCGCTGCTTACACCGCTACCTACACCGCTGTATTTGATTGTCAGACAGGAATGTAGCGCATGGGTGTAGGTGGTGTAGGTAAAATGCGCAAAAATCTCATGTATACGCGCGCGAAAGATTTTCGGAAATATACTCGGAGATATACAAAGTTACTTGTCCCTCTTGGCTTCTCACGAAATAATTCAGCATTGTTTTTTGAAAATTGAAAGAATAACACTAATTTTGCACCCTCATTTGAGATTGGAATAAAGTATAAATCAAATAAATAATTGTCAGAATGAACGTTTCATTACAAAACATTGACAAGGTAAGCGCTTTGCTTACCGTAAAACTTGAGAAAGCTGATTATCAGGAGAAAGTTGATAAATCATTGAAAGGCATTCGCCAGAAAGCCCAAGTTCCGGGTTTCCGCAAAGGAATGGTGCCGATGAGCCTGGTGAAGAAGATGTATGGTAAATCTGTCATTGCTGAAGAAGTGAACAAAACGTTGTCGGAAGCTGTATACAAGTATATCCAAGATAATAAGGTGAATATTTTGGGTGAGCCGCTGCCTAATGAAGACAAACAGCCGGATATCGACTTCGATACAATGGAAGAATTCGAATTCCTGTTCGACATCGCTTTGGCGCCGGAATTCAAGGCAGAAGTAACCGCTGAAGATGAAGTGGATTATTATACGATTGAAGTTACCGACGAAATGGTAGACAATCAGGTAAAAGCATATACTCAGCGTACCGGTAAATATGAGCAGGTAGAGGCTTACGAAGCTAACGACATGCTGAAAGGTCTGATCGCCGAGCTGGACGAAAACGGCAACACGAAAGAAGGCGGTGTACAGGTAGAAGGTGCTGTCATGATGCCGTCTTACATGAAGAACGACGAGCAGAAAGCCATTTTTGCTAATGCAAAAGTAAATGACGTGCTCGTGTTCAATCCCTATACTGCATGGGACGGTAATGCTGCCGAACTTGCTTCTTTGCTGAAGATCGATAAGGAAGCTGCTGCTGAGATGAAGTCAAACTTCAGCTATCAGGTAACTGAAATTACCCGCTTTGTTCCGGGCGAACTGAATCAGGAGATTTTCGATCAGGTATGTGGCGAAGGCGTAGTGAAGACAGAAGAAGAGTTCCGCGCTAAGGTGAAAGAAGTAATCGCCAACCAGTTCGTTGTAGACGGCGATTATAAATTCCTGATCGATGCCCGTAAGATGTTGATGGAAAAAGTCGGCAAGCTGGAATTCCCTGATGCACTGCTGAAACGCATCATGCGTCTGAACAATCAGGATAAAGACGAGAAGTTCGTGGAAGACAACTACGAAAAGAGCCTCGAAGAACTGACTTGGCATCTGATCAAAGAGCAGTTGGTAGAAGCTAACGGTATCAAGGTGGAACAGGAAGATGTAGCCAACATGGCGAAAGAAGCTACTCGCGCACAATTCGCACAATACGGCATGATGAGCGTTCCTGAAGATATTTTGGAGAACTACGCAAAAGAAATGCTGAAAAAGAAAGAAAGTGTAGAAGGTCTGGTGAACCGCGTAATCGAGACGAAACTGGCTTCTGCCTTGAAGTCTCAGGTGAGACTGAACAACAAGTCTATTTCGGCAGAAGAATTCAACAAAATGTTTGAATAAGCATTTTTGTGCAGAAATCGGATTATTAAGGAGATATTGAAGGAGTTAAGGGAATTTCGGTTAACTCCGTTAATCACTTAGAGCCTGTTTGAATTTTCCTCAAAAAGAACTCTCAAAAGAAAGCTGAACAAAATTCAAACAGGCTTTTAATTATAAAAAACATCAAAGAAACACAGAGTTTTATATCAATAACTCTGTGTTTTTTTGTGTCTCTGTGTTCTTTTTTGTTTCTTTGCATCCTCATTTTAAAAATCTAAAATAAATACACAATATGGATGATTTTAGAAAATACGCTACCAAGCATTTAGGTATGAACAGTCTGGTGCTGGACGATGTGATTAAGTCGCAAACCGGATATTTGAATCCCTATATCCTCGAAGAGCGCCAGTTGAACGTAACCCAGCTGGATGTTTTCTCCCGTTTGATGATGGATCGTATCATTTTCTTGGGTACTCAGATTGACGACTATACCGCCAACACATTGCAAGCACAGCTGCTTTATCTGGACTCGGTAGATCCAGGTAAGGATATTTCCATCTATATCAATTCGCCCGGAGGTTCCGTATATGCCGGACTGGGCATCTATGACACGATGCAGTTTATCACAAGCGATGTAGCTACCATCTGTACGGGTATGGCAGCAAGTATGGCAGCCGTGCTGCTGGTGGCAGGTGCCGAAAAGAAACGCTCGGCGCTGACACATTCCCGCGTGATGATCCATCAGCCGATGGGCGGTGCGCAAGGACAGGCGTCGGATATCGAAATCACTGCACGTGAGATCCAGAAGTTAAAGAAAGAATTGTATTCTATCATTGCCGACCATTCTCATACACCTTTTGATAAGGTATGGGCGGATTCAGACCGTGACTATTGGATGACCGCACAAGAGGCTAAGGAATATGGCATGATAGACGAAGTTTTGATAAAGAAATAAATATGGGAACTTCAAAAAAAAGCCAGTCGCCAACGTGTAACTTTTGCGGACGTTCGGAAAATGAAGTCGGATTCCTCATTACGGGACTGAACGGTCACATCTGCGACAGTTGTGTCACGCAAGCTTATGATATCGTACAGCAGGCGATGGGGGGTACGGGTAGTGCAAACGGCTCGTATAAAGGTAAAGGCGCATCGGCACTGAACCTGAAGAAACTTCCGAAACCGATCGAGATCAAGGAATTTCTTGATCAATACGTCATCGGTCAGGATGATGCCAAACGTTTCCTTGCCGTGTCGGTCTACAACCACTACAAACGGTTGATGCAGCAGACCGGTGGCGACGATGTGGAAATCGAAAAGTCAAACATTATCATGGTAGGAAGTACCGGAACGGGAAAAACATTGTTGGCGCGTACTATCGCCAAACTGCTTCAGGTGCCTTTTACTATTGTAGATGCTACGGTGCTGACCGAAGCCGGATACGTGGGCGAAGACATCGAAAGCATTCTCACCCGTCTGCTTCAAGTGGCCGATTACAATGTGCCGGAAGCCGAGCGGGGAATCGTGTTCATTGACGAGATTGACAAGATAGCCCGTAAGGGAGACAATCCTTCCATTACGCGCGACGTAAGTGGTGAGGGTGTGCAGCAAGGACTGCTGAAGCTGCTGGAAGGTTCCGTCGTGAACGTACCTCCCCAAGGCGGACGCAAGCATCCGGATCAGAAAATGATTCCGGTGAATACGAAGAACATCCTATTCATCTGCGGTGGTGCATTCGACGGTATCGAGAAGAAAATCGCTCAACGACTGAACACGCATGTGGTGGGTTATGGTGCAGTGCGCAACACGTCAGTGCTCGACAAGAACAACATGATGCAGTACATCGCTCCGCAAGACCTGAAATCATTCGGGTTGATACCCGAAATCATAGGTCGTCTGCCGGTGTTGACTTATCTGAATCCGTTGGACCGGACTGCCTTGCGTGCCATCCTTACGGAACCTAAGAACTCCATCATCAAACAATACATCAAACTGTTCGAGATGGATGGCGTGAAACTGACATTCGAAGATGCTGTCTTCGAGTATATCGTAGATAAGGCTGTGGAATATAAGTTAGGTGCCCGCGGATTGCGCTCCATCGTAGAGACCATCATGATGGATGCCATGTTCGAAACCCCTTCTGACTGTCCGGAAAGTTTTGTGATCACATTGGACTATGCAAAACGGCAACTGGAGAAAGTGAATATTGCAAAATTGCAAAATGCTTAAAATCAGGAGGTAGAAAACGTGAAAATCGGTTTTTTTGTTTTTTATTGAAAAATATTCATTGGATTATGCTTGATATTTAAGAAGTTGTTTATAACTTTGTTAGGGCTCTTTCGAGAAGACCACTAATCGAGATAGTAAACATCACTAATAAAACAACCTAATGAATCATGGCAGGGAAGAAGATTAATTTGACAGACCAATTGAAGAAGTACTTCGGATTTGACACGTTTAAAGGGAATCAGGAAGCTATTATACAGAATTTATTGGCGGGTAATGACACATTCGTGCTGATGCCTACGGGAGGAGGCAAATCGTTGTGCTACCAATTGCCTTCCTTACTGATGGAAGGTACAGGCATTGTAATATCTCCGTTGATCGCCCTGATGAAAAACCAGGTCGATGCGATGCGCAACTTTAGTGAAGAAGACGGTATTGCTCATTTTATAAACTCTTCCCTTAATAAAAGTGCGATAGACCAGGTGAAGTCTGACATCCTCAGCGGAAAGACCAAACTGCTGTACGTAGCTCCCGAATCGTTGACGAAAGAAGAGAACGTGGAGTTTCTGAAGACAGTCAAGATCGCTTTCTATGCTGTGGACGAAGCACACTGTATATCCGAATGGGGACATGACTTCCGTCCGGAATACCGTCGTATCCGCCCTATAATCAATGAAATCGGAAAAGCTCCGGTGATAGCTCTGACGGCGACTGCCACGCCTAAGGTGCAACACGATATCCAGAAGAACCTGGGTATGGTGGATGCCGTGGTGTTTAAGTCATCGTTCAACCGCCCGAACCTCTATTATGAGGTACGGCCTAAAACCAATAATATAGATCGGGATATCATCAAGTTCATCAAGAACAATCCGGAAAAGTCGGGCATTATCTACTGCCTGAGCCGGAAGAAGGTAGAAGAACTTGCTGAAGTTCTGCAAGCGAATGGCATTAACGCCCGCGCTTACCATGCAGGTATGGATTCTGCAACACGCACGCAAAATCAAGACGATTTCTTGATGGAAAAGATAGAAGTGATTGTAGCGACCATTGCCTTCGGTATGGGTATTGACAAGCCGGACGTACGTTTTGTCATTCACTATGATATTCCGAAAAGTCTGGAAGGATATTATCAGGAAACAGGACGTGCCGGAAGAGATGGAGGCGAAGGACAGTGTATTACTTTTTATACGAACAAAGACTTGCAGAAACTGGAGAAGTTCATGCAAGGAAAGCCCGTGGCAGAGCAGGAAATAGGCAAACAGCTTCTGTTGGAGACTGCCGCGTATGCTGAATCTTCTGTATGCCGCCGGAAAGCATTGCTGCATTACTTCGGCGAAGAGTATACGGAAGCAAACTGTGGAAATTGTGACAACTGTTTAAATCCGAAGAAACAAGTGGAGGCTCAAGAACTATTATGCACCGTGATAGAAACCATTCTTGCGGTGAAAGAAAATTTTAAAGCAGATTATATTATTGATATTATACAAGGACGTGAAACCAGTGAAGTACAGGCGCACCTGCATGAAGACCTGGAAGTTTTCGGCTCCGGCATGGGAGAGGAAGACAAGACATGGAATGCAGTTATTCGTCAAGCCTTGATTGCTGGTTACTTGAGTAAGGATGTGGAGAATTACGGCTTGCTGAAAGTGACAGATGCCGGAAAGAAATTCCTCAAGCATCCCAAATCGTTTAAGATAACCGAAGACAATGACTTCGAAGAGGTGGAAGAAGAAGCACCGGCACGTGGCGGAGGCGCCTGTGCGGTCGACCCGGCTCTTTATTCCATGCTGAAGGATTTGCGCAAGAAGTTATCGAAGAAACTGGAAGTACCCCCATACGTGATATTCCAAGATCCGTCGTTGGAGGCTATGGCGACTATCTATCCGGTTACCTTGGAAGAGTTGCAGAATATCCCCGGCGTAGGTGCTGGTAAAGCCAAACGTTATGGCGAAGAATTCTGTAAGCTGATCAAGCGTCATTGTGAAGAGAATGAGATCGAACGTCCGGAAGATTTGCGTGTCCGCACCGTAGCCAATAAGTCGAAATTGAAGGTGTCCATCATTCAGGCGATCGACCGCAAGGTGGCATTGGATGATATCGCCTTGTCCAAAGGCATTGAATTTGGTGAGTTGCTGGACGAGATCGAAGCCATCGTTTACTCCGGTACGAAGCTGAATATCGATTACTTCTTGGATGAAATCATGGACGAAGACCACATGCTGGACATCTATGATTACTACAAGGAATCTACCACCGACAAGGTGGACGACGCGCTGGACGAACTGGGTGATGATTTCACGGAAGAAGAAGTGCGTCTGGTCCGCATCAAGTTTATTTCTGAAATGGCGAACTAAGAGAGCCAGTTTAAATATTGTTCATCCTTCTTTTAAAGAAACTCAAAAGAAGCTGAATAAAAACTTTTTGAAGAAAATTTAAACAAGCTCTAAAATAAGTTGACTTTTCAACTATAAAAAAGAAAAAAATGTTGCGTGCAGGTATATGGTATTGAATAAAAACCGTATATTTGCACGCAATAAATTTTAAACGCATAGCCCTATGTCATTTATTGCTGATAAGATTGTAATGGATGGATTAACCTATGATGATGTTTTGTTAATCCCCGCTTATTCTGAAGTACTCCCCAAAACAGTCGAGTTATCGACTAAGTTTTCACGGAACATTGAGTTGAAAATACCGTTTGTCACGGCCGCTATGGACACGGTGACCGAAGCGAAAATGGCTATTGCCATTGCACGCGAAGGAGGTATTGGTGTTATTCACAAGAATATGTCCATTGAAGAACAGGCACGTCAGGTTGCCATTGTGAAGCGTGCAGAGAATGGTATGATTTATGACCCTGTCACCATTAAGAGAGGTTCTACCGTGGGAGATGCGTTGGCATTGATGGCAGAATACAGAATTGGCGGTATTCCTGTGGTGGACGACGAAAAGCATTTGGTCGGAATTGTTACTAACCGCGACTTGCGCTTTGTGAAAGACATGAACAAGCGTATCGACGAGGTTATGACAAAGGATAACATCATCACCACCAATCCTACGACCGATATGGAAGCTGTAGCACAAATCCTGCAGGAGCATCGGATAGAGAAACTGCCGGTTGTGGACAAAGACGGTAAATTGGTCGGTCTGATTACTTATAAAGATATTACGAAAGCCAAAGACAAACCGATGGCTTGCAAGGACTCTAAAGGTCGCCTGCGTGTAGCTGCCGGAGTGGGTGTTACGGCTGACACTATCGACCGCATGCAGGCTTTGGTAGATGCCGGAGCGGATGCGATTGTGATCGATACGGCTCACGGACACTCAGTTTATGTGATCGAAAAACTGAAAGAAGCCAAGAAACGTTTCCCGAATATTGATATCGTGGTAGGTAACATTGCTACAGGCGAAGCTGCAAAGGCTTTGGTTGAAGCTGGTGCCGACGGTGTGAAGGTGGGCATCGGTCCGGGTTCCATCTGTACTACTCGTGTGGTGGCAGGTGTAGGTGTTCCCCAGTTGTCTGCTGTATATGATGTGGCTAAAGCACTGAAGGGTACAGGCATTCCTTTGATTGCCGATGGTGGTTTGCGCTATTCAGGCGATGTAGTCAAGGCTTTGGCTGCCGGAGGATATTGCGTCATGATCGGTTCGTTGGTAGCCGGAACAGAAGAGTCTCCCGGTGATACGATTATCTTCAACGGACGTAAGTTTAAATCATACCGTGGTATGGGTTCGTTGGAAGCTATGGAGAATGGTTCAAAAGACCGTTACTTCCAGAGCGGAACGAGCGATGTGAAGAAACTCGTACCGGAAGGTATCGCTGCGCGCGTGCCTTATAAGGGAACTTTATACGAGGTTATCTATCAGTTGGTAGGCGGTCTGCGTGCCGGTATGGGATACTGTGGTGCTGCTAATATTGAGCAATTGCATGACGCTAAGTTTACCCGTATCACCAATGCCGGTGTGTTGGAAAGCCATCCTCATGATGTGGCCATCACGAGCGAAGCGCCGAACTATAGCCGTCCCGAATAATTAGAATATTGTTAGAGCCTGTTTAAATTTTCTTCAAAAAGAACTCTCAAAAGAAGGCTGAAGAAAGTTTAAACAGGCTCTTAATATCTAATCATGGGTTGGGACGTTTTAAGACTCCCCAATGGAAATCGCCCCTATCACAGGATTGGAACTCTATTTCCGAAGTCGGATATAAAACTTCGAGAATATAGTTCCAATCCTGTGATAGGGGCCATTTTTTTTGTTAAAAGGGATATTGGAACAGGGCTTTATTGAGCGAAAATCAATTGAAAAGCAGGTTCTGATATTTGTCTCACGAGACGGGCAAATTCGTCTCGTGGAACGAAAAAAAACATCCCATGAGATGAAAAAATCCATCCCATGAGATGAAAATTTTCATCTCACGAGACGAAAATATCCGTCTCGTGAGACAAAACAAAACGAAAAGAAACCTATGATAGGCAAGCAATATAATGGTAGGTTTTCCGTTATATCAGTGTTTTTTCATAGCGATAAGATATATGATAAGATGTGGATTGACAATCGTTTTTCTGTATATGGTGTGTTGGGCTTCTGCCCAGCAGGATCCGGTGCTGATGCGTATTAACGGGAAAGATGTACTCCGTTCCGAATTTGAGTATATATATAATAAGAACAATTCTCTTGCCGGAGTGGAGCAGAAGACCTTGCAGGAATATGTGGACTTGTTCGTGAACTTTAAACTGAAAGTTGCTGCGGCTGAGGCTGCCGGGATGGATACAACCCGTGCTTTTCGTGAAGAGCTGGAGGGATATCGCCGCCAGTTGGCAAAGTCCTATCTGACGGATGAAAATGTTTCGGAAGCAGCTGCCAGAAAAGTGTACGATAAAATGAAAGCCGGTCATCGTGCAGGGCAGGTGCTGGTCAGCCATATATTCAAGTATCTTCCCCAGACGGTAACTGCCCATGCACTTCGAAGTGCGGAACACCAGATGGACTCCATCTATGCGGTATTGCAGAGCGGGAAGGTCGATTTTTCCTCCTGCGTATCAACGTATTCCGATGAAAAAGAATCTTTCTGGGTGAGTTGGTTGCAAATGCCGGCCGAGTTTGAAGATGTTGCTTTCAGCTTGCCGACCGGAGAAGTGTCGCGTCCCTTTTTTACACCGCAAGGTATCCATATCGTCAAAGTCCTTGACCGTAAGGAAATCCTTCCTTTTGCTGAAGTAAAGAGTGAAATCATCCGCCGGCAGGCGCGCCATCATGGCTCAGACAAGGGAACGGAGGCGTTGGTGGAAAGATTGAAGAAAGAGTATGCATATACGCCTGATAAAGCGGGAATGGATGAATTGTTTTTGAAGGGAAGTACGGATAAAAGACTGTTTGTGATAGACGGCAGGGAATATACAGGAGAGATGTTTGTCCCATTTGCTGCCGCGCATCCGCAAGGTGTGAAACGCCAGCTTGCCGGTTTTGTGATGAAATCAGTGCTTGATTATGAATACACCCGTCTGGAGCAGAAATATCCGGAGTTCCGTATGCTGATGCAGGAGTATAGGGACGGTATGCTGTTGTTCGAAATCAGTAATCGGGAGATTTGGGAACGGGCTTCTCAGGATGAAGCAGGGCTGAAGGCATACTTTACCCGAAATCATTCGGATTATCTTTGGGAAACTCCTCGCTATAAGGGAATTGTGCTGCATGCTACCACGAAACAGGTGGGAAAACAAGCCCGTAAGATGCTTAAATCTTTGCCGGAAGAAGAGTGGCAGAATGCGATCCGGCTGATGTTCAATGCAAAATTCCGGCAGGTACAGGCAGAGCAGGGATTGTTTGCTCCGGGAGATAATCCTTATGTGGATGAGAAAATCTTCGGAAGGGGTAAAGCCGAAACCATGACGTCATTTCCTTTTACTACTTTGCTGGGTGAAAAACTGAAAGGACCGAAAACCTATCAGGAGGTGCGCGGAGCAGTGGCGGAAGACTATCAGAACTATTTGGAAAAATGCTGGACAATGCGGTTGAGGGCAGATTTTAAGGTTGAAATAAACCAAGAGGTTTTAAAAACCGTTAATAATCACTGATGCAACCGATTAATCTCTTATCTTCGTAGCCTAAAATTAAGTAAATATCATATCGGTGATGCGAATAATTTTCCTGGGAATCCTATCCATCCTTTTCTGCGTGGCTTGTAGCGAGCAATACGATCATAAAGGTAAAACACCGCTGGTGGAGCTGGACGGTAATTTCCTTTACCGGGAAGATTTGCAGGCGGCGCTTCCGGAAAGAGTGTCAACAGATGACAGTTTGCTATTTGCAGAGCATTATATCCGTAACTGGGTGGAGGATATATTGCTCTATGAGAAAGCACAAAGTAATATTCCCGATAATGGGGAAATAGAGAAATTTGTAGAGAATTATCGGAAAGCATTGATCATGCATACCTATCAGCAGGCATTGATTCACCAAAGACTATCAGATGAAATTTCGGAGCAGGAGTTGACGGAATATTACGAAAAGAACAAAGAACTTTTCAAACTGGAGCGTCCCATCGTACAAGGATTGTTTGTCAAGGTTCCTCTTGCAGCTCCCGAACTGAACAATGTGCGCCGTTGGTATAAGACACCCACGCAGGACGCGGTAGAGCATTTGGAAAAATATAGTCTGCAGAACGCTGTGAAGTACGAATATTTCTACGATAAATGGGTGCCGATGGCTGATGTGATCGACCTGGTGCCACTGAAAGTGCCGGAAGTGGAGAAATATGTGAATGAAAAACGCCATATCGAGTTGAAAGATACAGCATTCTATTACTTCCTGAACGTGAGCGAATATCGTTCGGTGGGTGAACAGGAACCATACGAGTTTGCCCGTCCCAAAGTGAAAGGTATGTTGCTGAATCTGAAACAAGTGGAGTTTATGAAGGCAGTGAAAGACGACCTGTATCAGCAGGCGGTGAAGAGAAACAAGATTAAATATAATTAGTTTAGATATACAGAATGAGAAATTTGAAAAGCTTTAAGTTTGTAGCTTTATGTGCCTTGGCGCTGTTGTCCGGTTCTACCGTCTACGGACAGGACAATGTGATAGATGAAGTCGTTTGGGTAGTGGGCGACGAGGCTATATTGAAGTCAGAAGTGGAAGAAGCACAGATGAGTGCCCAATACGAGGGACGTAGGTTCGACGGTGATCCCTATTGTGTGATTCCGGAAGAGATAGCCGTACAGAAGTTGTTTCTGCACCAGGCGGCTCTCGATAGTATTGAGGTTGCTGAAAGCGAGGTTATTCAGCGTGTGGACTATATGACGAATGTGTATATCGCCAATATTGGTTCGCGCGAGAAGATGGAAGAGTACTTTAACAAGACATCCAGCCAGATACGCGAAACATTGCGCGACAATGCCCGTGAGGGGTTGAAGGTGCAAAAGATGCAGCAGAAGTTGGTCGGTGATATCAAGATCACTCCGGCAGAGGTGCGCCGCTATTTCAAAGACCTTCCGCAAGATAGTATTCCTTATATTCCCACTCAGGTAGAGGTGCAGATCATTACGCAGCAGCCGAAGATTCCTTTGGAGGAAATAGAAGATGTAAAAAGACGTTTGCGTGAATATACAGACCGTGTAAACAATGGAGAGAGTTTCTCCATGCTGGCACGTCTGTATTCCGACGACCGCGGTACAGCCATCAATGGTGGTGAAATGCCGTTTACCGGACGTGGTTACTTGGATCCTGCATTTGCCAATGTAGCTTTCAACTTGCAAGACCCCAACAAGGTATCCAAAATTGTAGAGTCCGAATACGGATTCCACATTATCCAGTTGATGGAGAAACGCGGAGACCGTATCAAAGTACGTCATATTCTGTTGAAGCCGCATGTGCCGGAAGAAGCATTGATGGCAGGTACTGCCCGCCTGGACTCCATTGCCGATGACATTCGTAACGGTAAGTTTACGTTTGAAGAAGCCGCTTCCGTGCTTTCGCAGGATAAGGATACGCGCAACAACCACGGTCTGTTGCCTAATCCCCAAACCAACACTTCCAAGTTTGAAATGCAGGAACTTCCTCCTGAGATTGCCAAGGTGGTGGATAAAATGAAGGTGGGAGAAATCTCTGAAGCATTCACCATGATACCGCAGAAGACGGGTAAAGAGGAGTGTGTCATCGTGAAGCTGAAAAGCCGTATCAATGGACATAAGGCTACGATTTCCGAAGACTATCAGAACCTGAAAGAAATCGTGTTGGAGAAACGCCGTGACGAGATGCTCGATAAGTGGATTCGCGAGAAGCAGAAGCATACCTACGTGCGCATCAACGAAAACTGGAGCAATTGTGCGTTCAAGTATCCGGGATGGATTAAAAAAGACTGATTCCGGGTGAAATATTGATTTTTTTATGCGGAAGAAATATATAAGGACTAATATACTGAGCAGGCATAGATTCCTATTGACAGGTATTCTATGCCTGTTTGGCGTCTGCCTGTTGAGTGCCCAGGACAAGAAAAAGGAGCCGGAAAAGAAGAAAACCCGGGTCGACTTATTGTATGCCGATGAAGCTCAGGCGGACAAAGTCAAGCTGCCGGATGTGCAGATACTGGTCGGATCGGTGAAGTTGCGCCATGACAGTATGTATATGTATTGTGACAGTGCATTGATCTTCGAGAAAACAAATTCGGTAGAGGCGTTCGACAATGTGCGCATGGAGCAGGGAGACACGTTGTTCATTTATGGCGATTACCTCTATTATGACGGGATGTCGCAACTGGCTATGCTGCGTGGAAACGTCCGCATGATCAATCGGAATACAACGCTGACTACCGATAGCCTGAACTACGACCGTGTGTATAATCTGGGGTATTATTTTGAAGGAGGAACACTGACTGACGAAGAGAACGTACTGACTTCCGAGTGGGGAGAATACAGCCCCGCTACCAAGTTGTCGGTCTTCAATCACGATGTGAAGCTGGTGAATCCGCAATTTGTCCTGACTTCGGACACTCTGAAATACAGCACTGAAAGCAAGATTGCCACCATTTTAGGTCCTTCGGACATCGTGAGCGACAAGAACCATATCTATTCCGAACGAGGCATTTACAACACGACTACCGAGCAGGCTGAACTGTTGGACCGCTCTGTGTTGACCAACGAAGGCAAGAAACTGACTGGCGACAGCCTCTTCTACGACCGTGTGTTGGGATATGGCGAGGCTTTTGACAATGTGCAGATGAACGACACTGTCAACAAGAATATGCTAACCGGCAATTATTGTTTTTATAACGAGACAACGGGAAATGCCCTTGCCACGCAGCGCGCTGTAGCCATCGACTATTCGCAAGGTGACAGCCTGTTCATGCATGGCGACACGCTGAGATTGGTCACCTATCACATGAATACGGATTCCATGTATCGTGAGATGCGTGTTTATCATAAGGTGCGTGCTTACCGTACGGATATACAGGCTGTCTGCGACTCGTTGGTGTACAACTCCAAGGACTCATGCATGACCATGTACACCGATCCTATCCTGTGGCACGGCGAGCAACAGGTGTTGGGCGAAGAGATCAAAGCATACATGAACGACAGCACCATCGACTGGGTACATATCATCAATCAGGCTCTGGTTGTGGAGAAGAAAGATACTATGCACTACAATCAAGTGACAGGTAAAGAGATAAAAGGATTCTTTGTAGAAGGAGATATGCGGCAGATAGATGTGAATGGCAATGTTTTGGTTGTCTTTTATCCGATAGACGATAAGGACAGCACTATGATAGGGCTGAACTATGCAGAAGGCAGCTTCTTGCGTATGCTGCTGAAAGAGCGCCGTATGGAAAAGGGAGCCTTCATAGGCAAAACCAACGGAACGCTATACCCGATGGACCAGATTCCGGCAGAGAAATACAAGTTGCCCCCTTTTGTCTGGTTCGACTATATCCGTCCGCGGAACAAGGAAGATATATTTAACTGGAGGGGCAAGAAAGCTGGTGAGCAATTGCAGAAATCAGACCGGAAACCGATAACCTCGCCAAGGAATATGAACATTAAAAGAAATAAATAAGCGCTATGGGAATGTTTACTATGCGGAAGCCACGTGGCTTTAATCATCCATACATTTATGTAGATGAGCGGAAGGAGAAACTGGCGAAAATGGAAGAAAGCGCCAAGCGTGAATTGGGCATGTTGCCGGAGAAAGAGTTTGCTCCGGAAGATATTCGCGGAAAGTTTGTAGAGGGAACTACCCATCTGAAACGGCGTAAGGAGAGCGGACGCAAACCGATGCATCTGGGAGTGATATTGGTAATTATTACTCTGCTGGTATACTTGTGGTATGCGATAAGCAACGGGATTATCTGATTCTTTGGGTCAATTATTTTTTGTTGGTTTTCTATTTAGATGATCATTTACTACTAATTACTTACTACTTTATTCGTTATGAGCGACATTATTCATTTACTGCCCGATTCGGTTGCCAATCAGATTGCTGCCGGAGAGGTGATACAGCGTCCGGCATCTGTCATTAAGGAACTGGTGGAAAATGCGATTGATGCCGAAGCACAAGAGATACATGTATTAGTGACAGATGCAGGGAAGACCTGTATACAAGTGATTGATGATGGCAAAGGTATGTCCGAGACGGATGCGCGTCTGGCTTTCGAGCGTCATGCCACGTCCAAGATAAAGGAGGCTTCCGATCTGTTTGCTTTGCGTACGATGGGCTTCCGTGGCGAAGCGTTGGCATCCATAGCTGCGGTGGCAGAAGTGGAACTGAAGACCCGTAAGCCTGACGAAGAACTGGGTACGCGGATCGTGATAGCCGGTTCGAAAGTGGAAAGCCAGGAGGCGGTTTCCTGTCCGAAAGGGAGTAACTTTTCTATTAAGAATTTATTCTTCAATATACCCGCCCGCCGGAAGTTTCTGAAAGCGAACTCCACGGAACTGAGCAACATCCTGACCGAATTTGAGCGCATTGCTTTGGTACATCCCGAAGTGGCTTTCTATTTATACAGCAACGACAGCGAGTTGTTCAATCTGCCGGTCATGCCGCTTCGCCAACGCATTATGGCTGTGTTTGGCAAGAAACTGAATCAGCAGTTGCTGTCAGTGAGTGTAGATACCACTATGGTAAAGGTATCCGGTTTTGTTGCCAAACCGGAGGCTGCACGTAAGAAAGGTGCCCATCAGTATTTCTTTGTGAACGGCCGCTATATGCGTCATCCTTATTTCCACAAAGCAGTGATGGATGCATACGAACAGTTGATTCCGGTTGGTGAACAGATTTCTTATTTTATTTATTTTGATGTAGATCCGGCCAACATTGATGTAAACATACATCCTACGAAGACGGAGATCAAATTTGAAAACGAACAAGCCATTTGGCAGATACTTTCTGCGGCGGTGAAGGAATCGTTGGGCAAGTTCAATGCCGTGCCCTCTATTGATTTTGATATGGAAGGCATGCCCGATATCCCGACCTTCAACCAGACCCAGCCGATAGAACCGCCTCAGGTGCATTATAATTCGGATTTCAATCCGTTCAAGACTTCTTCTTCCTATGGTGGAGGTAACTATTCGCGTCCGAAAGTGGATTGGGAGGGATTGTACGACGGACTGGAAAGAGCCAGCAAGATGAATGAACCAGAAGAGGAAGAACCGTTTGTAGACGAAACCGGTTGGTCCTCTGCACCGGTTGCTGCAGATATGCCCGAAGAGCGTATGCCGTATGTCGTGGAAACGGAGCCTGCGCCATCGGTACCGACGTCATCAGAGCCGACATCATTAACATCATCCTTGTATGCCAATAGTGGGCTATCGTCAGAGAAAGGAGCATTGCATTTCCAGCTTAAGGGGAGATTTATTCTTACTTCTGTGAAGTCCGGGTTGATGCTGATCGATCAGCACAGGGCACATATCCGGGTATTGTTCGAGCAATATATGAATCAGATTCGCCAGAAGCATGGAATGTCCCAAGGGGTATTGTTTCCGGAGATCATACAGCTGCCGGTATCGGAAGCGGCAGTGCTCGAAAGCATTCAAGACGATTTCTCTGCCGTTGGTTTTGAGTTGACTTCATTAGGCGGAGGCAGTTATGCGATAAATGGTATCCCGTCAGGCATCGATGGTCTGAATCCGGTGGAATTGGTGCGCAATATGCTGCATACGGCAATGGAGAAAGGAAGCGACGTGAAAGAAGAAGTACAGACCATATTGGCACTGACATTGGCAAAAGCGGCCGCTATTGTCTATGGTCAGGTGCTGAGCAACGAAGAGATGGCAAACCTGGTGGATAATCTTTTTGCCTGTCCGTCGCCGAACTATACACCGGATGGTCGCATTGTGCTGGCAACGATTAAGGAAGAAGATATCGAGAAACTGTTTTCGCGGTAAGTACGAAGGTGTATCGTAATTGATTTTACCACAAATTGCACAGATTGTCGCAGGTTATTTAGTTTAATTATTCATCATTTAAAGAATAACCTGCGATAATCTGTATAATCTGTGTAATCTGTGGTAAGTTTTGTCACACCATTATTTCTATTCGCAGAACTTTCAACTCTGCGAGTTTTTACTGAGCACCTTATTCTGCGTTAAATCTCTTTACCTGCTCTGCAATCAGCTCCGCATCATCGAAGTAATTTATCTTCATGGCATTGCGCACCTCGCTCAATGTTGCGGCAGCGGTTTCGCGTGCGGTCTCGCAACCTTTCTTCAGCATCTCGTAGATGGCAGGAATATCCTTCTCAAATTCCTTCCGGCGGTTGCGGATCGGTTCCAGTGTTTCTTGCATGACGGCATTGAGGAATCTCTTCACTTTTACGTCGCCCAGCCCGCCACGCATGTAATGTGCCTTCAATTCATCCAGATTAGGATAATCGGGCAGATATCTTTCGAAGTGTTCGGGACGTGAGAAAGCGTCCAGATAGGTGAATACGGGATTTCCTTCCACCTTGCCCGGATCTTGCACACGCAAGTGGTCGGGATCGGTGTACATGCCGCGGATCTTCTTTTCTACTTCATCTGCGCTATCGGAGAGGTAGATGCAGTTACCTAAAGACTTGCTCATTTTGGCTTTACCGTCCGTTCCGGGCAGACGGAGGCAGGCGGCATTGTCAGGCAAGAGGATTTCCGGTTCAACGAGGGTCTCACCGTATATATGGTTGAAGCGGCGCGCGATTTCGCGTGCTTGTTCAATCATCGGTTCCTGGTCCTCACCTGCGGGAACGGTTGTAGCCTTGAAGGCTGTGATGTCTGCTGCTTGGCTGATGGGGTAGGTAAAGAATCCCACCGGAATGCTTGCCTCAAAATTGCGCATCTGGATTTCCGTTTTTACGGTCGGATTGCGTTGCAGGCGGGATACCGTCACCATGTTCATGTAGTAGAACGAGAGTTCGCATAGTTCCGCTATCTGCGACTGGATGAAGATGGTAGACTTGGTCGGGTCTATTCCGCAAGCCAGATAATCCAGTGCTACTTCAATCACGTTTTGACGCACTTTCTCCGGATTGTCGGCGTTGTCAGTCAGTGCCTGTGCGTCGGCAATGAAGACGAATATCTTGTCATATAAACCGGAGTTCTGCAACTCTACTCTTCTTCTCAATGAACCTACATAGTGTCCTACGTGCAGGCGTCCTGTGGGGCGGTCTCCCGTGAGAATGATTTTTTCCTTAGCCATATCTGTTTTTCTGTTTTCTTTCTTTGATTTTTTTCTTTTCCTGTTGTTTCAGCCTGCTCTTCGGATAACTTTTCGTCTCGGAACCTTTTGGGGTATTTGTCCCCATACTGTCCCCAAAAAGTGCGGCTGCTTTTTCAGGGGGTAAAGATAATGCTTTTTGGCTTTATATATCGTGTATTTTTCTGAAAAGTTATGCCTATTGCCCTTTCTTTTATAGGTTTGGGATAGAAATGGAAATTAGGAATGTTTCCGGTTGTTTATACTTTTTGCTGCTTATGGAGGGAGAATGGGGACAATAGGGACAGTGACCCCGCTCTCCCTCACACACACACGCACATGCGAGCGCGCGTATATAAGGTGTATGAAGTAGATTTTAGCTTTATCTGATATTTGGAACACGGTTCTTTTGGGCAGGAATTATAGTAAGAACCTGTTTTATTTTTCTTCAAAAAGTCTTTTATTCAGTTTCTTTTGAGCTTCTTTCCGGTCTGTTTTCCTGTTCTTAATTCGTCACATACCCACTATGCTCCTCATAAAAACAGGAAAACATCCTCAAAAAGAACTCTCAAAAGAAGGCTGAACAAAATTTAAACAGGCTCTAAATAGCTTTTGAGTTTTTGAATTTGTTAGTTGATGAGTTTTTGAGTTGTTTTCGTTAGTGCGTCACCTAACAAACTTATCGCTAACAAACTTATCGCTAACAAACTTATCACTAACAAACTTATCGCTAACAAACTTATCACTAACAACTCCTGTAACTTCTTAAAATTTTTTTTGTATCGGTTTAACTCTTAATGAAGTGGTAATTCCTATAAATGGAAAAACCGTGTATTTGGAGCAATACACGATAATAGCAACAGGGTCACTTAAGGGCATTGACCCTATTTTTTATACAAGGAAGAGAAAAGAATCAATAGCATTGATTTCTATAAACAGTAGGATTGAATCTTATAATTATTGGACTGGTTAGTAGTCTCAATTAGTTGAATATTAATTGGATATGTAGATGATGCTGACTTGCGTCAGCATTGCTTCTTCGATAACTTCACTGAAATAAGGGAGTATTCCATTTGAGTATTACGTCATATCCTGAATAAGTCTAAAAACGACTTCATACACCTTATATACGCGTGCGTGCGTACTCGTGTGTGTGTGAGGGAGAGCGGGGTCACTGTCCCTATTGTCTCCATTCTCTGATTTCATAAACCTGACCTTTACGTTGCTAACCCTCAACTCTGCGTTGCAAAACCTGACCTTTACGTTACTTAATTTTTACTTGGATGGAAAATATTCTTTTTGGTGCATCCTTTTTTGTTGTAATGGCGACCTTATTGGTGGCTTGTAATGAGGATATGTATGTGAAACAGTTTGAAAAGAGTGATGTTCTGACTTACGAAGAAGAAGTGGCTGCTGCCCGTGAGTTTTATGAGGCTAAGAGACCGCCTAAGACGCGTGTGACAGCCGACCTTAGTACGGAATCGGGTATGATTGCGAACATGGAACCACTTTGGGGTAAACAGTTTACATATCGTAGGAAGAATAAGAAGATTCGTACGGTAGAGACAGTGATAGAAGGGAGCAAGCGGATTACGTTCATGTTGCCGGAAGTACGCAAAAAATACAAAGAAACCAAGGATCCGCGCTACAAACAGTCTATGACACGGTTAGTAGTGGAGACAAATGTGGAGACGGGAGAAAAACAAGTCTTTACAATGACTATTATGCCTGACTTGGATTATCTTGAACGTACAAACTTCAAGCCTTTCTATAACACGTATCTGCAAAGGGATGAACACTTCAGCGGCCTTATCCTTTTCCACGAGTTGGATGGCTCTTTTGCCAATGGATGGCGGTATAAAGATGGGAAGATAACTCATACCATAAAAGAATCACCATTCTCGTAGGAAGAGATAGGAGAAAATAAAGCGCAGAATCGTGCGATTGAATAGCAATGCGGAAGTTATGAGAAAATTGGAATTGGTCTGGGGCATTTGTGGACTTTTGGGTATTTTTTATCCATGTTCGGTCTCTTATTATTCTTATCTTCCGGTTCAGTATGCATATTTGCTTTATTCCAGTTGCTATTTCGGAGTTTGTATTTGCATAAGAAAGATTCCGGAAATGGCAGGTTGTTGATATGGCGTGTCTCTTGCGAAATGATAAAAGACGCTCCTCTGTGGGGGCATGGAGTGGATGGATTCCAGAAGAATTATATGCTTTATCAGGCATCGTTTTTTAACAAGTATCCCACGCACAAGTGGCGGATGCTGGCAGATGATAACAGTTTTGCTTTCAATGAGTATATAAAGTTTGTGGTGGAGCATGGCGCTGTTGCTGCCGTTTTCTTCTTTTCTTTCTTTTTGTATGTCTTGTTGAAGCAGGCCGGTGTGAGACGTTTGGAAAACATCTTTTCAAAATCAATATTATTGGGGTGGGGGATTATCGCTTTTTTCTCTTTTCCGTTTTTCTTATGGCAGTTCATTGTTCTTTTATTGTTTTTTGTAGCCGGTATAGGTGGTGGAAATGCGATGTGTATGCCGTGTAGGGAAACTTCTATCTGTGGGATTTGCAAATTCATTGGGATAAGTTGGATGATTATTCTGTTTTGGGGAGGCATCCTATATGGACGAAAGACAATCCTATTATTTAATAGAGGGACAAGCCTATATGCTGCAAGGCGTCTGGATGAAGCGAAGGATGCCTTGAAGTGTTCTTTCTTATATACTCCGGATTATAATACCGCCATGTTGTTGGGGGAGATTTATAGTGAGTTACAAAAATGTGATTCGGCAACATATTACTGGCATTTGGCGTCTGAAATGGTCCCTAATAGGATTATGCCTCATTTCTATTTATTTCGATTGTATCGGGGCTGCGACATAAGAGCCTGTTTAAATTTTCTTCAAAAAGTTTTTTATTCAGCTTCTTTAGAGTTTCTTTTCGGTCTGTTTTCCTCTTTTTATTCGTCACATAGCCCGCTATGCTCCTCATAAAAACAGAAAAACATCCTCAAAAAGAACTCTCAAAAGAAAGCTGAACAAAATTTAAACAGGCTCTAAAGAAAGCTTATAAAGAAGCGGAACTGATAAAAAATATGCCGGTGAAGGTGTACGCCTCTCAACTTAATGATATATAACGGGAAATAGATGACTTTATTGGCCATGTTCCCAAGGAATATTCTGGAAGATAATTTGTTTATTATCAAAATAAGTCGTTACTTTGCACAAATTTTGAATGACGATGCAACCACACGAAAAGAGAAGTAAATATAATCTGCGTTCGAATGAATTTCATTCGTTAGCCGATTATTTCTCTTTTTGGGGAAATGATATTGTTAGTTCTTTGTAATGCGTTAATCCTTTTGGGGTAACGCATTTTTTTTGTGAATTAACAAGTCGTTCGTAACTCGTGGCACGTAACTTGTAACTCATAGCTGTCAGTTCGTAACTTGTAGCTCGTAGTTCCGTAATTCGTCACTCGTAGCTTGCATAAACATACACAACAAAAGAAAATATGGAAAAGAATTTGAAGAAAGTGTTGGTCTTGGGCTCAGGTGCACTCAAGATCGGTCAGGCCGGGGAGTTCGACTATTCCGGTTCGCAGGCATTGAAGGCTTTGCGTGAAGAAGGTATCAGTTCTGTATTGGTGAATCCCAACATTGCTACTATCCAGACATCGGAAGGTATTGCGGATAAAGTCTACTTCTTGCCCGTAACCACTTATTTCGTAGAAGAGATCATCAAGAAAGAACGTCCTGATGGCATCTTGCTGGCATTCGGTGGCCAGACTGCACTGAACTGTGGTGCGGAACTCTACACGAACGGTATTCTGGATAAATATGGTGTACGCGTATTGGGTACTTCGGTAGAAGCGATCATGTACACAGAAGACCGCGATCTCTTCGTGAAGAAACTGGATGAGATTGAAATGAAGACTCCCGTCAGCCAGGCTGTAGAAAGCATGGAAGATGCGATTGCTGCTGCCGAGCGTATCGGTTTCCCGGTGATGATCCGTTCTGCTTATGCATTGGGCGGCTTGGGTAGCGGTATCTGCCAGAACAAGGATGAATTCCTGAAACTGGCTGAAAGCTCATTCGCTTTCTCTAAACAAATTCTTGTAGAAGAATCTTTGAAAGGTTGGAAAGAAATAGAATTCGAGGTTATCCGCGATGCTAACGACCACTGCTTCACAGTGGCAAGCATGGAAAACTTTGACCCGCTGGGCATTCACACCGGAGAATCTATTGTGGTTGCTCCTACTTGCTCGCTGACTGACGAACAGGTGAAAATGTTGCAAGACCTCTCCATTAAGTGTATCCGTCACTTGGGTATCGTAGGTGAATGTAACATTCAGTACGCATTCAATGCCGAAACCAACGACTACCGCGTGATTGAGGTAAACGCCCGTTTGTCTCGTTCTTCTGCTTTGGCGTCTAAAGCTACGGGATATCCGTTGGCATTCGTTGCTGCTAAGATTGCGTTGGGCTATACGCTCGACCAGATTGGCGAGATGGGAACTCCCAATTCGGCATACGTAGCTCCGCAACTGGATTATCTGATTTGTAAAATACCGCGTTGGGACTTGACGAAGTTCGTAGGTGTCAGCCGCGAAATCGGTTCCAGCATGAAGTCGGTGGGTGAAATCATGTCTATCGGACGTTCTTTCGAGGAAATCATCCAGAAAGGTCTGCGTATGATTGGTCAAGGCATGCATGGTTTTGTAGGCAATGACCTGCATTTCGACGACCTCGACCGCGAACTTTCATGCCCTACGGACTTGCGCATATTTGCCATAGCTGAGGCTCTGGAAAACGGTTACACGATAGACCGTATTTTTGACTTGACTAAGATTGATCCTTGGTTCCTTGGCAAGCTGAAAAACATTGTAGACTACAAACTGAAACTGTCGCAATATAACAAGGTAGAAGAAATTCCGGCAGACGTGTTGCGTGAAGCAAAAGTACTTGGCTTCTCTGACTTCCAGATCGCACGTTTCGTGCTGAATCCGCAGGGTAACATGGAGAAGGAAAATCTTCAGGTACGCGCACGCCGTAAGGAACTTGGCATTCTGCCGGCAGTGAAGCGCATCAATACGGTAGCTTCCGAACATCCTGAACTGACCAACTATCTCTATATGACGTATGCTGTTCAGGGCTACGATGTGAATTATTATAAGAATGAAAAGTCGGTAGTCGTACTGGGGTCCGGTGCTTATCGTATCGGTTCGTCCGTTGAGTTCGACTGGTGTTCGGTGAACGCAGTGCAGACTGCACGCAAGCTGGGTTACAAATCAATCATGATCAACTATAACCCCGAAACGGTATCTACCGACTACGATATGTGTGATCGTCTCTATTTCGACGAACTCTCTTTTGAACGTGTGCTCGATGTTATTGACCTGGAACAGCCTCGTGGTGTAATCGTATCCGTAGGTGGACAGATCCCGAACAATCTTGCCATGAAACTGCACCGTCAGTCAGTGCCCATCTTGGGAACTTCTCCGATCTCCATCGACCGTGCCGAAAACCGTAATAAGTTCTCTGCAATGCTCGACCAGTTGGGCATCGACCAGCCGGCTTGGCAAGAACTTACCAGTCTGGAAGATGTGAAGGGCTTTGTGGAAAAGGTAGGTTATCCGGTGCTGGTTCGTCCGTCGTATGTGCTTTCGGGAGCAGCGATGAACGTATGCTATGACGAAGAAGAGTTGGAGAACTTCCTGAAAATGGCTGCTGAGGTTTCTAAGGAATATCCGGTGGTTGTCTCTCAGTTCTTGCAGAACACGAAGGAAATTGAATTTGATGCGGTTGCGCAGAACGGAGAAGTGGTGGAATATGCTATCTCCGAACATGTGGAGTTTGCAGGCGTACACTCTGGCGATGCTACTCTGGTGTTCCCCGCACAGAAGATCTATTTCGCTACGGCACGCCGTATCAAGAAGATCAGCCGTCAGATTGCTAAAGAACTTAATATCTCCGGTCCGTTCAATATCCAGTTCCTGGCGCGCAACAATGAAGTGAAGGTGATCGAATGTAATCTCCGTGCTTCACGTAGTTTTCCGTTTGTGTCTAAGGTGCTGAAACGTAATTTTATTGAGACCGCTACACGCATTATGCTTGATGCACCCTATACCCGTCCGGACAAGTCGGCATTTGATATTGACTGGATTGGTGTGAAGGCTTCTCAGTTCTCGTTCTCACGTTTGCATAAGGCAGACCCGGTTTTGGGTGTGGACATGTCTTCTACGGGTGAAGTGGGATGTGTTGGTGATGATTTCCCTGAAGCTTTGCTGAGTGCCATGATTGCTACCGGTTTCAAGATTCCTTGTCCGGAGAAGGGGGTTATGTTCTCTTCCGGTGCAATGAAGTCAAAAGTAGATTTGCTGGAGTCCAGCCGTATGCTTTTTGCTAAGGGATATAAGATTTATGCAACGGCAGGCACGGCAGCATTCCTTAATGCCCATGGAGTGTCTACTATAGCTGTATTCTGGCCTGATGAACGTCCTGATGCAGAAGATAATGTCATGACGATGATTGCCGACCATAAGTTTGATTTGATTGTCAATATCCCGAAGAATCATACGAAACGGGAACTGACGAATGGTTACAAGATCCGTCGTGGTGCCATCGACCATAATATTCCGTTGATCACGAATGCCCGTTTGGCAAGTGCTTTCATTGAAGCATTCTGCGAAATGAAGCAGGAAGATATCCAGATCAAGAGTTGGCAGGAATATAAATAAGATAGTATAATTACCACAAAAGAAGAAGGGCGGCATGGATACCGGAAGCATCCGGTGTCTGTGCTGCTTCTTTTTTTGCATATATAGCGCCTATTTAAATTGAGTTCGGTCTTCTTGAAGAAAGTTTAAACGGGCTCTATATATGCTGAACGCTAAGAATAGAGCGTTTGAGAGAAAAAAAAGTTTCAGATATAAGTTGCTGTAATTCAACGAATAGATAAAAATGTTAGTTTTTTATTGAAAAAATAATCGGCAAATGTTTTGGAGATTTCAAAATAAGCTGTACCTTTGCATCGCTTTTGAAACGGAAGTGTAAGGGCGTTTAGCTCAGCTGGTTCAGAGCATCTGCCTTACAAGCAGAGGGTCGGCGGTTCGAATCCGTCAACGCCCACGATAAAAACCAAGCACTTTCGTACCAAAAGGGCGTTTAGCTCAGCTGGTTCAGAGCATCTGCCTTACAAGCAGAGGGTCGGCGGTTCGAATCCGTCAACGCCCACAACAATTAGAAATAGTTTTTGTAAATTGCGGATCAATAGGGAATATTGGTTCGCGATTTTTTTTATAAGGCAATTCTATCGGGTATGCAAATCCTTGATGATTTGAGCATGGGGAGGTATGGAGAGGATGTGGAGCTGATAGTTTTGTAACTGCTTTTTTTATCTGTTAACTCCTTTGCTAAACTTTCTTGCCTCTTTATGACTTGTAACTCAGAAAAAAACGCTAATTTTGCGGCTCGATAATTATCAAAATACACGTATGGAACTTGATTTACTGACAGCGATTTCTCCGATTGACGGTCGATACAGAGGAAAAACGAATGCCTTGGCGGCCTATTTTTCGGAATTTGCTTTGATAAAATACCGCGTACAGGTAGAAGTGGAGTATTTCATTACCTTGTGCGAGTTGCCTTTGCCGCAATTGAAAGGTGTGGATAAGGGCGTGTTCGAAACCTTGAGAAACATCTACCGGAACTTTTCTGAGGCTGATGCGCAGCGTATCAAAGACATTGAGAGTGTGACGAATCACGACGTAAAAGCCGTGGAGTATTTCCTGAAAGAAGAATTTGACAAGATGGGCGGGATGGATGATTACAAGGAATTCATCCACTTCGGATTGACTTCGCAGGATATCAACAATACTTCCATTCCTTTGTCCATAAAAGAGGCACTGGAGCAGGTTTATTATCCTCTGATAGAAGAGTTGATTGCGCAACTTCGTGCGTATGCCGAAGAATGGGCAAATATCCCCATGCTGGCAAAGACACACGGACAACCGGCATCTCCTACTCGTTTAGGTAAGGAAGTGATGGTTTTCGTCTACCGCCTCGAACGTCAATTGGCTACACTGAAGGCTTGTCCGCTGACAGCCAAATTCGGTGGCGCAACCGGAAACTACAACGCCCACCATGTGGCTTATCCGGAATTTGACTGGAAGATGTTTGGAAATAAGTTCGTTGCCGAAAAACTGGGACTGGAACGTGAGGAGTATACTACGCAGATTTCCAATTACGACAATCTTTCTGCTGTGTTTGATGCAATGAAGCGTATCAATACAGTGATGGTGGATATGAACCGTGACTTCTGGCAGTATATCTCGATGGAGTACTTCAAGCAGAAAATCAAAGCGGGTGAAGTAGGATCAAGCGCCATGCCGCACAAGGTGAATCCGATTGACTTTGAAAATGCCGAAGGTAATCTGGGTGTAGCCAGTGCAATTTTAGAGCATTTGGCTGTGAAGTTGCCCGTATCCCGTTTGCAGCGCGACCTGACGGATTCTACAGTGTTGCGTAATGTCGGTGTTCCGTTTGGACATATCATCATTGCCATCCAAAGCTCATTGAAGGGGCTGCGTAAGCTGTTGCTGAACGAAACTGCTATTTACCGTGATTTGGACAGTTGCTGGAGTGTGGTGGCTGAAGCTATTCAGACCATATTGCGCCGTGAGGCATATCCGCATCCGTATGAGGCACTGAAGGCACTGACGCGTACCAATCAGGCGATCACGGAAAAATCCATTAAAGAATTTATTGAAGGATTGAATGTAAGCGAGGAAATTAAGAAAGAGTTGCTTGCTATTACTCCTCATTCGTATACAGGAATTTGAGAAAGAAGAGGGTAACCGGATGATGGAGCCAACATTTTAATCCGGCAATCGTTATTTGGAATATACATATATTATAGTATAAAAGTAATTATAAAATGGCCGTGAGGCCAACGTTTAATTTTATTCGAATAAAAAATGAGTATAGAAAACGAAACTTGGCGTGACGATTCTTCCCATGAGGAGAATTCAGGCAACAGATTTGAAAGACCGAACAGTTATAGTCGTCCGTCTTACAACCGTGAAGGTAGCGAACGTCCTTACCGTCCTCGCTTCAATAGCGAAAACGGTGACCGTCCGCAACGCACTTACAGCAGTGACCGCCCTTATCGCCCACGTTTTAATCCTAATGCTGAAAACGGCGATCGTCCGCAACGCACTTATGGCGAGCGCCCTTATCGTCCGCGCTTTAACAGCGAAAACGGTGATCGTCCGCAGCGTTCGTCTTATAACCGTGAAGGTGGCGAGCGTCCCTATCGTCCTCGCTTCAACAGCGAAAATGGCGATCGTCCGCAACGTCCTTCTTATGGTGATCGTCCGCAGCGTCCGCGCTTCAATAATGGTGACGGGCAACAACGTTCATACAATAACGATCGTCCTTATCGCCCTCGTTATAATAACGATGGAGGCGAACGTCCGCAACGCTCTTCTTACGGTGGTGGCTATGGCAACTCTTCTTATGGCGATCGTCCGCAACGTTCACGCTTCAACTCGAACGGTGGAGGAAGACAGGGAGGATACAACCGTCCTCAGCAGCGTCGTACGGCAGACTACGATCCAAATGCAAAGTACAGCCGTAAGAAGCAGATCGAATATAAGGAGCAGTTTGTTGATCCCAATGAACCGATTCGTCTGAATAAGTTCCTTGCCAATGCCGGCGTTTGCTCTCGTCGTGAGGCGGATGAGTTTATCACGGCAGGAGTGGTTTCGGTGAACGGGGTAGTCGTTACGGAACTCGGAACCAAAATCAAGCGTGGGGATGAAGTGAAATTTCACGACCAGACGGTGAGCATTGAGCGTAAAATCTATATCTTGCTGAATAAGCCGAAAGATACAGTGACTACTTCGGATGACCCGCAGGCGCGTCGCACGGTTATGGATCTGGTGAAAGGGGCTTGCAGCGAACGCATCTATCCGGTAGGCCGTTTGGACCGCAATACTACAGGTGTATTGCTGTTGACGAACGACGGTGACTTGGCTTCTAAGCTGACGCATCCGAAATTCTTGAAGAAGAAGATTTACCACGTACATACGGATAAGAACGTGACGAAAGCGGATATGGAGCAGATCGCAGCCGGAATCCAGTTGGATGACGGTGAAATCCATGCCGATGCCATCAGCTATACGGATGACGTTAAGCGCGATGAAGTAGGGATTGAGATCCACTCCGGAAAGAATCGCATTGTGCGCCGTATATTCGAGTCGTTGGGTTACAAAGTTGTGAAGCTCGACCGTGTATTCTTTGCCGGACTGACGAAGAAGGGTTTACGTCGTGGCGAATGGCGCTACCTGACTGAGCAAGAAGTCAACTTCCTGCGCATGGGCTCTTTTGAGTAATTATATAAATAAGGTATTAAACACAAATTTATGGAAAAAATTAGTAGAACAAAGATTGTTGACGTGCTGAAGCGTGAAGATTTCGGCGTTATGGTCAACGTGAAAGGTTGGGTTCGTACTCGCAGAGGTAGTAAACAAGTTAATTTTATCGCCCTGAATGACGGTTCTACCATAAATAACGTGCAAATAGTAGTGGACTTGGCCAACTTCGACGAGGGGATGCTGAAGGAGATCACTACCGGTGCCTGTCTGAGTGTGAACGGTGAACTTACCGAGTCTGTAGGTTCTGGTCAGAAAGCTGAGATCCAAGCTCGTGAGATTGAAGTGCTGGGAACCTGCGACAATACATATCCTTTGCAGAAGAAAGGCCATACGTTGGAGTTCCTGCGTGAGATTGCCCATTTGCGTCCACGTACGAATACCTTCGGTGCTGTGTTCCGCATCCGTCATAATATGGCGATCGCTATCCATACTTTCTTCCATCAGAAAGGTTTCGTCTATTTTCATACCCCTATCATTACGGCTTCCGACTGTGAGGGTGCCGGACAAATGTTTCAGGTGACCACGAAGAACCTGTATGACCTGAAGAAAGACGAGGCAGGTTCTATCATCTACGATGACGACTTCTTTGGCAAACAAGCCAGCCTGACCGTTTCGGGACAGTTGGAAGGTGAACTTGCCGCTACGGCACTGGGTGCTATCTATACGTTTGGTCCTACGTTCCGTGCCGAGAACTCCAACACTCCGCGCCACCTTGCCGAATTCTGGATGGTGGAACCGGAAGTGGCATTCAACGATATCACGGACAATATGGACTTGGCGGAAGAATTCATTAAGTTCTGTGTGAAGTGGGCATTGGATAACTGTGCCGATGATGTGAAGTTCCTGAACGATATGTTTGACAAGGGATTGATCGAACGTCTGCAAGGTGTGTTGGGCGAACCTTTCGTCCGCTTGCCCTACACGGAAGGTATCAAGATACTGGAAGAAGCTGTGGCAAAAGGCCATAAGTTTGAGTTCCCTATATACTGGGGGGTAGATTTGGCTTCCGAACACGAACGCTATCTGGTAGAAGAACACTTCAAACGCCCTGTCATCCTGACTGATTATCCGAAGGAAATCAAGGCGTTCTATATGAAACAGAACGAAGACGGCAAGACAGTGCGCGCAATGGATGTATTGTTCCCGAAGATTGGTGAGATCATCGGCGGTTCCGAGCGTGAGGCTGATTATAACAAGCTGCTGACGCGTATCGAAGAACTGCATATTCCGATGAAGGATATGTGGTGGTATCTCGACACCCGTAAGTTTGGTACCTGTCCTCACTCCGGTTTCGGTCTGGGTTTTGAACGCTTGCTGCTGTTTGTTACGGGTATGGCGAACATTCGTGACGTGATACCTTTCCCACGCACACCGCGTAACGCCGAGTTCTAATCCTGTTCCTGTCAGGAATGAGGCGACCGGATTCCGGAATACGATAGACAGAATGGAGGATTTTCCTTTTTCCGATAACATCATCCCTGCTGCAAATTTTTGTGGCAGGGATTTTTGTTTTCGGAGAGGGGATCTTGTGAATCGTTGCATTCCTGCATTGTTTGTTATTGATTGATAGCCTCTTAAAAAAAGAAGAAAAACTTTTGCCAGTTTTAGGAAAATCCGTACCTTTGCAAGCCGATTATTATCTAATAAGGATAAGCATTTAATTCAGAGCGAGTTAATCAGCCTTTGTCCGGGGCGGTTGATTTGCGAAGAAGTATTTTAGTAGTAACATTTAAAAAAAACAAATTAAGAGTGGATACTTTAAGTTACAAGACCATTTCTGCAAACAAAGCTACAGTAACCAAAGAATGGGTTATTGTTGACGCTACAGACCAGGTATTGGGACGTCTGGGCGCTAAAGTTGCGAAACTGTTGAGAGGAAAGTATAAACCTAACTTTACCCCTCATGTAGATTGCGGTGATAATGTAATCATTATCAATGCCGATAAGGTGAAGATGACAGGAAACAAGTGGACAGATAAGGTCTATTTGTCATACACTGGTTATCCCGGTGGTCAGAGAGAAATGACTCCTGCCCGTTTGCAGGCTAAGCCTAACGGTGATGAAAAACTGTTGAGAAAAGTAGTAAAGGGTATGTTGCCTAAGAACAAATTGGGCGCAAAATTGCTGAACAATATGTATGTATATGCTGGTAGCGAACACAAGCATGATGCTCAGTGCCCCAAATTAATAGATATAAACTCACTTAAATAAGAGATATGGAAGTAGTAAATGCATTAGGCAGACGTAAAAGTGCAATCGCACGCATTTTCGTAACCGAAGGTACAGGAAAGATTACTATCAACAAGAGAGACCTTGCAGAGTACTTTCCATCAACTATTCTTCAGTATGTAGTAAAACAACCGCTGAGCAAGCTGGGTGTTGCTGAAAAATATGATATTAAAGTAAATCTTTGCGGTGGTGGTTTCACCGGTCAGTCTCAGGCTTTGCGTTTGGCCATTGCCCGCGCATTGGTGAAGATGAACGCAGAAGACAAGGCTGCTCTCCGCGCCGAAGGCTTCATGACGCGTGACCCGCGTTCTGTTGAACGTAAGAAACCGGGACGTCCGAAAGCTCGTAGAAGATTCCAGTTCAGTAAACGTTAATTTGGGGTTTGTAAGTTTTATAAGTTTATTGGTCGGTTAATTAGTAAGTTATGTAAGTTTGTTGGTTTGTGAGTTTGGAGGTGATGAGGCTTTCCCTAACTTAAAAACTCAAGAACTGAAAAAACTCAAGAACTGAAATCGCGTTTCCTTCGGACTCGGAAACTTAAGAACTCAGAAACTTAAAAACTCAAGAACTGAAAAAGCGTTTAGCATCTAAACTACCGGGACTCTGGATGAAAAGGACTACCCGGCGGTTGGTTTAGAAAAACAAAAAAGAAAGTAAACGATTAAAAGAAAAAACAAAATGTCAAGAACTAATTTTGATACATTATTGGAAGCCGGCTGTCACTTCGGTCATCTCAAAAGAAAGTGGAATCCTGCAATGGCTCCCTATATTTTCATGGAACGCAATGGTATTCATATCATTGACCTCCACAAGACGGTTGCTAAAGTAGACGAAGCTGCTGAAGCTTTGAAGCAAATCGCCAAATCAGGAAAGAAGATCCTGTTTGTTGCTACTAAGAAACAAGCTAAACAAGTGGTTGCTGACAAGGCTGCCTCTGTAAATATGCCTTATGTAATCGAGCGTTGGCCGGGCGGTATGTTGACTAACTTCCCCACTATCCGCAAGGCTGTTAAGAAGATGGCTACTATCGACAAGTTGACTAACGACGGTACGTATGCTAATCTTTCTAAGAGAGAAATTCTGCAGATCTCACGTCAACGTGCTAAGTTGGACAAGACTTTGGGTTCTATCGCTGACCTGACTCGTCTGCCGTCTGCACTGTTTGTTGTGGATGTGATGAAAGAAAACATCGCAGTTCGCGAAGCTAACCGTCTGGGTATTCCCGTATTCGGTATCGTTGATACGAACTCTGATCCTACGAACATCGACTTCGTAATCCCGGCTAATGACGATGCTACCAAGTCAGTAGAAGTAATTTTGGATGCTTGCTGCGCTGCTATGCAGGAAGGTTTGGAAGAAAGAAAAGCTGAGAAAGTAGATATGGAAGCTGCCGGTGAAGGTTCTGCCAACAGAGGTAAGAAGAAAGCTACCAAGGCAAGACTCGACAAGTCTGACGAGGAAGCTATCAACGCATCTAAGGCAGCCGCTTTCATGAAAGAGGAAGAGGCTTAATATATAGTTGAGAGTTGAGAATTGAAAGTTGAGAGTTACTTTAAAACGGCGATTCTCAATTCTCTGTTCTCAACTCTCAATTGTTTTTATAAAGAATTTATTAATAACTAAAATATAGAGGAAATATAATATGGCTGTAACAATGGCTGATATTACCAAACTCCGCAAAATGACTGGAGCTGGTATGATGGATTGCAAGAATGCGTTGACTGAGTCAGAAGGCGATTTCGACAAGGCTATGGAGATTATCCGTAAGAAGGGACAGGCTGTTGCCGCTAAGCGTTCGGATCGTGAAGCTTCCGAAGGTTGCGTTTTGGCTAAGTCTACAGGCAACTTTGCCGTTACCATCGCTTTGAAGTGTGAAACTGACTTTGTTGCTCAGAATGCTGATTTCGTAAAACTTACTCAGGACATTCTTGATCTTGCTGTTGCTAACAATTGCAAGACTCTGGATGAAGTGAAAGCTCTTCCGATGGGTAACGGTACTGTACAGGATGCAGTGACTGACCGTAGCGGTATTACAGGTGAGAAGATGGAACTTGACGGTTACATGACAGTAGAAGGTGCAAGCACTGTTGTTTACAACCACATGAACCGTAACGGTCTTTGCACCATCGTTGCTTTCAATAAGGAAGTTGACGCTGCCTTGGCTAAGCAGGTAGCTATGCAGATTGCTGCCATGAACCCGATTGCAATTGACGAGGACGGTGTTTCTGAAGAAGTGAAACAGAAAGAGATCGAAGTGGCTATCGAGAAGACTAAGGCTGAACAGGTACAGAAGGCTGTTGAGGCTGCTTTGAAGAAAGCCGGCATCAATCCTGCTCACGTGGACAGCGAAGACCACATGGAAAGCAACATGGCTAAGGGTTGGATTACAGCTGAAGACGTAGCTAAGGCTAAGGAAATCATTGCTACCGTTTCTGCTGAAAAGGCTGCACACTTGCCTGAGCAAATGATTCAGAACATCGCTAAGGGTCGTCTGGGCAAATTCTTGAAAGAGGTTTGCTTGCTGAACCAGGAAGATATCATGGATGGCAAGAAGACTGTAAGAGAAGTATTGGCTGCTGCTGATCCTGAATTGAAGGTTGTAGACTTCAAGCGTTTCACTCTGAAGGCTGAATAATTTTTTATTCTATTCATATAATTTTGTAACGGTCGCACGGGATATCCGTAGCGACCGTTTCTTTTATTTCTTCCAGTGGAATGGACTTTTTTATCTCGCGGAACGAATAATTCTGTCTCGTGGGATGAATAAATCCGTCTCGTGGAACGAATAAATTCATCTCACGGGACGGATTTTTTTGTCTCCTGGGATGATTTTTTTTATCTCACGAGACGGATGGAGACGAGTTTCGCACCTGTTTTCACTTTGCGGAAGAGTTTCCGTATAATACGGGATTTAAGGCAGGGTCGTTATACATCTTCATCTGTTTATATACCTTCATATACTTTTATCCTTCCTTGATGTCCTCTATCTCCTGATAATAGTGTTTGAAGCATCGAAAACCACCGGAATGAAACAGGATGAGAAGAACTATAATTTCCGTATCACTCATGTGGTTAGGCTTGTTGCGATGCTTATGGGATGTATCCTTAATCATATATTTTTCTTGTAGGATAGCAAATTCCTTGCAAAAATCATCTACTATACAATAAATCTCTGTAACTTTAACCTCTGAGAAAAAGGATTTTAAAAAGAGAGAGTCTTTCATCGCTAAATATCTGGGCAAAGATAAGAATGACCACTCTACATGGGAGACAAAATTAAACCGATCTATGGATATATGTAATAAGCAAATTTTAAATCATCATTTTTCGGTAAAGTAAAATCGACATATGATATTCGAGCCTCTTCGTTTATAATATTGATTGCTTTAGGATACCGGTCATCTTTGGCTGGGGAT
>NZ_CAJUHF010000025.1 GCF_910585845.1 uncultured Bacteroides sp. | reverse complement strand
TGTGTGCAACTTTTTCATTTGTAAATATTTAGATTCTTAATTCAACCAACGAGTTCATGTATATATTCTCCTACATTATTGCTGTAAATGCGTACAAGCCGTTTCTGATTAGTAACAATACCATCATCGTTTCTTTCAGGTTCTTCATTATCATCATCACTGCAAGAAGTAAAGTTTAAGCACGTCACTACGGCTAATAAAGCCATTCCGATTAATCTAAATGTTTTCATATTCATTGTTATTTTATGGTTATATATTCTTAGGATTGTTTTAATTTAGTAATTTGAGTAATTGTCACAAAATTCACTTCCGGCAATTCTTCTTTTGTGTCTACTGCTATATAGGGCGTTATCTTAGCGTTACCAACAAGTTTGACAGGCTCATTGCAAGGTAGTGTTGAGCGGTCATCAGTTTTCTCTATTTCAGCGGTGGCTTCAAAGGTCAAAAGATTGGTACTGACCTCTTTTAATGATTCTTCTGAGACTTTTACTTCGTGAATGCTTTTGATAGTAAAATCCCATACAGGTAATTCTACTTTTCCAGTATCTGTATGATACTTTTCAATAAAATAGCCAATAACTTCTGCTATGTCTTCTTTATTCATGATATAGTACTTTATATGCTATCCTAATTCCCCGAAGACAGCAGAAAACAATAAGGTGTGGGAACTATATCTGCTTTATCCTACTAACAGGCTTCTCGCATTGCCTTGACTGTGGATAAAACAATAGCATCCCACACCAGTCTTGACATATCTAAAAACCTTATAGAAGATATAAGGTAGGTATATATCAAATGGTGTGGTGCTATTGTTATCATCTTCACAGTCATCAAATTTTGCGAGAATTTGTTAGTAGAAGATAATCTCAATAACACCTTTCGTTAATATGTTCTTTCAGTATCTTAACGCATTAAGTTCACTGAAATCGCGGCAAAGTTAATGAAAGATTTTGAATGGTTAAAGATAAAACACTGATAAATGTAGTTTTAACGTGAGTTCGATATAATTCAGAACAATGCAAGTTGCCTGTCTTTGACGAACTCTATATCAATGGCACAATCAATACACATTTTAAAACTATTATCATTCATAATAATACAATTTATGTAATCATCAACAATAGTACCATGCTATTATATTGTATAACAAGATAGTATAAATAAATGATATTGTAATTTTTCGGAGCTTTTTGTGGTATTTCAAATCGCAAAAGCTTTGTTTGTTTATAGATTGACCCTTCTGGCCTATTTATAGAAAGAAAAAGAAAGCCGATAGTCCTACCTATATAAGGTTACACTATCGGCTCTGTTTCCTCATCCCCTGACGGTATGACAACTTCTTTCTCTCTTCTGCTAACTCTCAGTCAGCTTTTAGAGGCATTCCGTTGTCAGGGTAATGTTTTCAGCAATTCCTCTACAGCTGTCTTGAGTTGCGTATCTTCACCTTTCACGATGGTTTCGGGCGAATTGGCCACTTTGATGTCCGGCTCCAACTGGCTGTTCTCCAGATAGCTGCCGTCGGGCAGGCGATAGCCTATGATGGGAATACCGAATACGAGCGTCGGGTCTTGCAGACGTTCCCATGACACACTGGTCATGGTGCCCGGAACCGGCATGCCGACCAGCTTGCCCAACTTCCGATGGCTGTATACCCACGGCGTGCCATGTGCGTTGGAATAGTTGGCCTCGCACGTCAGCATGATGGAAGGCTTGTTCCAGCGCCGGCTGGGCATGTCGCAGGCTTCGCGCCCACGAACCACCTGTGTGAAGTACTTTTCTCCGCTGAACAAGATCTCTATGTCCTCGTGCAGGCGTCCGCCTCCGTTGAAACGCGTGTCTATCACGATGCCTTCCCGGTTGTTGTATTTTCCTAAGATGTCCGAGTAGACGGAACGGAAACTGTCGTCGCCCATCGACTTGATGTGCACATAGCCCAGACGACCGCCTGACCACTTGTCGACATCGGCAGCACGCTGCTTCACCCAGCGTGCGTAGAGCAAGTCGGTCAGTGCACTGCTTCGGATGGGGGTTACGACTTCGTCCCAACGCTCTTTGGTGTCGGCGTTGTAGAGTGAGACGAGTATCTTCTTTTGCGCCTTGCCGTTGAGCAGCGTGTAGCAATCCATTTCGGGAGTAATCTCGCTGCCATCTATCTTTTCGATGATTACCCCTGCTTTCACTTTGCTGCTTGCCTTGTCGAACGGTCCCTTCTCGATGACCTCGGCAATGCGCATGCCTTTTCCCTGATACTCCCAGTCGAAGAGCACGCCCAAGCTGGCAGTCGGTTCGCTCTGCCCGGTTGGGTAGAAGCGACCTCCGGTGTGCGACACGTTCAGTTCGCCCAGCCATTCGCTCAGCAGTTCGGAGAAGTCATAGTTGTTGTTGATGTGCGGCAGGAATTTGCGGTAGGCGGCTGTCATGGCATTCCAGTCCACACCGTGCATGTTGGTGTTGTAGAAACGTTTCTGCTGCTGTTTGTACACATGGTCGAACATGTATTCGCGTTCGGCGGCAAAGTCCAGTTTCAGCGAGGCGGAGAATCTCACCGGTTTCAGCTCATTGGAAGACATCGCCATCTTCTGCATGCTTTTGCTGCTCAGGATGAAGAGGTTTTTGCCGTCCTTGTCCAGCTCCATCGATGCCCATCCGGCATCTACCGAGTGCAACCACTTGCTTTCTTGTTTACGCAGTTCCATTTTCCAGAGGACGCGTCCGCTCTGAGTGCTTGCCATGTAGTAGAGGTTCTTGCCCTCTTTGTCGAGGATGGCGTTGCTCATATCCGAAGAGTACGGGGTCAGGCGCACGATGCGGTCTTCCATGCCCTTCAGTTCCACGACGATCTCTTTCACTTTGCTGCTGTCCTTCGGTTCGCTCTTTTTGCGGTCGCTCTTTTCCGCTTTGGACAGTTCGTAATCCTCCTTGCTCAGGCGGAACTTGTCGTAAGTTTCCTGATTGAGGAATACTAACATGGCGTCGTTCAGCGACCCCCACGAAGCATGCGCCCTCATGCCGTAACGCTCGGTGACGAACAGCACGGCATTGCCGTCAAGCGCGAAGCAAGGCGACCCGCTGCTGTATCCGCTGTTGGTCAGGTTGATGATTTCGCTGTTGCCTTTCGCGCTGACCAATCCTATGTCTGAGTACGGATCATGCTTGTTTCCGATAAATTCCAGGGTGAACCATTTACTGTCCGGCGACCAGGCGTAGTCGAATCCGCCGCCGGTGCTGTACCATGTGGAGCCATCGGTTATCTGCCGTACCTTCTTGCTCTCCAGGTTGTAGACCATGAGGCGGCTGCGGTTCTCGATGAAAGCAAGCTCCTTCCCGTCGGGCGAGAATTGCGGATGGGAACGTTCTATGGTGTTGGAGGGGAGCAGCGGCTCTTCCTTTATCAGGGTTGCGTTGGGGAAGTTCGGGTCTTCCTCCCGGACTATCTTTGCCAGGTAGATTTGCAGGTTCCCGTTGCGCTCGCTGTCGTAAGCCAGAGTCCGGTTGTCCGGAGCAAACGAGAGATGACTCTCCCGCGCTGCCGTATGGGTGATCTGCTTGGTGGTGGTGTACTCTGTGGAAGTGACGAATACTTCACCCCGCACGGTGAAAGCTATTTGCTTGCCGTCGGGAGATACAGTGGCGGAAGTGGCGCCGTCCGTATATTTGAAGTTGGCTATCTGCGGCTGGTCGTCGCGTATGATGTCCACGCGGGTTTTCCGGGGAGCGGAACCTACCTGCTGGGTGTAGATCTCCCCGTCGTATCCGTAGCACAGGATGCCGTTGCGGCTTATCGAAAGGAAGCGTACGGGATGCGTCTTGAAGGAGGTGACCGCTTTCACGGCTTGCGGCTGCGAGAGCGGGAAGGCATATACGTTGAACGATCCGCCGTTGCGCTCGCTCAGGAAGTAGAGGGTTTCTCCGTCAGGAGCCAGTACGGGGTTCCGGTCTTCGCCTGCACGGTTGGTGAGGTTGGTGTGGCGTCCTGTCTTCTGGTCGTACATCCACACGTCCCGAGTGATGGAGGAGGTATGGTGTTTTCTCCATTCGTTCTCGCCGCCTTTGCGGTCCTGATAGAAGAAACGTTTGCCCGACTTGTCGAAGCAGACGGCTTCGGCGGGCGTGCCTAATACCCGTTGCGTGCGTCCGCCCGCGACGGGCACTTGATAAAGCTCGGTCATAGAGGCAGCAGGAAAAAGCGCACTGCCTGCCGGGTCCTGTATGGAAGCCGAGAACAAGACCTGTTTTCCGTCCGGCGTAAAGGCAGAAGGGAGTTCGTTGGTCGAGTGGGTGGTCAGCCGTCGGGCGGCTCCGCCTTCTGCCGGCATCACGAAGATGTCGAAATTTCCATGCCTGTCGCTGGCAAAGGCAATCTGTTTGCCGTCCGGTGACCATACGGGGTTACACTCGTAAGAATCCTGAGTGGTGAGTTGTACGGCCGTTCCACCTCCGGCGGGCACTTTGTAGATATCTCCCTTGTAACAGAATGCGATTTCTGTTCCGTCGGGTGAGATTTGTATGTCGCGCATCCATAAAGGGGTGGCAGCATAACCGGTCATTGCCGCAAAACTGAGGGCAATGCAAGCAAAAAGTTTGTTCATAAATGTATTTAGATAAGTATTTGTGCAAAGATAGGCAATTCGGTGGCGTTTATGCAAGAGATTGCTTGTATAAAGTTAAAACTCTGTCCGGATCTGCTGTACTATTGTTCTATTTGCAATTCAACTGGGTTATGACAGAAATTTTCTTTTCCCCCCTTTCTGCGCTGTTCGTGCAGTTCGGGAAAATGTCTTTTGACGAATTGCACGAACGAACATTCGTTGAACCCGAACCGCCTTGCCAGCGATTTCACACTTTCGTTTGTTGTGGTGTATAGTTGCAGGGCTTCTTTATATTTCTCCATGCTTTTTGCCGATACAGTCTTGCCGTTTTCTGTCTTTTTCATTCCCAAGCTGGCGTGTAGTTCCGGTTCATGCTCTTTCAGATATTGTCTGAAGCAGTCAGGATGCAGGCTGAACTCGGCTGCTACCTGTGCCGTAGTCAGTCCTCCCTCTCTCAATCGGGCTATGGCATCAGTATATTTGGCTGCGGTGGCAGGGTTGTATCTGCGCACGGACGACCAGTCCACAGGCTTTCCTTCTTCGTAAGGGATGTCTTTGCGCTGACAGATCAGGTCTTTGTGCCAGGTTTGCAGATATTCGTAGAAACCTTTTATCGACACGTTTGTCTGTTTGGCTATTTTTCGGGCAGATGTAGGTGTGGTACGGTATAAGTGCAGAGCTTCCGCGTATTTCTCGATGATTTCAGGAGTAGGGGCATGAACTGTTCCGCGTCCGGTTATCTTACCTTTACACTGTTGTTTGACAGCCTGTTTGCGTATCTTGATGCGATTCTCGACTAATTCCTTGTGATAGAATATCAAGTGTTGTTCCAATCCGGAGTAGGAGACATTACAACGCTTGGCGGCATCTTGTACCGTGATATAACGGTCGGCACGCAACAGTTCCACCGCTTTGGCGTATTGTTCTTTGCACCACGGACGTGTGCCACGCGGCAGACCGTCATTCAATCCTAACCGTTGCCGTGCCCGCTCCCGAAATTCCAGTACTTCAGGATAATGTGTACGCAACTGTCTGGCAAGGTTCGTACCGTTCAGACCAAATTCACGGGCAATCTGTGAGATGTTATACCCTATATAGTCCATACTGTCGCACGCTGCGATAGCTTCCCTGTATTTGGCGTGGGTTTCAGGATGTTGCCCGCGCCGCTGGCGGATCTTGATACTATTGGCCTCCTCCTGGCTGCACTTGATGCCGTTGCGTTTCAGCATCAGATGGCGGTGGTAGGTATCGATATAGCAGGAAAATCCGTAGAGAGATACACCACACTGCCGACAGATCTCGACGTAGGAGAGGTCGGTAGTGGCGTACAACTCCAGTGCAGGACGATATTTCGCTTCAGTTTCGGGCTTGCACCCTCTTATTCGGTTACATTTATTATCTTTCAAGGTTTTATTCTATGTCTTCAACGCACCGGATAAAGCAGGCGGAACTCGTCTTATCCGTCTCTCCTCCTTCCAATGGTTCGGTTCCACCTGTATTAAAGTCAAGGGTAAAATAGTTAATATCGAGAAATGATTTTGCAGGATTTTGCTGATCAGTTTCATTCCCTGAATTGGGTCGAGGCTTCTCGTAGCGCTCACACCAATAAATAGCGCCTGGTCTCATATATATATCCTCAAATAATGGTCTATACTTAAGTGAATTCCAGCCATATTTTTCAGTGTATTCAGAGTATTTCTTTCCACGCCATGAGTATTGTAGACTGCCGGGACCGCCAATGTTTTCCTTGTCATACCATGTCTTGTCTGTTTTTCTTTTACCGTGACCCGACGCACCTATCGGGAAGAATAGATTGTTCCCGTTTTTTACATTATATACAAAGCACCCACGCATTCCGTAACGTTTATCCCCATCTCTGTAGTAGCCGTACACTTCCTCTATCTTCTCCAATGTTTCGGTAGCATCATCGCCATAAAGTACTCCGTAAGCAAATTCTCGGTCGTTGGCATTACGCAGGTTATCATAATCAGCTATACTTGCCACACGGACTTTAACTTTTGTGCCTGGATTAGTAATGTCAGTTACTTGTATGGCTTTATCGGAAAATCCAGGAGAATCAATATTTTTATTAGCGGCAGCAGTTATATCCTTCCATGACTTAGTTTTACCATCAGCTAAAGAAAGCGAATTGGTACCCACCTCACTCTGAAAGCCGTAAGTCTTATTATTCTCGGCAAGAATGGCATCATCTAAGTTTCCGTATTTGAAAAGTGATCCCTCTTCTAACGGTGACTGGGTTTCCTCAGTGGAGCTATACAGGTTGAAAGAGTGCCATTTTATATTTCGATCATTCAGTACCAGCGGTGCATATCCTTGGCGGACAAATATACGATGATGGCATGTATAATTGTTATACTCAACCAAGACAATCGCAGAACGTACCGTTGAACTAGATTTGCACTGTCCATTGAAGTCTATATGAAAGTCCATTGGTGAGTCGATAGTTCCATGTACATATCCATCTTCACCTGCTTCCCTAAGCTTAATCATCCCGTCGTTGTCGATTTCAACTTTTGCACGCCAAGGACCTTTAGACTCGTATGTTTCAAACTCGTCAGCATCTTCATGAGGAAGGATTTTCATTACAACATGGAAACTGTTTGTATTATCCCAACTTCGCCACACACCTTTAGGATTCACACATCGGCGTACCTGAATAATTGAAATTGTATCAATCAGGTTCTTACCATCTTTGTCTTTAAATACTTCCCCGGTATCCTTATTTATTAATTTTAGCTGTAGTTTCGCTTCTCGGGGATAGGCAACAAAAACGTTGTTTCCGGTATATCCGGTAGAGGGTACCAATTGTTTCGGGCGTGTATAAAACGGCATTATCAAATTGATACCTCCGCCTTTAGCCGTCTCTACAGAATAACCGTCATACGTACCAACAGTTAATTTATTAAATGTTCTTAATCCATTTTCTGGGTCCTTTTCCCATTCAGTTTTATTCAGGTCCGGTTGCGTCTTAAAGTAAGCACCATCATCATCTGGCGCAATTATTTTATGCTTATCCTTCTTGAGCGACAAAAAGCCGTTCCAAACAGCCATACGCACTTTCCTTTCAGGATAGACCCTTGCCGTATCGGCATATTTGTAATTGTCACCTTTTTCCAATATGGGCCACCAGTGATTTTCGATTATACGCACTTCTAATTTTGCGTTACTTAAATTACTTCCTTTGAGTCGGATTGGTAAGTTGGCCTCCTGATTATAGAGGTAAGAAATATAGTAGGGATTGGGCACAATCATTTCCTTATCTTCTACATATTCAATATGCCAGTCGACATCATTGGCATAACCGTTGAATACCAATGTTAACTTGTAGTGGCAGTTGCGTCTGGCATTATAATCCTTTATAACGTCCTGTCCAAGCATAAAACGGTAGATAATTTTGCCCTCACCGGGACGGTCACTCATGCGTGAGTCATAGTAACCTTCTACCTCTATGTATGTTCCGAAATCAACTCCGTCCTTTTTGATATAAGTGGCATCTCCGGGTAAACCGGGAGCGTCAAGTTCTTTGTTATTATCGCTGTCCTGTCGTTTGTCTTTAATGTTGGGTTTTGATTTTTCGTCACCCTGCAGGTTCTCGTAGAAATAGAGTGCCGGTGTGTATTCTGTATGATAATCAGCTATCTCAGGCGACTCGGGAACAGGTTGACCGGATGGCATAAGTCCGTAGATGGGCTTGCCACGTGAAACGAATGGCCACGATTCAAAATCCTCATTATCGGGGTCATCGGGTCTGCCGTTGTAATAATAGACTTCTCCGTCTTCATGAAGTTCATCTTCAGGCTTTTTGCCATTAAACTTCTCGAATGTTGCCGATGTATAGCCGGGCGTATTGTCGTTACCCAGATAGCAATACTTTGGTATATGCTTTATTTTTATAGATTTAAAATGTATTCGGATGCCATCTCTCAGTTTGTTAGCATCGAATGCTACGGTCACTTTTGAGGCGGCACGGCGTAGCCAGGCATGAAGTTTTACGCTTTTTTCTTTTATAACAAGGAGTTCCTCCGTTGATTGAGTGGAAGTATTCGTAAAATAACCTATCATTTGGCCATTGGCGGTTACATTCTTAAGATCCCATGTGAGTGAGATATTTTTGAGTCCGTCCACAGTTTTTATTGCTTCGGAATATTCATCGCTTGTAAGCAAGTCGGGGATATTCGCTATGGCATACATATAATATTGACCGAAACCGATTTCCTCCGGTAGCTTAAAAGAGGCGCGTTTGGTCTGTGCTTCTGCATTTTTTCCGTTTTCCGCATCTGTATTTGTACGGTCTTCATTGGATTCGGTATATTCTATTAAATCCTTTAATTCCCATTGGTATTGTTCTATCAGGTTTCTTTGGGAATCATACAACAATACATACAAGCTGCTAATCTCTTTTAGTGCATCTCCTGCGGCTCGTGTCTGAGTCAGTGCTGAAGACATGGGTTTGAAGTCCAATGTGGCAGATATATTTGCTTTGCCTTCGCCTATGGTCTCCTGCTTTATAAATTCGTCATAGCAACCTGTAACGGTTATAATCATCAGATAGACAATGATATGTCGTACAAAATGCTTCATATAATTTCTTATTTATTATTCTTTAATGTCCAATCCGAATATGGGATCAAGTTTTACTTCGCTGTAAGGAATCACATCTACTACGATTTCCATACTGTTTTTCAAAGTTATGTTCACCACAACATGGGTATTGCGGAAAAGAGCCTTCAAGTTGGGTAGCGTACGGGTGAATTTTTTTTCTTTTTCTCCTTCTTTTATATGGAGTGTCAGGATGTACTCTTGTTCGCCATGCACCGGTTCCCCTGCTTTGAGGTTCATGCTCTCGGGTAGATAGAATACGTTCTGTGCTACGCCTGCTTTTGAGTTATCGGGGTAGTCTATATCAACATTTGGTTTTTTTATGGTTACAGCCTCGGTGTGGGTGTAGATTTTTTCCTTATCAGCCAGCGCCGGCAGATCATAGTCTTTCAGCCAACCGGCGGCTTCTGTGCTGTCTTTAGTGTCGTCTTCAGACGAGGCATCGGAGACTTTCTTTAGCCATTCTATCCACGTTTTTCCGTCGAAGAGTGTCCGGTTCTGTTCGCTATCATTGACATGCGCCATCAAGAAGTTCTTGTCGGCATGTTTCTGTAACGTGAATTTGTTCACAATTACTTCTTCGCCACGCCAGTTCATAAAGTTTATTGTGAACTTAGTGGCGACACGCACTACGTAGAACGTCTTCTCGACATTCCCTTTTTCAGGAACCTCTATTTCATACATGGAGGACATGGGGATAGGCTTGTTCGAATAGTCCGGAGTGAAGTAAAGGTTGTTTATTTCGGTTTCAAAGCCGGGACTATTCTCTGTGTAACGATTGAAGAAGTCGGTCAGTGATTGGTCTCCTGTCGTTCCACCTTCTGTCACCGTCACACCTTCCACAGCGGATACACTCTTTTCGTTGGCGAAAAGGAATATCTTTTTCTTTTCATTAGGTGTTACCTTGAGTAAGATGTATTTTGTTTCTTCTGCACTCTCCAGTTCATAGTACCGGTTATGTTCCACTGTTCCGTTTTCATGTAGGATTATGACGCGCACATTTCCCATCTTCTCGTTGACGAGTGGCTCTGCCAGTCCTGATCTCGTTTGTGTAAGTGGCTCGATATTCAGAAACAGGGCAGCTTCCGTAGTGTCCGGCAAGGATTCTTCCTGACTGCTGCACGCCACCATAAAAGGCAGTGCGAATGCCGCCAGGCAGACTACAATGCTATATATAATGTTCGATTTCATCAGTCCAATCCTTCTTTCTGATTATTCAATTTCAATGTTACTCAATTTCAATGTTACTCAATACCACCCGCCAAGAGTGAATCAGTATCTGGCTGCTGATCCATTTGTTGTTCTCGTCGAGGAAGAATGTCATCACATAGTCGTCCTCGCGGTCCAGGAACTCCTGATCGGTCATCCTACGGTTGTATTCCTCTTCGTAATAATCCTTTGCCAGCAGGGCGTAGTCTATCACGGGGATGCGTGCCACTGTTTCACCCTCTTGGTTGGTGATGGTAAGGAACATTTCTTTACGATGGGCTTCTACCAGACGTCCCACAGTCAGGTCGGCGATGGCACCCTTTACGTTAATGGTGGCACGGGTATCTTCTTTGCCCACTCCTGCCTCGCCGTTCTGTGTCTTCCAAGGGCGGTAGGTGATATTTTCATCTTCCATTAATTCGTTGTCATGAGCCATCAGCCCGTTCTCGTCTTCTATACGGAAGTTGAACTGGTTGACATCTACATCCTCTCCCGAAAGGTGTTGCAGGATGACGCGGATGTGGTTGGTGTTCTTGGTCAGGTACATGGTGTAGTCGTAGCTGCCTCCGTCGTCGTTTGAGGGGAGCGACACATCCAAAGTGCCATGAAATAGGCGGTAAAGCCTTTCTTCGCTATAGGCGCCGGATTTATCGTACTTGCGGTTCAATGCACATTGCAATTGTTCCATCCGAGTCTCGCCGATACGGGCTTCGGGTACGGAGAAGGATTCTTCGCGCTCGCCGTCGTTCCGAAGGCCGCACCATGCCAATAGCTGATAGTCGCCGGCAGGCAGGTCGAGCAATATCGAGTAGTTCTCTGCGGTTGACGGGTCTACCTGTTCTTCCTGTTGCCATACCAATACGCCCGACGGGTCGAAGGCGTACAGATGAACGGATGAGACCTCGTTGGCGAAAGCGTCTGCCCACTTCAGGTTTCTATCGTAGCGGAACTTGAGGCGGTAGTACACTGAACAGTCGCCTTCTTCGTCGTAAATCACTCCATTGCATGCGGCAAGTGGAAACAGCAAAACAGCTATCGCCATAAGCCATGCATTTCTGATACAAGCCGATATATTCATGTCATTTATCTTTGTCATCATATATAGTCTCCGACAACTGCCGGAGTATGAATTTCCATTTCAAGTGGGAAAAACCTTACAAGGATTTCCAAAAACGCATCTCTCTTTGCACCGATACGCGAGTGCTTTGTCTGCTAATCCAAGGGAAAGATTGAAAGAAGGTGGTGTGCATTTTATGTTTTTATGCACACCCTCATCTTATTATTTAATGATAAATTACCACTCTAAATCAATATTCTGATTTACGATGCGCCAAGAGAGAATTCTTATTTCAGCAGCAATGTAAGTATCGTCACCTCCTGGTTTCTCAGGATAGATAACTTCTTCGGGATCATATACCGGAGTACCTAAACCGACCAATGAGTGAATATTAGCGGCATAGACGTGGTTACGTACCACACCGTACTTACCTTTGGCATTTGCTGCTGTAGCTTCGCCGTTCTGATGATGAATTTCAAAATAGTAGTAGGTGTTACCGCCTTTCCAGACTTTGGCACTACCCATGCTTTTCAGTCTTTCGTTGGCTTTTACAGGAGTGTTGTCTGTTTTGTCTTCGGATGCATACCAAATAGTGGCTTCGTCTTTTAGCTTGACATATACCTTATAACGGTTCTCTGTTTCTTTTTGCGTTTCATTATCATGTTCATCCGCATCTGTAAACAGCTCAATATCATTTGGAGTTATCTGTCTTCTTCCATCTCCGGCAGCATTTACTGTCCACAAATCGGCAAGTTCAGCGTATTTGTTCAATAATCCATCGATTGTATATCTGATACCTGCATATTCTGCAAATTCCATTGCGACACCTTTTTCGTTAACAAGTTGTGCAGCAATAATTACCTGTGAAGGAGTTGTAGGATCGGTTCCATTCTTAGAGTCATCCGAAGCGTTTTCCTGCAAATAAGTGTAATTTACTTTAGGATTCTCATCTGTGCCGGCATCGAAATCTTTGATATCCTGTGCATGGTTTGTAAAATTACCGTATTTATACTCTATTCCAGTAGGGTTTACAGCCCAGAAAGAGCGACAATAGTCTGCAGTATTCCAAAGAATACTATTACTGAACAAATCTGACTTCCATGCTGGATTGATCTCTTTCAACAAACGTGATTTATTGGTAGTAGCAGTTACGTTCCATCCTAAGAATTTTACATAAATATCCTCACCTTTGAATGTCTCTGTTTCTTTCGTGCCTGATTTGGTAGTTTTATAAATTTTTACGCCGTTTTCTAAAGTCACTGCAGTCAAACCAACAGTCAAACGAGTCTTTGCAAGCACGCGTTCTACGTGAATGATAACAGGGTCGGCTTCTGCTGCATCGGCAGTAGTATAGAGATGGTTATCTACACTTACAGCTTCCATTTTAGTACCATCTTTGGCATAAACAGAATTACTCATCAGGAAGTTTGTGGTAGTCGTACTAAAGTCTTTAATAAAGTTATTCAGAGCAGCCAAACCCATTGAACCCTCCTTTTTGAGTTCAGCTGTAGGATTCAGTACAGCCATAATGGAAGAGGGTAATTTGTCACCCTTTTGGGACTGAATTACCAAAGTTGCTTTGAGGATTTTTTCTACGTTATTCATATCGTCTCCTTTAGAGTTTGGAGAATCGACATCGTAGTAGTTCACCCAATTTTCACCAGTACTTTTCTTTACGTTAATCACGGCGTTATTTTCATCGAGAAAATAGAAACGTACACTTGTTACCTTGTTTTCTTCGCCAGTGCCAGCTTCGTATTCTCCGTCTGAAGTAGTGGCACGTGTCATAGTACCTGTTGTATTAATACTTACAGTCAGATACTTGGGATCCTCATTTGTTTCATTATCATTACCAGGATTAAAATCCTCTCCATTTGAACAACCAACGAACGCCAATCCGACAAACATTGGCATAAATAATTTTTTTAGTCTCATATTGTTTTAATTTAGAAGTTTATTTTTTGCGTCTATTTTCCAGTTCTTCCAGTGTGAGGCCGGCCTTTTCCAGTCCCATCTCTTTCGCCTGATTCAGGTATTGGCGTGCCGTTTCGTAATCTCCCTCCCGTACGGCAAGTGCAGCACGCGCGTAAGCGACCTCGGCAGAGTCGCCCGCCTTATCAAGATACTTGCGTGCCGTCGCAAAGTCATCCCGGCGAATGGCGGCATTGGCTGCATTCAGGTTAGCCACTTCGTCGTTCGGGAACATCCGCACTGCTGTCTCGAAGACATCGGTAAACTCGTCCGTTCCGGGTTCATACTTTTCGGCAACGAGGTAGAACTCGTTCTGACTTAACTTCTGTGGCCGTTCTGCCATGATGCGCTTTATCTCTTCTACCTCGCTGAACATGCGGATGTTGTAGTCTATGCGGTAGTCCGTATGGCGCAAGGCCGGATAGAAATGCTGCAACATGAAGCGGTACTCTTCGGGATAGGTACGTTTGATTTTCGCTTCCTTGGCATCCGGTTCCATATCGCTGTCTATCAATGCTAAAATCTCTTTACGGTGATTGATGTTCGACTGCTCTACGTAGCGGCGCAAGCCTGCCCAGTCCTCCGGTTCGTAATCGGTTTGGATGATGTTGTCCGCAAAATGGTACAACTGTCCGATGTGCTTTTTGAGCGCGGCAGTACGTCCGATGGCAAGTTCCGTGTTATGCTTGTAGGGACTTTCCGGTGAGGCAAAACCCTTCAACCATACGGAAGTGATGGTGACATCCTTGTCGTTGCGCACAGAGTCGATGGTAGCCTGTATCTTGCCCAGTTCTACCGTGTTGCGACGGTAGTCGGGATAGATCACAGTCTGGTCTACCGGGAAGTCGATGTATGCTGAGCCGGACAAGGAACGGGTTTTCATGATTTCCGCTTTGGGCTGAACAAATACCAGTTCGGGGAAAAACGCTTCCTGGTGCCGTCCCAACTCACTGTCGTATTCTGCCAATATATCCTGGCAGCACCCCCAGTCGCTACGGTGGAGCTTGAGCGTGGCTCCGTCCATCCAGTCCTCGTAGATGATGGGTTTGTTGTACTCCAGTTCTCCCGGCTTTTTCGATGTCCGGAAGGCCATTTCCGATTCTCCCGAAATCGTGTTGATGCCATTTCTTATATAATAGTAATAGCGGCGGCGTCCGTAAATACCTATTGACGGCAAGTCCAGAGAATCAGTTCCGTTGACCAATCGTGGGGTAAGCAGTACGGCACGATTGGCGTCCACATCAAGTTCCGTCAGGTCGAAGTCCATCTCTACGGTAAGATATTTGCCGTTGCGATTCATATCGAAATGCTCGATGGAAACACCGGGTAGGATGTTTTTTGTATCTTGCGCCACTGCGTCGGGTATATTTCCCATGCCCAGCAGGATTGCCAGTATGAATATCGTCCTTTTCATGTTCGTTGCATTTTAGAATAGATAAACCAAGTTGACGGCCGCTTTCGTGGGGCCCACGTAATGGTGCGGCTTGTTTGTTTTCACTTTTTTTCCACATCCCGCACAACGGAACTGGTCATAGCGGGTATAGGAATAGCCGATACCGATCTCCGCCTCCAAGTTCCAATGCTGACCGAGAAGCCATGCATAGCCGTATGCCACACCCGCGCCTATGAACCAGCCTTGGTAGCGGGAATCTTTCAGCTTGCGGGCATCCGTTCCCAACAAGTTGATTTTGCCGTTGAATCCGCCGATGTTGTACTGTCCGCCGTGCAGATGCGCGCCAAAAAAATGCGCACCAAAACGGTCACACAGCCAGTAGCGGGCTTCGGGTTGAATTGCCCAATGCTTCCACTTTCTGTCATGCGAGAGGTTCCATCCGTTAAACTGTCCGGTTACGTCCAACGTCCACTTTGGAGCAAGGCCGATTTCAATACCCAAGTTCGGGCTTAAGATCGCATCGGAAAGCAGGTTGGTCTTTACCGCTACATTTTGCCCCCAGACAGTTTGATACGTACCGGCAATGACGATTGTCAGAAGTAAAATGACTCGTTTCATTCTTATTTGTCCTCTATTATTTATTCTTTGTTTTTTGCAATTATACCTCTTTTGGTATACTTCTCTCCATAAGAGAAGTATATTGGGCGCAAATATATAAAATATGTTGAAGAAGAGATGTAAAACAAGTAACTTTTTTCCATCGTATTAACTTTATTTCGCCTGACGCATCAATTGTTGAGCATATTTTATCCATAAACAATTAATTTCCTCTGTGTTTCAATCCATTGTAAATATCAGTCCTCTCTATACTTCTCTTATGGAGAGAAGTGAGTTTTTGCTCAACATTTATTTCACATTTCTTTCGTTTGGCAAAGAGGTTCGGTTGGATATATTCCCTGATATGAAGAGCATTTCTTTGTCGAGTCATATTAAACTTGAGGGTAAATTACAAATAGATAAAACCCGTTGGCGGAATTAAACTGAAATTACATTATGTCTCATGTCTCATAACAAGTAATGTAATGTCTCATAACAAGTCAGTTATGACATACTTCCGCCGTAAATCATCTCTTTGCAGACTGTTTACGGCGGAGGTTACCAGATTCTTTTTTTACAGGGATTTCAAGATAAGACTGTTTGCCTTGTCCACTACTGAAGTATCCAAAGAGGCAAGGTAGATGCGTGTAGTCGTTTCCGAGTCGTGTCCCATTGCCTCGCTGATTGTGGCAATGGGGATATTTTTACTTTTGGCAATGCTTGCCCAGCCGTGGCGGGCGACGTAGGTAGTTAGTGGTATGCCCAATCCCAGACGTTTGCCGATTTTCTTCAAGTTGTTGTTTATCCGGTGTGCTTCGTTTTTGTATTGGCGTCTTTCATCTTTGCCGTTGCATTTGATAATAGGCAACAGATAAGGAGAGACGGTTGTGTCGTATTTGTCTATTAATTCCTGCATCGGCTTTTCCCATTTGATGAATAACTGTTGGTGAGTCTTGTGTCGACGATAGGAGAGTATACCGTTCTGTAAGTCCTTTTTTTTTAAGAATGCCATGTCTACAAATGACATTCCACGTGTGTAGAACGAGAACATAAAGATATCTCTTGCGTAATCCATCACCGGATACAGGCTTAAGTCCAAGTCGCGTATCTGCCGGATGACGTTCAGTGGCACGGCTCGCTTGATGGTCTTATCGATTCCGGTATAGACATGTTTGAACGGATGACGCTGCACGGTCAGTTCCTTGTCTACAGCACGGTTGTAGATTGCCCGGAGATTGCGCATGTAAAAGGATATACTGTTCGGACAGATGTCGATTGATTTAAGGTATGTTTCGTATGCCGTCATCAACTCGGAATCCATGTCGTCTAAGAAGATATCGCGTTTTTTCCTGAATCTTGCGAAACTATTGATGGTTGTCGTGTAGGTCTCTGCCGTACACCGTCTTCCGATTTGCTTTAACTGTTCGACAAGGTTTCGGGCAAAGGAGATGAAGCAGCGGTTGTCTGCTGGTGTGAGGTATGTGGTCACTACATCTTCTGCCGTATAGCTGTTTCTCTCATGCTCAAGGCGTAGGATAACATTTTTCAGTCGTTTCGTGTCTTCCTGTATGGCATTTTTCAAGGAAACCAGATAGTTTCGGCGTACCTCTCCGATGTCGGGAGGAAAAATGATTTCCTTATTTTCTGCATCCCATTCTTGTAGGCGCAGTTTATAATCGGTGTGGATCTGCCTGGCCACCCGGTTGTGAATCACTTGATAGAACAATGTGCCTTCTTTCGTTTCGGAAGAGGATGCACGGAATTTGCTTCTTACTGTTGCCATAAATTATAGAGCCTGTTTGAATTTTATTCAGCATTCTTTGATTGCCTTTCGGCTTGAGCCTGTCTTTCCTTTCGTTTGCAAAGTTACTTTGGACTAGAAGGGATACAATGTAAATGACTCAATAAGTGCTGATGCTCTATTGCGTATTATGGAAGAAGAATATATGTAGTGATAATGAGGATGTTGTGTGGAATAATGTACTTTATGCTTGTAACAGATTACAGAAACTAGAGGTCAGCGGATTTCCCTGCCCATCGGGAAAATCCGCTGACCCAGAATTTGGTTTAATTCTTGGTTTAATTTCGACCATTAAACTGAGGTAAACAGGGTATTGTCATTAAAAACAAAAAGCATCGACAATCTTTCGATTATCAATGCTTTATCGGTAGTCGGGATGACAAGATTCGAACTTGCGACCACACGCCCCCCAGACGCGTACTCTACCGGGCTGAGCTACATCCCGAATTGCGGATGCAAAAGTACAGCTTTATTTTGAATTTGCAAATAAATCGCTGTGAAAATGTATGTGTGTGTATTTCATGATTGCTGTATGTAGCTTTCTATCAATATAATACGGTTGTGTTAAAAACTACTATTTAGACAATATTCTAAATAAATTCAAGGCTGTTTCGGGGGTTATGTGGTATCCTACACAGTGCAAAATAGATGTTTTTTATTCAAACTCTTTTTTATGTGTTCGAATGTTCTTTTCCTAATTTGGGATGGGGAAGAAATAATCGTTTGTGTTGCAAGGCACTACATGGAGCTTATAGCCCCATGCACTCCCTGTAGAAATCGAACATTTCGAGGATTGTATTTTTGTCTGCAGTTTGGTTGAGGCTGATGTCACCTACTTCCTTCAGCAGGGTGAAGTTGATGATGCCGGCACTGTTCTTCTTGTCGTGCTTCATCAATTCATACAGTTGGTCGTATTGCTTACAGTTGAAAATAAAAGCACCGTAATGCTCTTTGATGAACTGTATGGTTTGCCTCATTTTCTCTTTCGGAAAACCGGTTTTTATATAAGAAAGGTATAGTTCGCAGACGATTCCCCATGCAACGGCATACCCGTGTAATACAGGACGGCCTTCGGAAAGTGCAAGACTTTCGAAAGCATGACCTACGGTATGCCCCAGATTCAGTGCCTTGCGGATGCCGTGTTCCAACGGATCTTGCTCCACAATGTTCTCTTTGACCTGTACAGAGCGGCCGACCATCGATTTCAATGCCGCATAATCTATCTTTTCAGTATCGAAAGCCAGTAACTCCGCCAGATGTGCCGGAGTACTGATAAGCCCATGCTTCAGCATCTCGGCATAACCGGAAAAGAAATTACGGTCATCGAGGCTGCGCAGAAATTCCGTTTCTATAAGCACTGACGAGGCAGGGGAGAAGACACCAATTTCATTCTTCAGTCCGTTGAAGTTGATACCTGTTTTGCCTCCCACAGAGGCATCCACCATGGCCAGTAAAGTGGTAGGAATATTGATATAGGCAATACCTCGCTTGAAGGTAGAAGCAGCGAAACCACCCAAATCGGTCACCATGCCGCCGCCCAGATTGATCAATAGTGAATGGCGGGTAGCACCCTGTTCGCTCAGGGCTTGCCATACGGAAGCCAAGGTTTCTAGATTCTTGTGGAGGTCTTCGGCACCGATAATGATTTCTGTGGCTTCCTTTAAAGCTGGGATATCTTTGGTGTGCGGTAAGCAGAGGCAGTGAGTGTGTTCGTCGGTCAGGATGAATAGCTTGTCAGGAGAACATTTTCTGATGGCATTTGACAGATCGTTTTCCAACTTTTTGCAGAGGATTACTTCTTGTTTCTTCATGAGAGGAATTATAAGTTATGATTTGCAATTTATGATTTATTTCGAGGCAAAGATAGTTCTTTCGGCAATAAATGTTACCTTTGCATCATTAAAATAAATCATAAATTATAAATCATTTCATCTTATGAAAGCGTTATTTCCAGTATATTGTCGTCCGTTAGGGTATTTTGTGATTGCGTTGGCTTTGTTCATTCCGATGATTTTCTATATGATGGGAGGAGTGACGGATACCAATCTTCTGTTTTATAAGGAATGTGCCAAGTTGTTGATGATGTTGGGAGCTCTGATGATCATCTTTGCACTGACGAAAGACGAGAATAAGGAGACGGAGAAAATACGTAACAAGGCGGTACGCAATGCAATGTTCCTTACAGTGTTGTATGTCTTTGGCGGCATGCTCTACCGGGTGGCTATAGGGGACATCGTGAACATAGATTCTTCCTCTTTCCTGATCTTCCTCTTTTTGAATGTGCTCTGCTTGGAATTTGGTATAAAAAAAGCGGGAGTTGATAGATTATTTAAGCACGAACATCGATAATTTGAATATTTTTGTTTAAGCCTCATTAAACTTTTTAGGATTAAGTCTGTCAAATGGAACAGTGTAAAAACAGACATTTTGTTTCATAAAAAACAGGCGCATGAAAAAAGTAATTATCGGAACGGCGTTATTGCTGACAACAACGCTTTCCGTATTCTCACAGACTAAAAACATTACAGTGGCAGGACGGGTTATTGAGAATGACACCAAAGAACCTGCCGTACAGGCAACCGTACAGTTACTTTCATTGCCAGACAGTGCATTGGCAGCAGGTATCGCAACGACACAACAAGGATATTTTTCTCTTCCTAAAGTAAAAGCAGGGAAATATGTGTTGAAGGTTTCTTATATCGGTTTCCAGCCCGAACTGCTTCCGTTGCAGTTGTCGGCACAAGCCCCCGACAAGAACGTGGGTACAATCTCCTTAAAAACAGATGCGGTGATGCTGGCAGAAGCGGTGATTACTGCAGAAGCACCGCAGGTGCAGGTTGTGGAAGATACGTTGGTGTATAACTCCACTGCCTATCGTACGCCTGAGGGCGCCATGCTCGAAGAACTTGTGAAGAAACTTCCCGGTGCCGAAGTTGACGACGACGGTAATGTGAAGATAAACGGCAAGGAGTTGAAAAAGATCATGGTGGACGGAAAAGAGTTCTTTGGCGGAGATGTGAAGACGGGCTTGAAGAACCTTCCGGTAGAGATGATCGACAAACTGAAGACATACGATAAGCAGTCGGACTTGGCGCGAATCACAGGTATTGACGATGGTGAGGAGGAAACCGTGCTCGACCTGACTGTGAAGAAGGGCATGAACAGAGGCTGGTTTGGTAATGCTGATGCTGCCGTGGGTACTGAAGACCGCTATGCAGGACGTATGAACCTGAGTCATTTTGTGGACAAAACGCAGATTACGCTTATCGGTTCTGCCAACAATGTAAACAATCAAGGATTTTCGGGCGGCGGTGGAGGTCCGCGCTGGCGTCGCAACAATGGTCTGAATGCTCCTAAAGAATTGGGCATTAGTTTCGCTACCGAAAACAAAAAAATAGAGTTGGGCGGTAGTGCGCAATACAATCATAACAATGCCGATATCATAAACATCAATTCGTCCGAACGTTTCCTGCAGAACGGTAATTCTTACTCCAATTCTAATTCTGCTAACCGGAATCGAAATACAACATTCAGAGCCGATTTCCGCATGGAGTGGAAACCGGACACATTGACGAATATCATTTTCCGTCCGAACTTCTCATACGGAAAGACGAACAATGGATCTACTTCATTGTCGGGAACCTTCAATGCCGACCCGTTCAGTTTGATTGCCAATCCGAATGATTTTCTGGATTTCGATTTTCTGGATTCCGGTGACCCGTTGAAGGATATTCGTGTGAATGCTACCAACAGCGGTACGCTGACCAACAGCAAAAGTATTTCGACGGATGCAACGTTGCAGATCAACCGGAAACTGAACAACAAGGGGCGCAATATCACATTCCGCGGACGCTTTGGCTATGGGGATAATGACAATGACCAATATACGGAATCTATGACACGTTATTATCAGATTCCTACTAACCCGGATTCTATGTTGATCCGTAACCAGTTCATCACTACCCCCACCAATAACTATAATTATAGTGCACAGATCACTTACAGCGAACCGATTGCCAAGGCTACATTCCTGCAATTCAGCTATCAGTTCCAGTATAAATACAGTGAGAGCGACAAGACGACGTACGATTTGTATGGTATCAATCCGGAATGGGGACTTGGCGATCAACTGCCTGCCGGTTATGAGAACCATGCAGTAGATAGTTTAGGTAAGTATGCCGAATACAGATATTATAATCATGATGCATCCGTATCATTGCGTTTCCTCCGTCAGAAGTATCAGTTGAGTGCAGGAATGTCTTTCCAACCGCAAAGTTCCAAACTTTCATACAAGAAAGGAGACTACATGATAGATACTACCCGCTCGGTATTCAACTTTGCTCCGAATATTGACTTCCGTTATCGTTTCTCCAAAATGAGCCAGTTACGTTTCAACTATCGCGGACGCACAGGCCAGCCGAGCATGGAGAATCTATTGCCGATTGTAGACAACTCCAATCCGCTGAATATCCGTGTCGGTAATCCGGGTTTGAAGCCTTCCTTTACGCACACCATGCGTTTGTTCTACAATACGTATAATGCAGAACGCCAACGGGGTATCATGACGCATGCCGGCTTTTCATCTACTCAAAACAGCATCAGCAACAGTACGGAGTATAATGAAGAAACCGGTGGTCGCATCACTACTCCGAAAAACATCAATGGCAACTGGAATGTATATGGTATGTTCGGTTTCAATACGGCATTAAAGAATAAGAAATACACCATCAATTCTTTTTCCAATATCAATTATCAGAACAATGTGTCGTATCTGTACAATCAGGAAACCCGTGTGGATGATAAGAACACGACAACCGGTCTGACGGTGGGCGAACGTCTGAACGCTGCCTATCGTAACGATTGGTTTGAGTTTGGTCTGAATGGTTCTGTCTCTTATACCTCCGAGCGAAACAAACTGCGTCCGGACAACAATCAGTCGCCTTATACGTTCTCATACGGTACCAATACGCAGTTGATGGCTCCTTGGAACATGACTTTCACTACGAACATAGCCAATCAAAGCCGTCGCGGTTATACGGATGCAAGTATGAACCGCAATGAGTTGATTTGGAATGCCCAACTTTCGCAGACTTTCTTGAAGGGTGCCGCTACTGTAAGTTTCGAGATGTACGATATTCTGAGACAGCAGAGCAACATCAGCCGTTCGTTGACTGCAGACGGACGTTCGGTTTCCGAATATAATGGTGTCAACAGCTATTGTATGTTGCATTTCATCTACCGTTTGAATATCTTCGGTAATAAGGCGGCCCGCGAGAAGATGCAAGAGAGAGGTGGATTCGGGCGTGGTGGCTTTGGAGGTCCTGGTGGTCCTGGCGGACGTCCCGGAGGATTTGGAGGAAGAAGATTCTGATGTGAAGAAGGAATTCCTCTTTAGGAGTTATTTTTCTTTCCATTCATACCTATAAATCGCGATTTATATCTATTTTTGTGTGCTAACAGTTAAATCGTTATACACATGAAGAGATTATTATTCTGTTTATTGAGCTTGTTATTTGCCGCTCCGGGACTATTATTTGCCGGAGGCGGCGATACAGCCTATTTGTTTTCTTATTTCATCAATGACAGTCGTGACGGGTTGCATCTGGCATATAGTCTGGATGGACTGACATGGACTCCTCTAAATGATGGGAAATCTTTCTTGGCGCCTACAGTAGGAAAGGACCGCCTGATGCGTGATCCCAGCATCTGCCAAGCGCCGGACGGCACCTTCCACATGGTTTGGACTTCCAGTTGGACGGACCGTATCATCGGTTATGCTTCCTCCCCCGATCTGATTCATTGGAGCGAGCAGCGTTCCATTCCGGTGATGATGCACGAACCGACTGCACACAACTGCTGGGCTCCCGAACTGTTTTATGACGAACCTTCGCAGACCTATTACATCTTTTGGGCGACGACCATTCCGGGGCGTCACAAAGAAGTGCCGGTCATCGAAAGCGAGAAGGGGCTGAACCATCGCATCTACTACGTGACCACTAAGGATTTCAACACTTTCTCCGAAACCAAGTTGTTTTTCAATCCCGACTTCAGCGTGATTGATGCAGCTATTGTGCGCGATCCGGAGATGAAGGATCTGATAATGGTGGTGAAGAATGAAAATTCGCTTCCGGCGGAGAAGAACCTGCGGGTGACACGCGTTGCGCGGATAGAGGACGGATTCCCTGTAGAGGTGTTCTATTACGGGCGACTATTGGTGTGAGGGTCCTGCACCGCTTTTCGTGGGTGACGACCTTTATGTCTATTTTGATAAATACCGTAACCATAAGTATGGTGCTGTCCGCAGCCGCGACCACGGTAAGACGTGGGAAGACATATCCGACCAGGTCTCTTTCCCTCAGGGAACCCGTCATGGCACTGCTTTTCCGGTAGATAAGGCTGTACTCCGTAAGTTGCTTCACAAATAAATATGGCAAGGGAGGTGTGTTTGGTGCACATCTTCCTTGCTTCTTTTCCCACTCCTCCTCCCATAGTTTTTTTCTCGTTTTATCTGCCATCTGCAAGGATTTGGTAGTTATCTTTTTGTGAATCAATATGTTATAGGCTTGCAGATATCCCTTGCAGATGCCTTGCAGATAAAGTATCTGCAAGCCGCCTGCAAGGGGTATATATTTATAAGGATAACTCTAAATTATCTATTTGTTTATTATAGATATAAATACTTGGTTCATAGTTGTGAACACTTTGTTTTTCCTATGTGAACACTTTGTTTTCTTGCTGTAGAACACTTTGTTTTGTCCTATGAAATACTCTGTTTTATCCTATGAAACACTTTGTTTCTTACTACGGAACACTTTGTTTCATCCTATGGAACACTCTGTTTTATGCAGTATAAACGCTTTGTTACGTTATATTAAATGCTTCGTAATATTGTATTGAATGCTTTGTTTTTATATAAAAAGGAGGCGTTTTCTAATTATGCTTTGCACGTTTTACTACTTCAGAAAACTCTTTGATCAATTCAGGCAGAAAAGATTGATCTATTCTGTAGTTGACAATTAAGCTTGATTCATACATCGTTTGATCGATATCAAAATGATTCAATTTTATAGATACATCGATATGACCAAACTCATCACATCGTTTAAGATAAATTTCAATTTGTCTCTCTATAGGGATAAACCGTGCTGAATTTCTTTTCTCATTATAAAGTAACTGTAAGTCAGTTAGAAACATTTCGATATACCACTCGAAATCCTCTATAATCCGTGAAGCTTTATAAAAGGCAAAAGAAATGTTTGCGGAAAATTTCATGACTTGCTCTTCTCGGTTGTCAAAAGAAAAATCATGTAATAGCATGATCATCTCTCTGTTCTTATTGTAAAAATGTATCATAGGTATGTTATTGAATTAGATATATCCTGTAGTCAGATATTTGTACCAAATCACTATGGAAAATGCGAGGAACGTAGAAAGAATCATATAACAATAGGTTATTACGTACCAGTACTTCTTTATTTTAATATTTGACAATAGCTGCTTGTATCTTCCAGTTTTCTGAAAATAGAGATAGTTAAATAGGTATGTGGTGATTATGGATATACATAAAGGGATGCTTATTGTAAAATAATCAGGTCGTTTTAATAGAATAACGGTTGTTCCATATAGTGTAAATAAGTTCATAGCTTGGGAAAAAGCGATACACCATATACTTGAGAATAATGTATCCTTTTGCAAAGGCATTATTTTCACAAATGAATTGTCCAACCTGTCTATTGAACGGTAGAATGCTACAAAGATGAAATTGAAAAAGTCCATGTTAAATCGAATGGAACAGGTTTGTCTTCTTTCAGCCGGATATACAGTCCGACTGAAAGAGAATCATCTGTTTGTTGGAGAAGTTGAATATCAATCGTATCAGTTATGATTGTTTTATTTCCCCAAGCTGAAGCAGTAACCTACGTGAAATTCCACTCCGAAGTTATGGGGAGCAACCATTGTCTGGTCTCCATTCAAGGTGGCCTTGAGCATGTTCTTGGGGAATTCCTTGTCGATGGGAAGAAGTCCGTATTCCACTCCGCAACCAACGAAGAAAGACTTATATTTGAAATCCGCTCCGACACTCAGACCGATGTCCAGACGTTTCAGACCACCGTTTTTATCGAAAGTATCAAATTTGAACTCCATGTGAGCAGCTAAATCTTTTCCCGGTGTAACTAAGTCGCTGCTGTTCCAATGCGGTTCTTGCCATACATCCCCATCGGTACTTCCTCCGATGCCGTATGCAATGTATGGTCCTGCACTTATTTGCAGACCGCAATTTTTGCCTATAGGCAGACAAGTTGCTATCTTCACCGGAAGCTGGAGATAGACGGCGTTTATTGTGGATTTTACCTTTTGATAAAGCGCGACTTCTTCCCCTTCATATAGGGTGTATCCAAATACAGATTCATCAGCAGTACTTTTTCTGTTCAGGAATTGCAGCCCCGTCTGTAACGACCAAGTACGAACCAAAGGAATTTCCACTCCTACACCGAAACGGTATCCGAAGTTGGCCTTGTAGACTTCTTCCTTTGTGATGCCATTGATACCGGCACCACCCTGTACGTTGATTTTCACTTGTGAATAGCAGATAGAGGTTGCCAAACTCAGGAATAGAGCAAATAGAATGTGCTTTTTCATAATTTTTTGTTTTAGTAAATTGTTTAAAATTAGATATTAAGAAAACGTTCGCAATATATTCTAAAAAAATAGGATATGCAAGCAAATGGATAAGTAAATAATATGATGCAGTGTACGTTTTTTGAATTATCCTAAAAGTAATTCATTGTTTAGAATATAGTTATCGGCCCAAGAGGTAATGACAGGGATGTCTATAATGTCATACTCAAGTGCGAGACTAAACAATATAATGTTTTTGTTAACTATTTCTTCCATATTACTTTTAGAATTGAATCTTTATTGATATTCTCTTTTTAACGATGAATTTATACATTGGTTTTATTCCAAATCAAGCCTCCCTATATTTCCTTTCTGAATAATTCCATTATCGAATATGATTTCATAACCTTCTCCTTTATTCCCTAACAGGTTACAACCTTTCAACAGAGTGTTGTTGGAGAAATAAACCGTTTCCCCGAATTGACAGTCGAAGAAGTTCAGAAAGCCGTGAAATATATTCCCTTTCATTATAAATGCTTTTTGGTTGTGTCCTCCGGCCTCAAAATTCGTTTCTTGCAGAATGGTATTATTCGTAAACTTTAATCCAGCTTCGAACCAGCAATAGGGAAGTGTGACTTTTTTAATGATACAGTCTTGAATAATTACTTCAGCGTGAAAGGTAGTAGCCGGTAAATCAAACTTGTCGATAACAGAATGTCTGATCAACAAACTTGAATGCAATTCATTGTCATGGGCAATGATTGCATTATACTTTCTTTTTAGAAAATCTAAATCTATCACTTCTATTTGTTTGTTCTTTATTACTATCATGTGGCGTATGTGTCTTTAAATAATATGCTTTATTAAAGTGCGATTTTCATCATTCGTTTTTGATCCGATTTATAACTTTCTACTTAATATTGTTTTTCCTGACTGGACAGTTAGGGATTTTTCTTACGTAATCTTCTCAATCTATTAACAATCTCTTGTGTTGAGTTCATCTTTTTATTAATATCGACAATCGCTGCATCGTATCCTCCGCTTTTTTCTTTCTGGGTAATATCAAAAACGTACAATGTACCCCAATAATGGGAACAAGAATCATTTGAGATTTCTAATCTTTGTCTCTCAGCTATAAAATATTTTTTCTTGTTGCTTTCGACGTTGCCAATATTGCCGGTAAGGAACGCTACTTTTTTTCCGTTGAAATCAAACTCAGCTCTGCTTATTTGAAAAATAGCATTAAAATATTTGCCTTCTAATTCGGTTAGAATCGGGTTCTCATCTATTCCCATTTTTTCAACTTCATTTAAGATATATAGGGGGATATTTTCATCTTTATTTCTCATTGTATATACTTGAGCTGGTATACTCTCACTGATTATAAAAAGACAGAATAAGATACATTTTTTCATTGTGTATAAAATTATAGTAGGTTAGCATTCATACAGCATACAATTTTGAATTATCCTTTTCTGAACAATGAGTTAAGAGAAGATAACAGATTTCTTTTCTTGACTGTTATTTCCTGCCGGCTTCTAATGGAACAGAATACATTTTTTGTGTCATCGAATCCGAAAATGATATCAGCATCTCCTTCGATTTTAGGAATGGCTACGAATTGCAATTCCTTGTAATTTTCTACATTTTCGATTGGAAGCCAGCATTCCTGTTCCGTATTCCAGTAATTTACATCATCCAGTGTCTCTTCTTTTATGTCCAGATTTGCCGAGATGTCATACTGCCCATCCACGCTTTTCAATAGGATATACGCTTCAAGAAGTTCGTGTATCACGTTGTCACTGTACAATATGGGTTTTTGCCAAGTTTCATCTATTCCCTCCGCTTCTTCTTCATCCAATGCGAATATCCAGATTGGGTTTTCCTGCATATCTTGCAAGGTCACTTCGTCTATGGGCTTGGGTTTGCCGTATACTATTTCAGAATAAATGTCATTTACCTTTTTTATACCGAATACTTTCATCTTTTGTTATGTTTTTAATTCCTATAATAGTGAGAGGCTTTTTAGTATTTGACAGACCGGGACGTACCCGGTCTGTTGCCATTCTTGTTTTCATTCCGCTTGAATATACTTTAGTATTTCTTTGACTTTTGCCTTTATTTCGGCTTCTGTGGTAAAAGCCTTGGGAGCAACCCTATGATCTTCGCTGAACTCAGAATAGCGTCCGGCTATTGTACTCAATTCATCAAGCCATATTTTCTTGTTTTGTTCCATTTCACTTTTATAAGTGCCGATATCATACCATTCATAGAACTTGTTACAAAAGTCTGTGGTACTGATTTTGTCATGCAAGTATTGTTCCAAAAGATTGTATATACACATCTTTTTTGAAATCTGTATGGCTGTATTTCGCAACTTCTCTTTCAGTATGCTTGTTTCATCACTGCTGAGTTTCACTTCTGCAAATGAGACTAAGTAGTTTGAGACTTCCGCTAATTGGTTGAATAGTAATAACTCGCTTCCTCTGAGTTCTTCTGAGCTATTCCAATAGTTGCTGTTATAAATAAATGCAATGTAATACTCGTCTGAAAAATCTATTTCATTTATTTCTCTTGTAATGAGCCTATGGATAAGTTCGTAAAGGTCATCTTTGCAATAGTCTATCTTTTCCATTGATGTTCATCGTTTTTTTTGCTTATTTTTACTGTTCCCTGCCAACCTCCAATGGTTATAACCTACGGAATCATAAACCGTGCAGGGATATTTGATACTGCTTGCACAGTTTAGAACAATTACTGTACAAAATGTCAAAGAATCCAAGAGAGGATCACCTATCTATCAACGGAAATGAATATCAATCGTATCAGTTATAATAGGCTTCCCATTACATTTAATAAAACCTGATGGCAAAAGCGATATCATGTCATTTTCCCTTTTGTTTGTTAGATTAAAAGTGACACTCAAGCTTTCGCCTTCTTTGAATTTATGTTTTGTATTCGTTAGTTTTTTGTTCTTTGACAGAAAACGTAGATTACAAATTTCCATGTCGCTACGGTATGTTTCAATTTTTAAAGAATCTATATCAACAAAATATTCGTTGTCAAAGTCAAAGGCAATAATTATAAAAGATTTAAATGAAGAACCTTGTATTTTTATTGTCCCGCATTCACCCGATAATTCATGCATTCTTTTTCCATTGATAATAAATATTTTTGATACGCTACATGAAATGCAACTGAAAACAAATAATAGGATTAATATTTTTTTAAAATTCATCATAATATACTTCATTTACTATTTTTTTCAGAAGAAAGTTTATTCAAAAATACTATTTTTTCATCGTTTGTCATATCTAAAAAATTGTCAACTAAATAAGCATAATATTTTCCTGCGGTAGCAAACTGCTTTGCCGTTTCAAACCTATCAACGTTATGCTCTTTTATATATTCATTTACATTGTATCTTTTCTCATTGATTTTGGAGCAGCTGGGACTTTTAGTCTTATTATTAATAATGTAGTAATAGACTATTTCATTAATTTCATTCTCATTCACGAATACTAAGAATGTAAAATAACCACGCCCCATTATTTTACTGTCATTCTTTATCAATGTTTCTTTTGAAAGAAAATTAGTTGTAGTAGCGGGGCTATTACAGCTTATTAGACTGATACATAATAAAGTAATAATATACATATTTTTCATATTATGTATTATAAATCCGGTGTTATATATCGTCGTACCGGCATGTGGCATTTCTATTTGTCTATTCTCTATTACTATCATACAGCATATAATTTTTAATTAGCCTTTTCTGAACAATGAGTCAAGAAAAGATAACAGATTTCTTTTCTTGACTGTTGTTTGCTGTTGGTTTCTAATGGAACAGAATACATTTCTTGTGTCATCGAATCCGAAAACGATATCAGCTTCTCCTTCGATTTTAGGAATGGCTACGAATCGTAATTCCTTGTAATTTTCTACATTTCGTCAGTTTGCTATCTCTTATATACGAATCAGGAGATTTTTATACTTGGAAACTGTAGGTGAAGAACATCCGCTGCTGCGGAAATTTATTCAAAGTAAAACTTATCAATAAAATGTTCTAATATCCATCCTGTTTCTGTTGGTTCATAATTCTCATCAAAATGTAACGCGACTTCATCACCTGCCAATTCACGGATTTCATATGCTGTATCTTCATCTAAATAGAGTTTTATAGCGTCAGTTGAATTGAAGATTTTGATTTTATTTATTAAATTCTCACGTCCTTTTAAAAGAGAATGTATAAGATAGTTATACTCTTTTTTAGATAATGTTACTTTTTTAATCATTTATTACCTCCTAATTTTTTTACATATTTTGTATGAGTACCGTATACGGTTATGATTTTCCCTGTTGTAGGATTTACTACTACGGTTGCATTTTTTCCTATATACTTAATACTAGGTCTTCCTTGTGAATCGTATTTTACATCTGTAACTTTAAGTGGATTATTTAGGGCATCGTCAATATTACTTTGAGAGATTTCACGTTCTTGAGCTCTTACTGTTGCGTGTTTACTTGTGTTATTGTTTCCTTTATTCTTTATATCGCTTTTCCAAGTTTTTTTCCCTGCATCTCTAGCAGCTTTTATTCCGTCAGCAGTCCCATTTATTACACCAGACATTAATCCTAAAGCAGCACTTTGAGTTCCTTGTTTTAATGCATCTCCAAGATCAGCACCTGAACCTAATGCCATAGCCGTCCCTAAGCCAAAACCAGTCGCAGAATTCAATGTTCCTTGTGTCAAAACCTCTTTTAGTATAGGACTTGAAATACCTTCCGTTAATTTACTAATTGGTTTTGCCAAATAATTGCCCAAACTTCCTCCTAAATAAGAGGTTATTCCTCCCATTATTCCAGAATTTCCAACCTGCATCCAATCTATGTTGCCCCAACCATTATTGAAGCCTTGATTGACAATACTATTGGTTGCCCCTAATACTGCTGCTCCGGCAACAGGTCCTACATAGATAGTTATAAATCCAGAAGCTGCTCCTGTCCCAAAAAGGGCGAACGCATGTCCTACACTATGTACATTCCCTTGTACGACATTGACTACAACATTGATTACTCCACCGACAATTGCTGCGACCAAATCGTCAATAAGGAACCATTCACCATTCTGATCTACATATACTAACGGATTGTTTAAGCAATAACTGTAACGGTTAAAGTTTTGGCTGAAATCCGGACTCTGTACGTATGGATCAGGACTAAGGAAACGTCCCAATGCCGGGTCGTACAGTCGGGCATTCATATTAATCAAACCAAAGACCGCCAGATGTTCGTGACCGGTATATCCTCTGCCTAAAAAAAGTTCAGGTTCGCTACCTGCCGCATAAATGGCATGTGTAGCCGGATTGCGAAGTCTTCCCCAAGCATCATAACTCAATTCCTGTACAATATTACCGGAAGCATCTGTGATTTGCGTAATACTGCCCAGATAGTCGCGACAAAGATAATAAATATTCCATGCACTGCTACCATTTTTTACTAAAACTGCTTGGGCGGAATAAGCATCACCTCCGACATAAAGTTTTTCTTTAGTAGTGCTTGCCGTTTTATCCAGTTCATATTTGTTTCCTATGTAATATCGGGTCAGTTTATCGGTACTGCCCTGTTTCAATAACATCTTGACGCGGTCGGCATTTCCATTGTAAGTGAACGTAGCAGTGTATCCATTCTCTGTGATGGAGGTAGGGCGCAACATGCCATTGTATGCCACTGTCTGGTTGCGCAAAGGTATGGCATTGCCCGAAGGCGTTACCGTTTCAATGGCATAGGGTTTGTTCGTGCTATATTCAAACTTGCCGATACCACTTAGATTGGTGATATTCCCTTTGATGTCGTAAGTTACAGTCTGATTGCCAAAGGTGGTCAATCTGTTCAGGTTGTCGTATCCGAAATTTTCTTGTAGGTTTCGTTTTATGTTCTTTCTCCAAGCTAAATTGCCGGTAGAGGCAATAAAGTTGCAACCGAAATCTTGTATGGAAGTCGTACCTTGTTTGGCTATGATGGATGTTATTCGTCCGTCAGTATCATACGTCTGAGTACGGTTTAGCGTTCCGGTAGTATAGGCAGTAGGCAGTCCTTGATTGTTCTCGCCGGTCAGTTTCCAGATGGAAATAGAATTGTTGAGTTTGATTTCGGACAGGTTTCCATTTGTATACTTGAAATTCTCCGTTGTGATATTGCCGGACTGTGACAGATAATTTATGGAAGAAACATTCCCGTCGCTATAGTGATAAGTTTTCTGTAACCACTTGCCATCGACTATCGCTTCTTTTTCTACAGACAAACGTAATAGGTCATCATACGTATAGGTCTTCGATGTTCCGTTGTTGCTCTGTTCGGATGCGATCATGCCATCCGTATTATAAGTATAAGTGGTGGTCAGTTCACCTACATATTCAAGTTTTGTCATGCGGTTATGGGCATCATAGGTCATACGTGTAACCTTACCATTGGCAGCAGTCTTGGAACTTACATTACCTGCCGCATCGTAGGCGAATGTAGTACTTCCTGCACTGGGATCTGTCAGTTTGTTTTGCCGTCCGTATGTGTCGTAACCAAAGCTAGTAGTGATGTTGCCGGGAGCGACAATCGAAGACAACTGCCCGTCTGGGCGATAATTGTAGCTGATACTACCGCTTGCATCTTCAATTTTTATCAGATCTCCCATTGCATTGTAAGTCTTTTTGGTCGATATGCCATTGATTACGCTTGTAGTTGTCAGCCCATTATAAGAATAGGTGTCTTGTTTGTCTGTGGCGTAAGTTACCTTAATGACTCTATCGTAATTGTCGTAGCTGTAGGTTTGCCACAAGTTCGGTGTCTCTTTGCATGGATACGAAGTCTTGGATATCCGTCCGTTGCTGTCATATTGATAGTCTGTATATAGATATTTACCATCAAAGCATTTCCCTCCGGTCCTGACCTTGCGGCCGAAAGCATCCAGATAAGTCTGTGCGTCCGGTTCTCCGGTGGAACTCTCGTCGATAACTATCACAGCGTTTGTAGGAGAGGTAGCCCAAGATGCCGTGGCGGTTGCAATGCTTCCGTCGGCGTAAGTCGTCTTTATCTTTCTCCTCCAAGAATCGTATGTGAAATATGTTTTCTTGTTTTTGTGATTTTGGACGTAATTCAATAGTCCGTTACTGTTGTAGAAATACGTTTCTTTCAGTCCCAACGGATCTGTTTTTGCGATAAGTTGTCCATTGGAATTATATTCATATTTGATAATTTCTTCATTTGTAGAAGAATAGAGTTTCGTTTTGGTTTGTGTCAACATATTGGCTGCATTATATTCGAACTTTTCTTCTTTCGCTTTGTTCGTGTTAGCAACGTAGTATGTTTTGCTTGCTGGAAAATAGTTACTGTTGTATGTTAATGTCGTGCGATCTGTATACGTTCCTCCGTTGCGTGTGGTAATTCTTTGTTCACTTAGCGGCAATCCTAATATATAGACCGAGTCATTGGCGATATTTTGGTAAGTGTTATTCTTTGTAGTGGAAAGTCCATTGCCATAATTGACGGTTTCTTGCGTTATATTACCATAAGAGTCATATTGATATTGTCCTGTTACGGATAAATTTTTGGACTTGTTGGTAGTTGTTTTTTGTGTAAGTAATATCTTGGTTATCTTGTTGGATTCGGTAGTGATGTTATATGTATATTTATTGTTCTGTTCATTAGAATCATCTTCTACCAATACAGAAAAACGAAGAGGGTCGAATGTCTGTGTTTTCCGTTTACCGGTAATGTTGTCATATACGTCTACTCGCTCAAATCCTTTAAAACCAAGTCCTTGCTTGTGTATGACAGCATTGGTATATTGATATTTGAGGTCATGCAATAAGTTTCCATTGTTATAGACAGCCAAGTTTGAACAAACCATCAGCCCGCCCTTGAAATTCTGATAAGGGAACTCGGCACCATATCCGGGAGTATATATAGAAACATATTCATCGTTCAACTGTTGATAACCTACTTTGGTTATAACTCCGTAACTATTGACGAATCCGGTCAATAATCTGTTCTTAAAATCGTTGCTCTTATAAGACAATCGGGATGCAATGCCGCCTGTCTGCAAACTGATAAGATTGCTGTAATAGTTGCGGCTTTGTATGTTTGTCGGAATCAAGACTGTTTCTTTAGGTACATTTGTGCTAACTCTATTTTGATACGTTTGATTTGAGATAAAGGCCGTTCTCAGTGATATGATGTCGGCACTGCCTAATGTTTCGACTAAGTCCGTTTGTCCGTCATTGTTCATATCTTGCAGTATGAATCGGGAGGTCTCGCTTCTTATTATGATATTAATGTCTTTTTTATCCCAATACCCATTGCCTTTTGAAGAAAAAATGCTCCAAGTTGAACCGTTGTTTTTCAATGGAGACAGGATAAAGTCTGACTTGCCGTCTCCATTGAATTCACCCAATAATAATTCCCTGTCGCGTAACATGGAATTGTTCAGTTGGCTATCGGTTGTAATACTATTACACTTACTGATAGTTGAACCTGAACCGATAAATGAAAAGATGGTGGTTCCACTATCGTTTATTAGGCATAGATCCGTTTTCCCATCTCCATCATAGTCTATGGTATATAATTTATTGGAACGGGCATATGCTTCCTCACCGCTTATGTTTTTGTCCTGATAAGCGGGAAGTACCAGCCAAAATTGGAAAGGAGTACCTTCATACAAGATCTTATCGTTCTCTAAGTCTATTACATAACATTCAGTTGATGCCCCTTTACCCATTGCATCGTATGCAGAGACTACCAACACTTCCATTTTCCCGTCTCCATTAAAATCTCCAGTGAAATAATATTTAGGATTGATGCTTTTGGCATCTCTATGCTCTAATAAGGTATTGAAACTGTAAGAACGTGTGTATTTCTTTGCTATGCCGGAATATAGATTGGGAGTATATACATGAAAATCTATCTTGTCCATATCACCGGAAACGTAGTTATTGACTTTTACGATTTCTTCTCCGTCAAACTTGTCCAAATCCATACAGAATATGTCAACGAAACCGGCTTCTGTTTTCAGTTCTGGGTTATACATGGCCAGGTCACCGCTCAATCCGGTAGCTATAATGATGGTTTCGTCTCCTGTATATTGATTTTCAATATAATTCCGTGAATGATGGAATGTTCCTGATTTTCTGTAATATTCCACATAGGAGGCTTTATTGGGTAACATGATGATACCGTCATTGTCTGAACCATAATCAAATTTTCCTTTAGTGGTACGTACTTGGTTTGCCTTCTCAAAATTATACCAATGCACTAATTGGGTGTCTTTTTTGTCAAAAGAGCGGATTTGGTTATTGTCTCCGTAGTAGAATCTCAGAGGATTTAAAGATTTTCCGGATGCAGTGCAACTTATTTGTGAGGTAAGTGATATATCTCCTTTGGTTATGTATGACAATGAATATGTTCTTGTCTCATTTCCGGGAAAGTGGGTGGTGATAGATGATAGCCGATAGTCATAAGTGATTTCTTTTCCGGCATTAAATATTCTTTGCGTTCCGTATGTCAGTGTAGAGTATTGGAAGGATATCCACGCTTGTTTTTGTTTGCCATAAGTTATTTTCTCTATTCTGTAATGATTGCCGACTTTGGTATAAGTGTAGTCAATTACCGCTCCCGATTTATCTATCATTTGCGATACATAGTAATTAATGCCATCGTAGGTATTGTATATAGCCCGTCTTCCATCAGGAAAAAATACTTCAAAGCTAATAATTTCAGATTGTACTATATTACTACTATGTAGTAAAAGCTTACCGAATGCTTTGATATTTCCTTGTTCTGTCTGGTATACCTTTTTTAAACCGGAAAGCCCTTTTTCTATTAGTCTTTGTCCGTCAATGTAGAATACAGAGAAAAAGTTACTTACTGTTGGTACGCCGTCTGCTTGGTTGTCATAATACATCGTCTTGTTTCCTCTGGATATGACGGATGTTCCGGCTATATTCCATCCCCATCCTACAGGCCCGTTACCGGCTAAACTATTGTAGGTTAATGAAATTTGTGGCGTGAATCCATCGGGACTTTGGTATGCTTCTATGGGCACGTTGATGGTCATTGCGCCTGTAGGTGATACGTTGGAATTACATGCTATTTCACCTACATCTTTAGTTTTATTTATAGGATAAGAAGTAGGAATATGCGGATGAAGTTCATTTCCTGATATTCTGGCTGTTGCTCGTTGCAATTGAGGTACGTCGGAAATGTTTTCAACATTAGTACTGTCCATTGTTATATTAAAACCTATACTGTCAATGGGAAGCCCTATAAGGTCTTTCATCGTAGTTTGGGCAGAAATGTGGGTTGCGGAGAATATTATTGCCAAAATGATGGCTATTTTGAGTCTGATTTTATCCATGTCGTTATTCCTTTATAATTTTCCAACTGGAAACTTTATCTTCAAGTTTGATTTGCATAATATAAATACCATTGGGCTGGTCACTAAGGTCAAAAGTCTGATTGCTACTGGATAAATCAGATTGATTAATGAGTCTTCCACCCATGTTATAGATGCTGATTTGTCCATTAATCTTGTCCAATCCGGCAATCTTGACATTTAAAAGCCCTTTCGTAGGATTAGGATAGATTGTTATTTGGTGACTTTGAATTTCTTCGGTATAAGCTTCTTGCTCATCATCTTCTGAAAGTAAACTTCTTGTAGAAGACAATACAATCTCCTTTTTTATGCGGTTACCGGATTCGTCATAAGTATACTTGATTTTATTCTGAGTATATGCCAAAGCCACACAACCTAACATTAATATAATGAATAATAGTCTTTTCATAAGTTGAACATGTTTTTCAGTTAAAGTAAGAATTGTCCCCAAAAGAAATGTTCATTGTTGGTTAATTCAATAGTATATGTTCCTGTTTGGTCAGTGTCTAAGCAGAACGTGTACCATTGATTTTCGGATATGTCCAAGATATCCGAGTAAACCGTTTCTCCAGATTCATCAACTATAGTGACTTGCATGTTTTCAAAGCAAATGGCAGAATACATATATATTATGTTTCCTTTGTGTGAGAGTTGCGGAAAATAGGACATCGAACGCTTATCTTCTCCAAAGTATCTTTCTATGACTTTGATGTCTTTTTGTTCTTCCAATGTTCCATTACTTTCATTACCGGCCCAAGAGGCTAACGTTGTGGCGATACATGCCAACATAATCCATTTTTGTTTCATGATACTAATTTTTTTTGCTACAAAATTAGTATGAAAGCAACTGGAGGCTGTTATGCTTTAGTACGGTTTTAGTACGTTTTTTCATTCCAAACATGGTTTGGAGAGGGTTACGTTAGAAATCTTGTATAAATTGGTCTAATTTGTCGGGGCTACCCTGTTGTCCATGTATTTTCTCGTACAACTTTTTGCGCGAAGAGGTCACAGCCTGTTTGGAACGCATGGTCAGATGGGCAATGCCGGTGGCGGAAATTGAAATCTTAAGCAACAAGCATACGTGCATTTCCTGTTCGGTTATCTTGGGATAGAGTGCGCATAGCCGTTTGGAGAAATTCTGATAGGTTTTGTCTACTGCATCTTGTAACGTGATCCAATCTGCATCTGTCACTTTACTCATGTTCTTGGCGGATTGATGAAACAGGATGTAAATGTCGGAATGCTTTAAACTCGCTTCTGAAAGTATCTGCTCCTTTTGTGCTGACACTACTTGCCGGTTGGTGTCTTCTATCAACTCCTTTTGTGCATGAAGCAGTTCTTGATGCAGTTGGTCTTTTTCTGATTTTGACGTTTGTAGCTGGTGCTCCAAATATTGGATGTGCTTCTTGTTTTCTTCGATAAACTGGAGGCTTTTTCTGTATTGTCTTTCCTTTTCCTCTTCCAGCCTTCTCTGCTGTTCTCGCTTTTGCTCTTTCTTCCGTCGGGAATACTGTGAATAGGAAAAAACGCTTACGGCCGATAGTATAAGGATAAATAGAAGCCCCACCACCTGGGTATTTTGCCGGGTGTTTATATCCTTAAGTCTTTGGTTTTCTTTTTCCCTTAGCTGGTAGTTGTATAACGAGTGCATTTTACGTATTGTTTCCGTATCGGTGTGTTTCTTTATGGAGTCGGTATACGCCAGATATATATCGATATACTCCAAAGCTTCTTTGTACTGATGTCTCTGTCTGCATATCTTACTCAAACCTTCATATCCGCCTTGCTTGCTGTAATAGTTGTCAAACTCTAATAAACGATGGTAATAATAAGCGGCGGAATCCAAATTACCCATTTGCAGGTATAAATCGGCCATCACAGAGAAACGTGGTATTTGGTTCTTTCGCTTTCCCACTTGTGTGGAAGTACGTACTGTTTGTTCCGCTTTTTCATACATGCCCAGTTGGGTGTAAAGTCCGGCAAGTTCTATTGCTACGACGCTTGTCATGTGTGTGTGCTGTATACGTTGTGCCAGCCGGTATGCACTTTCGTAGTAGAAAAGGGCATTGTCGGCTTTGTTACATCCGGTAAAGGCACGACCGATGTCGCGTAGGCTGTATATTTGTCCGACGGTATCAGCTGACAAAGCATCATGGTAATAACTTTTTTTGAAAACAGACAGGGCTTCATCGTACACTCTTTGATATACATACAATGTTCCCATCTGGCTATAGATTCTACTGATAAGCCGATGGTCTTTACTGGTCCGTAGAGTTTCCAGTGCTTTCTGGAAATAATCCAAAGCTTGTGGCGCATCGCCTAAATCACTGTAGACACGTCCGGCGTAGTAGTAGGTTTCGGGTAGATATTCCATTGCGCTTTTCCGTTCGTAATAATTCACTATACGGCGGATGATGGAGTCTGATTTGTGGGGAATATATGCTTTGTCTGCCGCTTTGGTATACAGTAACTGATAGTACATTTGTATCCGTTGGTTTTCTTTGTCCATATTTGCTTTTATTGCAGTTAGAACGGCCAAAGCACTGTCTGGATGAGTACAGCAAAGGGAATCTGCTGATAATAATATTTCGGGATAGGAGCGTCCGATGCGTCCGCAACCGTAAAGGCAGTGCAGCAAAAGGAGTGTAAACAGATGTACAAGTAATGATATTGTATGTTTATTCATCTAGTTTGACTTATTATTTGTTCTAATCTTTTCGATTAGAGCGGTGAAAGGTATGGAAAAAAGTCGAACTAACCAACAAAGTATTTTAGAAAATGTAGGAAATATAGGAAATATTTCTCTTTCCTGTCTATATCCAAAGTATTTTCGGTTCAGAACAGGTTTAGAAACTTATCGGGGGTGTTTGTTTTTCTATTTGCTCCCTTTTTTATCTTAAATATTCTTTTTACTTGTATTATTCATAGTCGAAGTCTCTTTTTTGTTGTTATAAAAACGGGATATCTCTAATTTTCTTTATATTTGCTTCTGTGATTGATTGGAACTATATACTCAGCCAGATAGCTACGGTTGCTTTTGATATGGTATACTTTGGGGCTATTATCGGAACGATTATTGTCATTATACTCGACAATCGTAATCCGGTGAAGACGCTTGCGTGGATACTGGTGCTGATGTTCCTGCCGGTTGTGGGACTGGTGTTCTACTTTTTCTTCGGACGTAGCCAACGGCGCGAACGGATGATAGGAAACAAAATGTATAACCGCCTGCTCAATAAACCGATGGCAGAATACTTGGCACAGGATGTATCTGCCTTGCCTATGGCATACAGCCGGCTGATTTCTCTGTTCCGCAACACTAATCAAGCACTTCCTTTCGATGGAAACCGTGTAGAGACGTATACCAGCGGTGTTTCGATGTTGCAGTCTTTGTTGCGTGAACTGGAAAAAGCCCGCGAACATATCCACATCGAGTTCTACATCTTTGAAGATGATGCCATCGGGCGTATGGTCCGTGATGTCTTGATCGGAAAGGCTAAGAGTGGGGTTGAGGTGCGCGTCATTTACGACGACGTGGGTTGCTGGCATGTTCCTAATGCTTTTTATGACGAGATGCGTGCGGCCGGTATCGAGGTACGCAGCTTCCTGAAAGTGCGTTTCCCACAATTCACCAGTAAAGTGAATTATCGCAATCATCGTAAGATAGTGGTCATAGACGGCCGTGTGGGATTTGTAGGCGGAATGAATCTGGCGGAGCGTTACATGCGGGGATTCTCATGGGGAATCTGGCGCGATACGCATATCTTGCTGGAGGGCAAAGCCGTGCATGGTTTGCAGACGGCCTTCTTGCTCGATTGGTATTTTGTTGACCGCACGCTGCTCAGTGCTTCCCGCTACTTTCCTAAGCTGGAGACTTTGGGTACTTCGTTGGTGCAGATCGTGACGAGCGACCCCATCGGTCCTTGGAAAGAGATTATGCAGGGGATAAATATGGCGATAACCTGCTCGAAGAAGTATTTTTATATACAAACACCCTACTTCCTGCCTACCGAACAGGTTTTGGCTGCTATGCAGACTGCGGCATTGGCGGGTGTGGATGTACGCTTGATGTTGCCGTTGCATGCGGACAGCCGGCTGACGCATTTAGCCTCCTGCTCTTATCTGGCAGACGTGTTGCAGGCTGGTGTGAAAGTCTATCTGTATAAACTGGGCTTTCTGCATTCCAAACTGATGGTGTCGGATGATGAACTTTCCACCGTCGGTTCCACCAATGTGGATTTCCGCAGTTTCGAGCATAATTTTGAGGTAAACGCCTTTATCTACGACACGGAAACCGCATTGCAGATGCGCGAAATCTTTCTGCAGGACCAGCGGAACTGCGTGCAGATACATCTTAAGAACTGGGTGAAACGCCCTTGGTGGCGAAAGGCGGCAGAAAGCGTAGTCCGTTTGCTGGCTCCGCTTCTATAAGTTGTTTCTACAAATTGTTTTTATGATCCCGCCTTTACAAACCGCTCTTATCAATTGAATTTTCACCTTTCATCTTTTCATTCTTCCATTTCCCATTTGAAAAAGGAGAAATTCACACTGCCGTACACCCGTCTTTCCACAAAGTTGGGGTGCGCTTCGAAGTTGTTCTTCTTGCCGTGCTCCAGTACGAACAGCCCGTCCTCTTTCAGTAAGTGGTTCTCGAATATGAGGTCGGGAATAGTCTCCAGGCCTTCCAGTTCGTAAGGCGGATCGGCAAATATGAAGTCGAACTGTTCGCGTCCTCCCTTGATGTACTTGAATACATCACCACGGATAGGAAGGCATTTGTCGGTTTTCACTTCCTGCATTATTTTGCAGATGAAAGCGTGGTGGTCGCGGTCTTTCTCGATGCTGATTACCCGGTCGCAACCGCGTGACACTAACTCGATGCTGATGCTTCCCGTTCCTGCAAAGAGGTCGAGGGCGGATACACCGTCTTCAAAATCCAGATAGTTGGAAAGTACATTGAACAGATTTTCTTTGGCAAAATCTGTTGTAGGGCGTGCCTTGAATGTGCGCGGCACGTCGAATCTTCTTCTTTTATATATTCCGCTGATTACTCGCATGTTATGATGGCTTGTAAGTCGAGGTTCGTATGAGTGGCAGGGGGCATGATGAATACCTGCCGGATGAATTTTTGCAGTTCGCTGAGTAGGGCTTCTTTGTCGGACAAGTCGCCCGTGAGATGCAGCTCGTCGCGCTCCTGCTCCAAGCCGAGCTGCTTCCAGATATACAACAGATAATAGACGCGGTCTGCCGTATGTCTGCATTCGAAAGAGTTGGCAAACAGCAGGCGGCCGCGGTCGTAGCAGTATAAGTCGGCGGCATCTTTCCGCAGGTGTACGTACATTTTCCGGTTGTTGCCTAAGCGGCTTTTGCCGGAGAAGGATTCAATGAATGGGCTTGCCTGCGAGTAGAATCTTACATCGGGGTACTGCTCGCATAAGAAGGTACGGGCGCTTTTGTCCATACTGAACAGTACGACGACATTGTTTCTGCGCAAAATGTTGTATTGCACTGTTTCGTTTTCCCGCTTGGAGTGGTTGTGGTAAAACAGCAGTTCCGTTTGTTCGTCTTCGAAAAATTCAAGAGGTACGAGGGTGAAGCGCTTGCCTGCTATGAGTACGTTTACGCGTCGGTAAGAATAGTTCAACCATTCTATTTCACGGAAAGTCTGCTTCAGGTTGGCAGTGAGGGAGAGGGTCTCTTCCACTTGCCGGTCGAAGAAGTAAAATTCTCCTTCAACCAATGGATTGAACACAGAAAAAGAAAATCCATCCGCGCTGAGGCGGATGGATAACGTATATTGTTCTGATTTACTAAAGTCCATGTGTTTTTGAGTTCTAAAGTCCGTGAGCCTTTAAGTTTGCTTTTTCTTGAACTCTCGCGAAACGAATGAACTTAAAAACTCAAAAACTTATAAACTTAGAATTATTCCCAGTTACCTGCGTTGTTGTTAGCTGTTTCCAAGCTACCGATCATCAGACCGCAGTATTTACCCAATTTGGTTTGCACGTCTTTCATGTTGGCAATTTCCTGTACGTCCAGACCGTTCAGGTAAGTTTCATACGGAGTCTTAACCTCGAGCAGGCAGAAAGGAGCACCGGATTTTGCGGTATCGTTCTTGATAGCCATTTCAAACTGTGCGCCATTGCCATAAGGCACGTATCTCATAGAATCAGGATTAAATCCTTTGGGGAAGATAGTATCCAGTACGGCAACCCACAGCGTATCACGCTTGAAGTTCTCCAAACCGGCTTTTTTAACTTCGTCGTATTTACCTGTTTTCTTTGCTTTGTTGATGATGGCGATAGCTTTCTTTTCGGTCATTCCGTCTTCCAACTGCTTATCGTCCAGTTCACCTTCTTTGTAAATGAAAGGCAGTTTCTGGTTCTTAACGAAATTAATCAAGGTGTCAAAACTTGCCGTATACTGCTGGTGGTTCAGGTTACGATACTCCTGTTGAGCTTTACGGATGTCCATCAAACGGGCAATGACTGCCTTTTCTCTGTGCTTTCTAGCCTTCTCAAAATTAATAGGACCCATAATGCTGGCATAGCAGATGTAAACCAGTACCACTGCACATAAGCCTAAAACGATGTTAAATACTGTTTTCATGATAATATGTTTTTTTTAGTTGTTATATTCGTACCGCAAAAATAAAATAAATAATTCTAATGGCGATAGTTCCTGTAACTTTTTTCTATTACAAAAATGATAAATAACTATTTAGAAACGCAAATTAAGGAAATTTTTCCTTATGAACCAACTTTTGAACAAGAAATGGCACTAAAATCGTTGGCGGCTTTTTTGTTGTCTCCCCATAATGATGCGGTTTTTGTGCTGCGGGGGTATGCCGGTACAGGAAAGACATCATTGGTGGGGGCGTTGGTGCGTGCGTTGGACAAGTTGCAACAGAAGTCGGTACTGCTGGCTCCCACGGGGCGGGCGGCAAAAGTCTTTTCGGCTTATGCCGGACATCCGGCTTTTACTATTCACAAGAAGATCTATCGGCAGCAGGCTTTTTCCAATGAGATGGATAACTTTTCGGTGAATGATAATCTGACTGCACATACCTTATATATAGTAGATGAGGCTTCGATGATTTCGAACGAGGGTTTGTCCGTCTCTGTCTTCGGAACGGGACGTTTGCTGGATGACTTGATACAGTTCGTCTATTCCGGCACCGGTTGCCGTCTGTTACTGTTGGGCGATACCGCGCAGCTTCCTCCGGTGGGTGAGGAGCTGAGTCCTGCGCTCTTTGCTGAGGCATTGAAAGGGTATGGGCTGGATGTGATGGAGGCGAACCTGACACAAGTGGTACGTCAGGTGCAGGATTCGGGTATCCTGTGGAATGCTACCCGATTGCGCCAGCTCATAATGGAGGAGGCTTGCGGGAGCCTGCCCAAGATAAAGGTGTCGGGATTTGCCGATATCAAAGTGGTGCCGGGCGAAGAACTGATTGATACGCTGAGTACCTGCTACGACCGCGACGGGATGGATGAAACGATTGTAATCTGCCGTTCGAACAAGCGGGCGAATATATATAATAATGGTATACGCGCGCAAATCCTTTGGCGGGAAGACGAGTTGAACACGGGCGACCTGCTGATGGTGGCGAAGAATAACTATTATTGGACGGAGAAATGCAAGGAGATGGATTTCATTGCCAATGGTGAGATAGCCGTTCTTCGTCGGATGCGTCGGACGCGCGAGCTGTACGGGTTCCGCTTTGCCGAAGTCCTGCTTGTTTTTCCTGACTATGGGGATTTGGAATTGGAGGTTAATTTATTGCTGGACACTCTGCATACGGATGCGCCTGCCTTGCCTAAGGCGGACAATGACCGTTTGTTTTATGCCGTGTTCGAAGATTACGCCGATATATCTACGAAGCGCGAACGGATGAAAAAGATGAAAGCCGATCCGCACTACAATGCCTTGCAGGTGAAATACGCATACGCCATTACTTGCCACAAAGCGCAGGGCGGACAGTGGAAGAATGTGTTTCTCGACCAAGGATACATGTCAGATGAGTATTTGACGCCGGACTACTTCCGTTGGCTGTATACTGCCTTTACGCGTGCTACAGGGACGCTCTATCTGGTGAACTATCCGAAAGAGCAAATCGAATGACGCCTTCTTAGAGCCTGTTTAAATTTTCTTCAAAAAGTTTTTTATTCAGCTTCTTTTCGGTCTGTTTTCCTCTTTTTATTCGTCACATAGCCCGCTATGCTCCTCATAAAAACAGAAAAACATCCTCAAAAAGAACTCTCAAAAGAAGGCTGAACAAAATTTAAACAGGCTCTTAGTTGAAATAAGAAAAACTCCGCTTCCGAAGGAGCCGTCATCATTCTATAGTGAATTATGTTCCTTCCGAAGCGGAGTCTCTAATTTATGGATAAACCGGAACAGTCAGATCAGATGCCTGCGAGTTCCAGCACTTTCTCTACTGCGGCATTCAGTCCGTCGACATTCTTTCCACCGGCTGTTGCAAAGTGAGGCTGTCCGCCGCCACCGCCTTGTATCAGCTTGGCAGCTTCTTTCACCAGGTTACCGGCTTTCAGTCCGCCTGCTACCAAGTTGTCGCTCAGCATAACGGTCAGCATCGGCTTGCCTTCATTCACGGTTCCCGCCACAAAACACAAGTTCTCCGTGATTTCTCCACGCAACTGGAAGGCGATGTTCTTGATATTTTCGGCAGGTATCGGAGCGCAGATCTTGATCACTTTCGTTCCGTTCACTTCCTTCATCTCCCTCAGCAGGCGTTCTTTCAGTTGCGCCTCCTTCTCTTTCATGAAGTCTTCCACTTGCTTCTTCAGTCCGGCGTTCTCTTCGATGTACTTACGGATGGCACCGGAAAGGTCGGGGGCATTGTTGAAGAGGGCCTTCAAATCGCGTACGGTATCTTGGAAAGTATCCAGCATCTGCTCTACGCGTGCACCTGTATATGCCTCGATACGACGCACACCGGCAGCAACCGAGCTTTCGGAGATGATCTTCACCATACCGATGTTTCCGGTAGCAGCCACGTGCGTACCTCCACAGAACTCGATGGAAGACCCGAACTGGATGACACGTACATGGTCTCCATATTTCTCACCGAACAAGGCAATGGCACCCAGCTCTTTGGCCTCTTCGATGGGGATGTTGCGGTATTCCTGCAGAGGAATGTTGGCGCGGATCTTTGCATTTACGATGTGTTCTACCTTGCGGATCTCCTCGTCCGTCACTTTCTGGAAGTGGGAGAAGTCGAAGCGCAGCGAATCGGGCGTCACCAAAGAACCTTTCTGCTCTACATGCTCACCCAATACTTCGCGCAATGCGGCATCCAGCAAGTGGGTAGCTGAGTGGTTGGCTGCACAGGCGGCACGTTTGTCGGTATCCACGCATGCCATCATCGGGGCTTCGATGTGTTCGGGCAGTTTCTTGGTGATGTGGATAGGCAGGTTGTTCTCCTTCTTGGTATCGACCACTTCAATGGTTTCAAATTCGTTGACCAATACACCCGTATCGCCTACCTGACCACCACTTTCGGCATAGAACGGGGTCTTGTCCAGCACAATCTGATACAAGGTCTGGTTCTTCTGCTTCACCTGGCGGTAACGGAGAACGCTTGTTTCATATTCCGTATAATCATAGCCGACGAATTCTGTTGTACCTTCTCTCAGTGTGATCCAGTCGCCGGTCTCTACCGCAGCGGCATTGCGGGCACGCTGTTTCTGCTGTTGCATTTCGGCGTCGAACTCTTTGATGTCGGCAGTCATTCCGTTTTCGCGGAGAATCAGTTCGGTCAAGTCGAGCGGGAAACCGAATGTGTCATATAAAGTAAAGGCATCCTTGCCGCTGATTTCTGTTTTTCCGGCAGCCTTGGCATCCTCCATAGTCTTATCCAGCAATCGGATACCCGTCTCCAGTGTACGTAGGAACGAATCTTCTTCTTCTTTGATAACCTTGCTGATCAGTTCTTTCTGTGCATTCAGTTCCGGATATGCCTCACCCATGTTCTCGATAAGCACGGGGAGCAGCTTATACATAAATGCCTGTCTCTGTCCGAGGAATGTGTAACCGTAGCGGACGGCACGGCGAAGAATACGACGGATAACGTATCCTGCCTTGGCGTTCGACGGCAACTGTCCGTCTGTGATGGAGAAAGCAATCGTGCGGATGTGGTCGGCAATTACACGCATGGCGATGTCCTGTTGCTCATTGTTTCCGTAGGTGGTATTTGCCATATTGCCGATAGCTTTCAATATGGGTTGGAATACATCTGTATCGTAGTTGGAGGTCTTTCCTTGCAGCGTACGTACCAAGCGTTCGAATCCCATACCGGTATCTATCACCTTGGCGGGCAGACCTTCCAGGCTTCCGTCAGCTTTGCGGTTGAACTGCATGAACACGAGGTTCCAGATCTCGATCACTTGCGGGTGGTCTTTGTTCACCAACTGTGCTCCGGGAATTTTAGCCTTCTCTTCTTCCGGACGCGAGTCGATATGTATCTCCGAACATGGACCGCAGGGACCGGTATCACCCATTTCCCAGAAATTATCATGCTTGTTTCCGTTGAGGATATGGTCTTTCGGAAGGAACTGTTCCCAATAAGTAGCCGCTTCGTTGTCGCGTTCCAATCCTTCTTTTGCATTGCCCTCGAAAACTGTGGCATAGAGGTCTTTGGGATCTATCTTCAACACATCTACCAGATATTCCCATGCCCATGAGATGGCTTCTTTCTTGAAATAGTCGCCAAACGACCAGTTTCCCAACATCTCGAACATGGTGTGATGGTAGGTGTCGTGACCTACTTCTTCCAAGTCGTTATGTTTTCCGCTTACACGAAGGCATTTTTGTGAATCCGCCACTCTTTTATACTTAGCCGGATGATTGCCCAAAATAATATCTTTAAACTGGTTCATGCCCGCGTTCGTGAACATCAACGTGGGGTCATCTTTGATTACCATCGGTGCCGAAGGTACGATCTGGTGTCCTTTGCTCTCGAAGAAACTCTTGAAAGAGTCTCTGATTTCATTTGCAGTCAACATATATGTCTTGAGTTTTTAATTTTATTAATGTCCATTTTGAGTTTTATGGCCAGAAGGTTAAAGGAGACGTTTCTGACAAATAAATTATGAAAGAACTTAGAAATTAATCGACTGACAAACTTAAAAACTCAAAAAACAGCGCAAAGATAGCGTGTTTTTATTACTTTTGCGGCATTGACAAGCGAAATATTTCCAAGATGCGCAAAGTTTACTATATTTATAATCCGCAGACGCAGACCTACGACCGTATTTATCCCACTGTCCGGCAGCGGGCGATGGGTATTCTCCGCCAATTGTTTATTGGCATGGGATTGGGTGCCGGCAGTTTTCTTGTGTTATTGTTTGTTTTCGGTTCGCCTTCGGAAAAGGAGTTGCGGAAGGAGAACAGTATGTTGCGTGCGCAATACAACGTGCTTGATGCACGATTGAATGCAGCCTTTGGAGTGCTTCAGGATATTCAGCAGCGTGATGATAATCTCTACCGGGTTATTTTCCAGGCAGATCCTATTCCTTCTGCTATTCGTAAGGCAGGCTATGGCGGTACGAATCGTTACGAGCATCTGATGGATATGGCGAATGCCGAACTAGTGGTAAACACTACGCAAAGATTGGATCTGCTTGATAAGCAACTATACATTCAGTCCAATTCCTTTGATGATGTGGTGGAGATGTGTAAGAGGCATGATGAAATGCTACGTTGCATTCCTGCCATTCAGCCTATTTCAAACAAAGACCTTAAGAAGACCGCTTCCGGTTACGGCACCCGTATAGACCCTATTTATGGAACACAGAAGTTTCATGCCGGCATGGACTTCTCGGCTAATCCGGGTACGGATGTTTATGCCACGGGTGATGGTACTGTCGTCAAAATGGGATGGGAGACCGGTTACGGTAACATTATCATCATCGATCATGGATTTGGCTATCAGACGTGGTATGCCCACTTGCGTGATTTCCGAACGAAGTTGGGCAGGAAGGTAGTGCGCGGAGAAGTGATTGGCGGGGTAGGGAGTACCGGCAAGAGTACCGGACCGCACCTGCATTATGAAGTGCACGTGAAAGGTCAGGTAGTCAATCCGGTGAATTACTACTTTATGGATTTGAGTGCTGAGGATTACGATCGTATGATACAGCTTGCGGCAAATCACGGGAAGGTGCTGGATTGATGCCGGTTGCGGTTTAAGAGGTGTTATCGGTTTTGTTCGTATTTTGAGTATGTTTACATACTTGGCCAAGTATGTAAACATACATGGCCAAGTATCTTAAGATACTTTACTGAGTATCTTTACATCCTTTTTTTCTCTTTCTTTTTCTCTTTCTTTCTTTCTTTCTTCCTTCCTTTCTTCCTTTCTTCCTCTCTTCTTCTCTCCTTCTGATTCCATTAGAGACTTTTCTCTTCATTATCTGAAACACTCTTTTATGGTTCTAACTTGCTGATTTCTTTTGGAGATAGTCCGGTATATTTGGCGATTACTTCTGTCGACAGGTTGTCTGCTTTCATTTGGGCGGCAATGATGGCTTTTTCTTCAGCTCTTCCTTCTTCCCTTCCTTCAGCTCTTCCTTTGTTCAGTGTCGTTTTCATGACACTGTACTAATCTCTGAATGCTTATTGAGTATGCCTACCGTATACACCGATTTCAGTTCATAATCCCATCCTCTTCCTTTTGAAACTTATTCACGTATGGGAAATGTGGTGTAGAACAGGCTTCTGTCTTTGAAGAACTGCTGTTCTCCTCGCTGCATCTCTACCAGGAACTTCTCTCCGTTCTCTCCTTCGCAGTAGACGTCGAATACGGCTCTTCGGTCTATCTCTTGTGTGCCTAAATGCTCTGTGTTCAAGTAAGTCACATTCTTCACCGTCTGTTCGCCTTGCAGCAGGGCATTGAGGAAACTGATGAGCAGTTCC
>NZ_CAJUHF010000024.1 GCF_910585845.1 uncultured Bacteroides sp. | reverse complement strand
GATGATATATGCTAATCGTTGGTAATCACCACTTATTTGCCGATGCAAAAATTCTCAAATATACTCTGCAACACCATATCATTAGTTATTTCTCCTGCGATATCACTTAGGTGAAAGATGCATTCTCTGATGTCCTGAGATACGAGATCGCCAGAAAGATTGTCTGTCAAACCTTGTTGTACGCGTTTTATGGCCTCCAGGGCATGAGTAAGGGCTTCGTAATGGCGGATATTTGTTACAATTATGTCATTGGGTGTTACTGATGGCAGGTTGGCGGCGGCTATTAGCATTTGTTGTAATTCGTTGATATGAATCCGTTGTTTGGCGGAAAGTGAAATGGATTGTACATTGTCCGGTAGATGAGTAGGGGAGAGGGTCGAAAGATTAATGTCAAGTACTAAATCTGCTTTGTTGAATACTAAGATCAGATGTTTCCCTTGGCAACGCGGGAGGATCTGATCGGATAGTTGGCTGATTTGTGAGGCTGCATCTGTTGCGTCTATCATCCAGAGTACAATCTCTGCCTGTTCTAATTTGAGGAATGTACGTTCTATTCCTAATATTTCAATGGCATCATCTGTCTTTCGGATGCCTGCTGTGTCTATAAAGCGGAAGGTGATGCCACCTATGTTTATGGTATCTTCGATGACATCTCGTGTGGTACCGTGGATATCACTTACTATGGCTTTTTCTTCGTTCAATAGAGCGTTGAGCAAAGTTGATTTTCCTGCGTTGGTTTCTCCGATAATTGCTACGGGAACGCCATTCTTTATCGCGTTTCCTACATTAAATGAATTTACTAAGCGGGAGATGACTGCCTCGATGTTGTTTGCCAGTTGACAAAGCTCTGTCCGGTCGGCAAATTCCAACTCTTCATGGTCGCTGAAGTCTAATTCCAACTCGATGAGAGAGGTGAAGTGAAGTAACTGGTTACGCAGGTTGGCTAATTCTTTGCTGAATCCCCCGCGCATTTGGTTCATGGCAAGGCGATGTGTAGCTGCAGATGATGAGGCTATGAGGTCTGCTACAGCTTCTGCCTGACTTAGATCCATCTTGCCATTCAGGAAAGCACGCTGGGTATACTCGCCCGGTTGGGCTATGCGGCAACCGTGCTTGATGAGTAGTTGCATCACTTGTTGCAGGATGTAGCTGGAACCGTGACAGGTGATTTCTGTACAATTTTCTCCTGTGTAGGAATGGGGGGCACGGAAGAGGCTGACAAGCACTTCATCTATGATCTCTTTCTCATTGCGTATGTGTCCGAAGGTCAGTGTATAGGGTTTGCTATCGGTTAGCGTTTTACTGGTTTTTGCGGGGATGAAGATGCGGCTGGTTATGTTGATAGCATCCGGTCCGGAGATACGTATGATACCGATTGCTCCCCCTTGAGCTGTTGCGATTGCACAGATTGTATCCTGATTCATTTTAAAGTCTATTATTTTACGTTGCAAATTTAGATAAAATTGCTGGTACTTTGTGCTGAAAGGTATATTTTACTTTATGATTGATTTGGATTTTCTTCGAAAAGCTTTTTATTCGGCCTATTGGGTGATTCTTTTTCGTATAAAAGAATTTTAAAAAAATGCAGAACTAAACTAAAACAGGCTTTTGGAAGAAAGAGGGAGGAACGGAAGATAATGTGGTAGGAGGAGATTGGCATGTGTTTCTTTAAAAGAATATCTTTGCGAAGGTTATGTTAAACAGTACTCCAAAAGTTGAAGGATCGATTTTCGAAGTACTGTTCACTTTTATTTGATGGATTATAAGATACACAGCTGTGTGTTGGGAGAAGTATCTGATGATAGGGGAAGAGAGATGTCAGATTCTATCCAACACTGTTTTGATTAACGTATCGATGGTATTCTTATAACCTGTGTTGGCTTCTTTAATCAGTCGGTTGGCAATGACCATGCATACTGTGGTTGCTTTGTGCCCCATCAGTCGACTTAGACCTGCCAGTGCAGAACTTTCCATTTCGAAGTTGGTGATTCGATACCCGTTGTATTCGAAGTTTTCGATTTTCTCATTCTGCTTTGGGTCTGCCAAGGGGATGCGCAGCTCGCGTCCTTGGGGACCAAAGAAGCCGTTGGCGGCAATGGTTACGCCACGTACCATGTCATCGCAGGCAATACGTTCGATAAGTTCGGCATTGCTGTCGATTACGTAAGGAGCGGGGGCACACATGCTTCCGGTCCATTCCATGTGATTCAGGAAGGCATGTTGGAAGTCCAGGTCGCACACTTCGTCACGTCCTGCATAGAAGTTTAACAGTCCGTCGAAACCGATGGATTTCTGCGAACAAATAAAGGTGCCTACTGGGGTATTGGGTTGCAGTCCGCCACAGGTGCCGATGCGTACCAATTCTAGTTGGCGAAGTTGAGATTTCTCTTCGCGTGTGTTGAAGTCGATGTTGGCAAGGGCGTCTAATTCGTTCATTACGATATCTATGTTGTCGCAACCGATACCGGTGGATACTACAGTGATTCGCTTGCCGTTATAGACACCTGTTACGGTTTTAAATTCACGGCTTTCCACTTCGCACTCTTTGTGTTGGAAGTGTGAAGCAACCAGTGCTACCCGTCCCGGATCACCCACCAGGATTACTTTGTCTGCCAGCCATTCTGGTTTTACATGCAGGTGGAATACGGATCCATCGTCGTTGATGATGAGTTCGGAGGATGCAAAATACTTTTTCATATTCTGGAATTTTAAGGGTTGAGTAATGGTTCGAATGTCTTAGCCCGCTCTTTTGTGATGCGGTGCTGAAACATCTATAAAATAAAAACGTCGGAATGTGAGTACTGTTCACCGGTTCCGACGTTTTTAGAAGAAATATCTAAGATCTGTTTCTGAGTTCGTTTGCCATTTGCTGAAAAGTTTTCTATCTGCTTTTTTCTTAAACTTCTTTTCAGATGGTTCTCTTCTTCTTATATGTCATCTGCCTCCTTTCGCTCTCTCATATAGCTTCTTTGGGCTTGTCATATAGCTTGTTCTTGTTTCTCATATAACATACTCTTCATAAGACAGAAGAACAACTCCGAAAAGAACTCTCACGATGATGCAAAACAAAATTCAGACAGGCTCTTACCGGTTATTTGCTTAGCGAAGGATTGGAAGCGTTTCCTACAGGCTTTGCTATGTTTTCGCGCATGGAGGTATCGGCTTCGATGTTCTTCATCCGATAATAATCCATGATGCCTAAGTTGCCGTTGCGGAATGCTTCTGCCATGGCTTTGGGCACTTCTGCTTCCGCTTCGATCACTTTGGCACGGGCCTCCTGGGCTTTGGCTTTCATTTCCTGTTCGCTGGCTACGGCCATTGCGCGACGCTCTTCCGCTTTGGCTTGGGCGATGTTCTTGTCAGCGTTGGCTTGGTCTATTTGTAGTGCGGCACCAATGTTCTTACCTATGTCGATGTCGGCGATATCAATGGATAGGATTTCAAATGCCGTGCCGGCGTCCAGTCCCTTGCGGAGTACCAGTTTGGAGATTGAATCCGGATTTTCCAGTACCGACTTATGGTTTTCGGACGAACCGATAGAAGATACGATGCCTTCTCCTACACGTGCCAGAATGGTGTCTTCGCCGGCACCTCCCACTAATTGGCGGATGTTGGCGCGTACTGTGACACGAGCCTTGGCTATCAGCTGAATGCCATCTTTGGCTACGGCTGTCACGGGCGGGGTGTCAATCACTTTGGGGTTTACAGACATTTGAACTGCTTCGAATACATCGCGTCCGGCAAGGTCGATGGCAGTAGCCATTTGAAAGGAAAGCTCGATGTTGGCTTTTGAAGCGGACACTAAGGCGTGGACCACTCTTTCCACGTGTCCGCCGGCAAGGTAGTGAGCCTCCAGTTCGTCACGTGTGATGTTGCTCAATCCGGCTTTGTGTGCCTCAATCATGCCTGGTACAATGATGTAGGGAGGTACATTACGGATGCGCATCAGGAACAGCTGTATCAGCGAAATTCTTACCCCTGAAACTTTGGCGGAAAGCCATAGGAAGAAGGGGATGTAATGGAAAAACAGTACGATGAAAATGATGCCCCCTATTACAAGAAAGGCTGTCAGGTACATGGAATCAGGATTCATAATTATACGATATTATGTGTGAATATTAAATTTTCTTCTTTTCTACCATGATGATACCATCGGCAATGCGGCTCACCGTGATAGGGGTCTTTTCGTTCAGGAAACCGTCCACGGATTTTACTTCCACGATGTGTCCTTCTATATCGGCATTACCGATCAGGGCTAACCGTGTGATGGCCACGCCCGTATCACCGACCTTTATCTTGGCTTCTGCCGTCCGGTCCACTTTCGATGTGATATTCATTTTCAGCGCAACCTTATCCAGGGTTTTGGAACGCATGAACAGGTACAGCGACCCCATGCAAGTTATTGCCGATATGCCCAGTGTGATAAACCCGTCTGTGCTGCCCAGATAGGCAAAGGCATAATAGTTGGCAAAGATGATGCAACCGCCTGCCAGCAATCCGGCGATACTGATACCCGGGATGATGAATAGCTCTACCAGAAACAATAGCGCTGCTGCGATGATGAGTACTGCAATAATAAATATGTCCATGATTATCGATTTTTTAGGTTCTTTATTTCCGTGTTCCGTGCTTCAATGGCGGCACGTTCCACTTCTTTTGACAATTGCTGCACCTGCTTTTCCAGGTCGAGTATGGCAGGAGCCAGTTTCTTTCTGTCCACATCTTTGGCGCGCGAGTACCACGAACGTTGTTCTTCCAGTTTGTTATGCTGCTGCCTGTAGCTCTTTTCCAGTTGGCGGTACTTGCCGAACAATTCTTTGGCCTGGGGCGATTTGAAGTCGTTCCATTGGTAGTATGTGATTTGGTCGTTGATGATAAATTCAAAATCATTGGTCCGTTCAGCCTGTGGCTTTTCGTTTGCAATGGCCTGCAGGCGGTGCTTGGCATCGGATACGACATTGGTGTCTGTCCACGACTCTTTCAGCGAGTGAATCTGCGCGAGCCGGACGGCTTTCTTGGGGTCCATACCTTCGTAGTTATATACCCGCTTGGATGAGTTGGGTACGAAGATGTAGATGCACACCTTCCCTTTCGGCTGATAGCGGTCGGAGGCGAACCATCCGAGATTGTTGAACTCGTCTATGACGAACATATAGTCGTTGTAAGGAGAGTTGAACGGCATACCCACGTTCTCGGGTGCCAGATAAGTGTTGGTATTTGTATTGTAGCGAGTGACGAAGATGTCATAGCCACCCATTGAGTTTTCGCCGTCGGCTGCGTAATAGATGGTCGCTCCGTCGGTCAGCACATACGGGTAGTTGGCATTGATGGAATCGTTGATGCTGCCGGGCAACAGGCTACCTTTTCCCCATTCGCCTTGCATCTTGTTGCATGACAGGATGCTGAGTTTGCCGTCGGGCTGACGTTCGCCATAGTAGATTTTGGTACCCAGCTCTGTCTCATAGACAGTGGCTTCCACCTCCTCTTTCTTCTTGAAAAAGTCATTGTACATGAATAGTTTGCCCGATTCGGGGCTGATTTTATATGCCTTCAGGAAATGTTCCTTGTCCACTACGATGCTGTCGATGATGCACACCTCTTCGATGCCTTTCAGCATGCGGAAGTTGGTCTTGCTCTTCTCCAGAAGTCTTTCCGCTTCCGCGGTCGGTCGTTTTCTTTTGCTCAACTCAGTGATGTACTCTTCATAGCACTTGATGGCATCTTCAAAGCGGTAGAGGTCGTTGTAGGTGCGTGCCAGGTATAACTGTCCGCTCGGAATACGCTTTTTTACCGCCATCTCCAGATGTTTTAAGGCGACATCCGGTTCCCCTGTCTCCAGGCAGCATACGCCGTACCACAGGTTGTAGTTCCCGTTTGCTGGTTGCGACTTGACAAACTTCTTGAAGACGGGTTTGGCCTTTTCGTATTGTTTTTTCTGATAGAATGCTTTGGCTTGTTCCAAGGTCTGTGCAGAAGCACTGACGAATAGAAGGCAAAAAGCAAAAAATGAAATATATCTTCTTCTCATACTATTTATCCAACTTACAGTTTCTGATGTTCAAAAATACAAATTAATCATGAATATTGCAGTTTTCTGCTATTCTATTATGTTAATTCTTCTTTAAATCATTCTTTTCTCTTACTTTTGCACCGCAAAAAGCGCAGAAAATCGGGGTGGGTAAGTGTCCCGCCGATTGAATGGCTCAAGTTGCGGATGCAGTTTCCAGCATTTGAAAGGGTGCCTGGTGTTGCATGAGTTTATGTCTGCCCTATGTCCGCGCCTTATCCGGTCCTTCATTTCTCCATAAAAGCTCTGTGTCCTATAGTATGGAGAAATTAAGGAGTTGGTATGGAGTTGGTATGGAGCAGGTATGGAGAAAGTGTAGGAAAGAACAGAAATGAATCATTATGGCAGAATTGGCAGAAGAAGAGAAAATCATTCGCCGCATCGAGAAGCGGTTTAGCAAAGGAGTGGTGGAATATGGCCTGATAGAAGATGGCGACAAGATCCTGGTCGGGCTTTCCGGCGGCAAGGACTCTTTGGCGCTAGTGGAACTGTTGGCAAAACGTGCCCGCATCTATAAGCCCCGTTTTTCGGTCGTAGTGGCGCATGTGGTCATGAAGAATATCCCTTACCAAAGCGATATGGCCTATTTGAAGGAATATGTGGAGGCGTGGGGATTGCCTTTCGTCCTATACGAGACGGAGTTCGACGCCAGTACGGATACACGCAAATCGCCCTGCTTCCTCTGTTCGTGGAACCGGCGTAAGGCACTCTTTACCATAGCCAAGGAGCATGGATGCAACAAGATCGCATTGGGACATCACATGGATGACATTCTGGAGACCCTGCTGATGAACATCACCTTTCAGGGCACATTCAGTTCCATGCCTCCGTGCCTGGTGATGAAGAAGTTTGACATGACGATCATCCGTCCCATGTGTCTGGTGCATGAATCCGATCTGGCGGCACTGGCACTGCTCAGGGGGTATCGCAAGCTGGTGAAGAACTGTCCGTACGAGGAGCAGTCCCATCGTAGTGATATGAAAGAGGTGTTACGTCAGTTGGAAGCGATGAATCCGGAAGCCCGTTACAGCCTTTGGGGAAGCATGACTAATGTGCAGGAAGAGTTGCTTCCTAACAAGAAAGATAAATCAGATGAATAATTACTTAATAAACTTACTGCCCATATGAAAGGACTTTATACTATCTTGCTCTTGATTTCCTCTAATATCTTTATGACTTTTGCTTGGTATGGTCACCTGAAACTACAGGAAATGAAAGTGAGCACAAACTGGCCCCTTTATGCCATCATCTTATTCTCGTGGAGCATAGCCCTTGCGGAATATTGTTGCATGGTTCCGGCCAACCGCATCGGATTCGCCGGCAATGGCGGTCCTTTCTCGCTGATTCAGTTGAAGATTATCCAAGAAGTGATTACTCTGGTTGTCTTTACTGTATTCACTACAGTCCTCTTCAAGGGCGAAAGCCTCGGCTGGAACCATCTTGCCGCATTCGTTTGTCTGGTACTGGCGGTCTACTTTGTCTTCTGCAAATAGGCGTATGCTCGTTTGCCCGTCGCTGTCCGTCCGTTATCAGTCGCTTATCCATTTTTCCATTCCCTTGGTAGAGTAGACGCCGGGATTTCCTTTTTCATCCGTATAGATGAAGCAGGCGTCGATGTCCGGATGGGCGTTGACAAAGCGTTCCGCCTCTTCCAGGCCCATGACCATGAACGCGGTGGCGTACGCATCGGCCGTCATGCAGTCCTTGGCTATCACGGTGGCGGACAGAATGTTGTGCTGCACGGGGTAGCCCGTTCGAGGGTCTATCGTATGTGCATACTTCTTTCCGTTCTTGTGATAGAAGTTACGGTAGTTTCCCGAGGTGGCAATACCTACATCGGTGATGTTCAGCACCATTTGCAGCTCTTGGTTGATGGACAGTGAATCGTCCACCGGCTTATTGATGCCGATTCTCCACGGTCGTTTCTGAGGATTCGTGCCACGTGCCACGATTTCACCGCCTATGTCTATCATGAAACTCCCGACCCCTTTCTTGGCAAGCAGGTTGGCAATGACGTCTACTGCATATCCCTTGGCAATGGCACTGCACGAAAGCATTATGCGCTCATCCTGTTTCACCACTTTGTTGTCTACCGAAAGGGTGACTTTGGTGTATCCGGTTATCTCCAACAGGCTGTCTACCTGCAACGAATCCGGAAACATACCCTTCTTGAAGCCGAATCCCCATGCATTTACCAACGGGGCTACTGTGATATCGAATGCACCGTTTGTCTCTTTGGAGATCTCCATGCTGCGTTTGAAGACATTGGTGAAGAGGGTATCGGGCACAATGTCCTCGTTGCGGTTGATTCGCGTAATGGTAGCCGTATCGTTGAAGGGAGACAGTGAACCGTCAAAGCGTCTCAACTCGTCCTTGATTTCGCCGCTCAGGTCGCCATCATACTGATAAGTGATTCTATACATTGTGCCGAATATCAGTCCGTCCGTAGAGTGGTAAGGTACGATCCGGTTGTGGCGTGCCAGTATCCAGATGGTGCCCAATAGAAGCAGGGCAATCCATAAAAAATTTTGTTGTGCCTTCTTTTCCATAAAGCGTGATTAACCGAAAAATAGATGTTCCACTAATATTTTTACTCCGATAAGAATCAGGATGATGCCTCCCCATAACTCTGCACGCAGTTTCTGTGCGATGCCGCAACCGAAACGGATGCCGAACATCAGTCCTATCATAGACATTGCGAAGGAGACAAAGCCGATGATAGATACGGGCGCCAATATCTCCGAGAAATGCTGTATGCCCAAGAAGGCAAACGATACGCCGATAGCCAATGCGTCGATGCTGGTTGCCACGGCCAGTGCCAACACCACTTTCAGGTTTTTCGGGTCAAATTCTTCTTTGCATTCTTCATCTTTGAATGATTCCTTGACCATGCGTCCGCCTAAGAAAGCAAGGATGGCAAAAGCGATCCAATGATCCAGTTCTGCTATCAGATGGCTGAACGTGCTGGCACCTCTCCATCCCAAAAGTGGCATGACAGCCTGAAACAATCCAAAGAAAAAGGCCATGATAAACATGGGACGCCACTGCGTATGTTTCAATAAAATGCCGCTGGCTATGGAAATGGCAAAGCAATCCATTGCAAGGCCTAAGGCAAGCAGCCAAATTTCTAATCCGGTCATAATTTAGAAAGGTAGTTTATAAGTGATTGTATAGGTTATGCCCATTGCTTTTGAATCATATTTCCCAAATCCCGGCACGTACCATGGGTTTCCATATTCGCCGTTGGATGAACTGAGGCGAAACTTGAAACGTACTCCCCAGCCCATGTAGAGCCGTTTCCAGATGTGTGCACGGATGCCTGCATAGAGCTCGCACCATTGCATCGTGCCTTTCAGCTTATGGTCAAAAGGAACGTTGCCGCCCCAGATGTCGTCCGGTTGGTTGGGATTTCCGGTTTCTCCGCCATAGATGGGGTCGCTGACGGAAAGCGCTTCGATGTCATACTTGAAGCTGCTTATGGCATAGCGTAGGCCTACAAACAGGTAGTTATCGAATTTCTTTTTGTAGAAAGCATTATAATTCATGCCGATGCGGAAATAGGGCGCATTGCTTTTGTAGTGCGTGCCATAGTCATTCCAGGTATCAGTACCACCGTAACCCAGTTCCACTACTGGAAAATAGCGGTTCTTCAGATTGACATCGACAGCCACTTCCGAACTGAGGAAGTCTTCTCCGAGCACCTTGCTTCCGATGCCCCATAGATCTACGCTGACGTTTATCCCGTTGTAGAGCGGAAAACTTACTTCATCCGTACTTTTTTGCTCCTTTGGGGCTGGCTGGGAGGCAGGAGACTGGTTGCGGTTCTGCGCTTGCACCGGAAGCCCCGTCAGCAGGCAAGCCGCCACCAGGCTAATTGCGATAAAAGAGCTTGAGATTTTCCGTTTCATTGATACTAACTTCTTGAGTTTGAATATGTATGGAGTCAAGAATGTGACGGCTGTATTCTTTGCCCGTGATGCTTTGCTTCATCTGATAGCCGCAGTCCATCGAAAGAAAATAGGGGGTGTTCTTCTGATAGATGATAATGGTATCTTTCTTTATCTCAGGCCTTTTACTGTAGTGGAATACCAGTACCGTGGAGTCGGCTGTATAGCGCAACGGTAATGACAGCTTGTGCACATCTTTCTCGTTGTTCAGAATGATGGAGTCCGTGCCTATGGCTGTGATGGTCAGCGAATCGAGGGTATCGTTCAATACTCTGTTGATTTCGCTGTCTATCGTGTAGAGGTAGCATGTCATCATCGGGCGTGCGTTCATTGAGCAATCCTCCTCTTCCGAACACGAAGTGATGATGCCGGCAATGGGGTATGCGATCAGGCAAAGCAACATCAGTTTTACTAATTTTTTCATGACCTTATATTGTTTTTTCTATTTGATACTTGTTTCGTTCGGGAGCATTGCGTGAGATGAGTTCACCCAAAAAGCCCGCAAGGAACAGTTGGGTTCCGATAATCATGGAGGTCAGCGACAGGTAGAAGTAAGGAGAATCCGTCACTAAGCGGTAAGGCATTCCGTTGTGCATGTAATACATCTTTGTAACGCCCACAATGATCACCGAGATAAAGCCGATAACGAACATCAGCGACCCCAACAGACCGAAAAAGTGCATCGGTTTTACTCCGAAAGTAGACAGGAACCACAAGGAAATCAAATCCAGATATCCGTTGAAGAACCGGTTTATCCCCCCGAACTTCGTCTTGCCGAATTTGCGTGCCTGATGTTGCACTACTTTTTCTCCAATCTTATTGAATCCTGCATTCTTGGCGAGATAGGGGATGTAACGATGCATTTCCCCATATACTTCAATGGTCTTCACCACCTCTTTCCGGTAGGCTTTCAGTCCGCAGTTGAAGTCGTGCAGGTTGTGGATGTGTGATACTCTTCGTGCGGTGGCATTGAACAACTTGGTCGGAATGGTTTTCGACAGTGGGTCGTAGCGTTTCATTTTCCAGCCGGACACTAGGTCGTATCCCTCTTCGGTTATCATGCGGTAGAGTTCAGGAATCTCGTCGGGACTATCCTGCAGGTCGGCATCCATTGTGATGACCACGTCTCCCTGCGCTTTTTCAAAACCACAGAATAAAGCGGGCGACTTACCATAGTTACGGCGGAATTTAATGCCATGCACTACATCCGATTTTTGGCTTAGTTCTTCAATAATCTGCCAGGAACGGTCGGTACTACCGTCATTCACGAAAATCACTTCGTATGAAAAACCGTTTACCTTCATGACCCGCTCAATCCGTGCGTACAGTTCGGGAAGAGATTCTTCTTCATTATACAAAGGAACGACAACTGAAATATCCATATATCTTGTTTACAATTTAATAGTTAGCGGTTGAAAATACTTTTAATTCTCCTTCTGGCGTCCTACTCCGCGGAAGCGGGAGTGCTTGGCGGACGCTTCATGACGAACAGGGCAATAAGAATCGCTACGAGAGAGCCGTAGAATGCATTCATCGACATGAGTTGCATGCAGATTTCGATAGACGACAAAGAGCGCAGTTCATTGATGTATTCCTTGTACATCGTCAGGGTGGAGTTATTGGGAAGGATGTTTTGTCTTATACCTTCATTCAATACATTCTCTATTGTGTTGCACACGAAACCTTGGTCTATATACTCAAAATAGACGTAGTGTGCCACTGCCGCCAGCAATGCGGCAAACATGTACATGAATATGGTAAATATCCATCCGTGGAAGAAGCTGATGGAGCCGCCGCATGCATGGTTGCGATACATGCGTACATAATAATATGCCATGAACGGAACACATATCGTCAGTCCCCAAAACAGGAAAAGCAAGAACGGTACGGTCAATCCCAAAGGGAACAGAATGAATTTCAAAATCCAGAATCCTCCCATGTAGGTGCCGAACAGCATGGCATATTGTTGTAAGTTACCTCTATTTTCTGTCATCTCTCATTAAAAATATGGGCGCAAAGGTATAAATAATATTGTTTGTAGCAGTTGTATTCTTGTTAAAGTTGAAAAAAGTTTGGGTAAACTATTGCAGGTTTAATAAAAATGCCTACCTTTGCACCCGCAAACAAGAAATACGGGTAAGTCCTATACGGCCAGCTCCCTTCGAATCCTCCAGGGCTTGATCGCAGCAAAGGTAGTTGGTTGTAGCGGCGCGATATAGTAAGCTTGCCCACCCCGCCTCTTTAGCTCAGTTGGCCAGAGCACGTGATTTGTAATCTCGGGGTCGTTGGTTCGAATCCGACAAGAGGCTCAAGAAGTAAGAGAGACGTATTCCAGAAGAGAATACGTCTCTCTTTTTTTTCTTTTTCCGGAGAAAATAATCGCTTTTTGCTGTAGAATTTATTACTTTTGTCAGCAAAATCATAGAAAGACGGATAATATGTCACATTTGGCTACTTTAATAAACGATTTGGCGCTGATACTGATTTGTGCGGGTGTCATGACGCTATTGTTCAAGAAACTGAAACAACCGTTAGTATTAGGATATGTGGTGGCAGGTTTTCTCGCCAGTCCGCATATGCCATATACTCCCTCGGTTATGGACACGGCAAACATACAGACTTGGGCAGACATCGGAGTGATTTTCCTTCTGTTCGCTTTGGGACTGGAGTTTAGCTTCAAAAAAATAGTCAAAGTGGGTGGGGCTGCCATCATTGCTGCCTGCACAATCATATTCTGCATGATTCTTTTGGGTATTGCTGTCGGAACTGGTTTTGGGTGGCAGCGTATGGATAGTATCTTTTTGGGAGGAATGATTGCCATGTCTTCCACTACTATTATATATAAGGCTTTTGACGACTTGGGCATGCGCAAGAAACAGTTTACCGGAATTGTGCTCAGTGTACTGATACTTGAAGATATTCTTGCTATCGTTCTGATGGTAATGCTTTCCACTATGGCGGTGAGACACAATTTTGAGGGAACGGAAATGTTGGAAAGCATTGGGAAACTGCTCTTCTTCCTGATTCTGTGGTTCGTTGTGGGTATCTATCTGATACCGGAACTGCTGAAGCGTTGTCGTAAGCTGATGAGTGAGGAAACCTTGCTGATTGTCTCGCTCGGCCTCTGTTTCGGTATGGTGGTCATGGCGGCACATACGGGCTTTTCTGCCGCATTCGGGGCTTTCATAATGGGCTCTATCCTTGCAGAGACAGTGGAGGCGGAAAGTATTGAACGGCTGGTGAAACCGGTGAAGGATCTTTTTGGTGCCGTATTTTTTGTATCTGTGGGTATGATGGTCAATCCTGCTATGATTGTGGAGTATGCGCTTCCTATTATTGTGATTACTTTGGCAGTCATCTTGGGGCAGTCCCTGTTCGGAACGTTGGGTGTGCTGCTCTCCGGGCAACCGTTGAAGACGGCGATGCAGTGTGGATTCAGTTTGACGCAGATTGGGGAATTTGCTTTCATCATAGCTTCACTGGGAGTTTCGCTTCATGTGACGAGCGATTTCTTGTATCCTATTGTTGTGGCAGTTTCGGTCATCACCACTTTCCTGACGCCTTATATGATTCGCTTGGCGGAACCGGCATCTAACTTTGTCGATAGCCATCTGCCGGAGCGTTGGATGAATTTCCTGGACCGCTATGCTTCCGGTTCCCGGACCATGAATCATGAGAGTTTGTGGAAGAAGCTTATGTTTGCTTTGACGCGGATTACGATTGTCTATTCCATTGTCAGCATAGCAGTCGTAGCCCTCTCTTTTCGCTTTTTGGTTCCTTTGTTCCAAGCGCATCTGCCCGGAATCTGGGGACGGCTGTTGTCTGCTGTGGTTGTCATTCTGTTTATAGCTCCTTTCTTGCGGGCTATCATGATTAAGAAAAACCATTCGATAGAGTTTGTCACGTTGTGGAATGACAATCGTGCAAACAGGGCGCCATTGGTTGCAACGATTGTCATACGTATCTTGATAGCGGTTTCGTTTGTGATGTTTGTGATAGCGGGTCTGTTTGAGATTTCTGTAGGCTTGCTGCTGGGGGTGGCGGTTCTATTGGTTACGATGATGATTCTTTCTCGTCAGTTAAAGAAACAATCCATTATGATAGAGCGAAAGTTTTTCCAGAATTTGCGCTCTCGAGATATGCGTGCCGAGTATTTGGGTGAGAAGAAGCCTGAGTATGCAGGACGTTTGTTGTCTCGCGATTTGCATCTGACTGACTTTATAATACCCGGTGAGTCCGAGTGGGCAGGAAAAACGCTTGCCGAACTTAACTTCGGGAAACAATATGGTGTGCATGTCGTCTCTATCCTTCGTGGGCGGAAGCGGATTAATATTCCCGGTGCTTCCATGCGTCTTTTCCCAGAAGACAAGATACAGGTCATAGCGACAGATGAGGAGTTGAATCTCTTTGGGGAGGCGATGGATAAGGCTGCTGCACTAGAGGCGGATGTCATAGAGAAGAGTGAGATGATTTTACGGCAGTTTTGTATCACAGCCGATTCTCCGTTCTTGGGTAAGACGCTGCGTGAGTCGGGTATTCGTGAACGGTATCGTTGCCTGATTGCGGGAGTGGAAAGAGAAGGTGAAGCTTTGCATGCGCCCGATCCGCACGAACCGTTTATGGAGGGTGATGTTGTTTGGGTAGTAGGAGAAAATGTCGATGTGTATGAACTTGTCGGTCAAAAGAATGAAAATATTGATATGGAATGAGCTTGGAAAGAGTTATCTTTGCTCCGTAAATAAATAATAAACTAATAGTATCATGAGAAGTGACCCGAAAGAATGTCTGTATTGTCAGAACAATGAGACATTGCACAATCTGATGATTGAATTTGCAGAATTGAGTGTATCTCGCGTATTTTTATTTAAGGAACAGACTTATAGAGGACGTTGCCTCGTAGCATACAAGGACCACGTGAACGATTTGAATGAGTTGAGTGATGAAGACCGTAATGCCTTTATGGAAGACGTTACCCGTGTTACCCGTGCCATGCAGCAGGCGTTTAATCCCGAAAAGATTAATTATGGTGCTTATTCCGATAAACTGTCTCATCTTCATTTCCATCTTGCCCCGAAGTATGTAGACGGTCCTGATTATGGAGGTACGTTCCAGATGAATCCGGGAAAGGTATATCTGACGGATGCTGAATATCAGGAGTTGATTGAGGCGGTAAAGAAATATCTTTAAGCAATAGATGCTTCCTCAAAGAGAACGATGTTGTTTCTACTGCATTCTGCCTGTATATACTTTTAAAAGAAGATAGACAAACCGGACGAATTCCGGATAAGTCGTATACTACAGCCCATTCAGTACCGTATTGAATACGATTAAGTACCGTACTGAATGGGCTTCAGTACGGTAGTGAATGCAGGTTGTTGGGCTATTCTGATAATCAGTAATTTATAAGACTTCCCTAAGCATTGATAATTCAATATAGATTATCGGAGTTTGGGGCAATCCGAATGTCGGATGGGTTCTTTTTTTTTGAGCCTGCTTGGATTTTGTCCAACGTTCTTTTGAGCCTGTTTGGTGAGTAGGATGTAAACGGGTTCTTATAACTTATTTAATATCTTATCCATAACCCAGTTCGTCAATGTGGCACTGGTGCCGTCGCAAGTACAGATGGATTTTCCTAAGAGATGATCGACAACAGCCTGGATTAGCGGTTGTTGCACATGTTCCGGATTAGCGACGGGGATTTCTTCTCTTCCTTTTTCCGTATGCAGTGCAATGGGTTCATAGGTAAATACAGAAAAGCAGATCATTCCTTTGTCTCCGATGATCTCTATACGGTCTTCTCGTGCTGAATCATGTGCTACGAAGCACCACGAACCACTGCCTACCAGTCCGCTGTCGAATTGGAAGCAGGCACTTAAGGTGTCTTCTGCCGGATAAAGTCCGCCACGATTACTCTTATATCCGCTGGCTTCGAGAATGCAGCCGAACATGTCTTGCAACAGGTCTATCTGGTGTGGAGCCAAGTCGTAGAAGTAGCCGCCTCCTGCAATGTCGGGTTGTACGCGCCAAGGCAGGTTCTCTTTGTTGTAATCCAAGGCTCTGGGTGGTTGGGCAAAACGTATCTGTATATTGATGATATTACCAATCGTGCCACTCTCCGCCAATTCTTTCACTTTCAGGAAGTAAGGTAGGTAACGGCGATAATAGGCGACAAAGCATGGAACGCCGGTTTCGTTGGATATGCGATTGATACGGCAGCATTCTTCGTATGTCACTGCCATCGGTTTTTCTATGTAGACTGGTTTGCCGGCTTTCATTGCCATAATGGCATAAGTGGCGTGTGAAGAGGGGGGTGTGGCGATATAGATAGCATTTACTTCCTCGTCATCAATCAATTCCTGTGCATCGTCATACCATTTGGGGATGCCTCTCTCTTTGGCATATGCCTTGGCTTTGGCACCATCGCGGCTCATGACAGCAATCACTTCCGAACCTTCCACTTTTTGGAAGGCGGGGCCGCTTTTGTATTTGGTTACTTCGCCGCATCCGATAAATCCCCATTTTACTTTTTTTACACTCATACTCATATTATTTCTTTCTTTATTCTTCTTCGAAGTCAAATTCAAAGTCGAAGTCATCTGTAAATTCAGGAGTGGTGAACTCTTCCAAATTCCGGCGATCTTTCTTGGTAGGACGTCCGGTTCCTTTAGCGCGGTTCACAAAGCCACTGATGCGGCTCATCTCCAACAATTCATATTGGTCTGGAGTTGTTACGTTCTCCATCATTTCTGCCACCAACTTTGCGCTGACACGTTTCTCGATGGGTTGCAGGACTTTGAAAGAGTAGGTGATAGGAGGCTTCCGTACTTGTATCACATCTCCTGGTTTCACAGTACGGGCAGCCTTTGCCAATGCACCGTTGATATTTATTCGCCCCTTCTTGCATGCTTCGGCTGCGATAGTACGCGTCTTGAAAATGCGTACAGCCCACATCCATTTATCTATTCTTGCTTCACTCATATTGTTTTGGTTGTAAGTATGCTGTAGTTAATTAGTTGACTGCAAGTGTCCATTACCTTCCGGTTGCTCAAGAGAAACTATTTTTTATTAAATTGATTCATAGTGATATTGATTCCAGCCAAGCAAAAGCTTTTAACTATTTCTCCGGCTGTTTTCAGACGCTCGTCCATGGTTTTCCAGTCCTCTTCGGTGAAGTGTCCCAGCACATAGTCAATCTGACCACCTCGGGGAAATTCATTCCCAATACCGAAACGTAGCCGCGCATAGTTTTGGGTCCCTAAGGTAGCGGCAATGTGTTTAAGGCCGTTGTGACCGGCATCGCTGCCTCTTCCTTTCAGGCGTAAAGAGCCGAATGGTAGGGCAAGGTCATCTACTATAATCAACACATTTTCCAGTGGAATATTTTCTTTCTGCATCCAATAACGTACAGCGTTTCCACTGAGGTTCATAAATGTAGAAGGTTTCAATAACAGTAGTTGACGCCCTTTGACGGATAGAGTGGCGGTAAAGCCATAACGTTTGTCTGCAAAGGAAATACCAGCTTCTTTAGCCAGTGCATCTACTACCATGAAGCCTATATTATGGCGTGTCTCGTGATATTCGGGTCCGATATTTCCTAATCCAACAATCAAATATTTCATTTCTTTGAAGAATTATATTTCTTATAAAATGGTGTGTAACGAACATGTTGCTTCCGGAACTCCATTTACTTCTTGATGTCTATCAAAAAAGAATGCGGATTATCGCAGTCCGCGGATTGATTCATCTGCGTTGTCTGCGTTAATCCGCATTCCGGAATTTTATTATTCTCTTGAGAGAACGCCCGATTAGTTGCCGGCGTTAGCAGCAGCACCTCTTGCAGCACGAGTCAGCTTAACGGCGCATACAACAGCTTCTTTAGCATTCATCAATTCCAAGCCTTCATACTTCAGTTCGCCAACTTTGACAGTTTTACCCAGTCCTAAGTGAGCAACGTTTACGATCAATCTTTCAGGAATAACGTTGTATAAAGCTTTAACTTTCAGTTTACGCATTTGCAGTACCAACTTACCACCGGCTTTCACACCTTCTGCCAAACCTTCCATCTGTACGGGAACTTCCATTACAATGGGTTTAGCCTCATCAATCTGATAGAAGTCAACATGCAGGATTGTATCTTTTACGGGGTGGAATTGGATATCTTTCATGATGGCATTGACTTTTTTACCATCGATGATCAGGTCTACTACATAAATGTGCGGTGTGTAAACCAAGTTGCGCAGACCTTCAGCGGGCACAGTGAAGTGAACGTTTTCACCTGCTCCGTAGAGTACGCAGGGTACACCATTGTTTTTACGAATAGCTTTCAAAGCTCTTGCTTGTTCCGAAGAACGTTCTGCAATAGTTCTTGCAGTACCTTTTACTTCAATAGATCTCATTCTTTTAATTTTTTTTGTGTTACTCTAAATTAAGTTATTAGGTTGCTTAATTCACCATCACACGATATGGATTTACCATACGATGTTTCAAAAAGCGGTGCAAAAATACAGCTTCTTTTTGAATAATCAAAGAGTTGTCTATTCAAAATCGATGTCAATCTTGATTTCTTCATCCAACTTTATCTCTTTTTCGTCCGTTTGAGACGTCGAAGTAGAGACTGTCTTGCCATTGGCACCATTTTCGATCTCCTCGTCCGTGTCACTTTCGTTTTCTGGTGTTTCCCTTTCTTTAATAAAGTCAACCGCTTCCATCAGACCGTTGATGAACTTATCGAAATCCTCCTTATATAAGAATATCTTATGCTTTTCAAAACTTACCTGTGCATCTTCACCTTCACCGTTTACAATTTTTTTGCTTTCGGTGATGGCGAGAAACATTTCGTCTTTTCTGTTCTTCTTTACGTCCAGATAATAGATTCGTTTACCTGCCTTAATGGGTTTTGAGAATACAATCTCTTTATCATTCAGGTCTGCACTGTTTTTCTTTTTTAACTCTTCCATATTTTCTAATAGGTCTCTTTTTATTTTGGCTTCAAAATTGAAGATTTTTTTTAAATTGTCAAAAGAAAATGCCCGGATAATGAATATCTGCATTAAAAAATGTGATTTATTTGCGTAAACTCATTAAAAATATCTACTTTTGCATTCGTTAAAACTGTAACGATTAAATAGATTTATGATAAACAGAGTTCTTATTCGTCTTAAGATTATACAGATTGTATACGCTTATTATCAAAATGGCAGTAAAAATTTAGACTCAGCGGAGAAAGAGTTGTTCTTTAGTCTTTCCAAAGCCTACGACCTTTATAATTATCTGCTGATGTTGATGGTAGCTCTGACGACCTACGCACAAAAACGTATTGATGCTGCAAAAGCTAAGTTTGCTCCGACTGCCGAGGAGTTGTATCCCAACATGAAATTCGTAGAAAACAAGTTCATTTCTCAATTGGAGGTGAACAAGCAGTTGCTTGATTTCGCTGCCAATCAGAAGCGTTCTTGGGATAACGATGAGGATTTTATCAAGGGATTGTATGAGAAGATTATAGCTTCCGATATATATAAGGAATATATGGCTTCGGCTGATAGATCATACGAAGCCGACCGTGAATTATGGAGGAAACTCTACAAGACGTTTGTTTTCAATAATGAGAGATTGGATGCATTACTTGAGGATCAGAGTCTTTATTGGAATGACGATAAAGAGATTGTGGACACTTTTGTGCTGAAGACTATTAAGCGTTTCGAAGAAAAGAACGGTGCCAATCAGACTTTGTTGCCGGAGTTCAAGGATGAAGAAGACCAGGAGTTCGCACGCAGGTTGTTCCGTCGCACTATATTGAATTGTGATTATTATCGTCATCTGATTAGTGAAAATACGCGTAATTGGGATTTGGACCGTGTCGCCTTTATGGATGTGGTGGTCATGCAGTGTGCATTAGCCGAAATTTTAAGTTTCCCGAACATTCCGGTGAGTGTTTCGTTGAATGAGTATGTTGAGATAGCTAAGGTTTATAGTACGATAAAAAGCGGAAGCTTTGTCAATGGTACGTTGGACGGAATAGTTAATCAATTGAAAAAAGAGGGTAAGTTGACGAAAAACTGATACCTTTGTTGAGTATTAAAAATTAAAACTGAATAAATTATGAATTTAATGACTGTATTTTTTCTGCAGGCTCCCCCTGCGGCAGGAGCTAATGGAAGCATGATGTGGATTATGTTAATAGCCATGTTTGCCATCATGTATTTCTTTATGATTCGTCCACAGAACAAGAAGCAGAAAGAGATTGCAAACTTTCGTAAATCATTGCAGGTAAATCAGAAAGTGATTACTGCCGGTGGTATTCATGGTGTGGTTAAGGAGATTAACGACAATGATATCCTGCTTGAGATAGCTTCTGGTGTCAAGATCAGAATAGACAAGAATTCAATATTTGCGGCGGCTGCTGATGTGAATGGCAATCAGACTGCTAAATAAATATGAAAAGGTGAGCCTATGATTAATCGTAGGAACATACAACGTATATATTTGACTACAGTAAGAAAAGTTAAGGACTTTCTGCTCAGTGACAAGAGCAGGGAGTTCTTAATTTTTTTATTTTTTTTCTTTGTTGCGAGTGGGTTCTGGTTACTTCAAACGCTGAATAATGATTATGAGACTGAATTCTCAATTCCGGTACGTCTGAAAGGTGTGCCTGATGATGTAGTCATTACTTCCGAACCACCATCTGAATTGTATATTCGGGTAAAAGACAAGGGGACAGTATTGCTCAATTACATGTTAGGAAAGAGTTTCTTTCCTCTTACTCTTGATTTTTCCGATTATAAAGGGAAGGATAGTCATGTCCGTATTTACTCTTCACAATTTGAGAAGAGATTGCTTAGCCAGTTGAACATATCTACCAAATTGCTTTCCGTAAAGCCGGATACGTTGGAGTATATTTATTCTACGGGAGACTCTAAATTGGTGCCGGTCAAGTTGCAGGGAACGGTGAGTGCCGGTCGGCAATATTATATTTCCGATACGATCTGCAAACCTGATTCTGTACTTGCTTATGCTCCGAAAGGAGTGTTGGACACCATAACTGTTGCTTACACTCAACCTGTGAAGTTCGAAGACATCTCTGACACATTGAAACAACAGGTTGTCTTGCTTGGACAGAAGGGAGTCAAGTTTTCACCAGCTTCGGTAGAAATCGTTTTTCCGGTGGATATTTATACTGAGAAAACAGTGGAAGTGCCGTTGCTGGGTATCAATTTCCCGGCAGGTAAAGTGTTGCGTGCATTTCCTTCCAAGGTGAATGTTACTTTTCAGGTGGGATTAAGTCGTTTCAGACAGATATCGGCAAATGATTTTCATGTGCATGTTTCTTATGAAGAACTATTGAAGCTGGGGTCGGATAAGTACACAGTGAAATTGAAATCGTTACCGAAAGGAGTTAACCAGGTTCGTATTACTCCGGAGCAAGTTGATTTTCTTATCGAACAAGTATCTCCTGAATATGGCAATTAAAATAGGTATAACTGGGGGAATCGGCAGTGGAAAAAGTGTAGTTTCCCGCCTCTTGGAGGTGATGGGGATACCCGTTTACATCTCTGATACGGAATCGAAACGTCTGACTGTTTCAGATCCTTCGATTCGTAGGGAACTGATAGCTTTGCTGGGCGAAGAAGTTTATGTGGGAGGGGAGTTGAACAGACCTTTGCTCGCTTCTTATATTTTTGGCAATCCGGAACATATCCATACGGTGAATGGTATTATTCATCCGCGAGTGCGCGATGATTTCCGCAATTGGGTAGGAAGGCATTCTGCTTGTCCAATTGTGGCGATGGAGTCTGCCATACTGATTGAATCCGGTTTCTCTGATGAAGTGGATGTCGTGATGATGGTTTATGCCTCTGAGGAAGTGCGTATAGCACGTGCCATGCGGCGGGATGCTGCTTTGCGGGATTTGGTGGAACGTCGTATTCGTAGTCAGATGAGCGATGAAGAGAAGCGCGACAGGGCCAATTTTGTAATTGTAAACGATGGTGAAACTCCGTTAATTCCGCAGGTTTTAGGAGTAATGACTTCTCTATCTAAAAATATTGATTACCTTTGCCCATCGAAAAAATAAAAACATTACTAATAAAAAATAGAATATACTATGTTGAAGACTATTTTGTCTATCTCCGGTAAGCCGGGGTTGTATAAACTTGTTTCGCAAGGTAGAAATATGCTGATTGTTGAGTCTCTTATGGATAAAAGGCGTTTTCCTGCCTATGGCAATGAAAAAATAATCTCTCTGAGTGATATAGCCATGTATACAGATACGGAAGATGTGCCTTTGAAGAATGTCTTTCTTGCCATGAAGACAAAGGAGAATGGCGCGGCTGTGGCAATTGATTTAAAGAAAGCCACTGCTGACGAACTTCGTGCTTATTTGGCGGAAGTATTGCCTAACTTTGACCGTGATCGTGTTTACGTGACGGATATAAAGAAACTTATTTCTTGGTACAACTTGCTGGTATCCTGTGGAATGACAGATTTTGAAGATGCCGCAGAGACATCAGAAGAAGAAGCTTGATAAAAAAAGAAAAAAGGAGGATGAAGGAATGTTCACCCTCCTTTTTCTTTTTTATCATGTAAGAGCCAGTTTTAATTTTCTTCAAAAAGAAGGCTGAACAAAATTTAAACAGGCTCTAAATGTCTGAAGTCAGTTATTGAAAACCAATGTTTTGTTGTCGGCATCTACAGTAATGGGTTTGTTGCGATCCACTTCTTGTGCCAATAACTTCTTCGACAAATCGTTCAGCAGATAGTGCTGTATGGCTCGTTTCACAGGACGGGCACCAAACTCCGGATCATATCCCACTTTCGTCAGGAATTCTATAGCCTTCTCTGTCAATACCAGTTCCACGCCATTTCGGGCGAGCATCTTCTGCACATTCTTGATCTGTAGTGTCACAATCTGTTTTATCTCACTTTCGTTGAGAGGCAAGAACATAATGGTCTCGTCTATACGGTTCAGGAACTCCGGACGAATAGTCTTCTTCAGCATATTCATCACTTCATTTTTCGTCTCTTCAATCACTTGCTCCTTGTTGTTACCGTTCAGTTTCTCCATTTGGCTTTGGATGTATGCACTTCCCATGTTGGAGGTCATGATGATGAGAGTGTTCTTGAAGTTCACCACACGTCCTTTATTGTCAGTCAGCCGTCCGTCGTCCAGCACTTGCAGCAGGATGTTGAAAACATCCGGATGGGCTTTCTCAATTTCGTCGAACAGTACGACAGAGTAAGGTTTCCGGCGAATAGCTTCTGTTAACTGACCACCTTCATCGTAGCCTACATATCCCGGAGGCGCTCCGACCAGGCGCGATACACTATGCTTCTCCTGATATTCGCTCATGTCGATACGTGTCATCATGCTCTCGTCGTCGAAGAGAAACTCGGCAAGTGCCTTGGCAAGTTCCGTTTTACCTACACCTGTTGTTCCGAGGAAAATGAACGAACCGATAGGACGTTTGGGGTCTTGCAGGCCCGCGCGGCTACGTCTGACAGCATCCGACACGGCTTGGATGGCTTCATCTTGTCCGATGACACGCTGGTGAAGCTCGTCTTCCAGATGCAGCAATTTCTCCTTTTCGCTTTGCAGCATCTTGCTAACGGGAATTCCGGTCCAGCGGGATACTACATCTGCAATATCTTCGGCATCCACTTCTTCCTTGATCATGGCTTTGTCGCCCTGCATGGCATGTAACTCCTTTTGGGTATCTTCAATCTCCCGGTTCAGAGCCTGCAACTTGCCGTAACGGATTTCTGCCACTTTACCGTAGTCTCCTTCGCGTTCCGCTTTGTCGGCTTCGAACTTCAGGTTCTCTATTTCTATCTTATTCTGCTGTATCCGGTTGACTAAAGTCTTTTCGCTTTGCCATTTTGCCTTGTATGACTTCTCCTGCTCTTTCAGTTCGGCAAGCTCTTTGCCGATACGTTCCAACTTCGGTTGGTCATTCTCCCGTTTGATGGCTTCGCGTTCAATCTCCAGCTGTTTGATTTTGCGTGAGATCTCATCCAACTCTTCCGGAACAGAGTCGACTTCCATACGGAGTTTGGCGGCAGCCTCATCCATCAGGTCGATGGCTTTGTCCGGCAAGAAACGGTCTGTGATATAGCGGTTACTCAGTTCTACGGCAGCAATGATGGCGTCATCTTTGATACGGACGTGGTGATGGTTCTCGTAACGTTCCTTCAATCCGCGCAGGATGGAAATGGTGCTCAACGTGTCTGGTTCATTCACATAGACGATTTGGAAACGGCGTTCCAGTGCCTTGTCCTTTTCGAAATATTTCTGGTATTCGTCGAGGGTGGTGGCGCCGATGCTTCTCAACTCGCCACGTGCCAGTGCCGGTTTCAGGATGTTGGCGGCATCCATTGCTCCTTCTCCCTTTCCGGCACCCACCAAGGTGTGTATTTCGTCAATGAACAGAATGATGTCTCCATCCGATTTCTTCACTTCATTGATGACTGCCTTCAGGCGCTCTTCGAACTCGCCTTTGTACTTTGCACCTGCCACCAGTGCACCCATGTCCAACGAATAGACCTGTTTGTTTTTCAGGTTTTCAGGAACGTCGCCGCGCAGGATACGGTGGGCAAGCCCTTCTACAATGGCAGTCTTTCCGGTACCCGGTTCACCTATTAATATAGGGTTGTTCTTGGTGCGGCGGCTCAGGATCTGGAGTACTCGGCGAATCTCTTCATCGCGTCCGATAACAGGGTCGAGCTTGCCGCTTCGCGCAGCCTCGTTCAGGTTGATGGCATACTTCTCCAATGACTGATAAGTATCTTCGCTGGATTGTGACGTCACCTTTTCACCTTTCCGCAGTTCGGTGATGGCATTTCGCAATTCGCGTTCCGTCATTCCCGCATCTTTCAGGATGGTGGAGACGGTGCTTTTTACGGTGAGCAACGCCAGCAACAGATGTTCCAGTGAAACGAATTCGTCGCCCATTTCCTTGGAATACTGTGTCGCTTTTTGGAATACGTCGTTTGTTTCACGGCTCAGGTAAGGTTCTCCGCCCGAAACTTTAGGCAGGGAATCCGTTTGCTTGTCAAGCACGATGGCTATTTGCGGTCCGTTCATGCCCAACTTCTGGAAGATGAAGTTAGTGACGTTCTCGCCCACCTTCATCACTCCCTTCATCACATGAACCGGTTCAATGGCTTGCTGCCCGCGACTTTGGGCGAGGTTCAGCGCTTCTTGTACCGCTTCTTGCGATTTGATGGTAAAGTTGTTGAAATTCATATTTGATGTCTCCTTTCTTTTTTCTTTTTCAATAACACCTGACGAGGCGCAAAAGATTTGCCAATTGCTTATTTATGACAAAATTACAGCAAAAAGGAGCTGTGAGATGACAAAATGTCTCTCCTGAGTGACGATATGATACTTATCCAGCTATATAGGAGGCTTTCTTATATATTATATATACGTAATAAAGATGAAAGAGACGGCAAACGAAACCATTTCGCATACTGAGAGAAGTGGTTAGACTTAGGGAGAAAAGTTAATCTCAGCAGGCGAGATGTACATCTCAGTTCGCGAGATACAAATCTCGCCTGCTGAGATGTACATCTCGCGGGCTGAGATAGAGTTTTTATTCTAGGAAAAATATCTTTGTAAGGCATAAGATACTCCTTTGCATAGGGACTCATACGGTTTTATTCCCTTATGCATTAGCTCTCCATTCTCCATTTTCTACTTTCCACTTAATATGGTTCTCCACTTAATAAAGCTCTCGGTTTAAACTCTTAAGCCGAGAGATCGGCTGATAACTCCTTGTTAATTCTCTAACTCTTTTAACCTCTCTAATTCTTTTCTTCTCTACCTCACTTTAAGTGGAGGAACCGTTCCGTAACATGCAAATTTTAAGTAAATCGCATGCATGGATGAAAGTATTATTGTATCTTTATCGCTCGAATGTAAAAAAGAAAATGTTATGACTGATGATATAAAGCTCGCAGAGAACGTGATATTAGTAGATGTGGCATGTTTTAATGCCGTGGTTGGAGGAATGAAGAAATACTTTGAGATGCAGCTGAATCGTCCATTGCAGGACATTTATGTGGAAGAGTGGGCTACTTACGTGGCATTGGATTCCGGCGTCCGCGAGGGTGGTAATCAGATAGAAGTGCTGTTTGTCTATGACGGACAGGCTGGTTCGTTGTCTCATTGCGACCCATCCGACTTGAAAAACGACTTGAACGGTGTGGGGATTTCCAATTCATTGGGCGAATTATCCTTTACCTCCGTTTCTTCTGAAGGATTTGTTTCACGCGAGAACCTCTATCTTGACCTCTTGACGATCGCTTTGAATTCTGCTGATGTGAAACGGCTGATGTTGGTGCCTTCGGTGGAGAACTATGGCGGTAAACTGACGGATATCCTGAACGAGAACCTGAAAGAAAGAACTCCCGAGAAAGCCAAAGAAGTGTTTTTGTTCAGTATGGACAAGTTACAACACCCGTCGGCATGCCGGTGGGATTCGTTGGGATACTCCGTGATGCGGGCTTTGGGTATTAAGGCTGAAGAACTGAAATAATGCATTGTGACTGAACATCTCTATTATTAACATTTAATTCCTATTACCGTTGTGTCCGATTTTCGTTTAAGAGTTTTCCGGTCCGTAGCGAAGAATCTGAGCTTCACGAAAGCCTCGCAGGAGCTGTTCGTCAGTCAGCCTGCCATCACAAAGCATATACAAGAGCTGGAGAGTGCCTATCAGACACGTCTGTTTGACAGACAAGGCAACAAAATCAGCCTGACAGAATCCGGCAAATTACTGTTGGAACATTGCGACCGGATTCTGGAAGACTACAAACGGCTGGAGTATGAGATGCATCTGCTGAATAACGAATATACGGGAGAGTTGCGTTTGGGAGCCAGTACTACGATAGCCCAGTACGTTTTGCCTCCTTTGCTTGCCCGGTTCATCAAGAAGTTTCCGCAGGTAAACCTTTCGTTGATGAACGGGAACTCGCGTGAGGTAGAGACTGCTTTGCAGGAACATCGTATCGATTTGGGACTGGTGGAAGGTGTCCACCGTTCGCCCAACCTGAAATATACTCCGTTTCTGGAAGATGAACTGGTTGCCGTAGTACATGCCAAGAGCAAGCTTTCCGTTTCCGACGAACTGGCTCCCGAAGATTTGACGGACATTCCTCTTGTCCTCCGCGAACGAGGCTCCGGCACGCTCGACGTCATAGAACGCGCCCTGTCTCAGCATAACATCAAGCTTTCTGCGCTTCATGTGCTGATGTATCTCGGCAGTACAGAAAGCATCAAACTCTTTTTAGAGAGCACCGACTGCATGGGCATCATCTCTATCCGTTCTATTTGCAAGGAGCTGGCGGCAGGGACCTTCCGTGTGGTGGAACTGAAGGATATTTCCATGCTCCGTGACTTCTGCTTTGTCCGTCAGCAAGGGCAGGAGAGTGGCCTTGTGCCCGCTTTCATGCAGTTTGCCATACACCATAGCCGGACGCTTTAGTGGCAATTATTACTTTCGGTTATCATGTATAATCAGATGGAAATAGCATAGACAGATGGAAAGGTTTATCTTTGCACCAGTTAAAACATAAATATTATTCATACTAAATCAAAACAATATGTTCAGTCATGGAAACAGAGGCAACACCCTGCATGGTATTTTGCTGATTGCCTTATTTTCTTTTTCAGCTTTCTACATAGCTGATATTCCCTTCGTAAAGAGCCTGTCATTCAGTCCGCTCATCGTCGGCATCATCCTGGGTATGGTGTATGCCAACAGTCTTCGCAACCGCTTGCCGGAGACGTGGGTGCCAGGCATCAAGTTCTGTACCAAGCAAGTGCTGCGTGCCGGCATCGTGTTGTATGGGTTTCGCCTGACACTGACGCAGGTGGCAGAAGTGGGGCTTCCGGCGGTGGTCATTGATACGATTATCGTTGCAGGCACCATATTTCTGGGTATTTGGTTCGGCCGTCTGCTGAAGATAGATAAAGATACGGCACTGATGACTTCTACCGGCAGTGCCATCTGCGGTGCGGCAGCCGTGCTGGGTGCCGAGCCGGTGGTGAGATGTGAAGGGCATAAGACAGCCATTGCCGTCTCTACGGTAGTTATATTCGGTACGATTTCCATGTTCTTATACCCCATCATGTATCGCGCCGGACTGCTTGACGGGCTGGGCAACATGGGAGTGGCCATTTATACGGGAAGTACCCTGCACGAAGTAGCCCACGTGGCAGGTGCAGGCAATGCGATGGACCCAACGGATGCTCTGGGTATTGCTGGTCCGGCTACGATTACCAAGATGATACGCGTGATGATGTTGGCGCCCGTATTGGTCATCATGAGTTTTGCCTTGGCAGGGCGTAAGCGTGCAGACGCCGAGGGTCGTCCGGTGAAGAGCAAGATTACTATCCCTTGGTTCGCGTTTGGTTTCATTGGCATCATCTGTCTGAACTCCCTCTTGCAATACCTGACGGGGGCGGAGACTGTGAAAGACATCCCTCTGAATGGTGCGATAGAATACATTGACACCTTTATGCTGACCATGGCAATGACGGCACTGGGAACAGACACCAGCATTGACAAGTTCAAACAGGCAGGTGCCAAACCGTTTGTCTTGGCTTTCCTTCTCTACATCTGGCTGGTGGGCGGAGGCTATCTGCTGACTAAATATCTGGTACCCGTATTGGCATAATTCCTCTCTTCGGAAGAGGCTTGTGCGGAAAAGACCGTCTGCCTTTCGGGTAAAAAGCATCTGCATCTCAGATGAAGGCATTTCGCTCCTGCAAGTTCATGAAACTGGCAGGAGCGATTTTTTTTCTCTCTTTCCTGTAACAAAATACCGCCTTCGTACGTCTAATCAGCAAATACCATAAATAAACAGGATCGAGATACAGAAAAGCCGATGGATGCTGAGCATTTTAAAAAAGAGTTTTTGCCCTATCACCGCAAGTTATACTGCGTAGCCTACCGCCTGCTGGAGAACGCGGCGGATGCGGAAGACTTGGTGCAGGAAGCCTATCTGAAGCTGTGGGACAAGCGCGAAGGGCTGACGGCTATCAGCAATCCGGAAGCATTCAGTGTCACTCTGGTGAAGAACATGTGCTTTGACTTGCTTCGTTCGGGAAAGTACCTCTTGTCCAGGCAGACGATAGAGTTGACCGCCATACAGGACGTCTCTCAAACAGACAATCTGGAAATGCGCGACGAAGTACGGCAAGTGAAAGACATCATTTCCCATCTGCCTGAGCAACAGCAACGGATTGTGAATCTGCGTGACGTCAAAGGTTGTTCTTACGAGGAGATAGAACGGCTGACCGGTCTGAATGCTACGAACGTCCGTGTACTGCTGTCCCGGGCGAGGAAGAAGATACGTGAGGAATTTAATAAATGGAATAACAATGAAAGTTGAGGAAATTGAAAGGCTACTCGCCGAGTTTTATGAGGGGAACACTACCGAGAGCCAAGAAGAGGCGCTGAGAGATTATTTCAGGACAAAGGAGGTTCCCGAACGGCTGCTGAAGGAGAAAGAGATTTTTCTCACCCTTTGTCAGGCGGCAGAAATGGATATGAAGGTACCTGCGGGATTGGAAGACAAACTGACCCTGCTGATTGATGAAAAGGCGGAAGAAGAACGTCATTTCTTCCGTGTGAACAGGGCCAAACGCAACTGGCGTTGGATCAGGGGCGTTGCCGCTACCGTATTGTTGCTTGTCGGCATCGGCTATGGAGTCGGTTGGATGAGGCATGATGTCTGCGTGCCTACGCCACAAGATACATTCTCCGATCCGGAAGAAGCCTATCGCGTGCTACAGGCAACGCTGATAGAGGTCTCAACCAACCTAAACCAAGGCATCACGCAGGTGGAAGAGACTCAGGCTGATATGAGGAAAGTGGTGCAAGAAGTGAAAAAGGAAATACAAAGATAAACGATTATGAAACTCAACAAGATCTTATTGGCAGGTGTGTTGCTGATGTTACCCCTGCTCTGCCATGCGCAGAAAAACATATTCAATACTTACAATGACATGAAAGGAGTCTCTTCGGTCTATATCTCGAAGGCAATGATCGAAATGAACTCCAATCTCTTCACGAAGGATATCTATATAGGAAAGGTGTCCGGTCAGTTGGATTGTGTGCAGATTCTTTCTACGATGGACAACATTGTCAAGAAGGACATGCGTAAGGACTTGCGTACGCTGGTGCAGGCTTCCAAATATGAACTGTTGATGAAGCAGAAAGGAAACGTCTCAAGTTCCGAGTTCTACATCAATAGGAAGGGCGACAAAGTGAAGGAGCTGATCATGATTATCGACGGTGCCGCTACCTTGAAGTTCATTTATTTGGTGGGAGAGATGACTCTGAAAGACATTCAGAACATCATGATGTATCAGAATACCAGCATGAACGAGGGTGGTAGCATCTATTACATTGATGGCAATAGCACCTTGGGTAGTGCTGATATATGGGGCGGCCTAAAGGGACTGGAAGAACTGAAAGGATTGGAAGGTCTGGAGAATCTGAAGAACCTGGAGGGCCTAAAAGGATTGGAGAGCCTGAAAGACATAACTAAATTGAAAGATAGCGAATATCTGAAAAAGCGGATGAATGCTGATCAGTGGAAGCGCTTTGAAAAGAGCATGGAGATGCTGGAAGAGCGTTTTAAGAACTGGGAGTGAAGCGTCAGCTGATAGGTGTAAATGGTTGTAGAAAAGGGGAACCGAAACCGGCTCCCCTTTTCCTTATACGAATGAATTTGTTTATTTCTCTTTCTTCAAAGCCTCGAAAATCAGTCCTTCCAGTTCCTCTGCCAATTCAGGGTTGTCGGCAATGACTTGCTTGGCTGCATCACGCCCTTGAGCCAGCTTCGTGTCGTTGTAGCTGAACCAAGAACCACTCTTTTTGATGATACCCAACTCAGCACCCAAATCGATGATTTCGCCAGAACGGGATACACCTTCGCCGAACATGATGTCAAATTCTGCTCTGCGGAAAGGAGGTGCCACTTTGTTCTTCACGACTTTCACTTTGGTCTGTTTGCCCAGTACCTCATCACCATTCTTGATAGCCTGACCACCACGGATGTCCAAACGTACGGAAGCATAGAACTTCAGTGCATTACCACCGGTAGTCGTTTCCGGATTGCCGAACATTACGCCGATCTTTTCACGCAACTGGTTGATGAAGATACACGTTGTGCGCGTCTTGCTGACGGCAGAGGTCAGCTTGCGTAAAGCCTGCGACATCAAGCGTGCCTGCAAGCCTACCTTATTGTCACCCATGTCTCCTTCGATTTCAGCTTTCGGGGTCAGGGCAGCCACAGAGTCCACCACGATGATGTCGATGGCGGAAGAACGGATCAACTGTTCTGCTATCTCTAATGCCTGTTCTCCGTTGTCCGGTTGCGAAATCAGCAGGTTATCTACGTCCACACCTAGCTTGGCAGCGTAGAAACGGTCGAAGGCATGTTCTGCATCAATGAATGCGGCGATACCCCCCATCTTTTGCGCCTCAGCGATGGCATGGATTGCCAGTGTGGTCTTACCGGAAGATTCCGGACCATAGATCTCGATGATACGCCCGCGTGGATAACCACCCACGCCAAGTGCCACGTTCAGTCCGATAGAACCTGTGGGGATTACTTCTACTTGCTCAATGCTTTCATCTCCCATTTTCATGATAGAGCCTTTACCGAAGCTCTTCTCTATCTTGTCCATTGCAGCTTGCAGCGCTTTCAGCTTTTCGCTGGGAGCCGTATTATTTTCGCTCTCAAAATTAAGTTCGTCTTTCTTTGCCATTATTTTAGTGATTAATGATTAGTTGTTTATTTAATAGTCGGAACCGGAGGAGCTATCGCATCATCCGTTCCGATAACTCCTTTTCGCTCCGTCGTGAAGTTACATTTACAGGATTTGTGCGGCATGGTCTTTGGTCTTCACTTCCTTGGGCGTTATAATGCGCTCTATCACCCCTTCTTCGTCGATGATGAAAGTAGTGCGGAAGGTTCCCATATACTTGCGTCCATACATGCTTTTTTCTCCCCATACTCCGAATTGCTCCACCAGTTTCTTCTCCGTGTCTGCAATGAGGGTGAAGGGGAGTTCATTTTTCTCAATGAACTTCTGATGCGACTTCTCGTTGTCTACGCTTACGCCGATTACCTCGTAGCCGGCCTTGCACAGTTCAGAGTAGTTGTCCCGCAAGTTGCAGGCTTGCGCCGTACATCCTGAGGTCATGTCTTTGGGATAGAAGTAGAGTACTATCTTCTTCCCTTTATAGTTGCTGAGACGGACTTCTTCGCCTCTCTCGTTGATGCCCAGTATTTCGGGCGCTTTATCTCCGATTTGCATAATCTATTCGATATCAGAATATATGATTAAACCTAAAAACTAAGAATGGCGGATTAGGGTCATACCTCCAAATCTCCGTCGAACACCTCATGCCAAGGCAACCCCTGCTTGTTCAGTTGCTCCATGAACGGGTCGGGATCGAACTCCTCTACATTCCATACACCCGGTCTTTTCCACAAACCTTTCAGGAACATCATGGCACCTATCATGGCAGGAACGCCCGTAGTGTAGCTCACGCCTTGCATGCCGGTCTCCTTATAGGCTTCCTGGTGGCTGCAATTATTGTAGACGTAGTACGTACGCTCTTTTCCGTCCTTCACGCCACGGATGCGGCATCCGATGGAGGTCTCTCCCTCGTAGTTTTCGCCTAAGTCTTGCGGGTTGGGCAATACGGCTTTCAGGAATTGCAACGGAACGATCTTCATTCCATTATAGTCCACTTCGTCGATGCGCGCCATGCCGATATTCTGGATTACGCGCAAGTGGGTCAGGTATTCCTGTCCGAATGTCATCCAGAAGCGTGCGCGCTTGATGGTGGGGAAGTTCTTCACCAGCGATTCCAGCTCTTCGTGATAGAGCAGATAGGAGTCGCGCGGCCCAATGTTGGGATAGGTCAGGTCTTTGTGTATTTCCATTGGCTGGGTGGTTATCCATTCGCCGTTTTCGTAGAAGCGTCCGTTCTGGGTAATCTCGCGGATGTTGATTTCTGGATTAAAGTTGGTGGCGAATGCCTTGTGATGGTTACCAGCGTTGCAGTCCACGATGTCCAGGTATTGCATTTCATCGAAGTGATGCTTGGCTGCGTATGCAGTGTAGACGCCACTCACTCCCGGGTCGAAACCACAACCGAGGATAGCAGTCAGACCAGCCTCTTCGAAACGTTTCTTGTATGCCCATTGCCAACTGTATTCAAAATGGGCTACATCTTTCGGCTCGTAGTTGGCTGTATCCAGATAGTTTACTCCGCTCTTCAGACAAGCTTCCATGATGGTGAGGTCCTGATAGGGGAGTGCTACGTTTATCACGATTTCGGGTTTGAAGTCATTGAACAGAGCTACCAGTTCGTCTACATTGTCGGCATCCACCTGTGCGGTCTTGATGTTGGGGTTACCGATTGCTTTTACGATAGCGTCACATTTAGACTTTGTGCGGCTTGCAATCATGATGTCTGTGAATACATCCGGATTTTGAGCCACTTTGTGCGCAACGACGGTACCTACACCGCCTGCACCGATAATAAGAACTTTACCCATTTTTTAGTAACATTGTTAAAGTTAAATTCATATTGCATTGATTCGTGACGAGCTTACGCTAGGACCTGTCGATAGCCGGACTGTTCGGGTGGTCTGATACCTCTTTTTTTCGACTATCATACTGAAAACGACCTGTTGCCCGTAGCTTGTGCTTGCCACCTGTTTAATTGGTGAGCAAATATAGGATTTAATTCGCAGATAAACATTAAGAGCCTGTTTAATTTTTCTTCAAAAAGTTTTTTTATTCAGCTGCTTTTGAGTTTCTTCTCGGTTTGTTTTCCTCTTTTTATCCATCACATAGCCCGCTATGCTTCTCATAAAAACAGAAAAACATCCTCAAAAGGCACTCTCAAAAGAAGGCTGAACAAAATTTAAACAGGCTCTAAAATTCCGCCAAATACTTTCAGAAAAAAGTATTTATCATCGAACAAACTGCTTTTTCTTGGGGTTATTGGTTTATAGAGAACAGGATCGGACAGATTTTGCGGATTTTGTTTCTGCTGCATCTGGTTCGGATATAATATAAATAAGGTGTATACCGTTTTTTTTGTTGCATCTCAACATGATACGGATATATTTGTATATGTGTCTGTTTTGTGTTATATTTGCACATTGAAAATAAACTTAAACAACGAATGATAATGAAAAATGTATTTGTTTCTCTCTTTATGGCAGGAGTTTTAGTTACTACTATGTCATCATGTCGCTCATCAAAAGATGCAGCGATGTTGTCTTCCATCAATGGTGAATGGAATATTATAGAAATAAATGGCGTAGCCGTAGTTCCTTCGCCTAATCAAGCATTCCCTTTTATCAGTTTTGATACCACTACCGGAAAAGTATCTGGTAATAGTGGTTGCAATCGTATGATGGGTTCGTTCGATGTGAATGCCAAACCCGGTACAATCGATCTCGGAACTATGGCAAGTACACGTATGATGTGTCCGGACATGACGCTAGAGCAAAACGTATTGTCAACTTTGAGACAGGTGAAGAAATATAAGGAATTGGGTAAGGAGAACATCGCTCTGTGCGGTTCCTCCCGTCGTCCTGTTATTGTGTTACAAAAGAAAACTCCAACAGTGAAACTATCAGATTTGAATGGAAAGTGGATGATTGTGGAAGCAGGTGGTCAAGCCATCCCTGAGGGAATGGAGAAGCAGCCCTTTATCGAGTTTAATCTAAATGAGAAGAGAATACATGGCAATGCCGGTTGCAATCTGATCAATGGCGATTTTGTGGCAGATAGTGAAAAACCGTCTGAAATCTCTTTTTCACAATTGATAACTACGATGATGGCTTGTCCCAATATGGAAGTGGAAAGCCGTGTACTGAAAGCTTTGGATGATGTGCAATCCTTCGGTCAGTTGGAGGGTAGGGGCATTGGTCTATATGATGCGGATAATGTGTTGGTGATGGTGCTGATAAAGAAATAGTCCGAATGAACGGAAAAAGAGCAGAGCAGGATGTCAATGAAAGGGTTGGCATCCTGCTTTTGTTTTGTAAGGTTCGGTTGTATAATCGTTTTCTTTCTGGTAGTATGATATTCTGTCATACATGCTGTACCTTTTCTTCCTTAATATAGGAACGGAAATACTGCCAAACTGGCAGCAATTCTGTCATGCCATAAAATAAAAAAACTTCTCGAACAATTTGGCACGACGTTTGTATTTTTATTGTCGTCCACCGCTAAGGCGGACAAACAGAATTTGAATAATAACAAATAAAAATAGTAACGATTATGGGAAAAATTATTGGTATAGACTTAGGAACTACAAACTCTTGTGTTTCCGTATTTGAGGGAAACGAACCTGTAGTAATAGCAAATAGCGAAGGTAAACGTACTACTCCTTCTATTGTAGCATTCGTGGATGGTGGTGAACGTAAAGTAGGTGATCCTGCTAAACGTCAGGCTATTACAAACCCCACCAGAACTGTGTTCTCCATCAAACGTTTCATGGGTGAAACTTGGGATCAGGTACAGAAAGAAGTAGACCGTATGCCTTACAAGGTAGTGAAGAGCGATAACAATATGCCTCGTGTAGATATAGACGGACGCTTATATACTCCGCAGGAAATTTCGGCTATGATTCTTCAGAAAATGAAGAAGACTGCTGAAGATTATTTGGGACAAGAAGTGACAGAAGCTGTTATTACAGTTCCGGCTTACTTCTCCGACTCTCAGCGTCAGGCAACCAAAGAAGCCGGTCAGATTGCCGGTTTGGAAGTGAAACGTATTGTCAACGAGCCGACAGCCGCAGCATTGGCTTACGGTATCGACAAGGCAAACAAGGATATGAAAGTTGCCGTATTCGACCTTGGTGGTGGTACGTTTGATATCTCTATCCTTGAGTTCGGTGGTGGTGTGTTCGAAGTATTGTCTACGAACGGTGATACACACCTTGGTGGTGATGACTTCGACCAAGTGATCATCAACTGGTTGGCAGAAGAGTTCAAGAACGATGAAGGAGCCGACCTTACTCAAGATCCGATGGCAATGCAACGTCTGAAAGAAGCTGCAGAAAAAGCTAAGATTGAACTGTCTTCTTCTACGAGCACCGAAATCAACTTGCCGTACATTATGCCGGTAGGTGGTGTACCCAAGCACTTGGTTAAGACGTTGACGCGTGCTAAATTTGAGGCTTTGGCTCACAACTTAATTCAGGCTTGTCTCGAACCTTGCAAGAAAGCCATGTCTGATGCCGGTCTGAGCAATGCCGATATCGACGAGGTAATCCTCGTAGGTGGTTCATCTCGTATTCCTGCCGTACAGAAGTTGGTTGAAGACTACTTCGGCAAAGCTCCTTCTAAAGGTGTGAACCCGGATGAAGTGGTAGCAGTTGGTGCTGCCGTACAGGGTGCCGTGTTGACGGATGAAATCAAGGGTGTGGTATTGTTGGATGTTACTCCATTGTCAATGGGTATTGAGACACTGGGTGGTGTAATGACCAAGTTGATCGATGCCAACACTACTATTCCGTGCAAGAAGAGCGAGACTTTCTCTACGGCTGCCGACAATCAGACGGAAGTTACCATCCACGTGCTGCAAGGCGAACGCCCTATGGCTGCCCAGAACAAGTCTATCGGTCAGTTTAATCTGACAGGTATTGCTCCTGCCCGCCGTGGTGTTCCTCAGATTGAGGTGACATTCGATATTGATGCTAACGGTATCTTGAAGGTTTCTGCTAAGGACAAGGCTACGGGTAAGGAACAGGCCATCCGTATCGAAGCTTCCAGCGGTTTGAGCAAGGAAGAGATCGAAAAGATGAAAGCTGAAGCCGAAGCAAATGCTGAAGCCGACAAGAAAGAGCGTGAGAAAATTGATAAGTTGAACCAGGCGGATTCAATGATCTTTACTACTGAGAATCAATTGAAGGAATTGGGCGATAAGTTACCTGCCGACAAGAAGGCTCCGATTGAGGCTGCTCTGCAGAAACTGAAAGATGCTCATAAGGCTCAAGATCTGGCTGCTGTAGATGCTGCAATGGCAGAACTGAACACTGCCTTCCAGGCTGCAAGTGCTGAGATGTATGCTCAAAGCGGTGCACAGGCTGGTCCTGATATGAATGCCGGTCAGCAAGGCGGTGCTCAAGACAGCAATAAGCATGGTGATAACGTGCAGGATGCTGATTTTGAGGAGGTCAAATGATTCCGATAAGGAAACAGATAACAAACAATAAGCAAAAGCGTGCAGCTCAATGAGTTGCACGCTTTTTGCGTTTATGGGGTTCATGGTTGCTATGTATGAAAGATGTTCCCATAAGGTTATTGTTTTGTTTGAGGATTGGTTAAAATGCGCCAATAGCCACCGAAATCAGCACCTTCACGAATTAGAATCCCTTTGGCACGAAGATTGGCTATTTGCATCTCAATGGCACGTTTGCTTACACCGATTCTCTCTGCCATTTTTTCTTCAGTAATCAGTGCATCAGCTATAACCAAATCAATGATACTTTGGGCTGTTCGTCCTAAGCGTTTGGACTTCACCGAAGAATTCCCTTTTGTCACCGAAGTTTTTTCCCTGTCACCGAAGATTCTCACCGAAGTTTTTTTTCTCTCACCGAAGGTTTTCTCCGAACCTTTTTGCATTATCTCCGAACCTTTCACCGAACTTTTGTCACTTACACCGAACTTTTTCACCGAACTATTTATTCTCTCTGCCACTTCTTCAACAGGTATTCTGCCGTTCTCACTCCAGTTCAGATTATAGAAAGTGGTATAGAAAGAAGTCGCTTCCGTTTGATATTGCGGTTCTTTTCCTTGCAGGAAGTTGGGTAGTTTCTCCGTAAGCTCTCGCATCTTGCGCAAACCGGAGCCACGTTTCTCCATATAGTCCAGCTGTGTGAACACATCCGCAATGACGGGATTGCGGCGCATGGACGGCACTTTGTATATGTCACGGTCTTGAATTTGTGTACCGTCAAGCATGGCACCGGGCGATACCAGTTCCACTCGGTCATCGTAAATGTCAATATGTACTTCGCCACCCATCACGGTATAATCTCTATGGATAAGATGGTTTACCAACCCTTCAAAGATTGCACGGTCGGAATAATCGGGGAGGTTCAGACGATAGTTCGGCATTTTCACCCATCCGCTCATGGTGTAGTTCTTGATGAAGTCCATGCCGTATTTCAATAGCAATACTAGGTTAGCCCGATGTTCTACGGAACTGATGGCATCATCTTTATAAAGTCCGGTCCAACGGGTGCAGAAGATACGCGATTGGAATACGGTACAGTTATCCACGAACAACAATCCGGCATTGGTCAATTTACCTTCAGGAGTAACCAGACCGAATGATTCCAGATACTTGTCATTCCATTCCTGATGGGTTTGTTCACGGAAAGTATTGGTAAGGATGATGAAAGAGTGTTTGCTGGCATCCACTTGTGTAGGCAGTGAATCCCATGTCATGTGCGTACCTTTCAATACCAGTGAAAGAAGTTGCTGCGAATTACACTCTACGCTTTCATTGCCAACTCGTACATATGCAGTACGTGTCCCATCCTGATAATAGTAATAAGGTGTAAGCGTTCCTGCCTTTACTTTCACTTCGAGCAGCGTATGTCCTTCGTGCTCTATCGGGATAAGTTGTATTTCCGGTACAGGGTCAAGTCTTGCCTTTATCGTTTCGCTGATAAAGCCAGCATCGGATTGTGGATTTTCCAAACCCACAATCACTCCGTCATCGTTCACTCCATAGAACAAACTGCCACCATCCGTATTGGCAAAAGCCGATACGGATTTGAGCCATGACTTCACTTTCTTACGTTCCAGCATTTCCTTGAAATCGTAAGCCGAGCATTCTGCTATCAATGCATTGTTTTGAATTTGCATTATTCCCTTATTATTCGTATAATATTTTAATTCTTATCACAAAGATAATTATATTGTGATAATTTCAAACGTTTTAGCTTACAAAGAAAGTATCAAGTCGGCCAAAAGAACAGCTGTTTCTGGTTCATTCTTTTGTGCATCTTTAGGTTTCCATGCCACCACGAACCGTACAGATGCGGATTTCACCTGGTAACCTCTTTGTTCCCATTCGGATAATGTATCCTGCATTTTTGATGACAACTTAGCTATGGGTTTATCTGTCAATGAACTATACAAAAAGAAATTTCTGTAGGTCAAAGAATCTCCACCTCTCAATGCCAGGATTTCTTGTTTTCGTTCTTTGAAGAATCCCAAATTGACATCTTTGTGAGAGAGTTGTAGTACGATTTCTTCGGGCATATCATATTGTCGTTGATCCATAAGATATCGGTCTGCACTCAGATGATTGAAACAATCACCGTTTGTATGTATGAACAGCCTGTTTTTCGCACGGGTTATTCCTACGTAATATCGACGCATCAGATGGGCATCCTTGACATAATTGTCGGATATGAGCATATACACATCGTCAAACTCTCTGCCTTTGGCCTTGTGAATAGTTGATACCACAACGTCGGCCCCTGATACGTCGCAGAAGTCTTCCACTGATGACTCAAATACAAATTCTTTGAAGTCATTGAAATATTTACTCTTGTTGGTTTGTTCAAACTGGGCTATGCAACGTTTCACATACATCAAGCTTAGACTCCTGTCATAAGTAGAGAAGGTGTTATGCTTGGCTTCTTCCCACAGTTCTTCCGTGATTAACGGTGTTTTTATCCGCTTGTTTATATACCTCAGGAAATATCTCATTTCGGCCATATTCCAAAAACGCAGGCCGTCCATTGATTGTATCAGTTTACTATTTATGCCATGTTTCCGCAAAAGAGCCATCAGGATAACGGCCTCTTCATTTGTTTGGGTCAGTACACAAGAAGTTCCTTTACCCCTATGTTGAAGCAAGTTTTCGACGAGTGGCTGATACATATATTCTGATTGATAGCGTATCACTTCAACCCAACCTTTTTCTTTTCTCATGGAGATAATTGGTGTACATTTTATCCTTTTATGTATGTTTTTTAAGAATCCGTTGGCAAAATCCACCGGCTGGCGTGCACTGCGGTAATTTTCGGTCATTTCGACAAACGTGCTTCCGCTTTCTTGTGCCAATCGGTACATATAACCGGAATCGGAACCGCGGAATTCATAGATGTTTTGGTCGTCGTCTCCCACGGCTATCACACGCATTTCCTCATTATTAGTCATTAATGCCTTTACAAGTGCATGCTCTTCAGCTCCCATATCCTGAGCCTCATCTATGACTAATACCGTCTTGCCAATCTTATTGGGTTCCACTTCTCCTTGACATATCATTTCAGCAGCCTTTGAAACGACATTCTTTGAATCTTCAAGATTTCCGATCCGTCCCAGTAGATCAAAGCAATAGGAGTGGAATGTCTTTATTTCAACAAAATGGGCCGCATTACCTATCAACTCCATAAGCCGTTGTTTGAACTCCGTAGCGGCTGCCCTTGAAAATGTCAGCATCAAGAGCTGTTCATGTTTCACGTCTTCAAGTAACAGGAGTGAGGCCAGTTTGTGAACCAATACACGTGTTTTCCCACTGCCCGGACCGGCAGCAACTACAATGCAACGTGAAACCTTGTCGGAAATGATTTCCATTTGCCGTTTGGACAATTGTCCGAACAATTGCTCATATTTCTGTGGTGTCAAATTACGCTGTATCTCGCTTACTCTGTTTCCTTTAAAATATTTTGCGACAAACTTCCTATAGTCCATCTGGAAATAATCTTGAACATATTGCAAGGCAGCATGATAATCTCTTACCATCAGATTGGCATATTCACCTACAATATGCACTTGCTGGATTTTCAACTTGTAGAATTCGTTGAGCATCCGATAGTCGTCTTGCTTGTATCTCGACTTGTTATCCTTTATTCTTTGGATATTCATGGCATTATAAAGTACCAAAAATCCGCCTTCAAGTTTTAGTGAACCGATTTTCGACAAATACAGAAGTGCTTCTTCCACGTCTTCCAATTGAATGTCGTCAAGTCCCCCGAAAAGAGATTGAGAACTTGATTTTATTTGGTTCAAAAGTTCTACCACGGAGAATTGGATGGCTTTGCTGGGTACATTTTTCGCTTCTGCATCTAAAGCCAATCTGTATAGCCACTCCACGGAAAAGCGACTTATCTCCAATCGTTTTTCAAATCGCCTGATGGTAGACTCTAAGTCTGCCTGACGACTTATTTCTATATTATGAACCGCATCTTCTTTTTTACGCGTATATCCCTTGACGGTGAGAAAATAGAGTAATGTCCGAATGTCTTTTTCTTTGGAGGTGTTGATACCGTCGTTCACGGCATTCTCATTCAGTTGTTTGCATGATATTCGTAAAGACTCATCGGGAATGTGATTGAGGATGTATTGCTCAAGTTTGGCGAAACGTTCAAGAAGCAATTGCGATTTTCGTTCCGAATCACCTGCATCCTGCAAATAGGCAGATATATCTTTGCTGTCTGCCAATATACCTTCCTGTCGCATGCGCTCCACTACAGATATAACATCTCTTTTGCTCAGTCCCAACATGTCTGCTAGATAATCGATTCGTGATTCTGCTTCCGAATCCTGAGCCTTGGCGATATGTTTTTGAGAAATCAATGACTTGATGATAAGTACTGCCTTTTCCATTTCATCGCTGCCAAAAAGTAGTGATGCTGCTATGCGTTCTCTTGCTTCATCCATATTCTTTACCATTATTCCCGTGGCATATACATGAGGTACATTGTTCCCTCTTACCAAGTATCCGCTTTGTTCCAAAGCAGCTAATGCTGTTCGTACACGGGTCTCAATGTCAGATACCGAATCATCCCATCCTGCTTGTCGGGCAATTTCCAACGCAGAACAGTTGACTTTCATACGGTGTTTGGTAAGGTCTTTGACGGCTTTCCATATCTGTTGTATTTCACTAATGCTAAGTTTCGTTTGGTTTAGCAATATAAAATGCTTGTCCAAATCATTGTCACTGTAAAGCACATAACAACGTGCGCTAAGGCCAGGATCACGACCTGCCCTGCCAGCTTCCTGTACATAATTTTCCAGCGAATCGGAAATATCATAATGAACTACAAGACCGACATCTTTCTTATCGACTCCCATACCAAATGCAGACGTAGCCACGATGATGTGTGCCTGATCGTTCATAAAAGCATCTTGGTTGGCAATTTTTTCATCGGCTTCCATTTTCCCATTGAAAGGGAGTGCCTTGTAACCGTCACGAGTCAGTTTTGCAGCCAGTTCCTTTGTCCATTTAGTGCGTGACACGTAAACAATTGTCGGACAATAGGCTTCTGCTACAAGTTCTCTCAGTTTTAAATATTTGTCATTGTCATTCTCTACATGTATGACGGAATAGTGTAGATTTGTTCTTGAGGCTGTTGATGCGAATAATTCCAAGTTCAAATCCAAAGTCTGCTTGAAATAGTCACAGATGTCTTGGATTACTTTCTGTTTTGCCGTGGCCGTGAAACAGGATATAGGTATCGGGGTTTTGCATTTTTTCTTTTGCTGGTATTTTTGGATGAATTTGCCAATGTAGAGATAGTCAACTCTGAAATCCTGCCCCCATGAAGAAAAGCAGTGCGCTTCGTCTATCACAAACCTTACAACGTGGCGCGTCATCAATATTTTCTCGATTGTTTTTGAACGGAGCATCTCGGGAGAGATATACAACAACGAGGCTTCTCCGTCTTGTACTCTTTGTATTGACAGCGATCTTGTGATGGGATCTAACATCCCATTTATGGTTACGGCATCCGTGATGCCTCTGTCGGCAAGGTTATCTACCTGGTCTTTCATCAAGGACTGCAAGGGGGAGATGACAACCGTAAGCCCGTGCACGGAATGTCCCGCCATGAGTGCAGGCAGTTGGAAGGTAAGTGATTTACCACCGCCAGTAGGAAATATTGCCAGCAGCGATTTCCCTTTTACCGCAGCTTGGGCAGCACGTTCTTGTAGTGGCTCGCCTTCGTATGTCCGGAAGCGCTCATATCCGAAAAATGTTTTTAGGTTATGGAGCACATCCAATTGCGTATGGCAGTAGTCGCAGCTTTCTTTACAAGTTGTGTATCGCAGGAGTTTTATGATAAATTCCACTTCCGGATAATTATAAAGTACCCATCCGGGAGTGATGGAGCGGTAATCGGTGGTGTCAATCAGAGCCAATGCGTATGCCAATCCGCATGGATATTGGTTGATGAGCATGTTAAGATCGGCATGTTGGCAAATCTTTCCGGCATAAAGTTCTTTAATAAGTTCAGGTATTCCTTTATGGATATACTCCGCACTTACCATACTGAGAAATCCTTCAAATTCCTTCTTGCCCTTCAGCAGCGATGCAAATAGTATACACTTTTCTTTCCGTAATGAATGCCAGCATGCTATTTCATCCAACAATAAGTCTTTTGCTTTCTTGCAATCGTTCACCGGATTGTTCATTTGTTCGCTCATCAGTTTGTCATCTTTCACAAGCCTGTGGTAAGGGTGTTCAGGGAACAGTAAAGGGGAAACATAAAGTGTATCAACTAAAATCCAACGGCATATTTTGTCCGTAAACAAGTATTTAGCATCATGGTGAACGATATTGTGTCCGCAGATGTAGTCTACATCGTTTAAGAAAATGAATAGTTCTTCTTTTGAGGTTTTATGAAATGTCGTGTTATCGTGCTTGAGGGCTCCTATATCATGGATTCTATGGTCTTTCAAGCCTATTTCAACATCTACTATGGCATAATTGTGGGCACTACATGGTACAGAGGTGGTTTTATTGCCGATGATATTGTTTCTATCCTCGGTTTTCTTGATTCCTATGAGTTTGCTCCATATTGACATATCTCAATATAATAAATAGTTTTACAACTTGAATTTGTTATATATCTGCATCGTTTCCTTATAATTGTTAGGGTACAACTCCCCAATATCATGTACAAAGGTAAGGATAAAAGTGGAGATTCTGTTAAATTTGTGCCATACTTTTGATTTTTATGCGTTTACATCTCTTTATTTATGAACAAAAATCGTACTTTTACAGTCAAGAGTTGTGGTTGCTTATGGGTGCTTATTTTCGGATTTGCGATATAATTGCAACACGTGTACGCAAGTTGCTCATACTGAGATAATGTTGATTTTGAGGAGGTCAAATGATTTCGATAAGGAAATAGATAATAAACAATAAGCAAAAGCTTGCAGCTCATTGAGCTGCAAGCTTTTGTATTTATGGGAACATGGTTGTTGATTGTGGAATAGTACCAGTTTACAAAGCGAAGTTCTAAACGGGTAAGCCGTGTGATGGAATCTATCAATGGACTATATGAATACGATAGTGCTGTTTTCTACCAGACAAGAAGAAATCAGGAAAAATAGCATGTAGAGATGTTCAGTAAAGTATCTTAAGATACTTTGCTATTTATGTAAACATACTCGGCTATTTATGTAAACATACTCAGAATACGGACATTCTATTATTGTTGGTTTAGTGATTCGTCAAAGGGTAATGCACCTTTGGCGATGTGAATATGGACTTGAAGTTCCGTGAATACTTGTTGAACACCAAGTAACTTGAACATAATAATCGCTAATGTCTATCAACTCGGTATCCAACTATTACGCTACTTTCAAAGGATTAGTAAAGATGCATCAGCGTACCATTACTATAGGTTATATGTTTCATTATCTTGTTTTTTGTTAAAGAAGAACATTCTATTAAACCTTCTATCTTGCTTTTTGTCTTATAAATATATAATTCAATAGGTATGATATACATAAACAGGTATTAGTTTAAGACGGGCGGACGGTGGTTCGCCCGTCTTTTATTTATTTTGTCTTTTTCTTGTATTTTTGCCTCTCTTTTTGTTTCTTTGTTCCCATTAATTGTAAACAAATGATGTGATGAGAAACATTTTTTACTTCTGTATAGGGGTAGCGTTGTGTTTGCTGACTGCTTGTTCTTCACAGAAAAGAGGAGATGACTCGGATATACAGGTACTGATGAAAGATTCTGTAGATGCTAATGGTCTACAACGCATGCAGGTATCTGATATTAAAACAACGTTTACTTATAGAGGCAAAGATTATCAGTCCAAAGTGGTTCGTCGTCCCGATGACCATTTACCCATTGTGACCAATGAAGAAGGAGAAAAATTCGTGGATAACAGTATTTCATTGCGCTTAACTTCCGGCGGAAAAACCATTGTAGATAAAGTTTTCACCAAAGGAGACTTCGCTTCATTGGTAGACGCTAAATATATGAAACAATTTATCCTGGAAGGTCTTGTGTATGATAAAACGACTCCAAAAGGGATTGTGTACGCAGCAAGTATCTGTTATCCGCAGACCGACCTTTATATCCCTTTGTCGTTGACTATAACGCCGGATGGGAAAATAACCATGATGAAAGAAGAACTGTTGGAAGATTTACATCCGACGGACAGCATGAACTAAACTAAAGGGAAGGGGGAGTGAATGAATCACTCTCCCATAGGATGATAATCTTTAGCCAATCCACCTTCGCTGGTTTCTTTGTAGAGTGAAGGCAGGTCATTTCCGGTTTCTTTCATTACTGTCACTACTTTATCAAAAGAAACACGGTGCATTCCGTCGGTAAAAGAAGAATAAAGATTGGCGTCCAAAGCACGGGCGGCAGCGTATGCATTCCGTTCGATGCAAGGGATTTGCACCAACCCGCAAACAGGATCGCACGTCATACCTAAATGATGTTCTAACCCCATTTCGGCTGCATATTCTATCTGGGCGGGACTGCCGCCGAACAGTTGGTTGGCAGCTGCTGAAGCCATGGAACAAGCCACACCTACCTCTGCCTGGCATCCTGCTTCCGCTCCTGAAATAGAGGCGTTGGTCTTCACAATATTTCCAATAAGGCCGGCCGTGGCAAGGGCACGCAGAATGCGTACATCACTAAAATCCCGACTCTTGGCAAGGTGATAAAGTACTGCCGGTACTACACCACATGAGCCGCATGTAGGGGCAGTTACGATGGTTCCGCCCGAAGCGTTCTCTTCGCTTACGGCAAGGGCGTAGGCAAATACCAATCCGCGTGATTGCAGGGATTGCTTGTAGCCACTGGCACGTATGTAATAGGTTGAGGCTTTTCGGCGCAGATTCAGCGGACCGGGCAATACACCTTCCTGTTCCAATCCACGGCGAACAGCCGCCTGCATGGTTTTCCATACTTCGTTCAGATAGTCCCAAATGTCTTCCTCTTCACACTCCTTTACGTACTCCCAGTAGCTTTTTCCGGTTCTTTCGCACCATTGCAGAATTTCGGTCATGTGGTTCATGTCGTAGATGTCTGGCGTGTTGACGGCGGAAGTGTCATTGTTCTCTTCAGCCAAAGCTCCGCCACCCACACTGAAGACTGTCCAAGAATCAGTCTCTTTACCTTCTGCATCCAAGGATACAAACTTCATCCCGTTGGGGTGGAAAGGGAGGAATATTTTCGGTTCCCAAATGATCTTTACCGGAGCAACGGGTTGCAGCGTTTCCGTAATGGCGATATTGGTCATGTGCCCTTTGCCTGTAGCTGCGAGGCTGCCGTATAGAGTGACTTCAAAAGAAGAGGCTTCCGGGTGTTTCTTCAGAAACAATTCAGCGGCTTTGCGAGGTCCCATTGTGTGACTGCTCGAAGGACCTATGCCGATACGATAGAGTTCTTTGATTGATTTCATGTCTGATATATGTTTATAGGTCGACTACTGTAATGCCTGCACCGCCAAACTGTACATGTTCGTCGGCAAAGTGCTTTATGCCGGGAACGGTTTGCAAGTATTGGCGGATAAGGGTACGCAAAATGCCTGTACCCGTTCCGTGGAGGATACGTACGCGTGCCATGCCGACAAGGATGGCATCGTCAATGAAGTAGGTCACTGCCTGAAGTGCTTCATCGCCACGCATTCCGCGCACGTCAATGTCTTGTTTGAAGTTCAGCTTCTTCTCATACATGCTATCCTGCGTCTGAGTGCTGAGGAATGTATTTTTGGCAGAGCTGTTTGTCTTTTGAGGAGCAGCATTGGTGCGTTCCAGACGTTCCACTTTCACGGTAGTCTTTATGCTGCCGAAAGCAACGACGGCGTTCTTGCCATTCACTTCCATTACTTCGCCCACCGAACTCTGTCCCTTTATCTTCACCATTGCACCAGGAACGATGCTTGCCAGGCGTTCAGCCTCTTGTTTGGCTTTTAGTGCTTCCTGTTCCTGTGCTGAAAGACCGTTTTTTGTCTCTTTTGCTTTTTTGTCTTTCTTCCGTTGCTGCCTTTCTTGCAGTTTCTGCATCTTGCGGGCTATCTTTTCTTCTTGTTCTTTAGAGGCGAGGGCTTCCATCGATTCACGGAAGTCAATCAGTTCTTGGCGTGCCTGACGGGTCTTTTCCTTTTCTGCCTGTGCCTCTTTGATGGTACGAATGGTATTTTCAATTCGGGCATTGGCTTCCTTTACCAACTGTTCGGCTTCCTCTTTGGCCTTTCGTATGATCTCTTTGCGGGATTTCTGCAAGTCTTCCATCTCGGTCTGGTAACGTGAGATGGTCTCTTCCATGTATTTTTCGCGTTGGCGGATGGTCTGGCGTTTTCCTTCCCAGTAGCGCTTGTCGCGTACGATGTCTTGCAAGTATTTATCGGCATTGATGTATTCACTGCCTACGATTTCCGATGCATCGGCAATGACGTCTTCCGGAAGGCCTATCTTCCGGGCTATCTCTACAGCAAACGAACTTCCGGGATTACCTATTTGGAGTTGGAAGAGTGCTTGCATCAGGTGGCGGTCGTACAACATGGCTCCATTGACTACGCCTTCATGATCTTCGGCAAAATGCTTCAGATTCTGATAGTGCGTAGTGATGACGCCAAAAGTTTTTTTCTGATTGAAACGCTTCAATACGGCTTCGGCAATGGCGCCTCCTATCTGTGGCTCCGTACCTCCACCGAATTCATCAATCAGGATGAGGCTCCGCTCGTTGCAGTTCTTCATCATGATTTTCATGTTTGTAAGATGGGAGGAGTAGGTACTCAGGTCGTCTTCTATGGACTGCTCGTCGCCTATGTCTATGAATATGCTGCTGAAGATGCCTGCATGGCTGCGTTCGTGCATGGGGATAAGCATACCACATTGCAGCATATATTGCAGCAGGCCTACAGTCTTGAGACAGACAGATTTGCCACCGGCATTCGGACCGGATATGATGAGGATGCGTTGCTGTCTGTTCAATTCAATATCCAGTGGAACTATTTTCTTGCCATGTTTGGCGAGAGAGAGCTGTAGCAACGGGTGCACAGCCATGGTCCAATCCAGTATTTGCGTGTGTTCCAATGTGGGCTTTATGCCTGAAATTTGTAGGGCAAACAGGCTTTTGGCGCGGATGAAGTCTATTTCTGCCAGAAACTCATACGATTGCAATACACTCGGAATGGAAGGGCGCAACAGATTGGAGAATTCGATTAAGATACGGATTATTTCTCTACGTTCGTCAGCTTCAAGTTCCCGGATACGATTGTTGGCTTCTACGACTTCGGCAGGTTCGATGAAGACAGTCTTTCCGCTTGCCGATTCATCATGCACGATACCTTTGATTTTTCGTTTTAGTCCCGGTGCTACAGGGATCACCAGACGACCGTCGCGCATGGTAGGGGTAACGTCCTTATCTACGACGCCTTCCGATTGGGCATTGCGCAGGATGCTGTTCAGCGAACGGGAAATACTGTTCATGGTATTTGTCAGTTCGCGGCGGATGCGTGCCAGTTCGGCAGAAGCGTTATCCTTTATCTTTCCGTAAGGTGACAATATGGTGTTTATCTTTTGAATAAGTTGCGGAAAGGCTAAGATATCTTTGGCAAGATGGCATAGGCAAGGGTAGGGGGATTCTTCCTCTTCTGTATCTTCTTTCTTCAGAAACCGCACGATGTCGCGTATTGTCTCCAGCGAGCGGCGTAGGTCGAACAATTCCTGTTCATCTAAATACATTCCTTCTACACGTATGCGTTTCAGTGCCGGTCGCACATCAAAAAAGTATTGGGCCGGAAAATTATCTTCCTCTTCTATGATACGGACAAATTCGGTGACGAGATTCAGACGTTCTTCTACTTCTTCATAACAGTCGGAGAATGTCATATCGGTCACTCTTTCTTCGCCTAACGTACTAAGGCATTTTTCGCTTAGCAACTGGCGTATTTGGTCGAAACCTATTTTATGTTCAAAGTTCTGTGGGTATATCATGATGCAAAAGTAATATTTATTTGCGAAAAAAACGGCAGGAAGTTTGTAGAATTAAAAATGATTTGTACCTTTGCACCGCTTTAAGAGAAAAGCACTCCCTGAAGAAGGAGTTTTGGAGAGGTGGCAGAGTGGTCGATTGCGGCGGTCTTGAAAACCGTTGTACTGCGAGGTACCCGGGGTTCGAATCCCTGTCTCTCCGCAATAAACGCTGAAAATCAGCAAATTGCAAAGCAAACACCCAA
>NZ_CAJUHF010000023.1 GCF_910585845.1 uncultured Bacteroides sp. | reverse complement strand
CGTCTAAACTGACGGGCTAATTCTTCGTATCCTTTGTTCTCGCTGAATAGTTACTGCCCCAAAAGTGACGAAGAACCAATAAATACCATATTTCATCCCTCACATCCTTCACCCACCCGATAATCGTATAATACACAAATATTTATGGTGAAACTTCTTGTAGTAGAAGGACTCATTTACCTGTATTCCCATCCGTGGTTTGTCGTATCCAACACGCTGGTTCCGTATATTCATCACAGCCTATAGTTTAGCATAGCAATGCTAAGGTTTAGCGACACAATGTTGAGGTTTAGCATGACAATGCTTAGGTTTAGCGACACAAACGTGAACTTTAGCCACCCCAAATCTCCGGATACATAACATACAAGGTGTCATGCCATTACCATTACGCATCACTCCAAATATCGGATGAGATAGAAAAAAATAAGGCTGTCTCTTGATCTTGACCAGAGACAGCCTTACAAAAAAACACCAACATTATAATCAATCACTTGTCATATAGCCAATCACCATTTGTAATTGATACCGAAACTCAACAACTCTTTCACCTGGAAGTGACTGCTTCCGGTAGTCGGCATACTGCTATCGTCGAAACGGGCATGTATATAGAGTTTAGTAGAAAGATACCGGTTCAGCACAAAATTGAAAGTGTTTTCCCATTCGATACGAACCCACTCATAACTCGTCAAGTAGTCCAAACGGGAATCCAGCGTAATGGAAGGTATAATCTGCCAAAAAAGCGTCGGCTTCACTTGCGAACCGAAGTTGTGGCGCACCGTCTTGCCTTCTTCCAAACCGAAGTCCACCTCGTTCACTTCTTTGTTGCCTACATAACGCATAGTCCACGTTAACGGAGCAATAAACACTGACAGGTTGAACTTCTTCTTTTTCAGTTTATAGTCCATACCGATACTTGCCGACCAGTCTGCCGGAGCCAGGAAAGAAGACACCAACGGTTCCTTATTCGCCTTATAGCCGTGACAGAACTGAGTCTTAAACTCTGTCGAAATGGTATAATACCAATTGGAGGCAGCCTGCACACCTAATTTACTATATATACGGAGCTGGTCAGTATTCACCAGATAATTATGAAACTCATCCGAGGGCGCTGAGGAGAACCCTAACTTAGCATCCAATAAATTCTCCCATTGTATCTTTTCCCTATCATTATAATTGGCAAACAACTGTAGGCTCGCCAGTACGGAATTGGTGCTTTCGCCTCCCTTGTACCAGTTGTCTGAGATGTAGTTCTGGGTGATCTGCAGAGAACCGCTTCCACCCGTCACCCACCAGTTCGGTTTACGGATAACCACTTCCACGTCCTCTTTCACATTCACCATATTTTCCTGAGAGAACAGTTTGACTACAGAGGGTTTGGAAGAGACTTCCTTTTCGATATCATCTTTGAAGGCTTTCACCTGCATGATCTCATCTTCCCATGATATAATCCTGCGCGGATCTTCATTTGCATACAGATAAAGCAACGTCCGATCCACAACTTCATTCGCACGTTTCTTTGCAGTGAAGGCTCTTTCATCGAAAGGCAAAAGTTCTTTGGTTGGATCCTCAATCGTATCCAAAGGCTGGGGTTTCCATTTCAACGTGGAAATGCTCTCCAACGGAGAATTATAATATGTCAGGGGGATAAACAGACGATAATAGTCAGGATTCAGTGCGATATAACGTTCCGGAGTAGAAGGATCATTCAGATATTTCAGGATTCCGAAATACTTCTCATGCAACATGGAGACCGTATCCAAATTTAATGTATCTTCTCCCTGTTTCAATTTCAAAACAAAATATTGTTTCATCAAGTCCGATAAGGTATCTACTTGTACTGTAGCCGACTCTTCTGCGGCTTTTTTGACAGACTGCACCGGATTCTGCGCCATAACAGACGAAGATAAAAGTGCAGCAACCGCCCACAACGATAAATATCTATTCTTCATAACGCCCTAAAATCTATGTTTTGAGTGCAAAAGTAATTTAAAATGTTTAGAAAACATAGAAAAGCAAAGGAAAAGAAAGCAAGTTTTTATAGAATTGTTTCATGGAAACTTGATATACTTCTCCTTTTTTTTGTAATTTTGCGCTTTTTAAGTTTCACACTTGCATGATCAGATTGCTCAAGTGTACAACATCAGAATAACAAAATAATATTAAAAACAGTATAGCTGTGGGAGAAACAAAGTACATTTTCGTCACCGGTGGCGTGGCCTCTTCATTAGGTAAAGGCATTATTTCATCCTCCATCGGTAAATTGCTGCAAGCAAGAGGTTATAAAGTAACCATCCAGAAGTTTGACCCGTATATCAACATTGATCCGGGTACTTTGAACCCTTACGAACATGGAGAATGCTACGTGACCGTAGACGGCCATGAGGCAGACTTGGATTTGGGACACTACGAACGCTTTTTAGGTATTCAGACCACCAAGGCAAACAACATTACTACCGGACGCATCTACAAAAGTGTCATTGACAAAGAACGTCGTGGGGATTATTTAGGTAAGACCATCCAAATCATTCCGCACATTACGGACGAGATCAAACGGAACGTAAAGTTACTGGGCAACAAATATAAGTTTGACTTCGTGATTACGGAAATCGGTGGTACAGTAGGCGACATCGAGTCTTTGCCGTATCTGGAAAGCATCCGTCAGTTGAAATGGGAATTGGGACACGACGCATTGTGCGTACACCTTACTTATGTGCCCTACCTTGCCGCTGCCGGTGAGCTGAAGACCAAACCGACCCAACACTCCGTAAAGGAACTACAAAGCGCAGGTATCCAGCCGGATGTTTTGGTGCTGCGTACGGAGCACGAACTGAGTACAAATCTCCGCAAGAAAGTTGCCTTGTTCTGCAATGTAGATGAAAATGCAGTGGTGCAAAGTATCGACGCACCGACAATCTACGAAGTGCCCATCCTGATGCAGGCACAGAAGTTGGACGAGACGATCCTGAGAAAAATGGGATTGCCCGTAGGAGATACTCCGGGATTGGGTCCGTGGCGTGCATTCCTCGAACGTCGTCACAAGGCAGAAGATACGGAACCTTTACACATTGCCTTAGTAGGCAAGTATGACCTGCAAGATGCATACAAGTCCATCCGCGAAGCTCTTTCGCAGGCAGGAACCTACAATGACCGTAAAGTATCGGTAGACTTCGTGAACAGTGAGAAGCTGACCGAAGACAACGTAGCCGAAGCACTGAAAGGCATGGCAGGCGTATTGATTGGACCGGGATTCGGCGAACGTGGCATTGCAGGCAAGTTTGTTGCCATCAAGTATGCACGTACGCACAACATTCCGACGTTCGGTATCTGTCTGGGCATGCAGTGCATCGCCATCGAGTTTGCACGCAACGTGTTGGGATACACTGATGCCGATTCACGCGAGATGAACGAGAAGACTCCGCACAACGTGATAGACATCATGGAAGAGCAGAAGTCCATCACCAACATGGGCGGAACCATGCGTCTGGGTGCTTATGAATGTGTATTGCAGCAAGGTAGCAAGGCATACGAAGCATACGGGACAGAGCATATCCAAGAACGCCATCGTCATCGTTATGAGTTCAACAACCACTATAAAGCCGAATATGAAGCTGCCGGCATGAAATGTGTGGGCATCAATCCAGAGTCTGATCTGGTAGAGATCATAGAGATACCGGAATTGAAGTGGTTCGTCGGAACACAGTTCCATCCGGAATACAGCAGTACGGTATTGAAACCGCATCCGTTGTTCGTGTCCTTTATCAAAGCGGCTATCGAGAACTTCGACGAAAAAACGACACTCCAATAAATTCTAAAGTTATCATATAGTAAATAGTATAAAGATTCTATGGATAAAAATACCATTACAGGGTTTGTTTTAATAGCTATCTTGTTGGTTGTATTCAGTTTTCTGAGCCGTCCAAGCCAAGAACAATTAGAAGCACAGCAACGTTACTACGACTCTATTGCCCTTGTGCAACAACGCGAAGAAGCGCTGAAAGCCAAAGCTGAAGCAGCACTCGCCAACGAAAGAGAAGCAGAAGCGGCAGACTCCGCCTCACTCTTCTTCAATGCGCGACAAGGGAAAGAAGAGTTGGTGACCATACACAACAATCTGGCAGAGCTGACCCTCAACACAAAGGGAGGTTCCATATATAAGGCCGTACTGAAAAAGTATATGGAGCAGGACAAAAAGACGCCTGTGACCTTATTCAACGGAAACGACGTCTCCATGAACTTCCTTTTCTATAATAAGAAAGAGACCATACAGACTCGAAATTATTATTTCAACATCGTGCAACGTACCGACAGTACCGTTACGTTGCGACTGGTTGCCGATAGTGCAAGCTACATTGACTTTAAGTATGCAATGCATGCCGACACCTATCTTGCCGACTTCAGCATCGAAGCCAAAGGAATGGCAAACAAGTTGGCGACAAGCAATAACTATGTCGACATTGAGTGGGCGCAACGTGCACGGCAGATAGAGAAAGGATATGTGTATGAGAACCGGCTGTCGGAACTGACGTATAAGATCAGCGGTGAGGGTACCGACGACCTGTCGGCAGGAAAAGACGACAAGAAGGAGATAGCCGAACGCGTGGACTGGATCGCCTTCAAGAACCAGTTCTTCTCATCGGTATTCATTGCAGACGCCGACTTTGAGAAGACGAAACTGGCTTCGAGGATGGAACATGAGGGTAGCGGATACATTAAGGATTACTCTGCCGAGATGAGTACCGCCTTCGATCCCACAGGAGAGAAAGCTACGCAGATGCACTTCTACTTCGGACCGAACCACTACAAGACACTGACCGCACTGGACAAAGGGCGCGAAGAGAAGTGGGAAATGAACCGTTTGGTCGACTTGGGCTGGCCGTTGATACGCTGGATCAACAAGTGGTTTACGATCAATATATTCGACTGGCTGTCGGGCTGGGGTCTGAGCATGGGCATGGTATTGCTGCTGATGACGCTGATTGTGAAGATTGTAGTGTTCCCTACAACATGGAAGACCTACATGTCATCGGCAAAGATGCGCGTGCTGAAACCGAAAATAGACGAAATCGGCAAGAAATATCCCAAGCAGGAAGATGCCATGAAGAAGCAGCAGGAGATCATGGGATTGTACAGCCAATATGGCGTAAGTCCTATGGGAGGATGCTTGCCGATGTTGATACAGTTCCCGATACTGATTGCATTGTTCATGTTCGTGCCGAGCGCCATCGAACTGCGCCAGCAGAGTTTCTTGTGGGCTGACGACCTTTCTACGTATGATGCCATCGTCAACTTCCCGTTCCACATCCCATTCTTGGGCAGCCACTTGAGTTTGTTTTGCCTGCTGATGACGGTTGTGAACCTGCTGAACTCGAAGTTCATGATGCAACAACAGGACACGGGAGCCAATCCGCAAGTAGCAGCGATGAAGTGGATGACTTATTTCATGCCAGTCATGATGTTGTTCATCCTGAACAGTTATCCGTCAGGCTTGAACTATTACTACTTCATTTCGACATTGATCAGCGTAGTGACTACAATCATCCTGCGGAAGACAACCGACGAAAAGCAATTGCTCGCCCAACTCGAAGCAAGAAAGAAGGATCCGAAGAAGATGAATAAGAGTAGCTTTGCCGCACGTCTGGAGGCAATGCAGAAACAACAGGAACAACTGATGAAAGAGAGACAAAACAGGAGATAATCCTGAACGATCTTTCATCGACCTGACGACCTGGAAGCCGGACAATTGAACGTAATTGCCCAGCTTCTTGCTTTCTACCCCAAAAAGATAATCAGGAGGATCAATCCGAAAAGCCTGTTGAAACCATAGCAGCTGAGAGCCTGTTTAAATTTTGTTCAGCCTTCTTTTGAGAGCGATTTTTGAGGATGTTTTTCTATTTTTATTCGTCACATAGCCCGCTATGCTCCTAAAAGCAGGAAAACAGGCCGAAAAGAGACTCAAAAGAAGCTGAAGAAAAATCTTTTTGAAGAAAAATTAAACAGGCTCTGAATGATGAAACGTATTTTTTCGTCTCGTAAGACGAAGAAAATCGTCCCGTGAGCTGAAAAAATTCGTCCCACGAGACAGATTTTTTTGCCTCACGAGACGAAATTATCCGTCCCACGAGACGATTTTAAAGGGAGAGTGCAGCAAAAAGAAACAAGAGCTAAAAGTAAAAAATCAAAGATGAGAGAGTATTCACATTCACAAGACGAATGATCTCACCTATAGAATAAAGAGAATGATAAAAATAGAGGAAACAGAATATTCACACTAAAAACAAAAAACAGATGAAAACGCAATATACATACAAGCAGATATGGACAATAGCCTATCCCATCCTGATCAGCCTGCTGATGGAACAAATGATAGGTATGACAGACACCGCTTTCCTGGGCAGAGTGGGCGAAGTGGAACTGGGAGCATCCGCCATTGCGGGAGTCTTCTATCTGGTGATATTCATGGCAGCATTCGGATTCAGCATCGGGGCACAGATTCTCATTGCACGAAGAAACGGTGAAGAACAGTACGGACAGATAGGAAACATGTTCTATCAGGGGATCTATTTTCAAGTGGGACTGGCAGTAGTCATGTTCGCCCTGTCCCATAGCCTGTCACCGCTGATATTGAAACGCATCGTGGCTTCGGAACACATCTACGATGCAGCAGTAAGTTACCTGAACTGGAGGGTATTCGGAGCATTCTTCTCGTTCAGCGGAGTAATGTTCCGTGCATTCTTCCTCGGGACAACGCAGACAAAGACGCTGACGTTGAACTCGGTGGTGATGGTACTGAGCAATATACTCTTCAACTATATACTGATATTCGGTAAGTTCGGGATACCGGCAATGGGTATTGCGGGGGCCGCGATAGGTTCATCGTTGGCAGAACTGGTCTCTCTGGTGTTCTTCATCCTCTACATGCGCAAACGAGTGGACTGCCGCAAGTATGGACTCGACCGTATCCCGAAGTTCGACCGGAGAATACTAAAGAGGATTTTGGACGTTTCGTTCTGGACCATGATACAGAACGTGATTTCGCTCTCCACCTGGTTCCTGTTTTTCCTTTATGTGGAACATCTGGGCGAACGGGCACTGGCGGTGACGAACATTGTCCGGGGCGTATCAGGATTCCTGTTTATGGTGATGATGGCGTTTGCATCGACATGCGGTTCGCTGGTCAGCAACCTGATCGGAGCGGGACACAAGGAGTGTGTAGCGGGAACCATCAGGCAGCATATTCGCATAGCCTACCTGTTTGTATTGCCACTGGCACTGTTGTTCGCACTGTTCCCCACAACGATACTTGGCATCTATACCGATATGGGCAACCTGCAAGATGCGGCGGTGCACTCACTTTGGGTGATGTGCGCTTCTTACCTGTTGCTTGTGCCGGCTAATGTCTACTTCCAGTCCGTATCCGGAACAGGAAATACACGCATGGCATTGGTGCTGGAATTGGGAACGCTTGCCATCTATGTGGCATACATCACTTATACGATACTCTACCTGAGGATGGACGTAGCACTGTGTTGGACCTCAGAGATGGTATATGCAGCATTCATTTTGCTCTTCTGCCGATGGTATATAAAACGGGGAAAATGGGAAGAGAAAGAGATCTGAGTGCGTAATCCCGCATTTTATCCAAGCCCGAAGAGGCTCCAAATCATTTTATTATCGTATCTTTGCAAAAGCTAACCGGAGGCATTCCGCCATTCCTTTCGGACAGGACATATAAAGCGGATGCCTCCATAAGCCAGGACAGTCGAACCTTTAATATAAGAAAACACCGTTCCCACAAAAAGAAACAAATGGCCCAATAAGAAAAGTGAACTGACCCTATGATAATAAAACCAACTCCGTGACACAATAACCCAATTAATACATAATATGAAATCAGTAAATCTATTGCTTATGTCAGCAGCAATGACATTTGCCTCATGCGGCGGAACGAAAGATGCCGGACAGGCAGGAACACCGCTCATCGAGCGGTCGGACATCCAGATTGAAGGCAAACGCATGACCCCCGAAGCCCTTTGGGCCATGGGACGCATCGGCGGCGTAGCCGTATCGCCCGACGAGAAACAAATCGCCTACACCGTATCCTACTACAGCGTAGAACAGAACAAAAGCAACAGCGAAATCTTCCTCATGAACGCCGACGGCACCGACAACCGCCAGCTCACCTACACCACTTTCCGCGAAGGTGAGATAAGCTGGATCAAGGGGGGCACCAAACTCGCCTTCCTCTCCAGCGAAAGCGGCAGCAGCCAGATCTGGGAAATGAACCCGGACGGCAGCGGACGCCGACAACTGACGCAGTACGACGGCGACATAGAGGGCTACGCCTTCTCACCCGACGGAAAGAAACTGCTCTTTATCGCTCAGGTGAAAACCAAGCAGAGCACAGCCGACAAGCACCCCGACCTGCCTCAGGCAACAGGCATCATCGTCGATGACCTCATGTACAAACACTGGGATGAATGGGTAACCACCGCCCCCCATCCCTTCATCGCCGACTTTGACGGCAATGCCATCAGCAATACAAAAGACATCCTCGAAGGCTTGCCCTACGAAAGCCCGATGAAGCCCTTCGGCGGCATCGAACAACTGGCGTGGAGCCCGGCATCGGACAAGGTGGCTTTCACCTGCCGCATGAAGACAGGCCTCGCCTATGCCATCTCCACTGACTCCGACATCTACGAATACGATCTCTTGCGCGGCGGCTTCATCAACCTCTGTAAGCGGGATGTCAAGACCCAGACAGAAGCCGCAGCCCAAAACGGAGACGGTGTACAACCGAACAGCATCGACGAGTTCATGGGCTACGATACCAATCCTCAATATTCGCCCGACGGAAAGTACATCGCTTGGCAGAGTATGGAGCGCGACGGATATGAAGCTGACCTCAACCGCCTGTGCGTAATGAACCGCACCACTGGTGAGAAACGCTTCGTAGTAGACGCACGCAACTTCCCCTCGAACGTCGATGCCTTCCTTTGGAACAAAGACTCGCAAGGGATCTATTTCCTCGGCGTATGGCACGGCGAGACCCACATCTACCACGCTGACATCACGAAAGAGGAACCTACCGTACGTCCGCTGACTCAGGGTATGTACGACTACGCCTCAATCGCCCTTTGCGGCAACAGCCTCATCGCCAAACGCCACTCCATGAGTGCCGCCGACGAGATATTTGCCGTACAGGCAGACAGCGAACAACCCGCTCCCGCCCGACAACTGACCACCGAAAACCAGCACATCTACGACCAACTCGAAATGGGTAAAGTAGAACCCCGCTGGATGGAAACCACTGACGGCAAACAGATGCTCACCTGGGTCATCTATCCCCCGCAGTTCGACCCGAACAAGAAGTACCCCACCCTGCTCTTCTGCGAAGGAGGACCACAAAGCCCCGTCAGCCAGTTCTGGAGCTACCGTTGGAACTTCCAGATCATGGCCGCCAACGGCTACATCATCGTAGCACCCAACCGCCGCGGTCTGCCCGGCTTCGGAGTGGAATGGAACGAAGCCATCAGCGGTGACTACGGCGGACAGTGCATGAAAGACTACTTCACCGCCATCGATGCAATGGCAAAAGAGCCCTTCGTTGATGCCGACCGCCTGGGATGCGTGGGAGCCAGCTTCGGCGGATTCTCCGTCTACTGGCTTGCCGGACACCACGACAAACGTTTCAAGGCCTTCATTGCACACGACGGTATCTTCAACATGGAAATGCAATATCTCGAAACCGAGGAGAAATGGTTTGCCAACTGGGACATGGGCGGTGCGTACTGGGAAAAGGACAACGCTACGGCGCAACGCACTTTCGCCAACTCTCCGCACAAGTTTGTGGATAAATGGGACACGCCCATACTCTGCATCCACGGTGAGAAGGACTACCGTATCCTGCCCAACCAGGCAATGGCAGCCTTCGACGCCGCAGTGATGCGCGGAGTTCCTGCCCAACTGCTGATCTATCCCGACGAAAACCACTGGGTACTGAAACCGCAAAACGGCGTACTCTGGCAACGTACCTTCTTCGAGTGGCTCGACCGCTGGCTGAAAAAATAGACTCAAATAAAAAAAGCCTGCCAATCGACGATATCTACAATCGTCGAAGGCAGGCTTTACCATAAGTAAACAAAAAAACTTCCACTAGCCGAGCAACCGAAGCAACGCTTCTGTCATTCTCTCTTTCACTTCCGCCATCGGCAGTTCTCTCCCCAGCTCGCGTTGCAACGAAGTCACTCCTTTGTCTACAAATCCGCAGGGATTGATATAACCGAAGTATCTCATATCGGTATTCACGTTGAGTGCCAACCCGTGCATGGTAACAAAACGGCTGCTCCGCACACCAATAGCGCAAATCTTACGCGCCCGCACCGTCTCAGTCTCCAGCCACACACCGGTAGCCTTTGCCAACCGTCCGGCAGAAATGCCATACGATGCACACACACTGATCACAGCCTCTTCCAGCAAATGCACATACTCTTTCAGCCCTAGCGAAAACTCCTCCAAGTTCAGTATGGGGTAACAAACCAACTGTCCCGGACCATGATAGGTAATATCTCCCCCTCTGTCGATATGATAGAGCGTAACTCCCATCTCCTGCAACTGCCTTTCACCCAATAGCATGTTTCCCTCGCGGCCACTACGCCCCAAGGTGTAGACATGCGGATGCTCGCACAAGATGATACGGTTCGTGTACTCCTGTCCCGCCTCCTTGGCGCGGATGAGAGTCTCGAAATATTCCGACTGCCGGGTCCAAGCCTCTGCATACGGAATCACATTCCAATCTTCAACACTTAGTTTCATGCCTGCAAAATTAATATTTTAGAGAGAAAACTGTATATTTGCCGACAGCAAATAATAAAAAGATGAAATATAATTTTCCCCAAGTGGACCTGCCAGTGGAAATGCTGGCATGGACGGACGTCACCGAAGACATCCTGAATCTCTACCGCCAGTCGTGCCGACTGAAAACATTCATTCTCGCCCTTTGCACCGAAGGTACGATCACGGCATCCATCAACCTGATGGAATATGAAATAAAGAAGAATGATCTGATCATCCTGATGCCGGGTGCCATCATCCAGCTCAACGAACAGAAAGAGAAAGTACGGCTTTGCTTCGTCGGGTTCTCCTCCCACTGTGTCAACGGAATCAACCTGATACAGGCTACAATGGGTTCATTCTCCAAAATATGGGACAACCCCATACTCAGCATCAGTGACCAGATAGCTTCTTACTTTACCGACTACTTCGCACTGCTCACACGCGTATCCATTGCCACTCCGACCTCCACCAATACCCTTATGGCGCAAAGTACGCTCCACAACATATTGATTGGCATCAATACGCTCTATGCACGTCGCCCTCAGAACACTGTAACCAAAAGTAGAAAAGAAGAAATATGCCAAAAGTTCGTGCAGTTGGTCATCGAGAATTACATGATCGAACGCCGCGCACAGTTCTATGCCGACAAACTGGGCATCTCTCTGCAGCACCTCAGCACCACGGTGAAGCAGGTTACAGGAAGAAATGCACTCGACATCATCTCGCAAGTAGTCATCACCGATGTCAAGGCGCGGCTCAAGTCTACGGACATGACCATTCAGGAGATTGCCTACTCGCTCAACTTCCCCAGTGCCTCTTTTTTCGGGAAATACTTCAAGAGATACGTGGGAATAAGCCCACTGGAGTACAGAAATGCTTAGAGCCTGTTTAAATTTTGTTCAGCCTTCCTTTGAGAGTTCTTTTTGAGGATGTTTTTCTGTTTTTATGAGGAGCATAGCGGGCTATGTGACGAATAAAAAGAGGAAAACAGACCGAAAAGAAACTCTAAAGAGACTTAAAAGAAGCTGAATAAAAAACTTTTTGAAGAAAATTTAAACAGGCTCTTAGTACTCCAGCGATATGCCATATGGTTCTTGCGTTGCAGAAGATTTAGTTTCTCAGCCGCAAACTGTTCAGTACCACTGAAAAGCTGGAGAATGCCATAGCGGCACTTGCCAGCATGGGATTCAATAGCAGTCCATTGACGGGATAGAGCAGTCCTGCCGCTACCGGAATACCTATCAAGTTGTAGATGAACGCCCAGAAGAGGTTCTGATGGATCAGACGTACGGTCTGCCGGGAGAGGCTGAATGCCTTCGGCAACAAGAGCAAATCAGACGTCATCAGAGTAACCATCGCCACGTCCATCGCTATGTCGGTTCCTTTGCCCATCGCCACGCTGACATCGGCACGAGCCAAAGCCTGCGAATCGTTGATGCCGTCACCTACCATAGCTACTGTCTTACCCTGAAGTTGCAACTGGTGCACGAACTCCTCTTTGTCGTCAGGCAGTGCATCGGCTTCGTAGCGGATGTCTCCCAATTGCGCTGCAACGGCGGAAGCGGTCCGTTCTCCATCGCCTGTCAGCATATAGACCTCAATACCCTGCTTGCGAAGTTCCCTGACAGCTTCGGCAGAAGTCTCCTTTATCCGGTCCTTGATAGCTGCTACCGCAAGAAGTTCATTTTCCCGCCCAAAGTAGACAATGCTACATCCCTCGGATGCATACTGGGCCAATTCCTCGCCCAATGCATCGGTCAGCGTGACGTCGTAATCTTTCAGTAGTTTATGGCTACCCACCCAGTATTCCGTCTGTCGGCAGAACACTTTAATACCTTTGCCCGTAATACTCTGAAAGCCGTCCAAAACAGCAGGCACTATCCGCTCTTCTTCCTGCAATGCGGCTACGATGGCATAGGCAAGTGGATGCTCCGATTTGAGTTCAGCAGCCAAAAGTACGGCTTTATCTTGTTCATTCTCCCGATGCGCCCATAACCAGCCGACTACTGTGGGATGCCCTTCAGTCAGTGTGCCAGTCTTATCCAGCACTACAACGTTCACCTTACGCATCTGCTCCAATGCCACGGCATCCTTTATCAGTATATGCTCGTCAGCTGCCTTGCCTATACCCACCATCAGGGCAGTAGGAGTGGCAAGCCCCAGAGCACAAGGACAGGCTATCACCAGTACGGAGACAGCCGAAAGCAGAGCATGTGAAAGCATCCCTACCCCGCCGAAAAGCATCCAGACCAAAAAAGTCAGCATCGACAGACCTAACACAACCGGCACGAAGATGCCTGTCACCTTATCAACAATACGTTGCACGGGAGCCTTGCTGCCCTGCGCCTCTTGCACCATACGTATGATGCGTGCCAACACGGTCTCTCCGCCCACCTTTTCGGCACGGACAACAAAGCTCCCCTTCTGATTGATGGTGCCGGCAAGCACGTGCGAGCCAATCCGTTTTCCCACCGGTATAGGCTCGCCGCTGATCATGCTCTCATCCACGTAAGAGTCACCCTCAACCAAGCTGCCATCCACCGGAATCCGCTCACCGGGACGGACACTGACAAGATCATCAATCTTCAGTTGTTCCAAAGGGATGTCCTGCTCTTTACCGCCACGAAGCACACGTGCCACCTTAGGTTGCAGCCCCATCAGTTTGCGGATAGCGACAGTAGTATTTCCTTTGGCACGCTCCTCCATCAGCTTACCGGTCAGGACAAAAGCGATGATAACCACGGTAGCCTCATAATAGACATGAGGTTCTAGCCCACGGCTATACCAGAAGTTGGGGAAGAAGGTATTAAATACACTGAACAAAAAAGCGATCGACGTACTCAGTGCCACCAGCGTATCCATATTGCTACGTCCCAGCCGTGCCTGCTTCCATGCTCCGATATAGAACGGTGCACCAAAGCACACCAGTACCGGAACGGCAAGCACCATCTGTATCTCACCGGAATGAGGCACATGCATGAAGAGCATAGAAAGTAACAGCAGCGGGAAAGCAAACATCCATGCTCCTATCACACGTAACTTCAAACGACGATAGTGTTTACGTTGCTCCTCTTCTTGACGCTCTTCGGCATACTCCTCTCCGACAATAAGATCATAACCCGCAGCCTGCACTGCCGCGCGTATCTTCTGAGGGGTCAGTTTGCTTGTCTCATAAGAAACGGACAATGTATTGGAAGCGAAATTGACCGATGCTTCTATCGTGCCGTCCAGTTTTCGGACAGTCCTTTCTACATTATTGGCGCAGCCTGCACAGTGCATGCCCAGCACAGGAAACGTCTGCTTTTTCGTTTTCATAAATAGTTCTCCTTTTTTAGTGGATTAATAAAGTTACCTCACTGAGTACATCAGCAGAGGATGCAAATATAGAATTATATGCCGTGCAACAAAGTTGCAACATACCCCAGAGAGCAATTACATAACACAAAAATAGGGAAATAAAGCTATCTGTTCTTATTATTTTTTTATTTTTATACATTCTATTCGTTAATATGTTCTATATTTGTCGATAGCGAAACCAAAGAGCAATGTTGAATTTAACTAAGAAAATGCAAATGGGAAAGCAATATGTCAGTCTACTTGTCATTCTACTTACGGCAAGTGTTTTTTTATTTTCATGCAGTAACACCGTGAACAGAAACGCAGGTGCGCTGGAGTTCGACAGTATACAGATAAATGAAGTCGGTCATCTCTTTGGCGATACAGCAAAGCCTGGTTGTAACATCGCCATACACTTCACCTATGTCAGCACATCATCGGACAACAAACTGAAAGACAGCCTGAACAACTACCTTCTCTCCGCATCTTTCGGTAACAAATACATGACACTCAGTCCCAACGAGGCCATCAGGCTCTACAAGGAAAACTACATCAAAGAATACCTGAAAGACCTGGAACCCATGTATGCCAAAGATGAAGCGGAAAAGGAGGATTCCTCTTCCATGCAGGCATGGTACTCCTACTACAGGGGTATCGAAAGCCACGTGCAACTCTACAAGAAGCACCTGCTGGTCTACCGCATCGACTACAACGAATATACCGGAGGAGCGCATGGCATGTATATGTCCACCTTCCTCAACATCAACCTGCATACCCTAAGTCCAATACGTCTGGACGACCTCTTTGTAAATGAATACGAGGAAGCGCTCACCGATTTGTTGTGGAACCAGCTCATGGCGGACAATAAAGTCGCCACCCGCCAGGAAGTGGAAGCCTTAGGATACACCAGTACCGGAAACCTGGAACCTACCGAAAACTTCTACCTCAATGATAAAGGCATCACTTTCTATTATAATATCTATGAAATTGCCCCCTACGTGATGGGACCGATAGAGATCACTCTGCCCTATGAAATCATGTCCCATCTATTGAGCGACGACACTATGGTATTGAACGAAGTGAGATACAACAATTAATATACGGTTTATTCATTATGAACATGGAAATCATACTAAAGTACTTCCCTGACCTCACAGAAACGCAGAAGCAGCAGTTTGCCGCCCTCTACGACCTCTATATGGACTGGAACTCAAAAATAAACGTCATATCCCGCAAGGATATCGAAAACCTGTACGAACACCACGTACTTCATTCGCTGGGAATAGCTCAGATCATCCACTTCAAGACAGGTACACGTATCATGGATCTGGGTACTGGCGGCGGCTTTCCAGGCATCCCCCTTGCCATCTTGTTTCCCGAAGTGCAGTTCCATCTTGTCGACAGCATCGGCAAGAAAGTGCGCGTAGCTACGGAAGTGGCAAATAGCATCGGGCTGAAGAACGTCACCTTCCGCCATGCACGCGCTGAAGAAGAGAAACAGCAATTTGATTTTGTCGTCAGCCGTGCTGTGATGCCCCTTGCCGACCTGCTGAAGATTATCCGCAAGAACATCGCATCCGAACAGCATAATGCCCTGCCCAACGGATTGATTTGCCTGAAAGGTGGTGAGCTGGCCAACGAAACCATGCCTTTCAAACACAAAACAACCATGTACGACCTGAAGAACTACTTCGACGAAGAGTTCTTCGACACCAAGAAAGTGGTCTACGTGGCTGTCTGACAACTGAAGATGATTAACACATATACCTATCATGAAAATAAAAAGGTTTGAATTCAACATGTTCCCCGTCAACTGCTATGTTGTGTGGGACGATACCCTCGAAGCAGCGGTAATAGACCCCGGTTGCTTCTACGAAGAGGAAAAGCAGACACTGAAAAACTTCATCGTAAAGAATGAACTAAAAGTGAAACACCTCCTCAACACTCATCTACATCTGGACCACATCTTCGGAAATAACTTCATGTCCAAAGAATTCGGCCTGCCCATAAAAGCCAACAAAGCAGACGAGTTTTGGATTGACGAAGCCCCAAAGCAGAGCCGCATGTTCGGCTTCCAGTGGAATGAAACACCGGCACCGATAGGTGCCTACCTGCATGACGGTGATATGGTCACCTTCGGCAATACAACACTCGAAGCGATCCACGTACCGGGGCATTCGCCGGGCAGTCTTGTCTATTATTGCGCCAAAGACCACTGCATGTTCTCCGGTGACGTCCTCTTCCAAGGCAGTATCGGACGCGCCGACCTTACTGGAGGCAACTTTGACGAACTGAAAGAGCACATTTGCAGCCGTTTGTTCGTGCTGCCCAATGAAACAGTAGTCTATCCGGGACACGGAACTCCGACCACCATAGGTGTAGAGAAGGCAGAAAACCCATTTTTCAGATAAACTTAAATAAATAGATACTACCATGAAAAGCGACCTTTTAGCTTGCCGCCACATCGGCATCAATGAAAAAGACGAAGAGAAAATGCTCCGCAAAATCGGAGTCAACAGCCTGGATGAACTGATCGACCAAACCATCCCCGCAAACATTCGCCTGAAAGAACCATTGGCATTGCCCGAACCGATGACAGAATATGAATTCGGCCAGCATATCGCCCAACTGGCATGCAAAAACAAACTTTACACCACGTACATCGGTCTCGGTTGGTACAACACCATCCCCCCCGCTGTCATCCAACGGAATGTATTCGAGAATCCGGTATGGTACACCTCATACACTCCTTATCAGACAGAAGTCTCGCAGGGACGTCTCGAGGCGTTGATGAACTTTCAGACGACCGTCTGCGACTTGACGGGTATGCCGCTTGCCAACTGCTCGCTGCTGGATGAAGCCACTGCCGCTGCCGAAGCCGTCAGCATGATGTATGCCCTGCGTCCGCGCGACATGCAGAAGTCCGGTGCAAACGTCGTGTTTGTGGACGAGAAGATTTTCCCGCAGACACTGGCCGTAATGACTACGCGTGCCATTCCGCAAGGCATCCAGATACGTACGGGAAAATATACGGAAGCAGAACTCACTCCGGACGTTTTTGCCTGCGTGCTGCAATATCCCAACGCCAGCGGAAACGTAGAAGACTACCGTAATTTTGTAGAAAAGGCACATGCCGCCCACTGCAAAGTGGCCGTAGCAGCCGACATCCTCAGCCTTGCCCTACTCACTCCTCCGGGAGAATGGGGAGCCGACATCGTGTTCGGAACCACCCAACGCCTCGGTACGCCCATGTTCTATGGCGGACCTTCGGCTGCATACTTTGCCACACGCGATGAATACAAACGTAGCATGCCGGGACGAATCATTGGTTGGTCGAAGGACAAATATGGGAAACTGTGCTACCGCATGGCACTGCAAACCCGCGAGCAGCATATCAAGAGGGAAAAAGCCACCTCGAACATCTGTACCGCACAGGCCCTGCTTGCCACAATGGCCGGATTCTATGCCGTATATCACGGACCTGAAGGCATCCGCACCATCGCAGAACGCATCCACAGCATTGCCGCATACTTGGAGAGTGCCATCAACAAATTAGGATACAAGCAGGTGAATGCCCAGTACTTCGACACACTGCGCTTCACATTGCCCGACAACGTTTCGGCACAACAGATACGTACCATCGCCCTCAGTAAAGAGGTCAACCTGCGCTATTTCCACAACGGAGATGTAGGCATGAGTATCGACGAGACGACCAATGTATCTGCCGCCAACGTCCTGCTCTCCATTTTTGCCATTGCTGCCGGGAGGGATTGGGACAAGGTGGAAGATATTCCCGTAGCCAATACGATCAGTGCAGACCTTAAACGCCAAAGTTCCTATCTGACGCATGGGGTATTCAACAAATACCATACGGAGACAGAAATGATGCGTTACATCAAACGACTCGACCGCATGGATATCTCCCTTGCCCACTCTATGATCTCCCTCGGTTCCTGCACCATGAAGCTGAACGCCGCGGCAGAAATGCTGCCCCTCAGCCGACCGGAATTCATGTGCATGCATCCGCTTGTCCCCGAAGACCAGGCCGAAGGCTACCGCGAACTGATAAACAACCTCAGCGAAGAGCTGAAGACCATTACCGGCTTTGCCGGAGTCAGCCTGCAACCCAACTCCGGTGCGGCAGGCGAATATACAGGTTTGCGCGTTATCCGTGCCTATCTGGAAAGCATCGGTCAGGGACACCGTAACAAGATACTGATTCCTGCTTCGGCACACGGCACTAATCCGGCATCCGCCGTTCAGGCAGGTTTCACTACGGTGACCTGCGCCTGCGACAATCAGGGCAATGTAGACATGGACGACTTGCGCACCAAGGCGGAAGAGAACAAAGATGATCTCGCCGCACTGATGATCACTTATCCCTCTACGCACGGCATCTTCGAGACGGAAATCGTAGAGATCTGCCGCATTATCCATGCTTGCGGAGCGCAAGTATATATGGACGGTGCCAATATGAATGCACAGGTGGGGCTGACGAATCCTGGTTTTATCGGTGCAGACGTTTGCCACCTGAATCTGCACAAGACATTTGCTTCGCCTCATGGCGGCGGCGGTCCGGGTGTAGGTCCGATTTGCGTTGCCGAACATCTGGTTCCGTTCTTGCCCGGACATACGTTGTTCGGCAATCCGGCCAATGAAGTTTCCGCCGCTCCATTCGGCAGTGCGGGTATCCTGCCCATCACCTACGGATATATCCGCATGATGGGAACGGAAGGACTGACACGCGCCACCAAGACAGCTATCCTGAACGCCAACTATCTGGCTGCCTGCCTGAAAGATACATACGGCATCGTATATCGCGGCGCTACGGGTTTTGTCGGCCACGAAATGATATTGGAGTGCCGTAAGATACACGAAGAGACGGGCATCAGCGAAAATGATATTGCCAAACGTCTGATGGATTATGGGTATCACGCTCCTACGCTCTCCTTCCCTGTGCACGGCACACTCATGATAGAGCCTACGGAGAGCGAAAGCCTTGCCGAACTGGATAACTTCGTGCATGTGATGCTCACCATCTGGGAGGAAATAAAAGAAGTGAAAGACGGAAAAGCGGACAAGACGGATAATGTTCTGGTCAATGCGCCACATCCCGAGTATGAAGTAGTGTCCAGCAATTGGGAACACAGCTATACACGTGAGAAAGCAGCTTATCCGATAGAGAGCGTACGCGAGAACAAGTTCTGGGTGAACGTGGCACGCGTAGATAATACGCTGGGTGACCGCAAGCTGTTGCCGACATGCTACGGATGCTTCGAGTAACGGTAGTTTCTCGCACCTTCTGAGGACAACGTGCCGAGACTGACAACAGATTACCCCGATTAGCACGGATTTATCTTTAAACGATCAAGAATCGCGTCAGATAATCTGTACTAATCGGGGTAACTTATGATAAAAAGCAGCTTAGACACACCCGTCTTTTATCGGTAAGGCATCTTCATACGCCACACTTTATCAGGTAAGGGCAAGCGTGCAAACGTTCACTTTATGACCGTCACGCTTCCTTTCACCAGCTTCTTATCCTTTATCGGAGCATCGGGTACTGCATAGCCCAATGCCGCACAACCATACACACGATGATTCTCAGGCACGCCCAGCTTCGTAAGGAAAGCACGGACTCCGGGATCGTCGCACGTCTGTCCCAACTGGTTGATCCAGCAGGAACCGATGCCAAGCGAATGGGCTGCAAGGAAAATGTTCTGCAATGCACAGGCGCAATCCATGCTTGCCCACCATTGTGTAGGCTCGTTGGAGACGATGACCAACGTAGGCGCATGGTAATAGCAGCAATAAGTCTGGCTATGCCCGCGCTCTTGCAAGCGGGGTTCGTCACTCTTGGCAAAAGCGCCTTTGATCTTCTCGTTCAGTTCCTCCAGCACGGAGGCGTCTTGGATGGCAATGAAATGCCACGTCTGTAGGTTCATCCCACTGGGGGCATAGGTTGCCGCTTCCAATATGGCGGTCAGGTCTTCGGACGAAACTTGCTGCTTCGTATAGGCGCGCACACTGCGGCGCGACTTGATGTTCTTCAGAATCTCGTTCATACTTGTTATTTTTTGGTCAGTCCGATTTTTACATTCAGTTTGAAATAGTACGTACCGTTCTCCTTCTCCAGAAAGCCGTACTTGTCTTTGTCCAACGAGCCTTTCTCGAAACGGGAGTTCTGGTAAAGGAAATCGGCAAAGGTGCGGCGCTCCGACTGGTGGTAACAAAGTATCTCACCTTCGGCAGTGACTAGCAGGATACCTTCGACGGCGGAATCCGTGCCGTTGTATATCTTCGCCGGACGCATGCCCAAGGCAAGTGCCAGCAGGAACTGCTTCATCTTATACTGATAGAAACCATGTTTGTTTATCAGTTCGTCCTTTATCTTCAGGGGATTGGTCTCTTTGATACGTTCAGTCAGCTCGCTGACGCGGGAGATGCCTTCGAGGTGCATCATGCGCACCATCTCCGCCAGCATACGGGGAAAATGCAAGTCGATCATCAGCAGGTTGCAGCGGAATACACGGTCGGCAACATCCGAGTATTTCAGTACTCCGCCCAGGCGTTCAATCATCAGCATGCGTTCCGTCACCTCGGTCGGCGACTCCGGCAGGGCATTTATCTTGTTCACCGTAGGCGTGGCAAACTTGACACCTGTCTGTTCCAGTTTGAGGTTTGCCGTGCGCCCACCGTCCAGCAAGGGATTCATTCCGCTGAGCCTGCAACGTACATTGAACCCCGTCAACGGAGCCTCGGTATGCCAAAAGGCTACGGAAAAGTCCGTACGGTCTTCCGTCTTTGCCTCCAGGTCGTAGATATTGACGGCATCGAGAAATCCTTCCAGGCTTTCGGAAACTTCGATCGCATCGGAACCGGTTGTCGTTTTTAGCAGTTGCAGTATCAGGTCGGCTGCTCCGCCAAAGTCTTCGCGGGGGACTTGGGTTCCTTCAGCAGACGCGATGAACGTGCCGTCTTTCTCCAGTGTGCCGCTGACTATGCGGACGTTGTCATTTCCGATATAATAACGGCGCGTACCGTCATGTTCTTCTCTTTGTACCAGCGCCACGGGCCAGCACTTGGTCTCATCTTTCTTTGCTTGCGGCGTACCTAACGAGACTTTTCCGTCCGCCAGCAGACGAAAGAAGGTGTATAGTTCGCCCAATTCACGTTTTGTTGCTTCGAATGACATAGTTATGTTTTTATTTAATTAAGTGAGAATTAAGAGTGGAGAGTTACTCAGAATACCTTTATTCCCTTCCTAACTCTCAACTATCCGCTCTCAATCCTCTACTCTCAAAGTTTCCACCTTTTCCAAGCGTGCCCTCAGCTTCGGCATCATCGACTTGCGGATGCGGAGCGCCATGCGGCAATCCATATCGTATGATTGTTCCAGAATTTCGGGTTCTTCCTCTTTGACAATGCGCATGACGTCGTTCATGAAAGGGTATTCGAAGAGGAAGGTTATCGTTTCGTCCACAGTCTTTTCTACAATCTCGGCGGCGGCTATCGCTTCGGCAGCAGCTGCCTTATAGGCTACGATCAGTCCGCTTGTACCTAACTTGATGCCGCCGAAATAACGGACAACGATAATCAGGACGTCTGTCAGTTCATTGGAGTTGATTTGCCCCAGTATCGGTTTTCCTGCCGTACCGGAAGGTTCGCCGTTGTCGTTGGCACGAAAGTCCTTGCGCTCTGCCCCCAGCATGTAGGCATAGCAGACATGACGGGCATCGTAATACTTCTTCTGATAAGTTTCCAGATGCGATTTTACTTCGTCTACAGTACGCACTGGCAAGGCTATAGCAATGAACTTGCTGCGCTTTTCGGTATAAATCCCCTCGGAAGGAAGGCTTATGGTTTTATAGGTATCTTCACTCATGCCGCAAAGATACTAATTCTTATCGTTATAGAGAAATTGTTTATTGCTCTCTCCCTTGTCGTTTTTTCCTGTTCACAGGAGGATTTTCTTCATCCCATAGAACGGACGGATTTGCCTCACGGGATGAATTTATTTGTCTCGTGAGATGAAAAAATCCGTCTCGTGAGATGAAATTATTCGTCCCACGAGATGAAATTATCCGTCCCGTGAGACGGATTTTTTGATCTCACGGGACGGATTTTTTCGCCTCATGAGACGAAATCACCTATCTCACGAGACGAACAAGGGCATCTACTTAATTAGAAATATCAGACTTACTTTCGGAGATGCGATGTATGCGCAGATTTGTTCACCAACCTTCTGATCCACAGGTAATATCCCGTCAGCGGCAATGTGGCTCCCAGCAAGGCAACAAGGAAATTGAGGATACGGGTAAAGATTCCTCCCCAGCTGCCTACGTGCACAGTATAAATGGCGCTACGTAGCTTGGTCGCCTTGTCCTGCTCGGCATAGGGCTTGCTACCCGTTATCTTGCCGCTTCTGACATCGAAGTCGAAGCGATCGCCCGCACGCAGGCTGTTACGCCCGGCAGGAACCACACTTGCCGAACCTTCGGAAAGCGTTATCTGCCGATAACCGGGATGCGTCATTGCCAGATTCTCGTAAACCTCCTGCCAATGGGCAAACGGAGCACGAGGAGTATGCCCCGTCTGTCCACCTCCGGCACGACCTCCCCCTCGCTGTTCAGCACTTGCCTTTACGCCAAAGAAGGTGTAGAAACCGGTACGGTACCAAGAGAACGACCACGTAAGTCCTGTCAGCGCCATAAGTAGCAGAAAGACGGTAGCATAGATACCTCCTGCCACGTGCAGATCGTGCCAAAAGCGGGGCCATCCTTTAGTAAAGGAGATAGTCAGGCTCTTTGCCAAAGGCTTATGCTTGTTGGTGAGCCACATCAGGATACCTGTGATAAGGATGATTACGAGCAGCAGCGTACAGGTACCTACCAGCCACTTGCCGAAACCTTGAGAACTTCCCATCATCCAGCGATGCAGGTGGAACATGGTGTCATAGAAAGGCAGACGATCGCTACGACCTTTCACCTCGCCCGTATACTGATCTACATAGATGGAGGCGCGACGGGGCTTGGAAAGGCTTACCTGATAAGCACGCTCAGTGTCCGGAGAGACTGTTACTCCGGTGATAGTGACACTGTCGGGCAAAGTAGCTGCTACCGTCCGCATCAGTTCGTCCAGCGACAGGGGCTTCTCCTTGACCTCTTTCACAAAGTAGAGGTCGTGGCGGCATATCTCGTTGATTTCTTTCTCGAACACCATCATGGCGCCCGAGAAACATATCAGTGTAATAAAAAGGCCGAAAGGCACAGAAAGCCAAAGATGTATCTTACGGAATAACTTTTTCATTGTCGTATAAAACATTTAAAATCGTCATATAAAGTATTCAAATCATTGCATAAAGCATTCCATCAATTCAACATGCTCAACCGACCCACTGCCGTTGCGGTGTTGACTTCCATCGTCAAGCCTTTCGTGGCTGTGGCAGTCGCCGGATTGATTTTATAAATGGCCGGATAACCGTCGGATGTTGCGACAGGCATGTAGATATGACCGTCTGCCACGTAGGGCATCTTACCGAAGTCGGAAATCTGGTCTGCCTCAGGCAGTCCGCTGACGAAAGTCAGCTTGCCATTGTCACCGTTGAAAACAGCAAGACGGTTGGCAACGGGTGTGCCCGACTGTGTGAAGGAACGGTCGTACATACGCAGCAGGAAGTAGTTGCCGCCGGCATGCCAGCAACGGAGGAACGATACGCCGCCGCTCTGTGCTTCGAGGTCGTAGTAATAGTTGGGGTCAAATTCCGTGGCACCGGCTTTGATGCGCACAACGCCTGCATTCAGTTTGGTCTGCTGACGTTTGTCTGTCAAGGTCTTGGCATAGCTGGGCGAGAATACGTAGACGTCACCGTTGTCGGCTGCCCATACACACTGGTAATATTGAGAACGGAAGCGTCCGCACGGATAACTGATCTTGTCGGTCTTGATGAGCTTTCTGCCACCCAAAGTCTCATTGTCGAAGATAGCTACCCAGCATTCGTCAGGGTATTGCGTTCCTAGGAGTTCGCCTTTCTTATAAGAGCCGCTGCCTGTGCCGCCGCTTTCGGTCTTCACCAAGTCTTCATAGCCTTCGCGGATATACTTGCCCCCGTCGATGGCAGAACCGTAGGGACTGAGCCCCATGCCGACTATACCGCTATACAGCTTGCCGTTTGCCTCCTCGAAACCGGAGAGCGTCACATACTCACCGTTACCCAAGAAGTTTTCTGCCATAAGGGCATCCTTGTTGCCGCGCGAGTCGCTTGCCTTGGCAGTCTCAGCCTCTACATCGAGGTAGGTCAGCAGCAACATTTTAGGCAGGTTTCCGTCAGCATCCGCATATTCGGCAAGGCCGTCGCCAGTAGAGACTGAAAGGATATACTTGCCATACTGACCGAAAGAAGTGAAACGACTGACTTTGTATTCGGCAGAACGGGGATGTACCTGTCCATCCTCACCCATAACATAAGAACGGGTTGTCCCGGCATTTCCTTGATTGTAGGTCAGGGCGTAAAGATAGCGGTCTTTGTAGAATACCCACTCTGTAGCTCCATCGTTGACTAATCCATTGTTTCGGACAGATACACTACCCTCTTCCAGGCTCTGTGAGGTGAGCAACACGTTGGCAGTCTGTTCACCGTCCTTGACGGAAGTTGCCAATACAAAGCTACTGTCAGTTCCAGTCACCGGCACTTCAGGAACACCATTATCATCGGAACATGCCGTAAGAGCTACTGCCATCAGGGCAGCGAATGAGATCTTGTTTAGATAGTTTTTCTTCATAATCAATTGTTATTACTATTATTGTTATTACTATTATTGTTATTACTATTATTGTTATTACTATTATTGTTATTTCTTTAAGAGTTGAGAAATTATAAGTGTACCCTCACCTTTCCATAGAACGCCCGTCCTGCTTTCTGGAGGGAGAAGTTGTCATACAACTTCTCGTCGGTAAAGTTGCGGCACTCGAAGGAGAGATTATACCGTCCTTTGGAGAAGTTGTAAGAGAGGGTGAGGTTGTGGACAAACTGGTCGGGCACTACATAGTCTCCCTTATTGGCTCCGATGTTGGCGGAGTAGTAGGTGAAACTGTGCAGATACTGATTGTCATAGGTCACAGTTAGTACATTGCCCTTCCGGCCCAGATTGTGCCAATAGAAGTTGACGTCTGAATCGGCAAACAAATAGGGCAGATTGGATATCCGTTCCTTGTAGTTGACGTTGGGCGATGTACTTCCCTGCGAGGTCTTCATGTTGTCACATACGTTCATCTTCGTGAAGTTGCCGCCGATGCCTATCCAACGGGCAAAATTGTAGCGGGCGGAAAGGTTGTAGCCTTTGGTCAGCACACTGCCGTAGTTGATGTAGGTTGCCGCATACTTACCGCCGCTCATGGAGGCGATGTTGCGCTGGATGTAGTCCTTCGTATTGCGATAGACCAAGCCGCCCTCCACATAGACCGAGTGCTTGCCGAAGGTCTGCGCATAGCTCAGGTTGAAGTTCAGGTTGTCGCTACGCTCGGGCTTGATGCCGATGTCGCCCATCTCAAGGTCTTCGTCACCAAACATCTCTTCGATGGTAGGCAGCCGGCAGGCTTTCTCATAGGAGAGCTTGGCTTGCAGGGAGGGCAGTATGAAGTAGGTTCCGGCAGCACCGTAGCCCCAGAAAGAGATGCTGCGCGAGGCGCGTTCGTAGTTCTCCATCGCTTCGGTGGTGGCTACAGGACCGGATACATACTGGTCGTAATACTTTCCGAAGAGAGAGAAGTTCCAATGTTCTGTAGGCATCAGGCGGTAAGAGAGGCCGGAGATGTTCTTCCGGGTTTGCTTGTCGATGGGGTCAGTCACGGCTTCACGGGTCAGTAGCGAAGTGTTGGAACGGCGGAAGTCGGTCAGTACGTGGTTGAAGGTGAAAAGGTGGGCCTTTCCGAGGCGGTAGTTCACGGTCAGCGTGCCGTTCCAGTTGTGGTTCGTGGCACGCAGGTACTGGTAGCTCTGCTCGCCGGGAGAGTTGAGCAAGGCACGCTCTCCGAGCCAGTTGTACTTGTAGGAGGCGGTATCGACGTTCGTGGTGACGTCATCGTTGTAATTGGCGGTGAGGACTACATCCAGCCCCTTGGTCAGAAGGTTGCGCTTGGCATATTCCAGCGAAGGCATCAGCGAGTGTCCGCGGCGGTGTTTCTCTCCGTAGACAATTTCCTGGCGCACACCGGTCTGCACTTCCTTGTACATGTGCGAATAGGTCAGCCCCAGCATCAGGCGGTCTGCCCAGCTCTTGTTGGTCAGGCCTATCTTGCCGATGACGGCTTCGTTGTGGTAGGTATCGTTGAAACGCTTCACGCGCACCTTCTTGTCACGGTCGATGCGGCCTGTCTCGAAGTCCTCTACCGGAGAGTCTACGTGGTAGTCGTTGTCCGAGTAGTTCTGGAAAGCGTTTATCTCATACGTCAGTCCGTTTCCGAAGGTCTGGCCGAAGTTGACGTAAGACTTATGGGTATTGAAAGAGCCGTAGGAATAGGAGGCATCCAAGAACCAGCCTTTACGCCGTTTATCGGTCACCACATTGATGACTCCGCCGATGGCATCCGTACCGAAGCCTACGGGCACCACGCCTTTATAGACCTCGATGCGGTTGGCGAAGTTGACGGGGATGTTGTTCAGCCCGAACGACTGCCCTACTCCCTCCTGCGGCACACCGTCGATGAACACCTTGACGTGCTTGCCGCTGAATCCGTCGAGCATGAGCGACATGTCGGAGCCTACACCGCCCGACTCGCGCAACTTCAGTCCCGGAGCTTTTGCCAAGGCATCGCTCAGGCTCTTAGTGGTGTTCTGCATCTCGCGTGTGTCCACTGCTACGGTATTAAAGGGCGAACGCTTCACCCGACCTACGCCGGTAGCCATCACCACCACTTCGTCCAGCTGCACCTGCGAGGCAGTCAGGACAATGTTCATCTTCTGCCGTTCGGCTGTCAGCGTAACAGGTTTCTCCACGGCGTCATAGCCGATAGCAGAAACAACCAGTGTATACTTCCCTGCCGGAGCGTGCAGGTAGTACATGCCCTGCTCGTTGGTGGCACAGCCGTAGGAGGTGCCTTTCAGCAGAACGGTAGCATACGAAACTTCTTCTTTTTCTTTTGATACAATCCGGCCTGACAAAGAGGGCGGATTCTGTCCTTGTGCCCATGTCGTGAAGCAGAGCACGAACAGACAGACGGTCAATATTATCTTCTTTCTTCCAATCATAGTTATATAATAGTTATATTATGTGATGTTACTTCATTGGTTATCGGCACAAAAAACAGTGTCCCAACATAAAAGCCAACTGGACTTACGTGATAGGACACTGCGCGTTGTTTGTTTTGTATTTTGCCAAAAGTCAGTATTCCATCAGGAACCGACTCCTTTATGTTTAACGGGTGCAAAATTACTTGATAGACAAGGCTCACGCAATACCGACAAATTGGTATTTTCGTTCTCCGATCGAGGGACAACATCATCCATAGCCGCCCCGGCTTGGCGCAAGCTTTTCACCGATGCCCACCTGCAAACCCTGATAGCCCGCTCCAGTCGCGCGGCATTCTATCCGAGCCTGACGCTCTCCGGCATACTGGGCTGGACAAACAATGGCGGCGGCGCGATACTCAACCTGGGAAATATGACGGGGTTCTGTTATGATGTACCCAGTCATCGGCAATACCCAACAAAGAGATGTTCTTGCATAACCGGAAGAAATTGGATAACTTTGCCCGAAACGAACCGTCTAAAGCAAATGAAAAAAGTAGTCATCGCCATCGATTCCTTTAAAGGATGCTTATCTTCGGCAGAAGCAGAAAAAGCCGCTGCCGAAGGAGTCCGCAGCAGATATCCGGAATGTGAAGTGCAGTGTTTGCCTATAGCCGATGGGGGCGAAGGCATGTTAGAGGCACTGGCGGCAGCGACCGGAAGTCAGAAAATCCACATCATTGCCCACGACCCGCTTCTCAAAAACCACAATACATACTATGCCATTTCGGGAGACGGGAAAACCGCCTGTATAGAAATGGCAAGCATCAGCGGCCTGCCTCTGGTGCCGCCGGAAAAAAGGAATCCCATGATAACAACTTCCTACGGGACGGGAGAACTGATTCGAGATGCATTGGAACGTGGTTGCCGCAACTTCATCATCGGCATTGGCGGCAGTGCAACCAACGATGCAGGCTTAGGAATGCTACAGGCATTAGGTTTCCGTTTCAGGGATAAAGAAGGAAGAGTGTTAGAAGCCGGCAATGGAAGCGCCTTGCTGCAAGTAACCTCCATTGATACGGACTTCGCCCATCCGGGTTTGCCTGCATCCCGATTTACGATTGCCTGCGATGTGCAGAATCCGTTTTACGGTCCCGATGGTGCCGCATACGTCTTTGCCCCTCAGAAAGGAGCAGACCGGAAAATGGTGGAAGCATTGGATACGGGCATGAGAAACTTTGCAGACGTCATTCTCCGCACAACAGGGAAAGATATATCCAATTGCCCCGGAGCCGGTGCGGCAGGCGGTATGGGCGGTAGCCTACTGGCTTTTCTGAATGCAGAGTTGACACCGGGTATACAGTTGATGTTGGATGTGCTTGACTTCGGCAGGAAGATAGCGGATGCCGATCTGATAATCACCGGCGAGGGCAAGGCGGACCGACAGACATTGATGGGAAAAGTACCTTCCGGCATACTCCGGGAAGCCCGAAAGCAAAACATTCCGGTAATCTTACTCGCCGGCAGGATAGAGGACCCTGACGAACTGCATAAAGCCGGATTTCAAGGAGTATTCTCCATTAACGCCCCGAATGTGCCACTGACCCAAGCCATGCAGCCGGGATTTGCATACGCCAACATCCGGCGGACAGTCGGAGAGATATGCGCGTCAATGTCAGAGAGATATGCATATTAATGTCGGAGAGATATGCGCGTCACTCAATGCCGAAAGAGCTCTTTCCTACGCTACCCCGTTAAGAGAGGCACACAGAGCTAACGCCTCTATTTGGGAATTATGCGAATAAGGAGTATCTTTGCCGCATGAAAAAATTAGTTATTGTCGGATGTGGACGACTTGCCGGAATAGTTTCGGACGCAGTTGTCAATGGCATATTGCCGGAATATGATTTGGTGGGCGTATACTCTCGCACTACCGAAAAAGCAGAACGCATTGTTGCCAAAATGCAACAGCATGGAAAAGCCTGCATGGCTTGCGGAACCATAGAAGATTTATTGGCTCTGAAACCTGACTATTTAGTAGAAGCAGCCTCCCCTGCCGCCATGAAAGAGCTTGCCCTACCCGCTCTGAAGAACGGGACTTCCATCGTCACCCTGTCCATAGGCGCACTGGCAGACACCGCCTTCCGTCAGGAAGTGACCGAGACAGCCAAGGCTAACGGTACACGCGTGTATATCGTCTCCGGAGCCACCGGCGGATTTGACGTGCTACGCACCGCCTCGCTGATGGGCAATGCGACCGCCAAATTCTTCAACGAAAAAGGTCCCAATGCCCTGAAAGGGACTGCCGTATATGATGAGGCGCTGCAAACCGAACAGCGCATAGTTTTCTCCGGCAATGCCACCGAAGCCATTGCCATGTTCCCCACCAAAGTCAATGTAGCGGTTGCCGCCTCACTGGCTTCCGTAGGTCCTGAAAATATGCAGATGTCTATGCAGTCCACCCCCGGATTCGTAGGAGACACGCAAAGAGTGGAGATAAAGAATGATCAGGTTCATGCCGTCATCGACGTGTACAGTGCCACTGCTGAAATAGCAGGGTGGTCTGTCGTGAACACCCTGCTCAATATCACGTCACCGATCGTATTCTCCTGATCCGGTCAACGGAGATACTCCTTTATATTGGCAAGCACCTTTTCGCTCAGGCGGTCAAACGCCTGACGGGTGCGGCCTGTCGATACTTGCATGCAGCGGACATGGGGCTGGCTCAGAAGATGTTCGCCTCCCAAAGTTCCCACCGTATCACAGAAGCAAAGATTATCACCCTCCAGCCATTTGACAAATGCCTGTTCGTCCCATGCCGGAGATAATCCCGTATTGAAAAGAATCTTCTTATTTCCAAGTTGCCCGAACTCTGCCTCATGCAGCAGGACCGTGTTCTTATTAAGGCAGCAGAAGACTACCTCACTTTGGGCAAGAAGCATATCCAACGGAAGGAAACGATATCCTTTAGCTGCCGCTTCCGGCTTCTCGCTACGGGCAAAGTAAACGATATCTGCCCCAAAGAACTTCAAAGCATCCGCAATCATACCTCCGGATTTACCCAATCCGACAACGCCTACCTTCAATCCGGTAATCTCACGCGCCATTCCATCCCACGGTTGCTGTTCAAATCCATGTAAGCAGCGCACCAATTCGCTGACCACATATTCCACCACTCCTTCATCACCATAATCACGGATACCCGTCACGACGATTCCCCGTTCGTTGGCATAACGGATATCTACATTGGCGCTTTCGGGAGAGTACAGCGAACAACACATTCCGATATACTTCACATCCGTACATCTCTCCAATACCGAACGGTTGATCTGGGAAGTATAACTCAAGAGCACGGCATCGGCATCTCCGATACGGGTTACAATTTCCTCATCTCCTGCCGGCACATCGGGATACATCACTACTTCATTGGCATACAAGCGTAGTTCTTTCTCTGCCGAAGGTATCAAGCTGACAGGTTCTATTGCTACAAGTTTACGAAACATATCTATCCTATTTTAATAACGGCAAAGTTAGCAAAAAGAGTAATATAAAACAAAAAGAGCTGTCAACGACGATACGTGACAACTCTTTCTTGCTACCATGATAAAAAGCGAAGTTATCCTCGGCTATCCAAGCTATTCTTATCCGGATTTATCTCGGAAACCATATTACGTACTTCCTTCTTATCGATTTTGGTATATAATCCCAATTGTCGCCCAGGCAGTCTGCCTTCGATATTCTTCTGCATCTTACTCTTCGTTTCGAGAGCCTTTTCTTCTTCTTTCTTATCCATAATCTTATTCGGTTTAGGTTATTTACTAAAAGAGTAACACGCAGGATATCTTTAATGTTCTCCATTACGAAAAAAAGTTGCCAGTAACTGACAACTTTCTCTTAGTAACTAAAGAATTTACTGTGCTCAAGCTATTATTTCTTGCTAAGCTTCAATTCCGCAATAAAGGCCGTGATCAGCCCAATCCCATACCTAACAACAAACATCCCAATTTCAAGGCCGAAAAAGAAAATCTTCCATTTTCCTCTCATCTTTTGTGCTGCATCCCTAAAGTTCTGTACTCAACTTTAGGGATGCAATTCACGATTGGTCTCTGAAGATTCTGACGCACTCCTTTTTTTATTATGGGGAATAGTCTTACACTAACTTATGAATGATAAGGCCTGAACGCAATTTAGGCTCAAACCACGTTGTCTTGGGAGGCATAATATTGCCCGTATCTGCGATATCCATCAACTGTTTCATGCTGACCGGATAAAGAGCCAGAGCCACTTTCATCTCTCCACTATCTACCCTCTTCTTCAACTCGCCCAAGCCACGAATACCTCCAACAAAATCAATACGCTTGTCAGAACGAAGGTCTTTAATGCCGAGTATTTCATCCAAAATAAGATTGGAAGAAATAGTAACATCCAATACACCAATCGGATCATTATCGTTATATGTACCCGGTTTGGCTGTCAGACTATACCACTTCCCATCCAGATAGAGGGAGAAGTTATGCAAACCGAAAGGCTTATAAATGTCCTCACCCTTCTCTTCAACCGTGAAGTTCTTGCTGACGGCTGCCAGAAACTCTTCCGGTGTCAGGCCATTCAGATCTTTGACAACACGGTTATAGTCGATAATAGTCAATTGGTTGGCAGGGAAACAAACTGCCATGAAATAGTTGTATTCTTCATCACCCGTATGATTGGGATTCTGCTGAGCCTTTTCAGCTCCTACCAAAGCGGCAGCGGCACTACGATGGTGTCCGTCGGCAATGTAAAGAGCAGGCATCTTGGCAAATTCTTTAGTGATGACATCTATATCTTCCTGCTTATCGATAATCCAGAACGTATGTCCGAAACCATCGCCAGGAGCGATAAAGTCATATACCGGCTTCTCGGAAGTATAACGGGAAATGACAGCATCCAACACGGCATTATCCGGATAAGCAAAGAATACCGGTTCGATATTGGCATTGTTCACACGGACATGTTTCATGCGGTCTTCTTCCTTATCGCGACGGGTCAGCTCGTGTTTTTTGATAACGCCGTTCATATAGTCGGGAACGTATGCTCCGACTACCAGACCATACTGTGTCTTCCCATTCATGGTCTGCGCATACACATAATAGTTCTCTTTATCATCCTGAACCAGCCATCCCTTGTCCTGGAACATTTGGAAGTTCTCGGCTGCTTTCTGATAAACACGCTCGTCATGTTCATCCGTACCGACAGGGAAATCAATCTCCGGCTTAATGATATGATAGAGGGATTTCTCGTTACCTTCCGCCTCTGCACGTGCCTCTGCGGAATTTAAGACATCATAAGGGCGGGATGCAACTTGTTCCACCAGGTCCTGTGGAGGACGTATGCCCTTAAACGGTTTAATTATTGCCATAAGAGTATGTGTTATATGGATTACTAAGGTTTCTTGTTTACACGGAACCGCTCGCAACCGTCTTTCAGGAAGCCTACAATCTGCTGTGCAGCAGCAATACCGGCATTGATATTGGCTTCGGCAGTCTGTGCACCCATCTTTTTCGGTGTAGAGAAATAACGTCCGACAAACTTGGCGGCAAACGTTTCATTGGCAGCAGGCATGATATCAGTCATGTACTTCAGGTCGACACGTTCTTCCATCAACTGAATCAGTTCGGTCTCATTAATCACTTCCTTACGTGCCGTATTTATCAGGACTCCGCCTTTCGGCATCTTGTTCACCAAGGCATAATTGATAGAGTTCTTGGTCTCGGCAGTGGCAGGAATATGCAGTGAGACGACATCACAAGTAGAGTAAAGTTCCTCGGCAGAAGCAACAGCCTTCACACCGTCTTTCTCAATCACCTCTTTCGGACAGAAAGCATCGAAAGCATAGATTTCCATGCCAACCCCTTTGGCAATACGGGCTACGTTGCGACCTACATTGCCGTATGCATGGATACCCAGTTTCTTACCTTTCAATTCGGTACCGGAAGTTCCGTTATACATATTGCGTACAGCCATAACCATCATACCGAATGCCAGTTCGGCTACGGCATTTGAATTTTGTCCCGGAGTATTCATCACACATACATTATGTGCAGTGGCAGCTTCCAGATCTACATTATCATAACCGGCACCGGCACGCACTACAATCTTCAGTTCTTTAGCGGCATCCAATACTTCTGCATCTATAATGTCACTACGGATGATGATGGCATCAACGTCCTTCACTGCATCCAGCAACCGTGCTTTCTCTCCATATTTCTCCAGCATAACAAGTTCATAACCTGCAGCTTCAATTTCTTTGCGAATACCGTCAACAGCAACTTTGGCAAACGGCTTATCTGTGGCAACTAATACTTTCATGATTCTTATGATATTAAAAAAGAATTCACCACAGATTGCACAAATTACCACCAGATTCTAATCTTAATACAATCTGTGTAGCTCTGTGTAATCTGCGGTGAACAATATGATTAATGAAGTTTCTCAAATTCCTGCATGCAGTCAATCAAAGCCTGTACGCTTTCTTTCGGCATAGCATTGTAGCAAGATGCACGGAAACCACCTACAGAACGGTGTCCCTTGATACCCACCATGCCTTTTTCCGTAGCAAACTTCAAGAAGTCAGCTTCCAGTTCCTTGTATTCGGGAGCCATAACGAAGCAGATGTTCATGCGTGAACGGTCTTCTTTGGCAGCAGTGCCCACAAACATTTTGTTACGGTCGATCTCAGCATAGAGCATATCTGCCTTTTCGATGGCACGACGTTCCATCTCTTTCAAGCCACCCTGTGCCTTAATCCAACGCAACGTCTGCAATGCCGCATAAATAGGAACAACCGGAGGTGTATTGAACATTGAACCACCATCGACATGTGTCTGATAATTCAGCATGGTAGGAATGTAACGTGAAACCTTACCCAAAGCATCATTCTTTACGATAACAAATGTCACACCGGCAGGAGCCAGGTTCTTTTGCGCACCACCATAGATACAGATATATTTAGACACGTCGATAGGACGGGAGAAAATATCAGAAGACATGTCGGCAATCAACGGAACGTTCACATCCAGATCTTCCTTGATTTCTGTACCATAAATCGTATTATTGGTCGTGATATGGAAATAATCCACATCAGCAGGCACGGTATAGTCTTTAGGAATATAAGTGTAAGTGGATTCAGCGGAAGAAGCGACTTCAACCACTTCGCCAAAGCCTTTGGCCTCTTTCATGGCCTTTTTTGCCCAAACGCCTGTGTTCAGATAGGCTGCTTTCTTTTCGAGGAAGTTGAAGGGTACCATGCAGAATTCCAAACTGGCGCCGCCGCCCAAGAACAATACCGAATATCCTTCAGGAATATTGAGTAATTCTTTGAATAGCGCTACAGCTTCGTCCACAACGGGTTGGAAGTCCTTTGCACGGTGGCTGATTTCCATCAGTGAAAGGCCGGAACCATTGAAATCAAGAATGGCATTTGCCGTATTCTCAATCACCTCACGAGGAAGAATAGAAGGTCCTGCATTGAAATTATGCTTTTTCATTTGAAGTTTGTTTTGGTTATACAATTTCGTTCATTAGTGTCTTTCGACTTTGCGAAATTACGGAAATATTTCTTTAAAACAAACCTTTCATGATGAAATTCTATTGTTATACCGCATTTCACTTACTTTTTTATGGTTTATACAAGATATATACACCATTTTGTTATCCTTACTTAACAAGGAAGCGACTTTTAGAGAAACTAAAAGCAACACTGGTTCATAACTTCTTATTCAAAAGTACAAATGCAAAAAAAGTAAATATTCATAAGCAATCTACCTCGCTTCTTCGATAATCGTCTTCATGCCCTTTATTTTCTCACCACGTATCAAAGTGAGCAATTGCTTCACTTTACTACGGCGAACCGCTACAAATGCATAATGTTCCTTTACATCCACTTGCCCCACATCCTCGCGCGCCAATCCTCCTTTCTTATAGAGGAAACCGACAATATCTATCTTGTTCAGTTTATCCTTTTTGCCTTTACCTATATATAAGGTAGTCCAACGGGGCTTAAAAGGTTTAGGTGTCTGGTCAGGCAAAGCAAAGACAGGAATGTCTTCCGATATATAATCAGGCAGACGTTCCTCCGAATGAAGAATCAGGAAAGAAGCTCCGCTCGCCTCCCAACGTGCCGTACGCCCGTTGCGATGTGTAAACGCCTCTTCATTGACAGGAAGATGGTAATGTACCACATTGTCAAGGCCGGGAATATCAAGGCCACGTGCAGCAAGGTCGGTAGAGACCAATACCGGACAACTTCCGTTGCGAAACCGATAGAGCGAACGTTCCCGGTCGGGCTGTTCCATACCGCCATGAAACATATCGCAAGGAAACTTCTGTGCTTGCAGATAACCGGTAACCCGTTCCACACTTTCCCGATAGTTGACGAACACTAACGTAGAGGCATTGCCTAACGTACACAACAAACGGTAAAGCGTTTCCAATTTATCTTTCTCGGGAGAGAACACTTTTTGCAAATTCAAGCGTTCGGAAACGTTCTCCTCTGACAGGAAATTCAGTTTAATGAAACCATCCGTTTCAGCAGAGTGAAGGTTGGCATCCGTCAAGTTGACCTTTACGGATGTAGAGCTGACCTTTACGGGCGTAGAGCTGACCTTTACGGATGCAGAGTTGACCTTTACAAACGCCGGTATTTCTTCCGAATCGGTAGCGGAAAGCAATACCCTCTTTTTCAATGAGGGCAACTGCCCGATTACCTCCGACATTTCATCCTGAAAACCGAATTCCAAGCATTTGTCAAACTCGTCAATAATCAAGGTTGACACGGCATGCGCATCAATATTGCCCTTCTTCAGGTGGTCGTTCATTCGTCCCGGCGTCCCGATGATGACTGCGGGATTCATGCCACGCATCGTACGGTGTTCTTCCATAGCCGGACGGCCACCGTAGCAGCTCATTGCCTTGAACGGCGTTCCCATAGACTTAAATACCGTTTCTATTTGTAGTGCCAATTCACGCGAAGGTACTAAGACCACAGCCTGTACGCCCAGTAATCCCGCTTTCAGCGATTGAACTAAAGGAAGTAGAAACGCAAGTGTCTTGCCTGAACCCGTAGGCGAAAGCAACACCAAGTCTTTGTTTTCACGATAAGCCTCCCGTACAGCCTCTTGCATCGGGGTAAGTTGTGCGATTTGCAGATTGCGCAGTATCTCTTGAATTTCCATATTGTTTTTTTTCTAAATCAGAAGCAGTCTGGATTTACTCAATCTTGTTTTTAAGTACTCTTTTACAAGAAAAACCATACATACTCCTATGTTGACGGTTCAAAGATAAAACGAACTTGCGAGATATACAGCAGAAATAGGAGAAATAGAATGTTTTTTATGATTATAACACAAGATACAAAACCGAAAAAGGGACACGGATTACGCAAGTCACGCGTAATTCGTGTCCCAGTCCTTATTTCTGTCTTTTCCAAATACGGTTATCAGAAAGCCTCTACACTTCCTATAAACAAGATGACATCAGTTCCGCCTTCGGTAATCATGAACAAGAACGGACGGTCAGCCTCAAACGTAGCCTTTTCGAATACCGGAGGAGCAGCCATATCAATAAACGCTATTGTTACAACAGCCCCTTCGCTACCCTCTTCGTCCACTTTCAGGCAAGCAGACTGTTTCACCATTGAAATGAAGTGCCGTAGCATTAAAACCAGTCAAAGACAGTATGTCAAGATACTCGGCAAAGTATCTAAAGATACTTTGCCATGTATGTCAACATACTTAGCCATTTATGTTAACATACTCTGAATACAACTAAAAAGAGCTTGTTCTCTATTATCTGAAGCAATAGACAGATTTATAACATCCATATCACTTGTATTACTTAGTTGGAATCGCATGTAACTGTTCACAAAAGCATGCTCTTGCAGCCTTGTATCAACAAGAAACTCCTGCACAACCGTAGTCATGCAGGAGCTTCTGTCAATATCGAAGTATTTTATATACTCAGATGTACCGTCTTATCCGCCAAAGTTGTCGAACATCAAGTTCTGAGACGGAACGCCAAGGTCGTCAAGCATCTTTTCTACGGCTTTCGACATCGGACCAGGACCACACATGTAGTACTCTATGTCCTCAGGAGCCTCATGATCTTTCAGGTAAGTATTGTAAATCACCTGATGAACGAAGCCCGCCGTGTACTTCACACCTGCGGCATCTGCGGCAGGGTCAGGACGGTCAAGTGCAAGGTGGAATGAGAAATTCGGGAAGTCTTTCTCCAATTGCAGGAAATCTTCCAGATAGAACACCTCATTCAAGGCACGGGCACCGTAGAAATAAGACATCTTACGATCCGTAGTCTTCAACGTCTTAGTCATGTGCATGATCTGTGCACGCAACGGAGCCATACCGGCACCACCACCTACCCACATCATCTCGCGTTTCGAATCGAATATCGGATGGAAATCACCATAAGGACCACTCATGATAACCTTATCGCCCGGTTTGAGCGTGAAGATGTAAGAAGAAGCGATACCAGGCATTACATCCATGAAGCCCGGTCCCTGTTCTTTCGGTTTGAACGGAGGAGTAGCAATACGAACCGTCAGCATGATACGGTCACCCTCTGCCGGATAGTTGGCCATAGAATAAGCACGGATAGTATCTACCTCATTCTTACACTTCAGACCAAACAAACCGAACTTCTCCCATGCCGGCAAATATTCTTCACCAATCAAGCTCTTGTCAATGTCCTTGTTATAGTCCATCTCATATTTAGGAATCTTGATTTGTGCGTACGAACCAGGAATGAAGTCCATGTGTTCACCCTTAGGCAAAGCAACGATAAACTCTTTGATGAACGTAGCCACGTTCTTGTTAGAGATAACCTCGCACTCCCACTCTTTCACACCAAGTACAGACTCGTCAATCTTGATAGCCATGTCACCCTTCACTTTCACCTGGCAACCCAGACGCCAATGATCCTGCACTTGCTTACGGCTGAAGTGAGGTATTTCCGACGGCAAGATTTCACCACCGCCGTCCATTACCTGGCATTTGCATTGTCCGCAAGAACCTTTACCACCACAAGCTGAAGAAAGGAACACACCATTCACGGACAGCGTATTCAACAGTGTAGAACCGGAAGCAACATCCAGCACCTTATCACCGTTAATAGTCAGTTTCACATTACCTGAAGGAACCAAGAAGTTCTTGGCCACCAACAGAATAACGACAAGCAACAGAATAACCACCAGGAATACTCCAATGCTCGCTAATATTAAATTCATATCCATTGTTCTATTCCTTTCTTTATTAGATGTTCAAACCAGAGAAACACATGAATGCCATTGCCATCAGACCTACCGTGATAAATGTGATGCCCAAACCTTTCAATGGTGCGGGAACATCTGAATAGGCCATCTTCTCGCGGATAGCAGCCAGACCGACAATAGCAAGCAGCCAACCGATACCGGAACCTAACGCATAGGAGATAGCATCTGTAATGCCTCCTATAAACTTAGGATCGCTTTCGCCCAGCGTGATGCGCTGCTGCATGAACAACGAAGCACCCATGATAGCGCAGTTCACGGCAATCAGCGGCAAGAAGATACCCAGCGAAGCATACAGCGAAGGGCTGAAACGCTCTACTATCATTTCTACCAACTGCACGATACCGGCTATGACAGCAATAAAAAGAATAAAACCTAAGAAACTAAGGTCTACACCATCAATTATAGCATCAGCGGCAAGCACCTTTGTCTGCAACAGATAATTGACCGGAAGCGTAACAGTCAATACGAAAGTCACAGCAATACCCAGTCCTACAGCAGTCTTCACATTCTTCGATACAGCCAAATACGAGCACATACCCAGGAAGAACGCAAATATCATGTTGTCCACAAAAATGGAGCGGACAAATAAACTTATAAAATGTTCCATAATCTTTTTTGATTTATGATTTAAGAATTATGATTTATGAATTATGATTTATCAACACTATACACAGCAGAAAACAAACCATAAATTTGAAATCATAAATCTACTTTACTTTTCCTGCAATTCTTTGTGATGTGCACGTTGATACCAGATGATGCAAGCGCAGATAATCAGTGCCATCGGCGGCATCAGCATCAAACCGTTGTTCACATAACCCAGATTCTTCAACCACTCATGATTCAGGATATTGAAACCGAGCAATGTACCTGAACCCAAAAGTTCGCGGAAGAAAGCTACGATAACCAGAATCTTGGCATATCCCAAACCATTGCCCACACCATCGAGGAATGACTCCCACGGTCCATTCTGCATGGCAAAAGCCTCCAGACGCCCCATCAGGATACAGTTTGTGATAATCAGACCTACATACACAGAAAGTTGTACGCTTACATCGTAAGCAAACGCTTTCAAGACTTCACTTACAATTGTCACCAATGCGGCAACCACCACCAACTGAACGATAATACGAATGCGGTTAGGAATGGTCTTGCGCAACAATGAGATGACCACATTGGCAAAGGCCGTAATCACCGTCACTGAAAGTCCCATCACGATGGCAGGTTCCAGCTTAGCCGTAACAGCCAAGGCAGAGCAAATACCCAGCACCTGTACTGTCACCGGATTGTTCATACCCAGCGGAGTGGAGAATACTTCTTTATTTTTCGTTGAAAACAATGCTCCCATATTCTTATTTCTCCTCATTATTATTAGTTAAAAACTTCTGATAGCTGCTCAGGCACTTCTTCAACATATCGTTCACTCCCACAGAAGTGATAGTACCACCCGAAATGCCGTCTACCTGATAATCCGGTTTTTCAACCTTGCCATTCTTTACTACACCGAGGGCAATTTCACCGTTCTCCAGTGTCTTCTTGCCAGGAAATTCTCCTTGGAAGTGCGGAGTAGCGATTTCAGCGCCCAAGCCCGGAGTCTCGCTGGCATGAGAGAAATAGACACCATAAACGGTATTCTTGTCACTGTTCAACGCAACATATCCCCAGATAGCGCCCCAAAGACCGGCACCGTAAACCGGGAATACATATTTAGTCTCTCCATCCACTTCTGCTACAAACACGTGCAGACGTTGGTTTTCCTTAGCCTCTTTCTCGTATGCCGTGGCAAATGCGCCTTCATTCTTTGCCAGATTGCCGTCGGCATCCATCAGCATGTCTCCCTTGATGTATTTATTATATTCTGCGTCGGCATCCTTCACATCCTTGATGTTCAAAGCGGCAAGAATCTGCTTCTTTGTATCAAGTTCCACGTTCTTGTTCTGCGTAGCACGCAGTGAAGAGCTTACGAATGCCAGCAGGAATGCAACGATAACAACCATTACCGAAGCATAAATGATAGTATAACTATTACTATTGGTATTCATTTTTTCCGGTATTTTTAATTGTTAGACTTGATTGCACGTTTCTCGCGACGGCTGATATTGCTCTGTACGACACAATAGTCAATCAGCGGAGCGAAGATATTCATCAGCAAGATGGCAAGCATCATGCCTTCGGGATAGCCGGGATTCAGTACACGTATCACGATTGCCATCACACCGATCAGGAAACCGAAAATGTACTTACCTGTCTCCGTACGGGCTGATGTCACAGGGTCAGTAGCCATAAACACAGCACCGAAACAGAAACCGCCCAGCACAAGGTGTTGATACCAAGGCATGTGAGCCATTGCTGTATCAGGACCGATTGTATTGAATACCCATCCCATAAATGCACCACCTACGAACACAGATAACATCGTCTTCCAGCTTGCAATACCCGTTGCCAACAGCAGGATAGCACCGAGGGCGATGGCAATAACGCTCGTCTCACCGATAGAACCCGGAATCAAACCAACCACCATATCCCATGAGAAAGGAGGAACGGCTCCCGAAGTAGCGGCTAAACCCAGCGGAGTAGCAGCAGTCAATCCGTCAACGGTCTGACCCAAGCCGAAGATTGAATCACCGGATACCCAAACGGCATCACCGGACATCTTGGTCGGATAGGCAAAGAACAAGAATGCGCGCGTAACCAGAGCTACATTGAACACATTCATACCTGTTCCACCGAATACTTCTTTGGCGAAAATCACAGAAAATGCGGTTGCCTCAGCCAGAATCCACAGCGGACAATCTACAGGAACAATCATAGGAATAAGGATACCGGAAACGAGGAAACCCTCTTGGATTTCTTCTTTCTTCCACTGAGCTACTACAAACTCAATGCCCAAACCTACGATATAGGATACAATGATTTTGGGCAATACTGCCAGAAAACCGTAGGCAAACAGTTCGATGAAGCTACCTGTAGCACCAGTAGCGTGGAAATGCTGATAACCTACGTTATACATACCGAACAACAACGCCGGCAGCAACGCAATGACTACCATCGACATGATGCGTTTACTGTCGATAGCGTCGTGAATATGCGTTCCCGATTTCGAAGTCGTGTTAGGAACGAAAAGGAATGTTTCGAATCCATCGAACACGGACTGGAATGCGTGGAGTTTGCCGCCTTCTTCAAAGTTCGGCTTTATCTTGTCGAGATAATTTCTTAACGCTTTCATTAATTTCAGTTTATTAGTTTATTAGTTAAAAACTATGCCATTTCTGCACGAAGCATGTCGAGTCCGGCACGAACAATGCGTTGAACCTCCACTTTCGAAGAGCATACAAATTCGCAAAGGGCAAAATCTTCGGGAGCCACTTCATAAATGCCTAAGGCTTCCATCCGGTCAATATCCCCTGCAATGATGGCTTTCACCAGATATTCGGGATAAATATCCATTGGGAATACCTTATCATATTCGTTGGACATGATCATGTGGCGCTCGCCACCCTTGATGCGTGCATCAAGCACGTATTCTTTGTTCTTGCCCATCAGCCAACTGAAATAAGAATGGTTCACGCTAAACTGATTGAAACGAGGCATAATCCAACCCAGCATTTCGTGGATATTATCGCCTTCGGGAATCACCGTCAGCTGGCTGTCGAAAGCTCCGAGGTAACCGTTCGGGCTTACCTTCTTACCAGTCAGCACATTACCACTGATGTAACGTAGCGACTTATCTGTAGTCACGTTTCCACTGAATACGTTGGTCAGCAGTGCACCTACCTTCAGGTTGCAATATGCGGGGCGCAACACTTCCGAACCGGTCACAGCCACTTTGCGTGTCATGTCCACGCGACCAGTGTTGAACAGGCGACCGATGAAGATGACTGCCTCCGCACCGATTGTCCACACGGTTTCACCTTTCACAACAGGTGAGATGTGATTGATCTGCACACCGACGTTTCCGGCCGGGTTAGGCCCATCGAAAGCGGTAACAGTCACATTCTTAGCCTGCGTCAGTGCAGTAGTCTTTTGTTTTACACTAATACTCAGATACGTCTTTGCCATCTTGGCAAGGGCATCGAGTCCTGTCTGGAAGTTTGCTTCTTCCCCTTTCAGAACAAATTCGAAATCAGGCGCCAGCGGATTGCTGTCGAAGGCAGACACGAAGATAGCTTTCGGAAACATCGTAGGATCAGCAATCACGTCGTAGGGACGCTGACGGATGAACGCAAACATACCGGCCTCCAGCAATGCAGCTTTCACCGATTCTCCATCCAGGGCATTCACGTTTTTCTTTCCGAATTCTTCATAGTCTTGCTCGGCAGCAGCTTCAACGACAATGTTCAGCACCTTACGGCGTGCACCGCGCTCCACACTTGTCACTACGCCGCTCACGGGCGAAACAAATTTCAATTCAGGATGATTCTTGTCGATAAACAAGGGTCCTCCGGCCATCACATACTCCTGTTCTTTGACCACCACTTTCGGAGTGATACCCGTAAAGTCGTCGGGAACCAATGCATAGAATCCCGGTTCTTTCACAGGCTTCAACTCCTGAACGGCTTTACCTTTCAGGTTAATGTCAAGGCCTTTACGTAACTTAATTACATTTGCCATGCGTGTATATAAAATAATGGTTTCATTAATTTGCCGCAAAAGTAACAAAAAAGAGCGTGAATAAAGAGCAAAAAAGAAAGGAATTACGGAGAAATTTCCGTAATTCCTTTCGTTAACGAACACGAGGTTCATATTTGAATTATGAAAGGGGGTGTTTGTTCCGACAGTACAGCTATTCAAATCAGACAATACGGCGATTCAAATCAGACAGTGCAATAATTCAAATCCGGCTACACAGCAATTCAAATTTCATAATTCAAATTTTATAATTCCTCAGCAAACATCGGATCCCATGCTGGTAGGCGGACAGGCTTCTGCTTGAACAGATCCATCACTTTGGCCGGGACATATTTTGTCTCCAGCACTAGGCGGAACATGTATTCATCAAACCATTCATCGGTCATAATCAGGTGTCCCCGATAGCCGCTCGCTGCTCCCCAGCTGTTCTCCACCATCCACTTCACGGGTTTCCCGTCTTTATCCAGATCTACGGCCATAAGAGTCATAGCATGGCTGGAACCACTGGAGAATGTCTGGATGCGTTGTTTCTTGTCCATACCGAAGGTAGTACCCATCAGTGAACCGTAATCATAGTTTTTCACATCGAGCAAACCACGTTCGGAATTCAGGAACTTACCTACATCACAGGAGAAGTACATCATCGTACTATCCTTCAGCGAAGCGATGGCCATCTCTTTGATTTCCTCTACGGGCAGGTTGACATAAGTCCAGTTCTTGCCGTCGTAGCGATGGCGGTCGTAGTCTATCTCATAGCATTTGTAGTATTCACGGGTGGGGTCATTCATGACCATCACGTAATTGCTCAGGAGATTTTCGTCGCCATATTTCTTCAAGAAAGACATGGGAGTATGGTGTTCCGTCTCTACAGGATTACCCTTGGCGTCTTTGCGTATATAATCGAACTCCGTAGGCGGAACGCCTAAATTCAGCACCAGCATGCGATAGATGGTGCCAAGCATGTTTGTCTTCTCCTTATCCAATGCGGCAGGTTTCGCTCCTCCAGCAGCAAGTTCACGAAGTTGCAGACCGTACTCTTTCAGTTTCAGAGAGATCAGATTAGACATACGCGATGTATTATTACTGCTATTCGTTTCCGGCATGGCTTCTTTAGGCACTACTCCGTATTTGCCCACAATGTCGGCTACACCGGTAAATGTACCTCCATCGCTCAGTGGATGCTTGAACAACCACTCTACAGTCTGGTCGGTCATCGGCTTTTTACTTGTATCAATCACGCCTTGCAGAAAAAGATTTGCTTTTTCCAATTGATCCCAAAAGAAGGGGTAGATTTGAGAAAACTCGAACGACTGGAAGCCATATCGGGCGATAGCCTTGGCACGCATCACGTTCAGTCCGGTGAAGAGCCAGCAACGTCCCGAAGACTCCTGGTCCGTAATTCCCTTTGACTCAACTTTTACGGAGAAGTGGGTATCCATACCCGTCAGGTTCTCTTGGTTGAGTGCCAGTTTGCGGATGTCGTTGTTGCCAATAGCATTGCGTAGCGCCTTGTCGGAGGCAGTTCCCTGATAGGCTTGTTTGATCTGATTCAGCATGGCTTCGCTAATACCGCCTTTTCCGTCTTGTGCCTGCATGGGAAAAAGAGCAGCACTAAAAACAAAAACTGATAAAATTCGTTTCTTCATATAAGAATCTATTTTTATGTTGAGTATATTTGGTTTACATAATCATCCCGCACAGTATGGAAACATTCTTTTTTCTTTGCCAACCTTGCCCAACTGCGAGAATGACGCAAATTTAATCGTTTTTTTGGAACTTTTAGTAGACTCTTTAGATTTATTGTCACTCAGGCTAAAAACTAAACCAAATAATTTAGTTTTCTTTGCACTCTCATTGTAATATGATATGAAAAAAATTATAACAGGTATTTTGATCTTATTATTCTCTGCAACAATTATTTCAGCTCAGGATACTGCGGAGTTAGTTGCCGGCAAGGACACAATAACCGCATTGACCAAACGAGAATTGCGGAGACAAAAGGTAGCAAAACGGAATTTGCATTACAACATTTTAGGTGGTCCCAGCTATACTCCCGATTTTGGCGCCGTACTTGGCGGAAGTGCCCTATTGACCTTCCGAATGAATCCTAACGACAGCACTCAGTTGCGTTCGGTGGTTCCCATAGGTATCGCTTTCATGTTTAATGGAGGGATAAACCTCTTCTCTAAGCCTCAGTTGTTCTTCAAGGGCGACCGTTTCCGTATATTCGGAAAGTTTGCTTACAAAAACACGACGGACAATTTCTACGGATTGGGTTATCGTACGAACAAGGATTATGTGCGTAGCGACACCACCAGCCAATATCGCTACAGTGGTATACAGGTCAATCCTTGGTTTCTCTTCCGTCTGGGCAACAGCAACATCTTTGCCGGCCCACAGATAGACATCAATTATGACAAGCTCACGGAGCCTGCCAAGCATCTGGTGGAAGAACCTTCCTACAAGGCTGCCGGAGGTACAAGCAGCGGATATAACAATTTCAACTCTGGTATCGGATTCCTGCTGACATACGACAGCCGCGACATTCCTGCCAATGCCTATCGGGGCATGTATCTTGATTTCCGGGGAATGATGTACACCAAATTACTCGGAAGTGACAAGAACTTCTATCGCCTGGAAATAGATTACCGCCAATATAAGAGTGTAGGCAACCGAAAAGTCATCGCCTGGACAGCACAAAGCAAGAATGTCTTCGGACATGTGCCTCTGACACAATATGTGCTTACCGGAACTCCATTCGACCTGCGCGGATATTACATGGGACAATATCGCGACAAATCTTCGCACATACTCATAGCGGAGTACCGTCAGATGATAAATACGGATAAAAGCACGAGATTGAAACGGCTGATCAGCCATCTCGGTTTTGCAGGCTGGGCAGGATGCGGCTTCATGGGGCCTACTCCTGGAAAAATAGAAGGTGTATTGCCCAATTATGGTTTAGGACTGCGCATCGAAGTACAACCCCGTATGAACGTACGCCTCGAACTGGGGAAAAACACAGTCAATAATCAGACGCTTTTCTACTTTAACATAACAGAAGCGTTCTGACGATGGACAGACGGCATTCCGGAAGGCGTGTCATAATGCTCGAATTGAAAGGATCACCCCTGTCACAAATAGCTGTGGCAGGAGTGATTTTCTTTAAAAAGGCGTTTTGACACACCTTCCATCCGCATAAATCAGGCAAAAATATCGCTTCGTTGAATGTAAGCTATCACATCACCCTTGTTCACCTTATCGCCTTGCTTGGCGCATACTTCCACTACGCGCCCGGTAAAGCCGGTGAATATCTTTTCATATTCGCCCCACGGGGTAGAGAGATAACAGAAAACTTCGTCATGCTGGTATTTACGACCGATGAACGGTGCTATCGAAGGACCTTCGACCGAGACCTCCCACAACACCTGCCCCTTCTCCGGAGCGATAATAGGATCTGCCTTGGCACGCTTCATTTTCCGGATTTCTTCTTCCGAATAGCCGCTCTTTGCCATGAAAGCATCCTTGACACGCAATAATTCATCTTCAAAACGCTTCTTGGCAACCCCTGATTTGTAATCGCGGTATTGACGGTCGTGCATAGCGAGCTCAAAAAGTTCTTCATCGTCTTCGCCGTATTCCCAACCGTTTTCATCCATCTCCTTTCGATAGTCATCCAGTGCATCCGGATAGTTCAGCTGGGGATCCGTGTCGACAAATTCATATCCTTTCGCTTTTGCTAACTCCACAATCTCAGGAGCCAACTCACCGGGCAGACGTCCGCTCTTACCCAGTATCATATCCCAGGTATGATTGTCTATCATTGTCCATCGCTCCTCACCTTTCACCAACTGCATAAGGTTCATCAATGCTACATTTTTCACATATTGGCTGAAGGGTGTCACCAGTGGTGGGTAACCCAGCTTGGGCCATACATATTCCACTTCGTCGAACAGCATCACCAACAGGTCGTCGAGACTGAGTTCCGACTTATTCTTTCCACGCAGTATCATGTTTATGCCTGAATGCACGCCTTTCAGGTCAGCCATCATAGAGCCCATCATTCCACCCGGCAGACCACACTTCAACAGCAGAGAAGAGGTATGTTTGTTCGTCGGATCCATGAAATAGCCCAAAAAATCATCGATAAACTCCTGTGTCATGGCACGTACTTTCATATACGCTTTCATATTGATATCCGGCACCTGGAAGCCCTTATCCTTCAGCATGGCTTGTACTGAAATCACATCCGGGTGTACCTTTCCCCACGACATCGGCTCCATAGCCACATCGATAATGTCCGCCCCATTCTCGCAAACCTCAAGGATGGAAGCCATCGCCAAACCCGGGCCGTTATGGCCATGATACTGGATGATCACTTCCGGATGCCTCTCTTTGATGGTCTTCGTCAGACAACCCAACATTCCCGGACGCCCGATTCCTGCCATGTCTTTCAAACAGATTTCGGGTGCTCCTGCCTCTATCAACTGGTCGGCAATGCGGGCATAATACTCCACCGTATGCACAGGTGAGTAAGTGATACACAACGTAGCTTGCGGCATCATTCCTGCCTCCAGCGCATATTTGATGGAAGGAATAATATTCCTTGTCTCATTTAGTCCACAGAAGATACGTGTGATATCCACCCCTTGGGCATGCTTCACACGATACATCAAGCGGCGTACATCGGCAGGAACAGGATACATGCGCAGCCCATTCAAACCACGATCGAGCATGTGTGTCTGTATACCAACCTCATTGAACGGCCGGGTAAAAGCGCGCACAGCCTTGTTGGGATTCTCACCATAGAGCAAGTTTACTTGCTCGAAAGCTCCTCCATTGGTTTCCACACGAGCAAAACACCCCATTTCGATTATCAGCGGGGCAATGCGTACCAATTGATCTACACGAGGCTGATATTTACCGGAAGATTGCCACATATCACGGTAAACAAGACTGAATTTAATTTCCTTTTTCATCGCAGTCAGCAGTTATTGGTTTAACATACATGAATTATTCAGGTTAACTTAGAGCCTGTTTAAATTTTCTTCAAAAAGTTTTTTTATTCAACTTCTTTAGAGTTTCTTTCCAGTCTGTTTTCCTCTTTTTATTCGTCACATAGCCCGCTATGCTCCTTATAAAAACAGAAAAACATCCGCAAAAAGAACTCTCAAAAGAAGGCTGAACAAAATTTAAACAGGCTCTTAACAAGTACAAATATAAAGGTTTATTCTGACATATAGACACAATTCAGCCCAAAATCTTCGCATCAAAAGATATGTTTTATATCATATTGCAATATAAAGCGGTATCCTACGATATATCCAGAGTATAGTAACAGTCCGTCCGGTCCGCGAAAATCTGTTCGCACACGATCCGGCGGAAGCTATCGATAAAAAGAGTACGCATAAAGACATACACCCACTTTTTGATCTTAGTATCGGGAGCATACTTATCCATCCAGCCCAACACTTCGAACGACGTCCCTTGAAATATTCTCTTATATCCTTTTTTATCGATTGCCAACTTATATCCAAAGCGAAGCAACTCTTTTTGCCCATTAGGCAACCCATTTTCAATATTATAAGTATCCATACTTTGGTTTTTATTAAAATACATCATATTCATATTTAATTTGTGATTGCAAGTATAGGCGAGTTCCGCGGTTCTCAGGGGATTAGTTTTGTTTTTCTTTAGGGGAAAAACAGACATCCGATAGATTTTATCCCTCTTTTGAGAGTTTTTCGGTGCTGTTTTCAACAAAAAACGTATCTTTTTCCGAAGATTTCGTAAAGAATCTGTGTTTTTTTTATAGTTTTGCCTACATATAACCAAAACACTTTATTTAAGAAACACTTTAAAATTTATGAGAAGAATTATCAATCTATTCATTCTTCTGACTGTCATGGCAGTCTCTTTACCGTCTTTCGGTCAAGGGCTAAAGGTATTCAAGCTGAAGAATGGTCTTTCCGTATATATATGGGAAGACAACACGAAATCGGATGTATATGGTATCGTGGCTTGCCGCACCGGCTCAGTCAACGATCCGGAGGAATACACCGGACTGGCACACTATCTGGAGCACGTGATGTTCAAGGGTACCGACAAAATCGGTGCACTGGATTGGGCTGCCGAAAAACCCCTTTACGAGAAAATCATCGCCAAGTACGATGAAATGGCTGATGAAGCAGATCCCTTGAAAAAGGAAGCCATCGCTAAAGAAATCAACGAACTGACCATAGAGGCTGCAAAAGTCAGCTCTTCTACAGAATTTATGAACCTAATAGAGAGCATGGGTGGCAAAGGACTGAATGCCGGAACCAGTTTCGACTTGACTTATTATCACAACTCGTTCCCTCCCTATCAGATCAACAAGTGGCTGGAGATTTACTCACAACGTATGATCAACCCTGTATTCCGTACTTTCCAAACCGAGCTGGAAAGCGTCTACGAAGAATATAATATACCTGTTGGTTGAATTAAATTAGTGAATATTTTATCTGTCCAATCGGACGGT
>NZ_CAJUHF010000022.1 GCF_910585845.1 uncultured Bacteroides sp. | reverse complement strand
TACTGCCCCAAAAGTGACGAAGAACCTATTTATCTTTAATTGTTATTTTAGTTCGGAGGAATGCATCATAACATATGAATGAAATGCATCATAACATTACTTGTTATACTTCATAACATTATTTGTTATGCTCCATTACATTACTTGTTATGAGACATAAGATATGATGTAATTTCAGTTTAATTCCGCCAACGGTTTTTTGTTGTAAATCAGTAATAATGATTTGCTGAATAGTTACATGTTTTCTATATGTAGCAAAATAATGTTAAAAACCGAGTGGGGCTTGCAGTATTCAGGTCAATCTCCCATTTACTCTTAAAAACAATGAAAAAATGAGGAGAGTACTATGTTACTCGATTCTTTTATCTAATTTTGCGAACTCTAATATTTATAGAACAATGAAAATGACTAATTTTAAAAATTGGATGGTTGCCCTGATTTTGATGATGGGTGTTTCTTTAACTTCATGCTTTAATAATGAAATTGATCCTACAGTAACGGGTTGGGCGGTAGCGAAGTGCGTGAATTACTATCCTCCTACTTTTCAATTAGAAAGTGGACAGAAACTGATTTTGTCAACCACTTCTACAACGTCTTTTACTCTGGGAGAACTTTATATGGTCTATTATTCGTTTAACTCAGAAGAACAACCGGTTGACTCACCGGAGTTGAAAGTTATGCCTTGGAATAATTTGGAACCCGATCCCCTGAATGCTTCGTCTGACGAGCAGCCTACGTCCGATCAAGTGGAAGAAAACGCCGCTTTATATGCTTTCAGTGGTGAGGTATACACTCCGAATGGTCGTGTGAATGTGGATCCGGCCGTAATGTTTAGTGAAGAATACCTGCTTATGTCTCCTGTTTATTGGTTCAAGCAAATAACCGGTAACGAGCAGCAACAGGAGGAACTTAAGAAGCATTCATTCGTGATTACTTATGATTTTTCGGAACTTAAGGAAGGAGACAAGGAACTTGTTCTGAGAATCAAGCATGTGATTGACGGGAAAAGCGAAGAAGAAAAGAATGAACGCGTGACGCTTGCTACTACTACCAAAGCATATGATTTGAAAATCGTAAAGAGTAAATTTGAAATGAAGACAGGAAATAAACCGTCCAAGCTTAAATTGGTAGGATATGTCAACACTTCAGATGATTCTTTGGAGGAGGGTAAAGCTACCGAAGAAGTGTGGGACTATACATTTAAATAAATTGGATTACAAAGCATTATTTCATATTGCAATGTTACTGATTTCCTCCCCTGCCAAGGCGTGGGAGGAAATCAGTTTGGAAAAGGATAGGCAAAAAGTGTTCGTCACTTTTGTCTATCCTATGATTGGTTTATGTGGGTTGTCCGTCTTCGCTGGTTCTTTGCTGGCGAAAGGTTGGAGTGGCCCTGAGAGTTTTCAATATGCCATGACGCGTTGTTGTGCGGTGGCAGTTTCCCTTTTCGGAGGATATTTTCTGGCGGCATATCTCATTAATGCGATGAGAGTCCGGATGCTGCTGATGCCAGGTGACATACCCTTGGTACAGCAGTTTGCAGGCTATTCGTTAGTAGTACCTTTCCTGCTCCAAATCATTATTGGCGTGTTGCCGGATTTCAGCATCATCGGATTGCTGTTGCAGTTCTACATCGTATATGTGGTGTGGGAAGGAGCTTCCACATTGATGAAAGTGGAAGAAAAAGATCGGTTGCGCTTCACTATTATTTCCTCTGTGTTGCTGATCGTCTGTCCGACGTTTATCCAGTGGATATTCAATAAACTGACGGTAGCACTTAATTAACGTTTGAAATCATGAAACAAGCTCCTATTAATATAAAGAACAAGCGCGCTACATTCGATTACGAATTGATAGACACTTACACGGCAGGCATCGTGCTTACGGGCACTGAGATAAAGTCCATCCGCTTGGGAAAGGCAAGTCTTGTCGACACATTCTGCTACTTTGCCAACGGCGAACTGTGGGTGAAGAACATGCATATCGCCGAATATTTCTACGGTTCCTACAATAACCATTCTGCACGCCGGGAGCGCAAACTTTTGCTCAACAAAAAAGAGTTGGACAAGCTGGCACGTGGATCAAAGGATCCCGGCTTTACTATCGTCCCCGTACGTATGTTCATCAACGAAAAGGGACTTGCCAAAGTGGTGGTGGCTCTTGCCAAAGGTAAAAAGCAATACGACAAGCGTGAAGCCCTGAAAGAGAAAGACGACAAACGCGATATGGCGCGTATGTTTAAAAGATAATTTTCAGATGAATAAACTTAGCAGTGTGGTGCGCGAGCGCATCCTCATTTTAGATGGTGCGATGGGCACCATGATACAGCAATACAACTTAACGGAAGAAGACTTCAGGGGAGAACGCTTTGCCGACATCCCCGGACAGATGAAAGGAAACAACGACCTGCTCTGCCTGACACGCCCCGACGTGATACAGGATATACACCACAAATATCTTACGGCAGGTGCCGACATCATCGAAACCAATACATTCAGTTCCACTCGCGTAAGCATGGCAGACTATCACGTGCAGCAATATGTGCGCGAGATCAATCTTGCCGCCGTCCGCTTGGCACGCCAAGTGGCAGACGAGTTCTCCACACCGGACAAACCGCGTTTCGTGGCGGGTTCCGTGGGACCTACCAACAAGACCTGCTCCATGAGTCCCGACGTGAACAATCCCGCCCTGCGTGCACTGACCTACGACGACCTTGCCGAGGCCTATGGCGAACAGATGGAAGCCCTGTTCGAAGGCGGGGTAGACGCCTTGCTGATAGAGACCATCTTCGACACGCTGAATGCCAAGGCCGCTATCAGGGCTGCGGAGAAGGCAATGGAGGCAACGGGCATACGTGTGCCCATTATGCTCTCCGTCACGGTGTCCGATACGGGTGGACGTACCCTCTCGGGACAGACGTTGGAAGCGTTTCTTGCTTCCGTGCAGCATGCCGACATCTTTTCGGTGGGTTTGAACTGTTCGTTCGGTGCCCGCCAATTGAAGCCCTTCCTGGAGCAACTTGCCGCCCGTGCCCCCTATTATATCAGTGCATATCCCAATGCCGGCCTGCCCAACAGCCTTGGGCTTTACGACCAGACCCCTGCCGACATGGCTCATGAGGTGAAAGAATACATCCGCGAAGGCTTGGTGAACATCATCGGCGGTTGCTGCGGTACTACCGATGCCTATATAGCCGAATATCCGGCGTTGGTGGCGGGGGCTGTCCCCCATGTTCCGGCTCCGAAGCCCGACTGTCTTTGGCTTTCCGGTCTGGAGCTGCTGGAAGTGACTCCGGAGAAGAATTTTATCAATGTGGGTGAGCGCTGCAACGTGGCAGGCTCGCGCAAGTTCTTGCGCCTGATTAATGAAAAGAAATACGAAGAGGCACTCAGCATAGCCCGTCAGCAAGTGGAAGACGGTGCACAGGTCATCGACGTGAATATGGATGACGGTCTGCTGGACGCGCAGGCAGAGATGACCACCTTCCTCAACCTGATCGCTTCCGAACCCGAGATAGCCCGCGTGCCCGTCATGATTGATTCCTCGAAGTGGGAAGTCATCATTGCCGGATTGAAATGCTTGCAGGGAAAGGCGGTCGTGAACTCCATTTCTTTGAAAGAAGGCGAAGAAAAGTTTCTGGAACACGCCCGTGCAATCAAGCAGTATGGGGCGGCTACCGTAGTGATGGCTTTCGACGAAAAGGGGCAGGCGGACACGTATGAGCGCAAGATAGAAGTGTGTGACCGCGCTTACCGGCTGTTGGTTGAGAAAGTCGGTTTCAATCCGCACGATATTATTTTCGATCCCAACGTCCTTGCCGTAGCTACGGGTATGGATGAACACAATAACTACGCCGTCGATTTTATCCGGGCTACAGGCTGGATACGTAGAAACCTGCCCGGTGCCCATGTCAGTGGCGGGGTGAGCAACCTCTCCTTCTCCTTCCGCGGAAACAATTACATCCGGGAGGCCATGCATGCGGTGTTCCTTTATCACGCCATCCGCGAGGGTATGGATATGGGCATTGTCAATCCTGCTACCGCCGTGCTCTATACAGATATTCCTGCCGATGTGCTGGAGTGCATAGAAGATGTGGTGTTGAACCGCCGTCCGGACGCCTCGGAACGTTTGATAGAGCTTGCCGCCCGGCTGAAGCCGGACGCAGGAGGGACAGGAGCTGCTTCTTCCGTTGCCTTGTCGCACGGCTCTCCGCTCTCTTGGCGCACGGGGACAACTGTGGAAGAGCGTTTGAAATACGCTTTGACCAAGGGGATAGGCGATTATTTGGAGGAAGACCTTGCTGAGGCGCTGAAACTCTATCCGAAGGCAGTGGATATCATAGAAGGTCCTTTGATGGCGGGGATGAACTACGTAGGTGAGTTGTTCGGCGCCGGAAAGATGTTCTTGCCGCAGGTGGTAAAGACGGCACGTACCATGAAGAAAGCTGTGGCTATCCTTCAGCCGGTCATCGAATCGGAGAAACAGGTGGGTTCCGCCTCTGCCGGCAAAGTTCTGTTGGCTACGGTGAAGGGAGACGTGCATGACATCGGAAAGAATATAGTTTCCGTGGTGATGGCATGCAACGGTTACGAGATTATAGACCTTGGCGTGATGGTGCCGGCCGAAACCATCGTGCAGCGTGCACTGGAAGAAAAGGTAGACATGATTGGGCTTAGCGGTCTGATTACTCCTTCGCTGGAAGAGATGGTGCATGTGGCTGCGGAGTTGGAGAAGGCAGGTGCCGACATTCCGTTGCTGATAGGAGGTGCCACGACTTCCAGGCTGCATACGGCGCTGAAGATCGCTCCGGTCTATCACGCTCCTGTGGTCCATCTGAAAGATGCTTCCCAAAACGCTACAATCGCTGCCCGTCTGATGAATCCGAAGATGAAAGAAGAGTTAGCCGGAAGTCTGGCTTCCGAATATGGGCAACTGCGTGAGAAAAACGCAGCCCAGCCCCGGAAAACGGTTTCTTTGGAAGAGGCGAGGAAAAATCAGTTGAAGTTGTTTTAAGGGAAGGGGGTAAAGGGAGGTATTTACCTATTTCTTTATCTTACTTTTGTAGGTTTCATACCTCCCCATGATATCCCTCACGAAATTGTATGTCTCTATTCCACGGAAATATCCGTTCTTGCAGACAGGATCGGTGAAGTACTCCTCATTGCTTTTCAGGAGGATGTATTTTTCTACGTTGTCTTTCCACACGTATTTGTCTTTGCCATATTTCTCGGCCAGCGCCATAGCATCCTGCACGTGACCGATACCGGAATTGTAAGAGGCAAGTACAAAGTTAAGCCGCTCTTCAGGCGGTACGGAAGAAAAACTTCTTGCTGTAGTGTTGATGTATTTCACGGCAGCTTTTATGCTCTCTTCCGGATTCTGTTCTTTTCCTTCGGGCACTCCCATGGCGCGTGCGGTGGCAGGCATCAGTTGCATCAGCCCTCTGGCACCTGCCCATGACACGGCGGTGGTGTCAAAGTTCGATTCCGTATAAGCCAGTGAGGCAAGCAGTCGCCAGTCCCAACCTATCTCGGAAGCATACTTCTTGAAGAGTTCGTCAAAGTGGGAGATTTTTCCTTCCCTGAGCGAGAGGATAGGCGAGTGGGGGGGAGACTTGCTGATTTCAAAGTATTTCTTCATACTGGCAGTATAGGCGGGAGAAGTCATGTTCTCCTTGTGCCATTTGTTGGCTGCTTCTGCCAGCTCCGGACTATCTTTGTGGACTGCCCACGAAGCCCTTTGGTCGAAACTGATAGACAGCTTGATGTTCAGGTTCGGGAAATAAGTTTTATTAAGCCTTGCCACATCGTTATCGGCAACCGTATAAGGGATTTTCCCTTGTGCTACTTGGGTGATCAGGTCCTCTGCCGAAATGCTGTCGTTGGTGACCTTATGGATGCGGATACCTCCACCGAGTTCCTTGTCCAGATTGGCCAGACGGTTATAATACTTTCCGGGCTTCACGTAGACATCTTTACCTATCAGTTCCGTGACGTCTGTCAGCGGCTTGTTCTTCCCACCTGAACGTTGGACAATGACCTGGTGTGTGATGACTTCTTCTCCACAGTATATCAGCCGTTCTTTCAACTCTTTTGTGATGGGTACATTGTATGCGATGATGTCTCCCTCGCCCGCCAGCAATTTATTTATGAGCCCTTGTACATTTTTGGCTACGACTACACGCAACTTCACGCCAAGGCTTTGGGCGAATTGTTCGCTAAGTTCGTACTGGAATCCCATCTCTTGCCCACGATAGTTGAAGTAGGAGATGGAACTATATAGGGTGAGCACGACGAGTTCACCGCTGTCCTTTATCTGTTGCAGGTCTGCTGCACCTTCATTCTCCGTCGGAGTGTGGCGTCTGTTGCCGCACCCCGGCAGGCAGAATATCCATAGCAGGGCTATCAGAAGAATCTTGGCGGGTACCTTCATTTAAGTTCCGGTTTGCAGGTGCTTCTTTATGTACATGGTAAGGATTTCTATTGCCACCTGATTGTTTCCTCCTTCAGGTACGATTAAATCGGCATACCGTTTGCATGGTTCGATGAATTGCTGGTGCATCGGCTTCAAAACGCGGGTATAGCGTTCCATAACCGCCTCTGCAGTACGTCCGCGCTCGACAACGTCCCGTTGGATCACGCGGATAAGCCGTTCGTCGGGGTCGGCATCCACAAATATCTTCAGATCCATCATGTTGCGCAGTTTCTTGTCGCATAGGGCAAGTATACCTTCGATAATAATCACTTCCCGTGGTTCGATGTGGATCGTCTCAGGTTGCCGTGTGCAGGTCAGGTAGGAGTAAGTGGGCTGCTCAATACTTTTCCCTTCGCGCAGCATGGCTACGTGTTTGGACAGAAGGCTCCATTCGAAGGCGTCGGGGTGATCGAAATTGATGCTCTGCCGTTCCTCCGCCGGCACGTGACTGTTGTCTTTGTAGTAAGAATCTTGAGGTAACAATACTACTTCGCCTGCCGGCAAACTTTCTATAATTTTACGTACAACGGTGGTCTTACCAGAGCCAGTTCCACCTGCAATTCCTATTATTAACATCCGTTTATAGTGTATATTTAAAACAAAACGAGTACTTTTGCGCTTGCATTCAGTCGCTTCAGTTGACAAATATATGGAGAAATCATTAAAATAGCAAAGATATGGTCAAACACATTGTATTATTTAAACTAAAAAATGAAGTGCCGGTCGATGTGAAACTGGCAGCTATGAACGCTTTCAAGAACGCTATCGAAGCTCTTCCGGCTCAAATATCCGTTATCCGAAAAATAGAGGTGGGGCTGAATATGAACCCTGCCGAAACCTGGGACATTGCGCTCTACAGTGAGTTTGATACGTTGGAGGATGTGAAATCCTATGCCGTTCATCCCGCCCATGTAGCTGCCGGCAAGCTGATAGCCGAGGTTAAAGAAAGCCGTGCATGTGTGGATTATGAGATAGCTGATAATTGATAATGGAATTATTTTTGGATTAATAATTGATTGTATGAGGAAGATATTGTCTATTTGTCTGTTGCTTTTTGCCGTTATGGCTCAAGCACAAATACAGGATCCCGTAAGATTTAAGTCGGAATTTAAGCATCTTTCGGTGGATAAGGCGGAAATCGTGTTTACAGCTACTATTGATGAAGGCTGGCATGTGTATTCTACCGATCTTGGCGATGGAGGCCCTATTTCGGCTACGTTCAACATTGATAAAATATCCGGTGCCATAGCTGTCGGTAAGTTGCAGGCGAAGGGTAAAGAAATAGCATCTTATGATAAATTGTTTGAGATGAACGTGCGCTATTTTGAAAAGGCAGCGCAGTTTGTTCAGGAACTGAAACTGTCCGGTGGCGATTATCAGGTGCAAGGTTATCTGGAGTATGGAGCCTGCAATGATGAAAACTGCCTGCCGCCTACGCAAGTGGAGTTCGACTTCAAGGGTAAGGCAGAAACAAAGGGTACGGATGCTGCGGCATCTGCCGATAAACCGGCGGCTCCTTTGGCAGGAACGGCATCTGCCGAACAGGCAGAAGTATCGGCGGATGCAGTCGCTTCGGATGGGGCTGATGAAGGGATAATCGGTAAGGCTGACGCTTCCACCTCGATAGCGGTAGGAGAAAGTTCAGACCTTTGGAAGCCGGTTGTTTCGGAACTGCGTGCTTTCGGCGAAAATGTCTCACAGGAGGACATGTCGTGGATTTATATCTTTATCACTGGTTTCCTTGGCGGATTGCTGGCACTGTTCACACCTTGCGTCTGGCCTATCATTCCGATGACAGTGAGCTTCTTCCTGAAACGTTCCAAGGATAAGAAGAAAGGTATCCGCGATGCCTGGACTTACGGTGCTTCTATCGTGGTGATCTATGTGACTTTAGGACTGGCTGTAACGCTGATGTTTGGGGCAAGTGCGCTGAATGCCTTGTCTACGAATGCCGTGTTCAATATCCTTTTCTGTCTGATGCTGGTGGTGTTTGCCGCTTCCTTTTTCGGAGCGTTTGAGCTGACGTTGCCTTCCAAATGGAGTAATGCGGTCGATAGCAAGGCCGAGGCAACCAGTGGTTTGCTCAGCATCTTCCTGATGGCATTTACGCTTTCGCTGGTATCTTTCTCTTGTACGGGACCGATTATCGGCTTCCTGCTGGTACAAGTCTCCATAACCGGCAGCGTGGTGGCTCCGGCTATCGGTATGTTTGGTTTTGCTCTCGCTTTGGCACTTCCGTTTACGCTGTTTGCCCTGTTCCCGTCCTGGCTGAAATCTATGCCTAAGTCGGGAGGATGGATGAACGTCATCAAGGTCACTCTCGGTTTTCTGGAGTTGGCTTTTGCTTTGAAGTTCCTTTCCGTGGCCGACCTGGCGTATGGCTGGCGTATTCTTGACCGTGAGACATTCTTGGCGTTATGGATTGTGTTGTTTGCCTTGTTAGGCTTTTATCTGTTGGGTAAAATCAAGTTCCCCCACGACGATGAAGATACGAAAGTGGGAGTGCCCCGCTTCTTCATGGCACTCTTTTCGCTGGCTTTTGCCGTATATATGCTTCCCGGTTTATGGGGTGCTCCTTTGAAAGCGGTGAGTGCTTTTGCGCCTCCCATGTATACGCAGGATTTCAATCTCTATAATAATGAGGTACATGCTAAGTTCGATGACTATGACCTCGGAATGGAATATGCCCGTCAGCATGGTAAACCTGTGATGCTTGATTTCACGGGCTACGGTTGTGTGAATTGCCGTAAGATGGAGCTTGCCGTATGGACAGATACGAAGGTGGGCGACATCATTAACAATGATTATGTGCTTATCACGCTCTATGTAGACAATAAGACGCCGTTGACAGAACCTATAAAGGTAGTGGAGAATGGCAAAGAACGTACCTTGCGTACTGTGGGTGATAAGTGGAGCTATCTGCAACGGGTTAAGTTTGGCGCCAATGTGCAGCCGTTCTATGTGCTGGTCGACAATAAAGGTTATCCGCTGAATAAATCATATTCGTATGATGAAGACATTCCGGAGTACGTTGAATTCTTGCAGACCGGACTGAAGAATTATAAGAAGCGTTGATGAATGAAATGAGAAAATGACAGTAAAACGAAAGTTTTTGTGATAATCATTTGGTTGTATCAGATGAATGCTTTATTTTTGTCGTATTAAAACAGAAAAATGTATGAAAAGTAATATTGCACATCGTTTCCATCATCATTACCTGGCGAATAATCGGTAGGCAGATGGTTGTATGTGCATAATGAAAGATACAGTGAACGACGAGGCTTACCGAATGAAGGTAAGTCTCGTCGTTTGTTTTTTAGGCGAATGGAGAATAAATCATAAATTAAAAATTATAAATCTTATGTTATTAAGAATTGCAGTACAAGCTAAAGGACGTCTATACGATGAGACAATGTCATTTCTGAGTGAATCGGATATAAAACTAAATGTGATGAAACGCTCGTTGTTGGTGCAGTCGTCCAACTTTCCTATTGAAGTGTTGTTCCTCCGCGACGATGACATTCCGCAGTCGGTGGCTACGGGAGTGGCGGATATAGGTATTGTGGGTGAGAACGAGTATGTGGAGAAGAATGAGAATGCAGAGATTGTCAAGAGGTTGGGATTCAGCAAGTGCCGCTTGTCGTTGGCTATTCCTAAAGATGTGGAATATCCCGGTGTGCAATGGTTTGAGGGGCGGAAGATTGCAACGTCCTATCCGGGCATTCTTACTTCTTACCTCAAATCGAAGGGGGTAAATTCGGAGATACACGTCATAACAGGTTCGGTGGAAGTGGCTCCGGGCATTGGGTTGGCAGATGCGATTTTTGATATTGTAAGCTCCGGTTCTACGTTGGTAAGCAACCGTCTGAAAGAGGTGGAGGTAGTGATGAATTCGGAAGCATTGCTGATTGGCAATTGCAATATGTGTGCCGAGAAGAGAGAGATTCTGAAGGAGCTGCTTTTCCGTATGGATGCCGTGAAGACAGCGGAAGACAAGAAATATGTGCTGATGAATGCGCCGAAAGACCGGCTGGATAAGATTATTCAGGTACTTCCCGGTATGAAAAGCCCTACAGTGATGCCGTTGGCACAAGAGGGCTGGTGTTCGGTACATACGGTATTGGATGAGAAGTGCTTTTGGGAGATTATCGGAAAACTGAAATCACTGGGAGCGGAAGGCATCTTGGTTCTGCCGATTGAGAAAATGATAATTTAAGTTACGAGTTACGAGCTACGAGTTACAAGCTACGAGTTATAAGTTACAAGCTACGAGGTATAAGTTACAAGCTACGAGGTATGAACTGTAAGTTACGAGCTACGAGTTACAAGTAATAAGTAACAGGCTATAAGTTATAAGCTATATTTATTATAAATAGAATAGGACAATCATGAAGTTAATAAATAATCCGGATAGGGCACAATGGGCAGAGATTCTGCGACGTCCGGTGATGAATACTGAAAATCTGTTCGATACGGTTCGGGAAATAATAGACCGTGTGAGGGCAGAGGGAGACCGTGCGGTATTGGAGATGGAAGTCAAGTTCGACAAAGTGGAGCTTGCCTCGCTCGCCGTGACGGAAGAAGAACTGAAAGAAGCGGCGGAGCAGGTAGATGAGAAGCTGAAAAACGCTATCCGTCTGGCCAAACAGAACATAGAGACGTTTCATGCTGCCCAGCGTTTTGAAGGCAGAAAGGTGGAGACCATGCCGGGGGTGACGTGCTGGCAGAAGGCGGTTGCCATCGAGAAGGTGGGACTGTATATTCCCGGTGGGACGGCACCCTTGTTCTCAACCGTACTCATGTTGGCCGTACCGGCTAAGATTGCGGGATGCAAGGAGATAGTACTCTGTACGCCGCCGAATAAAGAGGGTAAAGTACATCCTGCCATTCTTTTTGCTGCACAAGTTGCCGGCGTGAACCGTATCTTCAAGATAGGTGGTGTGCAGGCAATCGCCTCGATGGCATACGGGACGGAGAGCGTGCCGAAGGTTTACAAGATATTCGGTCCCGGAAACCAATATGTGACAGCAGCGAAACAACTGGTCAGCCTGCGTGATGTAGCGATTGACATGCCTGCCGGACCATCGGAAGTGGAAGTCTTGGCGGACGAAACTGCGAATCCGGTGTTCGTGGCTGCCGACCTGCTGAGCCAGGCTGAGCATGGCGTAGATAGCCAAGCGATGCTGGTTACTACTTCCGAAGCCCTGCAACAGGCAGTGAAACTGGAAGTGGAACGTCAACTGGAACTTCTTCCCCGGAAGGAAATTGCCGAGAAGTCTCTTGCCAACAGCAAGCTGATTGTAGTGAAAGATATGGAAGAGGCCTTGGAACTGACCAATGAATATGCCCCCGAACACTTGATAATAGAAACTGCTGACTACATGCAGGTTGCAGAACAGGTAGTGAATGCCGGCTCTGTCTTCTTAGGTTCATTCTCACCGGAGAGTGCCGGAGACTATGCGTCAGGAACGAATCATACCCTGCCCACCAATGGATATGCAAAAGCATACAGCGGAGTAAGCCTCGACAGCTTCATCCGTAAGGTGACATTCCAGGAAATCCGTCCGGAAGGAATAATGAACATCGGTCCCGCTATTGAAGAGATGGCATCGAACGAACACCTGGATGCTCATAAGAATGCAGTGACCGTAAGAATTGAGAAGTGGAAAATGGAAAGGTGAAAATAGTAGAATTTTAATCAGTTGGGAGTTGAAGATAGAGAGTTGAGAGTGAATTATAATCCAAGATTCATAACTCATAATCTATAACTCATCATTCATAACTTACAAATCATAAATCTTAAAATGAAACCGTTAGAAGAACTGACCCGTCCGAACATCTGGAGGCTGAAGCCTTACTCTTCGGCGCGCGATGAATATAAAGGCTTGTCGGCATCGGTGTTTCTCGATGCCAATGAGAATCCCTATAATCTGCCACACAATCGTTACCCCGATCCGATGCAGTGGGAACTGAAGGCGGAACTATCGAAAATCAAGAAAGTCGCTCCTGAAAACATCTTCTTGGGAAATGGCAGTGACGAGGCAATCGACCTTGTGTTCCGTGCATTTTGCGAACCGGGGCGGGATAATGTCGTGGCTATAGACCCTACTTACGGCATGTATCAGGTATGTGCCGATGTGAATGACGTGGAATATCGCAAAGTACTGCTCGATGAACATTTCCAGTTCTCGGCAGATAAGTTGCTGGCAGCTGCGGATGAGCGGACGAAACTGATATTCCTCTGTTCTCCCAACAACCCTACGGGGAATGACCTGCTGCGTGGAGAAATAGAAAAAGTATTGAATGCTTTTGCAGGACTGGTCATCTTGGATGAGGCATACAATGACTTTTCCGATGCTCCTTCGTTCTTGCAGCAGTTGGAGCAATATCCGAATCTGATTGTACTTCAAACCTTCTCGAAAGCTTGGGGATGCGCAGCTATCCGTTTGGGAATGGCATTTGCCTCTACGGATATCATCAGCATTCTGAGCAAGATAAAATATCCCTATAATGTGAACCAACTCACCCAGAAGCAGGCGATGGAAATGCTGCATAAATACTACGAGATAGAGCGTTGGGTGAAAAATCTGAAAGAAGAGAGAGATGAACTGGTCGGCAGGTTCTCGGAGTTGCCGCTGACGATAAAGGTCTTCCCATCGGATGCGAACTTCTTTCTTGCACGGGTGACGGATGCGGTGAGGATCTACAATTATCTGGTAGGCGAAGGAATCATTGTCCGCAACCGTCATACCGTTTCGCTTTGCGGCAATTGCTTACGGGTGACGGTAGGGACACGTGTGGAGAATGACAAACTGATGGAGGCATTGGGCAAGTACGAGGAGAAATGCTTTCATTCGTAGGAGAAAGCTGTTTCTCTCACGGAGGAAAACCGTTTCAGTTAGGGAGAAAAAGGGAATGACTCGTATTGAAAACTTGATCTCGCGGCGCGAGATGTGCATCTCGCCTGCTGGGATATACATCTTGGCTGCTGAGATATACATCTCGCGCCGCGAGATTAAGTTTTCTCCCTGTATGAATCGGCTTTTCTTACCGAAGGAATGCCTTTAACTCCCTGACTTAATCGCTAAAGAAAAAGAACAGACTATAATATTGTGATATCATGAAGAAAGTATTATTTATAGACCGTGACGGAACGTTAGTGATAGAACCGCCCGTCGATTACCAACTGGATTCATTGGATAAGTTGGAGTTTTATCCTAAGGCGATGCGTAATCTGGGGTTCATCCGCAGCAAACTGGATTTTGAGTTTGCTATGGTGACCAATCAGGATGGATTAGGAACGGCTTCTTTTCCGGAGGAGACATTCTGGCCTGCGCATAACCTGATGATGAAGACGCTGGAAGGCGAAGGAGTTACTTTCGATGAAGTATTTATCGATCCCAGTATGCCGGAAGACAATGCGCCCACAAGGAAACCGAGAACGGGGATGTTGGGCAAATATCTGAATAACCCCGACTACGACTTGGCAGGCAGCTTCGTGATAGGTGACCGCCCTACGGATGTGGAACTGGCAAAGAACCTGGGATGTCGTGCCATCTTCCTGCAAGATGACAAGTCGTTGCTGAAACCTGCAAGTGAAGGCGGAGCGACCTCCTGCGAAGGTTTGGAGCAAGTATGTGTTTTGGCTACGAGGGATTGGGATAAGGTTGCCGAATTCCTTTTTGCCGGAGAACGGACGGCGGAAGTACGGCGCACGACAAAGGAGACGGATATTTTTGTTTCGATGAACCTCGACGGGAACGGACTTTGTGATATCCGTACCGGTTTGGGATTTTTCGATCACATGCTGGAGCAGATAGGCAAACATGGCGGTCTGGACCTTACCGTCCGCGTGCAGGGTGATCTGGAAGTAGACGAACATCATACCATCGAAGACACTGCAATTGCTTTGGGAGAGTGTATCTATCAGGCATTGGGCAATAAACGCGGCATTGAGCGCTATGGGTATGCCCTGACTATGGATGATTGCCTTTGCCAAGTCTGCCTGGACTTCGGTGGCCGGCCGTGGCTGGTTTGGGATGCCGAATTCTATCGCGAGAAGATAGGAGAAATGCCGACCGAAATGTTCTTGCATTTCTTTAAGTCCCTGAGCGATGCGGCCAAGATGAACCTGAATGTAAAAGCAGAAGGACAGAACGAACATCACAAGATAGAAGGTATCTTTAAAGCTCTGGCACGTGCAGTGAAGATGGCGGTAAAGCGGGATATCTATCATTTTGAGTTGCCCAGCTCGAAAGGCGTGCTTTGACTGGAGTTAAGAACCTGTTTAAATTTTGTTCAGCCTTTTTTGAGACTTTCTGGAGGAAATTTAAACAGGTTCTAAGGTGTGAGGCGTAAAAGTATAGCGTTCATAAACGAACATCCCTACTGTTCGGAAACGGACACTTTCCCCTTTCCGGAAGGGTTCTGCTGCTTTGGCACACTCTTTGCTTTTCTGTTGGCAACTATTTTTTTTGATAAACATGAAAAGGAATATTTTATTAGCAGCCTGGATGCTGTTTCCGTTCGTTGCTTTTGCGCAGGACGATACATCGGCAAACGAACGTGAACGTCTCATCACTTTAAGTGAAGCGATAGCTTTGGCACGTACACAGTCAGTGGATGCGGCCGTAGCACTGAACGAACTGAAAACTGCCTACTGGGAATACCGTACTTTCCGTGCGGATCTGTTGCCGGAAGTGAACCTGAATGGTACGTTGCCCAATTACAATAAATCGTATAGCCGCTATCAGAATTCGGACGGTTCCTACTCCTTTGTGCGCAACAATACACTGGGGTTGTCCGGTACTCTTTCTGTCGACCAGAACTTATGGTTCACGGGCGGTAAACTGTCGCTTGCCTCTTCGCTGGAATACATCAAACAGTTGGGCTCCGGAGGAGACAAGCAGTTCATGTCCGTTCCCGTCAGCCTGGAGTTGACGCAACCTATCTTCGGAGTGAATGCGTTGAAGTGGAACCGCCGCATAGAGCCTGTGCGGTATGCCGAAGCGAAAGCCGCCTTCATCACAGCTACCGAAGAGGTGACAATGCGGACCATATCCTACTATTTCAATCTGTTGATAGCCAAAGAAATCCTGAAGACCGCCTATCAGAATAAGGAGAATGCCGACCGGCTTTACGAAGTGGCCATTGCCAAGCGCAAGATGGGGCAGATCTCAGAGAATGACCTGTTGCAGCTGAAACTGAATGTCTTGCAGAGTAAGGCGGACGTGACCGAAGCCGAAAGCAGCCTGAATGCGAATATGTTTCAGTTGCGTTCTTTCTTGGGATTGTCGGAAGAGGTGAACCTGATTCCCACCATACCCGGCCAGGCTCCCGCCATAGACATGGAGTATAACTTCGTGCTGAACAAGGCATTGGAGCGTAACTCGTTTGCGCAGAATATCCGTCGTCGTCAGTTGGAGGCGGACTATGAAGTGGCTATCGCCCGCGGAAACTTGCGTAGCATCGACCTTTTTGCAAGTGTGGGATATACGGGGCAGAATCATACCCTTTCGACTGCATATCAGGATTTGCTGGATAATCAGATTGTCCAGGTGGGCGTGAAGGTGCCTATTCTGGATTGGGGAAAACGTCGCGGCAAAGTGCGTGTGGCAAAGAGCAATCGTGAAGTTGTTCTCTCCCGAATCCGTCAGGAACAGATGAATTTCAATCAGAATATCTTTTTGCTGGTGTCCAACTTTAATAATCAGGCACAACAGCTGAATATAGCTCAAGAAGCTGACGATATAGCCGAAAAACGTTATAAGACCAGTGTGGAGACCTTTATGATCGGTCAGATAAGTACACTGGACCTGAACGATGCGCAAAATTCGAAAGACGCGGCAAGGCAGAAACATATCAATGAATTATACCATTATTGGTATTATTTCTATCAGATCCGCAGCCTGACCCTTTGGGACTTTGAACGCAATTGCGAACTGGAGGCGGACTTTGAGGAGATTGTGAGGAAGTAGGGTATTGGTTTTTGACTCTTAACGGAGCGCGGCGAAGTGATAAGCTCCTTTAATTCTCGAATAATGCTTTTTATGTGATGAAATCATTATTTTTGCAAACTGTAAAAAGATAAAAGATAGTATGATACTGATAATTGACGATGATAGTGCAGTACGTTCTTCTCTTAGTTTCATGTTGAAGCGGGCAGGATATATGGCGCAGGCTGTTCCCGGTCCTCGCGAAGCGATGGAGATAGTCCGTATGGAAGCTCCTTCCCTTATCTTGATGGATATGAATTTCACTCTTTCCACGACAGGAGAAGAAGGGCTGACCTTGTTGAAGCAAGTCAAGCTCTTTCGTCCCGATGTGCCCGTTATACTGATGACGGCATGGGGGAGCATCCAACTGGCGGTGCAAGGCATGCAGGCGGGGGCTTTCGATTTTATTACGAAACCTTGGAATAATGCCGCCCTGCTGCAACGTATTGAGACGGCTCTCGAACTGACGGCTGCCCCGAAGGAAGTGCCGGAAGAACAAAGTGAGACGCTGAATCGCAGTCATATCATAGGTAAGTCGCAGGGACTGATGCAGGTATTGAATACCGTGGCACGCATTGCACGTACCAATGCATCCGTACTGATAACCGGCGAGAGTGGAACGGGTAAGGAATTGATTGCCGAAGCCATTCATATCAATAGTCAGCGGGCGAAACAGCCGTTTGTGAAAGTCAATCTGGGAGGAATATCGCAAAGTCTTTTTGAGAGCGAGATGTTCGGTCATAAGAAAGGTGCATTCACGGATGCCACTGCCGATAGGGTAGGACGTTTTGAATTGGCAAACAAGGGTACTATCTTCTTGGATGAGATTGGCGAGCTTGACCTCTCTTGTCAGGTGAAGTTGCTTCGTGTGCTTCAAGATCAGACTTTTGAAGTGCTGGGCGACAGCCGTCCGCGCAAGACGGATATTCGTGTGGTTTCTGCTACCAATGCCGACCTGCGGAAGATGGTATCGGAAGGTACTTTCCGCGAAGATTTGTTCTACCGCATCAATCTGATAACCGTGCAACTGCCTGCACTGCGTGAGCGTCGTGAAGACATCCCTTTGTTGGCGCGCCATTTTGCCGACCGCCAGGCGGAAGTGAACGGGTTGCCACGTACCGAATTCTCGGCAGATGCCATCAACTTTCTTTCCCGCCTGCCTTATCCGGGAAATATACGTGAACTGAAGAATCTGGTGGAACGCACCATACTTGTCAGCGGAAAGCAGACATTGGAAGCCTCGGATTTTGATGCGCAGTATCTGCGGTATGATGAACCGGCAAAGGCTTTAGGAACTTCTTCATTAGCCGGTATGACGCTGGATGAAATAGAACGCCAGACCATCATGCAGGCAGTGGAACACTATAAGGGAAATCTCAGTCAAGTGGCTGTGGCACTCGGCATCAGTCGGGCTGCGCTTTATCGCCGATTGGAGAAATTTAATATAACGGTTAGCGAGAAGTGAGGTATCAATAGTTGAAGATGTGCGAATAAAGTTCTATTTTTCCATACTCGTATTTTTCCTTTTGGGGTTAGGCGGAATGCTGATCTATTTGTCGAAAGGAATACAGCCATTGCATCTTTATATGGTGGAGGGGGGCATTGTTTTTATTCTGATGTTTCTGATTGTCTTCTACCGTAAGATCGTGAAACCGATGAACATCATTGGCAGTGGTATGGAGTTGTTGCGCGAACAGGATTTCAGTAGCCGACTCAGTAAAGTGGGACAATATGAGACGGACCGTATCGTAAATGTCTTCAACCGTATGATGGAGCAACTGAAGAATGAACGCTTGCGTCTGCGTGAGCAGAATCACTTTTTGGACCTGCTGATTCAGGCTTCCCCTATGGGAGTGGTCATCACTACATTGGATGGCGAAGTGTCGCAGCTCAATCCGATGGGATTGAAAATGATGGGGGTGCAACTGGAAGAGGTGATGGGCAAGAGGATTGAGGAGATTGATTCTCCCTTGGCAGAAGAACTTGCTGCCATTCCCAAAGACCATACGTCAGTCGTGCAACTGAATGATGCCAATATTTATAAGTGCACTCATTCTTCTTTTATCGATAGGGGATTCCATCATCCCTTCTACCTGATAGAGAAGATGACGGACGAAGTGATGCGTGCCGAGAAGAAAGCGTATGAGAAGGTGATCCGGATGATTGCGCATGAGGTGAATAATACGACGGCTGGCATTACGTCCACGCTCGACACTGTCGAACAGGCACTCTCTACGGACAACGATATGGAGGATATTTGCGAAGTGATGCGGGTTTGTATGGAACGTTGCTTCTCCATGAGCCGTTTCATTACCCGTTTTGCCGATGTGGTGAAAATTCCCGAACCCACTTTGGCGCTGGTGAAGGTGAATGACCTGGTCGCTATGTGTAAACGCTTTATGGAAGGGATGTGTGCCGACCGCGACATTCTGCTGGTGGAAGAGTATGATCCGGACATGGAAGATGCCCGTTTGGATGCCATACTTTTCGAGCAGGTGCTGGTGAATATCATAAAGAATGCAGTAGAGAGTATAGAACATGCTCCCGAAGGCACCGTTACTGCCCAAGGGCGGATTGTGGTGCGTACGATTGCACCGGGTACGATTGAAGTGGTGGACAACGGTCCTGGTATGACGAAGGAAACGGAAGCGAAGATCTTCAGTCCTTTCTTCTCTACGAAACCGAACGGGCAGGGGATAGGATTGGTGTTTATCCGCGAGGTACTGACGCGCCACGGGTGCTCGTTCTCATTACGCACATACAGTGACGGGTTGACCCGATTCCGTATTATCGTGAAATAAGAGGATCTATCTTCTTACAAAAGGAATTCTCAAAAGAAGAGTGAACAAAATTTAAACAGCCTCTTCGCTTCTCCCGAACAAGAACTTCTTTCTGAAAACAATCGTGTCCGCCAGGAAGTAATTGAATAATCCGGAAATGAGCAAAGCCGCCCAATTGCATACAATTACGTCCCATTCAAATATCCGTTGGAACACCAGTAGGAAGAACATCTTTACCAAGAAACCGACAACGGAAGAGAGATTGAAAATGGAGAAGCGGATCCAGAAGTCACGTTTGCATCTGCCGCTTATACGGTTTTTCCATATCCAATAGTACGAGCACAGAAAGTTACTCATTACTGCAAATTCAAACGAAATAACGGGGGAGACGACATAAACTCCCCAATATCCGCTGAATAAGAAGCTTGAGCATATCCACAAAATGAACGTATCCACACCTGTACCCAACAGGCGGCTTATTACAAATTCTAAATAAGTACGCAAGGCTGTCAGTCTTTGTTTTCGGGGTTATAAGGTTTCAATGGGTCACGTTCTGATAAGATGCGTCGGTCGGTAACGAACTGGCTGAGCCATGCCACGAAGAGAAATACGGCAATCAGCAGACCGGCAATGTCGAATATTCCCAATGTCTGTCCGGAGATGGTGTAAGTCAGTTCCGGCAAGGCAGTGTACATAAAGATGGTATTGATAAGGATGATGACCAATCGGAATTCAGTAGGACCGAAGCTACCGTAGGTCAGTCGGAATTCATCTTTGATGATGGTGGAGATATAGGTGTAAATGGATAGAACCAGATAACCGGCCAAAACCAACATGGCAACATCCAGTCTGAACATCGGAGAAAGTCCTGCACCAATGCACATGATACAAATGGTAATGGCATCCAGCGTATGGTCTATGAAGAACCCGTAAATAGGGCGTTGGGCATGACGTACACGAGCCAATGTGCCGTCTAAGCTATCACCATACCAATTGATTAACAGTCCTAAAGATGAAATCCACAGATAATTCCTGTCTATATGTGCCAATATGAAACCTAAAGCACAGACTATTGCGCCGAATACTCCTATATAAGTCAGGATATCTGAAGTCATCCATTTTGGTTGTCTTTCTGCCAGCCATATCAAAAGTTTCTTTTCTGCTGCGTTCAGCAATGAAGTTTGAATCCTGTTTGATAATTCTTTTCCCATTTTTATTTTTTTTGCAAAAGTATATTTTATATTTGCAAATGGATGTACCGGAGGACGTCTTTTGAAACTATTTAACGATTATAAAAGAATGTTTCGGTTGATTATGGGGATATAGGAAGAAGGTATGGGCGATTATTGGGACATTTCTTGGGTCGGGGAGTCAAACGAAAGATGATATGTTTTTATTTGTCAGTGATTCGTTGTTCCGAACAAATCACTATTTTTGTGATGGATATCTAAGAGTCTGTTTAAATTTTGTTCAGCTTTCTTTTGAGAGTTATTTTTGAGGATGAATAAAAAACTTTTTGAAGGAAATTTAAACAGGCTCTAAAAGCTGAATAAAATGATTTAATAAAATAGATGGGGCATGAATGATTTTGTTTTTTACAGCCCTACCGAATTTGTTTTTGGCAAAGGAACAGAGAGTCGGGTGGGAGTGTTGGCACATAAATATGGTGCACGGAAAGTGATGATCGTGTATGGTGGTGGTTCGGTAGTGCGTAGCGGACTGTTGGACAGGGTAAAACATTCTTTGCAAGAGGCGGATATACAGTATTGTGAGATGGGGGGCGTACAGCCTAATCCTGTGGATACGAAAGTGTATGAAGGTATTGAGATTTGCCGTCGTGAGCAGGTCGACCTGTTGCTTCCCGTAGGTGGTGGTTCGGTCATAGATACAGCAAAGGCGATTGCTGCCGGTGTGCCATACGAGGGTGACTTTTGGGATTTCTTTATAGGCAAGGCCAAAGTGGCGAAGGCATTGAAGGTGGCCGTCGTATTGACCATTCCTGCTGCGGGCAGCGAAGGTTCGGGCAATTCGGTCATTACGAAAGTAGATACGCTTCAGAAGCTGAGTCTGCGTGTGCCGGAGTTGTTGCGTCCTGTCTTCTCCATCATGAATCCTGAGCTGACTTATACACTTCCGCCTTTCCAGACCGCCTGTGGCATTGTCGACATGATGGTGCATATCATGGAACGTTACTTCACCAATACGCAGGATGTGGAGATTGCCGACCGAGTATGTGAAGGTACGCTGACGGCTATCATCAAAGAGGCTTATCGCATCAAGCAGAACCCGGAAAATTATGGTGCGCGTGCCAATATCATGTGGTGCGGAACGATTGCCCATAACGGTACCTGTGGGGTGGGGTGTGAAGAGGATTGGGCGTCACACTTCTTAGAGCATGAAGTAAGTGCCATCTATAATGTAACGCATGGGGCTGGATTGGCTGTCATCGTGCCGGCATGGATGACTTTCATGGCTGAACGTCATCCCAGGAAGATAGCTCAATTTGCCAACCGCGTCTTCGGCATTCCCGAATCGGAAGACTTGGAAGAGATGTCTTTGGCAGGAGTGGCTCGTTTGAAACACTTCTTCCGCTTTATGGGGTTGCCGGTCAGCTTTAAAGAGTTGGGCATTGAGCATCCGGATATCGACCGTCTGGCAGATAGCCTGCATCGCAATAAGGGGGAACTGGTAGGTAACTATGTGAAATTGACTAAGGAGGATAGTAAGGAGATTTATCGCCTGGCGTTGTAAGCTGTTTCCGCTAAGCTTTTCCAGCTGTGCTTTCTTAGCAACTTTATATAAAGGATAGTCCATATAGACATATTTGCCAAACAATTGAAAATGAAAAATTTCAATACATACATAGATGTTATAGATATGACTTACTGGCGTGAACTTTGTTCACGAAAGGGTACATTGACATATTATCGGAAAGGAGAACCTTTTGTTTTGTGCGGTGACCTCATCAAATATTTTGGCTTTATCCGGAAAGGGTACTTCAAATATACCCTGACAGATGCAAAAGGGGACGAATCTATCACAGGGTTTGTGTTCGAAGGTTGCATAGTCGGTGATTTTCTGAGCACTATGCACGAGAAACCGATAAAGACAAACATAATTGCAGCTACGGATGCGGAAGTCATGCAGTGTCCGGCTTCCGAATTGAAATGCCAGCTTGAAAACTCACCGGTACAGTATCGGATGTTGGCTGAAGGTTTATTTAACCAAGCCTATACACAATATCTGAGTTTGCATACTCTGTCGCCCAAAACACGCTATCTTGCCTTACTGAACAGCTGTCCGGAACTTCTACAGAATATCACGCTTAAAGAGCTTGCCTCCTTTTTGCGAATTACGCCCACGCATCTGAGCCGCATTCGGAAAGAATTGACCTTTGCAGATTCTACTTCCCTGTAGATTCTACTCTCAACCTATGTTGAAGATTATTTGGTTGCCATGCCCTAATTTTGGGGCATCAACCAAATTTAACTATTATGAAACAGTTTAAAACATCCAACCTTCTACTGGCTGCTATGGCTGTATGGAGCGCACTGACACTTCATTCCTGTCAAATCGTAGAACTTGTAATCGGTGGTACAACCTACTACGATACGGAAATTACAACGAAAGACAATCAACTGATTACCGGACGAATAGGCGGACAACGCTCTTCCAACCTCGTTTCCGGTTCCAAGACCATCAGCATCAAAACGGACGAAGGAAGGAAGAAGGTCAAGAGCGAGAATATTCAATACATGACACTGGCACGCAAAGGACATCCGGAGAAACAGCAGACGCTTGTGTATACGGATTGCAAGATGCCATACACTAAAAAAGGCGAACAGCGTTTCCGTACATTCAAGAACTGGCAGGTCTTGAACAGCGTGGGAGACCATCTTCTCATCACGGCGTATGGTCATTCATACAGTCTTGCCAAAGATGGGGCTTTACTCATCACATATAGTAGGGACGAGGGGATAAAATATTGCATCCGGCGCCAGAACGACGACTGTCCGATACTTTTCGGCAGAAGCATATCCAGCCGTTCGTATATGCGCAAACAGTGGCAGGCATATCTTTCCGACGATCCTGTATTGTGTCAAAAGATAGCAAATAAAGAGATTGATGCATTCGATTTTACTACCATTGCAGAGCAATATAATCCTACAGGGAAATGACACGATCTTGGGTTTGTAGAACATCTAAAGTCAAGTTTGCCACACACTTTTGCATACGATACCCATATAAGTTCATCCGCGAACGGTTGTTCTTGCTTGTTGCCATACTCTTTATGTCGCACTGGTGTCATGATGTGTCGGCCCAAGAGAGTGGTATCAAGGATGGGGCGGCGCTTTATAGCATCGGATTCGGTTATGAATGGATGTCGGATGCCTATTCTTCAAAAGGATTTGCGCTTGATGTGCGTGCCCGTTTCTATATGTCGGAGCAGCTTTTCGGTGAACTGATGGGACATTGGGGAACCCATGACGGCGGGAAAAGTGTGATGCAAAAGGGTGTTCCTTTCAGTATCCACGATGAACGGAACGTGCTGTTGGGAGCTATCGGACCCGGCTATGAGATATTTCAGAGCGAGAACAAACTGTTTGACGTATATGTCAAGGGACTTGTAGGTTATGGCGTCAGGTCTTCCCGTTACGGTGATTACTATCCGGTCAGCGCTGACGATGGGAAGGTTACACTGGGATGTAAGAAGGATAAGAAAGGGATAGCGGTAGTTGCCGGATTGGGGATAGACACTCGTTTCAGACGTTGGACGCTTACTCCGTCTGTTGATGTATTCTATATCGGAAATGAGTGGAATGTGGCTACTATGATATCTTTCGGCTTCTTTCTATGAGGATTCGGTCTTCATGTCATCTCTTCTCTTTGCGGGGCGTAGAAGGTCTATTTCAGGAGTACTAATATTGTTTGGCATGCAAGAGATAAGATACGGTAATCTGGATAAGCAAGAAACATCCTGTTAGGGACATTTACTGAATATCCCTATCTAAAGATACAAAAAAACAGCCAACTAATTCACAATGCTTTTAGTATGAATTAGTTGGCCGTTTTTTTGCCATTTACTGAATGTCCCTTTTTAATGCCATTTTAATTTTTAGAACATTTATAGCGTATCCCTAAATTATGTCTCTTAATTTGTCAAGTTATTGTTGGACATTGTTTATGCTACGGAAAGCACGTACGCGAAATACGGTGGTTTTGGGTGCACGACCGCTATAGTATTCACCGTGATTACCTCCTTTTATTTCATTTCCACCACCGGTGTAATTATGACTTGGCCCTTTTGAACCACTTTGAATCCATGGATTAGTTTGATCTGAGGGGATTCGTTCAGGTGGGCAATACATTGTGGCACGTGCATATTCTGGATTTTCATTTTCTTGGAGAGTTGGTATTCCTAGTATTCCTGTTGTGTTTGGATCTTTTGCTGTCGCAGAGGACCAATAATAGTTTTGTTGAAATTCCTCAAAAGTGCTGAAATATATTTCTATCGCTTGTTCTAATTCGCTAATACCCGGCATATACCAGTTCTCTTCATAAGTCCCGTCTGGATTACGTCGATTCTTTGCACGACAATAATGAAGTGCAGAAGGGGGAATGTCATCTGGATATGTTTTCATTACATTTATAGGTGTAATCCTGTTTTGTAAGTTCTTAAAGATGTGCTTAGTCATTTCTTGTCCATTGTTATAAACCTCGCAAGGACTAAAAGGATGCCAATTTCCGCTAAGATTTGATTGTCCTATTACTGCATTTGTAGCAAGCCATGCCCCTTCTCGTGCCCACGGTAAACCTTTATAATAAACATTATCCTGCTCATGGTTATCCAACGGGTCACGATGGTCAATGTATTCTTCGTAGTATTCTATATAGCAATCAATATTCTTGTTGTTTTTTATTCCTTGTACCCGCAGCAATCCTCTCTGATCCAATTCAAGTGTACGCTCGCGCTTGTCGTTCTCCTTATTATTATAAGTAATATATACTATGGCGGAACGGTCGCGTACAGAAGCATTCTCATCCACATAAAAATAAATGCGGGAACGAGAACCGTGGTCCGGTCCTGATACCCTGATTTTGGTATTGTCTTTTAATGTCTCAGTAACAAGATTTGTATAGAAATACTCTCGTGCTCCTGTCCCAGCTGCAAAATTACCTCCTTGGATGAAACCTTCTTCTTTTTTACCTTCTTGCATAGTCTTAGAGTCAATCATTTCCATTCGTATCCAGTCGGGTGCCTCTCCGGTAACAGGGTCTTCAAGGCTGACATCTACGTATGATTCAAGGTCGGTTATGCCGGCTTCGCGGCGCAGGAAGTAAAGGTCCATGGGTACAATATTCCAATGGGCGTCGAGTTTGCGTTCATTGACAATGGAGATGTAAATCGGGTTGTCTGTGATGACATTCACACGTCCGTCGAATGTATATTTCTCTTCGTCGCTATTTCGTACGTAGTCCAGACCGCAAATAGTGATGTTGTTCTTGTAACAGCGGTTGCGGCGCACTTCAAAGTTATTGTAAGTATTACTACCCATATAGATGTTGAAATCGGCCGTGTAGGTCAGTCCCTGATGCGTGGTGTAGATACCTTTCAGTACAACGGCAGATGCATTCTTATCGGCAATGGTACGTTTCCAGCGTTGGGTAACAGACTCGTCGTTCGGATCGACACCCGTGGGGTATTGGGGTTCCTTGGTAGGTTTCTGTACATTCTCGTAAGTATAATAGCTGAAAGTCTCAGTTGCTTGTTGGTCGTGCAGAATACGTCCTTCATATTTCACGGTACGTTTGCGGGCAATGTTAGGGTTCTGGCTTTCATCGCCTTCGTACTCAGGAATTTCTGTTGTTTCGTCCGGAGTACCGTCTGCGTTGACGGCAGGCGGAGTGAAGGGAACGAAGTAAGGCATATTACGTACACCATACTCTATCAATTGTAGTTTGGGGAGTGAACGGTCGTGATTGGTTTGGTTGGCATCCAGTCTAACGGTTATGTCCACACGTGCCATGAGTGCTTGCATTTTGATTTGGATGGTTTGATTCTTTTGGCTTAAATCTACGCCTGTGGTAAGTCCTACCATTGGCATTCCCGGTTCGGGTAGCTTACTGATGTCTTCACGCGGTGTGGGGCGGTAAAGCCAGTTTTGTAGGTCGGAAAGCCGGGTTATAATTATCTCTTTATCGGGATCATCTTTATCTCCTTTTACGATGTCTCCACCTTCTGTCCATTGGGTGCGGAACTGATGTCCGTAAATGTTGGCTACAGAATAGACTTGTACGTTGGTTAGGGCATTCTGTCCTACGAATGCATCTTCCGGGATGGTAAGTGAAGCCTGTTGTCCTTCTTCTACTTCTATTCTGTAATAGGCACCGGTGGTATTATTGTTGTTAGGTTTGAGAAATTGCCCTTGGCTGTCGAAGAAGAAGAGATGTAATGTTTTTATCTTTTTTTCTTCGGTATCTTTAGGGGTAAGTTCGTTGGCACGTGTCAATGTTGTTTGCGGCAACATCTTGTCGCAGATGGCTGTCAGGGTAACTCCGTCTTGTGGGAGTACAGTATGGATGTCGTCTATCTCCTGCACGCAGGATGTGATGCCTGTCGTGAGACAGAGTAACGAGGCCAGGAATGTTATGTGAGCTATTTTCATACGCATGTTGTTGTTTTTTGAGTGTCATTTAGTTGATAATAATATCATTGTCGGAACCGTTTTCCCAGTATTCAATATCATCGGCTGTGAACATAAGCAGTAGTTGGTCGCCAATGAAATTCAGGTTGATGGTGTAGCACGTTCCTTGTTCGGGGATACGCCCGAGAGAGAAATTGCTAATCGTTTTTGTTTGTTCCGCTTGTCCGTGATAAGAATAGGTGATATGGATGTTCTTATTGGTACCGAGATATGGCACTGCCGATGTGGAACCATCGGCCTGTGCGTCAAGTTTGGGGAGCAATAGTAGTGTAGTACCTTGCGGCTTGCTCTCGCTAACTCCTACAATTGCAGCAGAGTTGGGTGAAATGCTGAGTGGTTGCCCATCGTTTTTTATAAAAGGGAATGTTCCAGAGTACTTGTCGTCTGTCACCGTCAGTGTAGGGTCAGCAGGAGTGAAGTCTACATTGCCTACACGATAGAAATTTCCATCAATGGACAGTGAACGGATAGTGACGGTATTGGCATTCGGATTATTGGCTACTGTCGGGTTGTAGTTATTGATTTGCAGGCGTAAACCTGTAAGCAAATGTCTGAAATCCAGTTGTATGGCTCCTTGCGTGGGGACATGATCAAATACGGCGGCTATCATGACGTCTTGGGCATCTTCCGTGTTTAGTTCGGTACGGATATCGGTACTCGCCGGATATGGCATGGTATATGTTAGGTTAGGGATGCCACGTGTCTTTTCATCGGCAGGAGTCATACTGAAACCGGAACCGGCAGCTTCGGAGTTATTATAAGGATGGTAAGCAATAAAGGTGTACTGGAACAGGTCGGTATTTGTTACTTTTGCTTCGTCTGATGTATACCAATGTTTCGGTTCATTGAAGGTGATACCATCCTTGCTATACACGCACTTTGCACCATCATAGAATATGGGTTCCTTATACATTACATCAGCATGCGACAGGCTCTTCTTGACCAACCAGTCGGATGTCCCTCCTTGGTAGTTGTCGATGTCTGACTCCAATTGATAGGGTACGCAATATCCCAATACGCCGAATACTGTATTTTGCGTGATGTTGTTCATCAGTGTAGCGCGTGTTTCGGGGGTATTCATCATTATGGTAGGGCTGGCAAACGTGATATCGTTATGACTGTATTCCGACCATTCCTTCTTCTCGCCGATGTTCTCCGGTAAACATGCCGTGTGCAGGAATAGCAGTGGCAATGTGTATGCAAGGCATTTATAGATACGTATGTTCATAGTTATATGGTATTGTTTTTGATATTCAAATTTTATGTTTTTCTAATCGACGTCAACATTGAAATCCGACCCGTTGACAGGAGCGTACTTCCATTCTTCCACAGTGGGGGTCTGGAAGAATATATGATTACTTATGGTGAAGGGATAGCGGTAACTTTTGCCTGGTTCCCATGTCGCAGTATAGTCGGATAAGTTGAACGTAATGGTGCGTTGCTCGGGAGCACCAATATTATAATGATACTTGATTTCAAAGATGGCATCCGTTAGAGATTGCGGAATAAATAGTATGTTGTCTCCGAAGATGCTGATGCCTTCTGTGGGCAACGGTTCCTCCGAAGAAAAGTTATATTCATCCGACCCGTTGGTAAGTGGGTCTCCAATAAGTGTCCACGAGCCGGAAGGGGGGGTATCATTTATCGTTTCACTGTTCCAGTTACCGATAGTTTTGATGCCATATAGGCGTGCTGAATCGATAATGATACGTCGCTCTGTACCTAAATATTTCTCATCGGAGCGGCCGACGAAAGAAACACGCGACAGTAGGTGTTTGAATGCTAAAGATACTCCGTATTGTGGAATATCATTTTCAGTAGTTATGTCGATATCAGTATGGTTGGCGTACAGTAAATCAACCTTTTCTTCTAAAGTGTTTCCGGATAGGGCATTGAAATTATTGATGGACAATTGGCCTGAGGGGGCTTGGTTATAATCGTATGCAACGGTGCCGGATATAAGGGCTTGGGGATGTGGGTAGAGCGCATGAAAATGATAAGTATTACCGGTGTACCAAAAACGTTCTTCGGTGGTGTAATCCCACTTATCCGTTCCTGCATTGTATATAATGGATTCTTGGTTGAACAGTTGTGTTGCTTGTCCGTTTTCTGTATTCGATGTAAATTGTCCCCATACGGCGTATGCGTTTCCGTCTTTCTTCAGATCCGTCAGACCGTTTATGATCGTACGTGTAAGTGTGGGGAGAGAGAACCGTATGGCCTTTCCATCTTCTTCCCATCCGTTCTCTATCTCGCTGGAACATCCTGTTAGCAGGAAGAGCAACATACATACCGGTAAGACCGGAAGTCTTCTTTTCATTAGCATATCTTTGTTTTTTAGTTATGTTTCTGTTCTTATGAGTCCGTTGTACATTGCTACGGCATCATACATCGTGTGTCGGTTTCCTCTTTTCTTCCGACGTAGTGGCCGAACGGGGACATTCAACCCCGAACGGCCTGTAGGTTATCTAATTTTTATCTTTATTCTTTGTTAGGATGAAAATTAGAAGATAAAATTAGGGGTTTTTAGGCGTTACAATATTTGTAACGCCATCAGTTATGTCTTGATCATCCAGTTCATTCCAATCACTTACTTCTGTAACATCAAACTGAATTGGTTTTAGACCAAAAGTAGTACCACTGATTGTCAATTTATAGTTGTAAGCATTTCCAGGAATCCATTCTGTTACAGTTCCAGTTGATAAAGGAACGGTGATAGTTTTTACAGTATTTTTCTCTTTGTCAAGTTCAATAAATGTATTGTTGGGATTTCTGACAGATACGGTAAACTCAAGTTCAATATCGTCAATTGTTTGAGGAATTATAAAATTGTCAAATAGGTGCTTACTATTAAGTACTTTCAATTCTATTCCTGTTTTATCTTCAAACTCAACTTTGTCATTTTGAATTTGCCAGTTATTTTTGCTAATGGCACCGGCTCCTTGTAAATTCCCAGGTGTAGTAAGTGTACCTTTAGATTTGACTTGTTTCAATTTTATTTGGGTAATACTTAATATAACGTCATTACGCCAGCCGTCAATAAAGGTAAAACGAACTTTGGATAAAGCATGTTTGAAAGTGAAATTTACGACACGTGGATTAGATCCTTTAATTCCATCTGCAGCAGCTTCTGCAACAAGTAAATCTGTTTTTCCATCTGTTACGAAATCGGGGAATGTCATTTGATTGTTAGCATAATTAAATGTAGGTGTAATGCTTAATTGAGGGGCATAGGCAGCAAACTTATATGTGCCTTTCTCTAACCAAAAGTTTATAGGGGAATAGCCCCAACTTTCTCCCCATGTTACGTGTGCACCTGTTGTTTTTCCATCAAATACTACGGTTTCCTCTTCTTTGTCTTCTTCTTTGTAAGTACCGAATACATAAAAACCATTACCTTCTTCTTTCAAGGTTTCCAATGTTTGGCCTTTTTGTTCTGTACGCGTTTGATTTCCTACAAAACTATTAAAACCAATAATTTTACTCTGTGATACTTCTACCACTTCACTTTCCGTACAACTGCTCATTGCTACAATGGCAGCTGCCAAATAAAATAAATGTTTTCTCATTTTAAAATGTAATTAAAATTAAAAAAATAAATACTAAACTCTCTTATGTCTGTTAGTCTGAAATCTCTATTCTTTTATTATTGAAAATCTGTTCTTGAGGAGATATTACAAATTCAACTCAATATCCTCATATTCTCCCCAGCCATCCACGCTTGCGTCAAAACCGGAGCCACCTTCTGTTCCGTCTTTATCGGAAATCTGTATGCCTCCCACTGTGATCACTCCACCGCGTGGCTGGTTCTTCATCTGCTCCGTAATGTCGAACTCGAAATTGAGTTTCTTGCCATTCTTTAACATCAATTCTAAATTGAGTGCATGATGCCGTTCGTATTCTAGTCCTCTGCTGTAGTAACTGTCTGGAAAACCGGGTACACCAAATGACGTTACGCGGGCTTCCGCTCCGTAGTCAGTCAGATTGCAGTCGAAGAGTAACGTAGCAGCTTCTTCTGCTGTCCTACCTTCTTTCAGATAGACACTTTCTGCCATGCCTGCCATTGCTCCACGTGCCAGTGCTACGTATTGTGCTCCTTTCTCGATTTGATAACGAACCAGATAGGTGAATACCAGCGGTCGCATCACTACGGGAAGTTTTTGTCCTCCTTCCACGGCTATGGGTTCGAAGTCGGGAACGAACGAACCGTAAAGCATATCGGGCATATTCACAGTGCGTTCATCAGTGTGTGGTTCGGCAAAGGAAGCCCCTGCACGGGTACGGGTACGCGTAGTTGCATTTGCCGTTGCTGAAGAACTTATATTATTGAAAACGATGTATTCGGTATCGTCATTGTAAAAAAGTATGGAATGTGTGTTGACTGTGGTATAGAGCAATCCGCCGGTTGCAGGCAAGTGGAACTCTTGCACATCTTCTACCTTGGTTTCCGTAGTCTCATATACTAGTGCTGCTATACCTTTGGCCGCGTCAGGTCGCAGGGCGTCATACGTTACTCCGTATGTGTCATCATTCCACGTCTCTTGCCATTGATGTCCGTATGGGCGTTCCCATTCCTGTTCCCAAGTCGCGTTTACATTAGTGCGATAGCCTATTGAATGCATGTCGTGGTCATAACACAGGTCTTTGCGGCAACTACTTAGTAACGGCAATAGCGAAATAGCAACTAATGATAATATGTTGAGTTTGCGATGCTTCATTTTCTTCCTCCTTTCTTTTCTTCATTCCACAAACGCCATACGAATGCGAATTTCAGCTTCAGCGGACCGAAGTAGTTCATTTGCTTGGTTTGCTGATATACATAATGCCCGTCTTTCGGCAAATATTCCTCATAACGTGTATGTAAGAATCCTACTCCTATGCCTGCTTCGAGTGACAGCCGTTTGCCGATGGGCCACATATATCCGTAGCTCAATCCTACCATTTCTGCTTCACCCTGATAACCTTTTTTCCCATTCTCCAGGTCATACCACGTGAAACCACCGAAGATGCCCACGTAGTGGCCGTGCCAAGGTTTACGGGTCTTGAACCAATAGCGTCCCTCCGGGCTGATTGTTGCAAGCTGGTAGTATTTATGTTTCCTGTCGTTCTTCCACCATGCCATGTCGCCCTCCAGGTTTACCGACCAGCGGTCATTGATACGATATTCTATTTCAAGCGAAGGCATCAGTACAGCATCATAAAGTAGGTTGGTCTTGAGGGCAAGACGTTGTGATGCTTCGCTGTTTTGTACCGGTTGCATGCTTTCACCTGATAGTGAAGACGATTCCGGTTGGGTATTTGTAAATTCTTTCGTTGCTACCACCTCTTTTGAAACCTCTTCCGAAGGGGGAAACATATCGTCCACATTCTTATCGGAGGATACATCCGCGTTCTCTACGATATGTTCCTTGCCGTCCGTCGTCTTCAAATAGAGTTGTATGGCTATGCTGCTCCGTAACTCCGGGAAGAGATGCTCGTACATATATCTGTAGGGAATGCCGCCACGCAAGTCCATCAACCGTTTTTTTCTTCCGTCTATGATACGGCGATTGTTGTCGTATATCCATATAGGTGTGTTGACAATGATGTCCGATACCTCGTTTCGCCAAGGTACGTCTAATGTTTCCACTATATGTCGCAATTCTTCCCATGCAATACCGACCACTTCTTCCTTTATCAGGCTGTCAGGTACTTCGGTGTGACTTAGTAGATAGTTGCGCATACACTCCGCCCGTCGGGCCGACAACCGTTCGTTAGCTATATTTGATCCATCGGGGGATGCATAAGATTTTATAACCAGCTGTTCTATGGTATTTGATGCGTGAGCTTCCCGTACCAATTGCAGGAAACGTGTCAGTTGTGCGCGGTTGTCCTTGTAGAGCGTGTCTACCTCGCGATGCCCCAACCGATAGTAGATGCGAATCGAATCGAAGGCTGTCTGTGCCCTACCGGTTCCGACGAACGCAAATGCGGTGAAGAATAATAGGAGTAATTTTTTCATCCGTATTGTATGTTTATTAAAAGTTATCAAAGTGCAAAAATCAACCTATCGGAACGTAAAAATCAACCTGATGGATGTTGAATTTTATGGTAAGTTGTTGAATTATAGATGATCAGCTATTTTTCTGCTGTTGGTATTCATACAATGCATCCATGATTCTGCTACAAATATACTAAAGATATTATTGCAAACAAGCGTGAAATACGAAAAATATTTTAAAAGTTTAGTTTTTGCCTTAAATTTATCTGTTTTATTAACAGGAAATCATCATGCATTTAGACAGGATGGGATACTGTCTCTTCTTTTCGGGATAGGGAATAATAAGGAATAGGGAAGATTGTCTTTCTTGGTGAGGCAAGATATAAAAAAGAGGCGAGTGCATCAAAAATCAGTATTTACTTTCGATTCCCCCGGATTATCGCAAATTTTGTGGACTGATTATTACTGTTTTCGATAAGAATCTGTCAATCTGCGTTATCTGTAGTAGGGTATGACACACACGCCTCTTCTTTATTTAATCTCAAATTCTTCCTTCATGTCAATCTCTTCCCCTTGCGGGTCGTAGAAGACATATTCCAGAAATGCTAATTTCTGGCTTGGAATAATCTTGATACCAAATCCGTATTTCATTTGCCACTTCCGTCTCAGGGAAACAAGCCCTTGATTGACGTAGGCGGCAACATACGGGTGCAGGTGTAACGAGAACTTCTTAATCTTCAGTTTATTGACCAAATAGTCAATTTTACTCTCTAAAGTATCCGTAAATAGGATGGAGGACTTGATCTTACCTTTTCCGAAGCATGTGGGGCAAATTTCTGTAGTATTGACATCCATTGCCGGGCGCACGCGTTGGCGGGTAATCTGCATCAGACCGAATTTGCTGAGCGGAAGGATGTTGTGTCTTGCCCTGTCTTTTTGCATGTTGGCACACATGCGTTCGTAAAGTTTTTGTCTATTTTCGGCTTCATTCATGTCTATGAAGTCCACCACAATGATGCCCCCCATATCTCTCAGCCTCAATTGGCGTGCCAGTTCGTCGGCTGCTCCCAGATTCACTTCGAGCGCGTTGGCCTCCTGCCCGTTGGCATTCTTGGTGCGGTTTCCGCTGTTCACGTCCACTACGTGAAGCGCCTCAGTATGCTCAATAATCAGGTAGGCACCGCTTTTGTATGAAACTGTCTTTCCGAAAGAGGACTTGATTTGCTTGGTGATGCCGAAATTGTCATAGATAGGGAGTTGCCCTTTATACTGCTTTACGATTCCCGCCCGCTCGGGGGCAATGAGAGCTACGTAATCTTTGATTTCGTGGAACACGGCTTCATCGTTGACGTAGATGTTTTCGAAAGAAGGGTTGAACAAGTCGCGCAGCAAGCCTACAGCACGGCTGGTTTCTTCGTAAATCAGTGTAGGATATTTGGTCGCTTTTTGTATTTTGACAACAGCGTCCTCCCAATGTTTCAGTAGTACTTTAAGCTCTCCATCAAGTTCGGCCACTCGCTTTCCTTCGGCAACAGTGCGGACGATGACGCCGAAGTTCTTCGGCTTGATGCTCATCAGCAGTTGTTTGAGGCGGGCGCGCTCTTCACTTGATTTAATCTTTTGTGATACGGAAACCTTGTCGTTGAAAGGAATCAGCACTAAATATCTTCCGGCAAATGAGATTTCGGAAGTCAGGCGCGGACCTTTGGTCGAGATAGGCTCTTTGACAATCTGTACCACTACTTCCTGACCCACCTTGAGTGTGTTGGCTACGGTGCCATCCTTTTCGAGATCGGGCAGTATGGTGGCTTTTGTTATCTGAGGTAGTTTCTTTTTATCGCTTAAAGTCTGCTTTACGTATTTCTCTAAAGAGTTGAATTGAGGACCTAAGTCCAAATAATGAAGAAAAGCATCTTTCTCGTAACCCACGTCCACGAAACAGGCATTCAGGCCGGGCATTAGTTTCTTGATCCGTCCTAAATACATGTTGCCCACAGAGAAGGAGAGGCTTCTTCCTTCGCTTTGCAGTTCCACCAGGCTCTTGTCTTCGAGCAGCGCGATGGAGACTTCTTTGGGCTGTACATCTACAACGAGTTCGCTTGTCACAATAATTGCTTCTTTTTAGCAGTTGACGAGGAAATAGTTGACGAGTTGACGAGAAGGAATGTGGATAAGTTGATGATTTTTGTTCACTATTCCTCTTGTTTCTTTGTTTTCTCGTTTCCTTGCTTCCTTGTTAACTATAGTTGATTACTTAAACAAAGAACAAACCCGCGAGACGAATGGTTTCACAAGTTTGTTCTTTATTTCTGTCTTTCAGACTAAAAAATTACTTTTTGCTTTTGTGTCTGTTCTTTCTTAGTCTTTTTTTGCGCTTATGCGTAGACATTTTATGTCTTTTTTTCTTTTTACCACTCGGCATAGCTTCAATGATTTAAATGGGTTAATACTTTTGTTTATTATTTCTTCACTGAGATGGTGAATGTTTTAGCAGGCTTAAATGCCGGAATGTTGTGTTCCGGAATGATTATAGTAGTATTCTTAGAGATGTTACGAGCTGTTTTTTGCGCTCTTTTCTTCACTACGAAGCTACCAAACCCGCGGAGATAAACATTTTCGTCCTTAGACAAGGATGCTTTCACTGTTTCCATGAATGCTTCAACGGTAGCAAGTACTGTTACTTTGTCAATCCCGGTGTTCTTTGTAATTTCGTTTACAATATCAGCTTTAGTCATTTTTCTTTAAAAAAAATATTATTACTATAGTTTCCTAATTTTTTGGACTGCAAATATATAGCTTTTTGCGCTCTCTAAAAAATATATTTTGGACATTTTTCTAAAAAAGTCTTCCGATTAAGTTTTGTTAGGGTGAAAATGAACTATTTTTGTGCTGTAAACCAGATGTTTCATTCGATATTATTCATATCGGGAGGGAAAAATGGCTTCACTTCGTTGGGAGTAAAGGAGTTAGGGCGCATGTTTGCGGTTGGCAGAAGCTGGGATGCGAACTTGTGCGGACTGCAATGTAGATTCTTATGGCTGTGTCAACTCGTTGATTGATAGCTTCTTTGTGAAACTGTTTCTTGCGTATGGATCATTCGGATGATAAATGATAATAAGAGATATGAAGGAATTTGCTGAAAAGATAGTGGCGTGGTATGCTGGAAACAAGCGTGAATTGCCCTGGAGGGATACTGCGGACCCCTATGTGATATGGATATCTGAAATTATATTACAGCAGACCCGCGTGGCGCAGGGGTATGCTTATTTTCTTCGTTTCATCCGTCGTTTTCCTGATGTGAAAACATTGGCGGAAGCAGACGAGGATGAAGTGATGCGATATTGGCAAGGGTTGGGATATTATTCACGTGCACGAAACCTGCATGAGGCTGCCAAAAGCATGAATGGTGCTTTTCCAACCACGTACGAGGGAGTGCGTGCCCTGAAAGGGGTAGGCGAATATACGGCTGCTGCCATTTGTTCATTTGCCTACGGGATGCCGTATGCTGTGGTGGACGGTAATGTCTATCGGCTATTGTCTCGCTACTTCGGTATAGAAATTCCGATAGACAGCACGGAGGGAAAGAAACTGTTTGCGGCTTTGGCGGAGGAGATGCTGGACAAGTCCCGCCCGGCTATCTACAACCAAGCAGTCATGGACTTTGGCGCCATGCAATGCACGCCTCGTTCGCCTGCTTGTCCGTCTTGTCCTTTAGCAGACGGATGTTCCGCATGGAGAAGCGGACTGGTGGAGAAGTTACCCGTCAAACGACATAAGATGAAAACGACAGACCGTTATTTCAATTATATATATGTACGCATGGGCGCGTGTACCTTTATACACAAAAGGACGGGCGATGATATCTGGAAAAACCTTTTCGAATTTCCATTAGTGGAGACGGCGGAGCCGGTGGTCGAAGAAGTATTCTGTCAGTTACCCGCAGTGCGAGCGTTATTTGCCGGAGATGAACTTTCCGCATTGCGTCTGGTGTGCGGTAATGTGAAACACGTGCTTTCTCATCGGGTGATTCATGCCAATTTTTATGAAGTTGTATTGCCGGAGGATTCAGCTTCCTTCTCGGTCTTCCAGCGGGTGAAGAGGGAAGACTTGGGAGAGTATGCAGTGCCCCGCCTGATTCAAGCCTTCTTAGAGAAACATGGTTAATACCGTTTTTCCAGGAAGTTTAGGAAACTGAGTAAATAAAAATTTCACTTATTCTTGCATGATGTGATTATTCTGTTTAATTTTGGCGCAAATTCAAATAAAAAGAGGAAAAAGCTTATGTCAGTAAATAAAGTGATATTGATAGGAAACGTAGGGCAAGAACCCAAGGTAACCTACTATGAGGGAGGAAATTGTGTTGCCCAGCTATCCTTGGCTACCACGGACAGGGCATATACGTTGCAGAACGGTACGCAGGTTCCCGAACGCACGGAGTGGCATAATCTGATTTTCCGAAACCGTTGGGGAGAGGTTGTTGACAAATATGTGCATAAGGGAGACAAACTTTATGTGGAAGGTAAGATACGTACGCGCTCATACGATGACCAAAGAGGCATCCAGCGCTATGTGACAGAAATCTTTGTCGATAACATGGAAATGCTCTCTTCGCGTGGGGCAGCGGCACCGCAACAGGGTGTGTCGCAAGGCACTGTCTCCGCGCAGTCGGCAGTACAACCGCAGGCCATGCCTGCTCAAGATAATGCAACGGACGATTTACCGTTCTAATTGTTTAACTAAAACCAATATCTTTGGACACAGACGCTTATTCATGCCAGTTGGCAGAAGTTTTTAACGGAATATCCGTACATACCCCTACTATTTCGGCCATTATAGCCATTGTGTTGGCAGGCTTGCTCTTGCTTGTATCCGGTTTTGCATCGGCTTCGGAGATTGCTTTCTTTTCGCTTTCCCCTTCCGATCTGAATGCTATCGGCGAAAGGAAACATCCTTCGGACGAGAAAATCAGCAGACTTCTGGACGATACAGAACGTTTGCTGGCTACCATTCTGATAACGAACAACTTTGTGAATGTGACTGTCATCATGCTCTGCAACTTTTTCTTTATGAGCGTCTTCGAGTTTCATTCCATTATTGCGGAGTTCCTTATACTCACCGTCATACTGACTTTCCTTCTTCTTCTGTTTGGTGAGATCATGCCGAAGATCTATTCGGCACAGAAGACGCTGGCATTCTGCCGTTTTTCGGCACCAGGAATTTGGATGTTCCGTTCGCTGTTCTATCCGTTGGCATCGGTGCTGGTCCGCTCTACTTCCTTCCTGAACAAACACTTCGCCCGCAAGAACCATAATATTTCCGTTGACGAACTTTCGCATGCATTGGAGCTGACAGACAAGGCGGAATTGAAAGAGGAAAATAACATCCTGGAAGGTATTATTCGTTTTGGTGGCGAAACGGCGAAGGAGGTGATGACTTCACGTCTGGATATGGTGGACCTGGACATCCGTACACCATTCAGGGATGTACTGAAGTGTATTGTGGACAATGCTTACTCGCGCATCCCGATTTATTCGGAAAACAGGGACAATATCAAGGGAATCCTGTACATCAAAGACCTGTTGCCGCATCTGAACAAGAACGATTTCCGTTGGCAGTCGTTGATACGTCCCGCTTATTTCGTGCCAGAGACGAAGATGATAGACGACCTTCTGCGCGATTTCCAGGCCAATAAGACTCACATAGCAGTTGTTGTCGATGAATTTGGAGGTACGTCGGGTATCGTAACGATGGAAGACATCATAGAAGAGATTGTGGGCGAGATAAACGATGAATATGACGATGAAGAGCGCACATACGCGGTGCTCAACGACCATACTTGGGTGTTTGAGGCCAAAACGCAGTTGACGGACTTCTATAAGATTACAAAGGTGGATGAAGAGACTTTTGAAGAGGTGGCGGGCGATGCCGACACGTTGGCAGGTCTGCTGCTGGAGCTGAAAGGCGAGTTCCCCGCCCTACATGAGAAGGTGACGTACAATCGGTATGAGTTTGAAGTGCTGGAGATGGACAATCGCCGCATCTTGAAGGTGAAGTTCACCATTCAGCCGTTTCCACAAGCTACAGACAAGGAAAGCTGACCGGGAATATGGCTCTTTTCATGCAGCATACAGAGCCTCGATGCAAGTGGGGCATTTGGAAGATGGATGAATCGCCGGACGAACTGCTGGCTATGCTTCCGCAGCAAGAATCCTACCGGCACGCCCTGCAACGCTTTTCCGCTGAGCATCGCCGCAGGGAATGGTTGGCGGTACGCGTGTTGTTGTATGCATTGCTGGGCGAAGAGAAGACGGTGGCTTATCATCCTAATGGGAAACCCTATTTGGCGGACGGTAGCGCTTCTATCAGCATTTCGCATACCCGTGGCTATGTGTCGGTCATCCTCGGAGAAGACGGTAAGGAAGTGGGGATTGACATCGAGCAATATGGCGAGCGGGTGCATAAGGTAGCTCATAAGTATATGCGTGCCGACGAAACTGCTGCTCTGTATCAGGGAACGGATACATGGGCTTTGCTGCTCCACTGGTCGGCAAAGGAGGTCATGTTCAAGTGTATGAATACAGAAGAAGTGGATTTTCGGGCGCATCTACGCATCTTCCCTTTCGTAGTCTCTCAGTGTGGCGATTTTCTTGCAGAAGAGTATCGGACGCTGGAGAAACTGAAGTTTCATATACATTACTTGTTGCATCCGGACTTTGTGTTGACTTGGCAAGCAAATTAGCCTTAATAAATAGATAATTATGAAATTACGTTGCAATTCTCTGCTTCCTATGCCGAAGGATCTGTTGTTCATGAAGCTTTCTCTTTTGCCAATGTAAATACGAGCTCCAGTCCACCTCCTTGGTTGTTTTTTGCCGAGATGGTTCCGCCGTGGATGATGACGGCGTTCTTTACGATGGCGAGTCCTAACCCTGTGCCTCCCAATTTGCGTGATCGCCCTTTGTCCACGCGATAGAAGCGCTCGAACAGGCGGTTCAGATGCTCCGGTGCGACGCCTACGCCCGTATCGGCAAAACTGAAATAGTAGAAATTCTCGTCTTCGCGGAAGCAGTTGATGCAGATGGTGATGTCCGTACCCGCATAGGCGATGGCATTGTCCATCAGATTACGGAAGATGGAGTACAGCAGCGAATAATTTCCACGCAACTGCATATTCGGTTTCAGAGAGTTGATGACGGTGATATGCTTCTCTTCCAGTTCCCGCGATGTCTCGTTTACGATGCTTTCCACCAGCAGGTTGATATCCACCTTCTCCATATCAATCAGGTTGGCGGCCTCGTCTATGCGTGTCAGTACGGAGATGTCGCGCAGTAGCCGGCTCAGTCGGTTACTCTGTGCATAACACTTCTCCAGGAAAACCTGCATTTTTTCTCGTGGAAGGTTTTCGTTGTTGACAATGGTTTCCAAATATCCCTGTATGCTGCTGACCGGTGTTTTCAGTTCATGTGATATGTTCTGCGTCAGTTGCCGTTTTAGCCGGATCTGCTCTTCTTCTTGTGTGATGTCATTGATGGAAATCTCAAAGCTCAGGTCCTGAAACAGGATGCATTCGATGATGAACATGCGCCCGTTCTTGTTGACTCGGACCGACATGCGCTTTTCTTCCTTGCCAGGACGTTTGGGAGCTTGGTTGATGAAGTCTGTGATCTTCTGAAATTCGCTGACGGAGAAAATCTCCTCCGTTGTTTGTAGGTTGGAATCGGATATGAGGTTGCTGTATTGCGTAAACAGATTGTTGACCAGTATCTCTTTCTTGTCCTTATTGAAGACACCCAATCCTTCGCGTGAAGTTTGCAGGTGGGTGATCAGCTTTTCGCGTTCGATGTACAGTGCTTCTTTCGTCTCGCGCAGACGTTTGTATATCTGTATGATGTGCTGTGAGATTTCTCCCAGCTCGTTGTGCGGAAAGGCGGACTGCACATCGGTATCTACAGGTTCGTTCTTGTCGGCACGTTTGGCAAACTCGCGCAGTTGACTGATGGCGGTTCCCAGTTTCGATGTAAACTTATAGAAGATGAACATCAGTAGCAGCGATATGATGGCTGTGAACCAGATATAGTGTTGGTCGGCTGCCAGATGGTTGCTCAGGTTCAGGTCGTAGGGGAGTGCGGAGCGAATGATGTAGTCCTTATAGTGCGTGGCAGAGTAGAAGTAAGGCATTCCCGTCGTTTCAGAGGTACGCCGCACGTCATATCCTTTTCCTTCTGCCAAGGCCTTTTGTACTTCCGGACGTCCGATGTGGTTACCCATTTCATGATTCTCGTAATTGTCGAACAGGACATTGCCCCGTGCGTTTACTATGGTGACGCGTAAGTCTTTTTTGAGATGTTTTTGTAGATATTGTTCCAAAGCCTTGCTCCACAGGCTGTCCGGGGTCTGCGAGAGTTCCTGATGTAAGCATTCGTTATAGTCCTGGAGCTGTATGTCCAGCAAGTCTATCTTATATCTCTTTTCGCGCTGATACTGGTAGGCGAGGAAGCATCCGGCAAACAACAGAAACAGCGAGATGACTGAGAGAAACAGCTTCCGGCTGAGCGACAGGAAGTGTGTAGTGTTATTCAGATTCGAAGCAGTATCCATATCCTAATCGGGTTACAATGCACTTTCCATAAATTCCTATCTTCTTGCGCAGGCGGGTGATGTTGACGTCAATCGTGCGGTCCAGCACATACACCTCGTCGCTCCAGACGCGCGCCAGTATATCCTCCCGCGAGAAGACACGTCCCTTGTTCTGTAGCAGTAGGAGCAGGATTTCAAACTCCTTTTTGGTGAGCGGTGTCTCATTGCCGTCGATGCTCACTTTCTTCTTGGCAATATCTATTGTTAGCGTTTTATAGACGAGCTGTTCCGGTTTTCGTTCTGTCTCTTCTTGTTGCGTGCGGCGCAGTACGGCCTTGACGCGTGCCACCACCTCGCGCAGCGAGAAAGGTTTGGAGATGTAGTCGTCCGCTCCCAGGTTGAATCCCGTCACCGTGTCGTTTTCCGTATCTTTTGCCGTGATGAAGATAATGGGAATCTGTGCGGTCTTCTTCTCCTTCTTCAGCAGGCTTGCCATTTTAAAACCGGAGATTTCCCCCATCATCACGTCCAACAGCAACAGATGGTAACTGCTGAGATCCATTCGCAGTGCCTCTTCGGCGGAATTGGCGGTATCTACCCTGTATCCCTCGTTCTCAAGATTGAATTTCAGGATCTCGCAAAGGTCTTCTTCATCATCCACCACTAAAATATGATAATCGTTCATAGTCTTTTCTAATTGAAGTGAGGTATATAAAACAAATTCTGTCCCCACAAAGTTATACTTTATTCTTATTTGCCGACAAAGATGGAGGAATTTTGTTACGGGAAAATGAAATTGGTGTTACAATATGGTTACATTTCTTTTTATCCTTATCTTTGTTTACTAATAAACAGTGTGTAGAATGAAAGAGTTGCATAAAATGAGATTTGGTCGGCGAAAGTGGGGGCTGCTTGCTTGCGCAATATTGTTCCTGGCTGTGGTGTCAGGCTCCTTTTGGTTGAACTCAGCCCCGTTTCGTAACGGATTCGAGATCACTGACGAACTGGGTGGTAATATTTTTCCCTCCGGTATCCTTTCCGTGGCTACAACGGACGCACAAGTCATTGTTCCGTCCGATTCGCTCTACTTGGGCAATCCAAAATCCTGCATCGCTGTCCGAGTACGTTCAGGCAAGGCATATAGCAGGGTGCGGATTGAGGTTGCCGAAACCCCCTTCTTCTCCCGTTCGGTATCTGAGTTTGTGCTGGCAAAGCCACGCACGGACTATATCATATATCCCGATATTATCTGGAACTATGAGGCATTGAGGAACAATAATCAGGCAGAACCTATCAGTGTGGTGGTCATGGTGGAGATGAATGGCAAGAGTATGGGACAGCGTGTCCGTACCTTTTCCGTTCGAAGCATCAACGAGTGCCTGTTGGGATACGTCACAAACGGGACCCAGTTCCATGATACGGGAATACTGTTTGCTGCATACGTCAACGAAGAAAACCCGATGATCGACCAGTTGTTGCGCGAAGCGCTCAATACACGTATCGTCAATCGTTTTCTGGGTTATCAGAGTGGCAATGCTGATGGAGTGGACAAGCAAGTCTATGCCTTGTGGAATGTACTTCAGAAGCGCAACTTCCGTTACAGTTCCGTTTCCAACACCAGTCTCTCCAGCAATATAGTTTTTTCGCAACGTGTCCGTACGTTCGACGATGCTTTGGAGTCTTCACAGATAAACTGTGTGGATGGCAGCGTATTGTTTGCTTCATTGCTCCGTGCCATTAACATAGTGCCTATTCTGGTACGCACTCCAGGACATATGTTTGTGGGTTATTATACAGATTCGGAGCACAAACACAAGAACTTTCTGGAGACCACAATGATTGGCGACATCGATCTGGATGATTTCTTTCCGGACGAGAAACTGGATTCCACGATGGCTGGTAAATCGCAGAATCAGATGTCTCGACTCACCTTCGACAAATCCAAGCAATATGCAAACAAGAAGTACAAGGAGAACGAAGAGAATATCCATTCCGGCAAGCTGAACTATATGTTTCTGGAAATCTCGAAGGAAGTAAGGCGCAAAATCCAGCCGATAGGGAAATAGGGAAACTCTTCTGTTAAGTCCCGACAACTCCTTTTTAAAAAAGACTATCTGTTTGTTTGCATATCAGCGGTGGTAGTGTTAATTTTGCCGTGCGGGGCGAAGTGGCCTCGAATTTAATCTTTGAATGATGATGGTACAAGGCAAGAAATTTATCTCTCCGGGAGCATGGTTCTCCATGATATATCCCGCAGACTGGAATGAGTTTGAAGACGGAGAAGGCTCTTTTCTCTTTTATAATCCCAGTGAGTGGACTGGAAACTTCCGTATCTCCGCATATAAGGGCGATGCCACGTATGGCAGTGAAGTGGTGTGTCAGGAATTGAAGGAAAACACTTCGGCAACTGCGGTGAAAGTAGGTAGCCTGGAATGTGCTTACAGCAAAGAAATGTTTCAGGAAAACGGAGCTTATTACACCACGCATCTTTGGATCGCAGGCATAGGAGATATTGCCTTTGAGTGCTCTTTCACTGTGGAAAAGGGAGTATCTGTTGCCGAAGCCGAGGCGGTAATTGCCTCGCTGGAAGTGCGTAAGGTGGGAGCGAAATATCCGGCAGAGATCATTCCGGTGCGCCTGTCCGAAATCTATCAGATCAACGAAGCTTATGAATGGGTGACTGCCACCATAAAAGAACAGCAGAAGAAAGACTTTCAGGGAGTGGAAGTGGATCTATCCAGCATGCAGCAGCTCATAGACAGCGGTTCGATAGCTCCGAAGAAGAAGGAAGCGTGGCTATCGTTAGGTATTGTACTATGCGTGATTTTGGCAAACGAAGTGGACGGACTGGAATGGATGACCCTGATAGACGGCAATCGTGAAGCCCCTGTCCTGCAAAACACGACTACGGGAGAGTACATCGACCCGATGAAGCTGGTGTGGAGCAAAGTACGGGCAGGCGAGGTGTGCAATCTGGCAGAGACTTACAAGGCTCTGCTTTAGTTTCTAATTTATAACTTTTATATTGTGGTAAGTTATCTTCAGATAGAGAATCTGACCAAGTCTTTTGGTGACTTGATATTGTTTGAGAACATCTCATTCGGTGTGGCGGAAGGACAGCGTATCGGTCTGATTGCCAAGAATGGCAGTGGCAAGACCACCCTGCTGGATATCATTGCCGGAAAAGAGGATTATGACAACGGGAAGATCTCCTTTCGTCGTGACCTCAGGGTAGGATATTTGGAGCAGAATCCTCAGTATCCCGAACAACTGACCGTACTGGAGGCGTGTTTCCATCACGGCAACTCTACGGTAGAGCTGATAAAGGAGTACGAACGTTGCATGGAGACGGAGGGACATCCGGGCTTGGACGAAATTCTGGTGCGCATGGACCATGAGAAAGCATGGGACTATGAGCAGAAGGCCAAACAAATCCTGTCTCAACTGAAGATAAGGAACTTCGACCAGCAGGTGAAGCATCTTTCCGGCGGACAGTTGAAACGCGTGGCACTTGCCAACACTCTGATCACTGAACCCGATCTGTTGATTTTGGACGAGCCGACCAACCACCTCGATCTTGACATGACCGAATGGCTGGAGGAATACTTGCGTAGGAACAACCTCAGTCTGCTCATGGTGACGCACGACCGTTATTTCCTCGATCGCGTGTGCGATGAAATCATCGAGATAGACAACCGGCAGATTTATCAATATAAAGGCAATTACAGCTACTATCTGGAGAAGCGGCAGGAGCGCATCGAAGCTAAGACCGTGGAGATAGAGCGAGCCAACAACCTCTACCGTACAGAGTTGGAATGGATGCGCCGTATGCCGCAGGCACGTGGGCATAAGGCGCGTTATCGCGAGGAGGCGTTCTACGAATTGGAGAAGGTGGCGAAGCAGCGTCTCCGCAACGACAATGTCAAACTGGATGTGAAAGCTTCCTACATAGGTAGCAAGATATTTGAGGCAGACCATGTGTACAAGTCATTCGGTGATCTGAAGATATTGGAAGACTTTTCTTACATTTTTGCCCGTTACGAGAAGATGGGTATTGTGGGAAATAACGGTACCGGCAAATCTACCTTTATCAAAATCCTGATGGGAGAGCAGAAGGCGGACAGTGGAACAATTGACATCGGTGAGACGGTGCGTTTCGGCTACTATTCGCAGGAAGGATTACAGTTTGACGAACAGATGAAAGTGATTGATGTGGTGCAGAACATTGCCGAGGTCATCGAATTGGGTAACGGCAAGAAGTTGACGGCATCTCAATTCCTGCAACATTTCCTATTTACTCCCGAAACCCAGCATAGCTATGTCTATAAGTTGAGTGGTGGCGAACGTCGTCGTCTCTATTTATGCACGGTGCTGATGCGCAATCCGAACTTCCTTGTGCTGGACGAACCTACCAACGATCTGGACATCATCACCCTGAATGTGTTGGAAGAATACTTGCAGAATTTCAAGGGGTGCGTCATTGTGGTAAGCCACGACCGCTATTTTATGGATAAGGTAGTGGATCATCTGTTGGTGTTCAATGGTCAGGCTGACATACGTGATTTTCCCGGAAATTACACCCAGTATCGCAGCTGGAAAGACGAGAAGGCACGTGTGGAGAAGGAGAAAGAAAAGGATACCGGAAAGGAAGACAAGACAGCCAAAGTCCGCCTGAATGATAAGCGGCGGATGTCTTTCAAAGAGAAGAGGGAATTTGAACAGTTGGAGGTGGAAATCGCAACGCTTGAAGAAGAGAAGAAAAATATCGAAGAAGCCTTGTGCAGCGGGACTTTGCCGATGGAAGAGATTGTGGAAAAGTCGAAACGCTTGCCCCAGCTGACGGACTTGATTGACGAGAAGACCATGCGCTGGCTTGAACTGAGCGAGATAGAAGGGTGATGTGTGGTGATGTTTTTTTTAATGGAACGACAAGTGAATCTGGTGATAAAACAATGAATCGTAGAACAGGAAACTTAACCAATTATCATAGCCACTGCCTGTATTGTGACGGGCGTGCCAATATGGAAGATTTTGTCCGTTTTGCCCTGAGCGAAGGGTTCACGTCATATGGATTTTCTTCACATGCTCCTCTTCCGTTTTCTACTGCCTGGACGATGGAGTGGGATCTGATGGACGACTACCTGTCGGAGTTCCATCGTCTGAAAGCGAAGTATGCCGGACAGATCGAACTGTATATCGGTTTGGAGATAGACTATTTGAATGAGGAGAGTAATCCCAGCATGATCCGTTTCCGTGAATTACCGTTGGATTATCGTATCGGGTCGGTGCACCTGCTCTACAACGACAAAGGGGAAGTGATAGACATTGATGTTCCTGCCGATAAGTTTCGCGACATTGTAGACCGGGAGTTTGGTGGTGATTTGGTGCGGGTAGTTCATCTCTATTATGAACGTTTGTTGAAGATGATCGGACTGGGTGGCTTCGACATCGTAGGACATGCCGATAAAATGCATTATAACGCCTCCTGTTATCGTCCGGGATTGCTGGACGAGCCTTGGTACGATGAACTGGTGCGGACGTACTTTGCAGAGATTGCCCGCCGTGGTTATCAAGTAGAGATCAACACCAAGGCTTATCACGAACTGGGTACTTTCTTTCCCAATGAACGTTATTTCTCTTATCTGTATGGACTGGGTGTGAAGGTGCAAGTGAATAGTGATTCCCACTATCCGGAACGGATAAACAACGGGCGGCGCGAAGCCTTGCAGGCTTTGAAGAAGGCGGGTTATACGTCAGTGATGGAATTGTACGGAGGAGAATGGAAGGAAATACCTATCTATTATTCAAGAAAGGAGTGTCAAAACTCCTTTCTTGAGTAATACTCTATACTTATGAAATAGATTTTGAGTTAGAGCTTGTTTAAATTTTGTTCAGCCTTCTTTTTAGAGTTCTTTTTGAGGATGTTTTCCTGTTTTTATGAGGATCATAGCGGGCTATGTGACGAATAAAAAGAGGAAAACAGACCGGAAAGAAGCTCAAAAGAAGCTGAATAAAAGACTTTTTGAAGAAAATATAAACAGGCTCTTATTCCGATGTAACCTCTTTCTTCAACAAGAACTCGTCAATAGCCTTTTTGTAGGTAGCCTTGTCGGCTGCTCCTCGGAATAGTTGAGGCTCTTCTTCCATCGGGATGAACACAAAAAGAGGAATACTGCTTGCATTGAACAGTGCGGCAAGTTCGCGCTCTTTGTCTACATTCACCTTATAGATCGTGATCTTATCGGCATATTCTTTTGCCAGTTCCTTCATGATGGGAGCTACCATGCGGCAGGGGCCACACCAGTCGGCATACAGGTCGATGATGGCGGGCTTGTCACCTTTATATTTCCATTGCTGGGATTTCTCGTAATCGAATATGTTCTTGATGAACATCTCTTTGTCCATTACGATCACTTCTCCGGCTTGGGTATTTTTCTGTTCAACCTCGTTGGGCTGGGCTTTGGTCCCGTCTTTGCAGGCAAATGTAAGCACGCTTGCAAAGAGCAGGACCGCCAATGTCATTGTTTTCCTCATCTTCTTTGTTTTTTATGAATGTTGTTCAATGACAGCTTTCAGTTCGCTGCCTTTGATTACTCCGGAATGGCGCCATACGGCTTCACCCTTTTTGAACAAGATGAATGTGGGGACAGCTTGTATGCGATATTGGGCAGCAAGTTCTTCATGCTGGTCTACATCGATTTTCACGATGCGTGCAGCATCACCTATTTGTCCTTTCAGCTCTTCCAGTACCGGATGCATGGCTTTGCACGGTCCGCACCAAGTGGCGAAGAAATCGACTAAAACGGGTTTCTCTGATTGTATCAGTTCTGTAAACTTTTCCATAATTCTATTTTTTCAGTTATACAATAATTAGGTTTTAAATCTCACTTTCTGCCATTAGAAACGCATAGCTGCACTATTTTGTTCACGCGGGCCGTATGGCTCCTTCCGATTGTCCGTTCCCTTATTCGGCAATTGTCAGCTCCTTGATGAGGTGTGTGGCTCCGGCATACTTTTCGATGATGAATAAGGTATAGCGGATATCCACGCACGCTGCCCGTTGCGAAGAGGGGCGGAAGGCAATGTCTCCCGTAAGTCCTTCATAGTTGCGGTCGAAGCCTGTACCTATCAGTTCGCCTTTGGCATTGAACACCGGGCTGCCTGAGTTTCCTCCGGTATTGTCGGTATTCACAATGAAGCAGACGGGCATTTCGCCGTTCGGCATGGCATAGCGTCCGAAGTCTTTGTTCTGATACAGTTGTTTCAACTTAGCAGGCACTAAAAATTCCCAGTTATTGGGATCTTCCTTTTCCATAGCACCTTTCAGAGTAGTGTAGTAGCCGTATTCCACGCCGTCTGCCGGTGCGTAGGGCAACACCTTTCCGTAGGTGAGACGCAGGGTGGAGTTGGCATCCGGATAAATGGGCGTCCCTGCACTAAGCTTCATGTCCATCATTCCTTTCACCCAAACTTTGTGTGCGGCGTTATAGTTCTTGTTGGCGTCTGTCATGGCTATGGCGGTTTGCAGCAGGCCGTCTGTGATGGAGTGTTTGAACAGGATCATCCAGTCGAAAGAGAGTTGATAGGAGTTCGGCTTACGGATAAACTTCTCGAAGTTCTCTTTCTTTCCGAAGATGGAGTGGTTGAAGCAGGCATCAACAAAGGCATCACTGTTGCCCTTGAAGCGTTTGTTTATCACTTCGAAGATACTGATGCGCTGTTCTGCCGGAATATATTGCATATAGGTCTGCAACATTTTCTTGGCAACGATGCGTTCCACTTCGGGGAAGGGGACGGAGGCAAAATACCTGTCGGCAACTGTCTTCAGGCTGTCTGCTGCCGACTGTATCCGCTCTTTGTCTTTGCTTTTCAGGGCAGCCAGCAGAGATGAAGTGTTGGGGAGGCGCATGAAGTCGAGTCCTGTCACCAAGGCTTCCTGGATGGCTTGCTGATGATAGAGGGCAGGGCGGCGTTGCTTCACAATGGCACGAATCTGGTCGAATGCCTTCTGATAGGAATCATCGTTCATCGAGCGGCCGCGTGCCAGAAGTGCTTCTTGCTGTTCGCGTTTGGTGTCGAGCACTTTCAGGCGGACAAGTCCCTCGTTCATGCCGATGGCATTTTTCCAGTAGTTGGCGGATGAAGCATACTTGCTGGCGTAGTGGATGCGTACGGCATCATCTTTCAGCATCTGCTCCATGAGTGCTTTCTGACGTACGTCGCGCACGTGGTGGCGCATGAAGTTAGTGGTCTGCATGCGTTCTTCCACTTCGTCGGAGATCATGTAGCGCCAATTGCGTCCGGGGAATCCCATGATGAAAGTGAAGTCGCCTTCGCGGTAGCCTGACAGGCTGATGGTGAGGTGCTTTTTCACTTTCAGGGGGACATTGTCTTTGCTGTATTCAGCCGGCTTTCCGTCTTTGTCGGCATAGATGCGGAAGATGGAGAAGTCGCCGGTATGCCGCGGCCACATCCAGTTGTCCGTATCGGCGCCGAACTTGCCGATGGAAGAGGGAGGAGCACCTACCATGCGGATATCCCTGTAGACAGTTTTTACGAACAAGTAGTAGCGGTTTCCGCCATAAAAAGCTTTCAGTTCCAACTTGCGGCCCGGAGTCAGTGCGATACCTTCGGATTCAACAAAGCGGTCGGCTACGGTAGCCAGATACTTGGGTGAGAGGTAATTCGTTCCGTTGGGGTCCGCATCAATTTTCAGTTGTTCGTTCACGTAGTCCGTCACGTCCAGAATCTCGTCGATGTAGGTGATGGTGAGTCCCTTGCAGGGAAGCTCTTCTTCACGGGACATCGCCCAGAAACCGTCGGTCAGGTAGTCGTGCTCTACACTACTGTGTTGCTGTATGGAACCGTAGCCACAGTGATGGTTGGTCAATACCAGTCCTTCGGCAGAGATGACTTCTCCGGTGCAGCCGCCGCCGAAGTGTACCACGGCATCTTTCAATGCGATGCCTTCCGGATTATAAATCTGGTTGACGGGGATGAGGAGGCCAAGCTCCGTCATGGCGACTTCGTTCTGCTTTTGCAGGTCGGTCAGCATCCACATGCCTTCGTCTGCGTGGGCGGACAGCATTGCGGATGTTAGGAATAATGATAATAAGGCTTTTCTCATAATAATGTGTGTTGGAAGATGTTCTGAGTAGGGGAGTATTCAGTACCATACTAAATACGATTCACTACCGTATTGAATGACCTTCAGACGGTACTGAATAGCCTTCGATACGGTAGTGTATCTTCCCAAGATTCTTATTTACTCAATAATGTTCATCTCTTTTATTAAGTGTCCGCAATCTCCCAGTTTGTCGAGGATGAAGAGTACATAGCGGATATCCAGCGCGATGCAGCGTTGCAGGTTGTTGTCGAAGTTGATGTCGCCACTCAGTGACTCCCAGTTGCCGTCGAAAGCTGTACCGATAAGCTGACCTTCTCCGTTGATGACAGGGCTACCGGAGTTACCGCCGGTGATGTCATTCGTTGTAAGGAAGCATACGGGCATGGTGCCATCCTTCATGGCATAGCGTCCGAAGTCTTTCTTCTGAATCAGCTCTTTCAGTTTGGCAGGTACCACGAATTCGCGGTCTTCGGGATTCTCTTTCTCGAGGATACCGTCGGTAGTGGTGTAGTAGTTGTAGTGTACGGCGTCGCGCGGGTTATACGACTTCACGTTACCGTAAGTCAGACGCATCGTGAAGTTAGCATCCGGATAAGAGGGGACAGGCTGTTTCATCTCGCCCAAGCCACGGATATAGGCTTTGTGTAACAGTTCCAGACCGCTTCCCAGCTCCATGTACTGTTTGCTGAGTTCTCTCATTTTCTCGTTCTTGGAACGTGAGTAGGCAGTAGCCGGGTCTTTCTCGATGGCTTTTACTGTCGGTTTCTTCAGGAACTTGTCCAGATTCTCGCGGTTGGAGAGGATGGAGTTGTCGTAGATGTTGTCGATGTATGCGTTGTAGTCACCCTTGAATGCACTGTTGATGGTTTGGTAGAAAGAGGGCAGTTCGTCAGCATTCAGTGCTTTGGCGAGGGCAGGCAGGATAGCCTTGGCAACGGCACGATCCACTTCGTGATCGTAATCCTTATTGTGTATGGCGTTGAAAGATTCCTCCAACTGTTTCTTGGAGGCTTGGAGCAGTGAGTCGTTCTTCTCTTCGATGGCCTGCTTGATCTTGTCCATAATCATGTAGGTACTGCCAAACTCAATAGCACCGCGCAACGCTTCGTTAACGTAGTAAAGCTGGCGCAGGGCAGGGGTGCTGCGTTCAATGATGGCGTCAATTTTCTCTACCACACCTTCGTATTCGGGTTTACCTTGTGCAAAAGCGGCATAGCGTTTCTCTATTTCCGCTTTGGTGCCCAACACATCGTTGTCGATGATGGCTTTGTTCATGCCGATAGAGTTCTTCCAGTAGTTGCTGCTACCGGCAAACTTGCTGGCATATTGGATGCGTGTCTTGTCGCTGGCTTCCATATACTTACGAAGCACTTCGAGGCGCACGCCACGCATGTCTATCATGGCTTGGTTCACGGCGTTCATGCGTTGCTTCACTTCGCTTTGGGTGAGGTAGCGTTCGGTGCTGCCGGGGAATCCCATAATCATGGCATAGTCGCCCTCATTCAGTCCTTTGATGGAGATGGGCAGGAACTTCGGAGTCTTCAGGGGCACATTGCTTGCGCTGTATTCTGCCGGTTCGCCGTTCGCGTCGGCATAGATACGGAACATGGAGAAGTCTCCCGTATGACGCGGCCACATCCAGTTGTCTGTTTCGCCACCGAACTTGCCTACTGAAGAGGGGGGAGCGGCTACCATGCGTACGTCGCTATAGACTTTGTAGTAGAAGAGATAGAATTTGTTGCCTGCATAGAAGGGGAGGGCGCGCACTTCGATGCCCGGTTTTCCCTTCAGGTCACTTTTCTCCAGTTCTTCCTTGGCGAGTTTGCTGAGGAAGGGATAGCTCATGGCATTCACTTCGTCCGTTTCGCCGGCTTTTACTTTGCTGTTCACCAGGTCGGTGATGTCTACAATGCGGTGTACGAAGCGGAACTTCAATCCCGGAGTGGGCAGTTCCTCGCCGCGGTTCTTTGCCCAGAAACCGTCGGTCAGGTAGTCGTGTTCCACGCTACTGTGCTGCTGTATGGCACCGTAGCCGCAGTGGTGGTTTGTCAGAATCAGACCTTCCGGAGAGATGATTTCACCGGTACAGCCGCCGCCAAAGATACCTACGGCATCTTTCAGCGATACACCGTCAGGATTGTAGAGGTCGTCTGCCTCCAATTTCAATCCCTGTTTCTTCATCATGTCGATGGAGTTCTGCTGTTTCATCAGTTGCAACAGCCACATTCCTTCGTCTGCACGTGCCGAGCAGACTGTCAGTGCGGCGATTGCCGCAAATAAACTTTTCTTTAATGTAATCTTCATATGTTTTTTAGTTTATGAGTTTTTTAGTTCATAGGTTTATGGGTTTATGTTTTTTAGTTCATGTTTTTTTTAGTTTTTCTTTTCTGATTGCTTCCATGATGTTGGCTGGCGGACGTTGGTTCATCAGTTCATTCTTCATGAAATCCATGTAGGGAGCTACGTGTTTGAAGAATCTCCGGTATCCGGCGCACAGATAGTTCAGCCCCGGTTCTCCATCGGTTGTATGTGCGAAACGGTTCTTGGGGCATTCGCCGTTGCAGGCAAACAGCCATTCGCATTCCCGGCATTGGGTGGGCAGCGATTGTTGTTTCATTTGTCCGAACGCCTGCTGTTTTTCGCTATACATCATCTCTACCAGTGTTTTCTGATAGATGTTTCCCAGTTTATATTCGGGAAAGACGAAATGGTCGCACGAGTACACGTCTCCGTTAAACTCCATCACTCCGGCATGTCCGCACGTTTTTGCCATAGAGCAGACGCCCGGTTGTTCACCTATCCAGTTGGCAAGTGTGGAGTCGAACAGTTGGATGTAATAAGTTCCCACATCTTTTTTTACCCATTCATCGAAGATCGTGCAGAGAAATTCTCCCCATTGTTCGGGAGTGACAGAGAAGTCTGCCAGTTGTGCCACTTCTTCCCGGTCGGCAAGCGAGGCAAGGTGTCTTCCATCCTGATGGGCGAACACCCGCTCCACGATGGGGGCGAACTGGATATAATGGCAACCTATCTCCTTAAAGAAATTGTAGAAGTCCAACGGATAATCGGCATTGAAGTCGTTCACTACAGCCATTCCGTTCCATTGCACTCCATGCTTTTTCAGCAGGTTGATGCCTTGCATGACCTTTATGAAAGAGGGCTTTCCCTGTTTGTTCTTCCGGTATTCGTCATGGAACTCTTGCGGGCCGTCGATGGAAACTCCCACCAGCCAATTGTTTTCACGGAAGAATTCGCACCACTCGTCCGTCAGCATGGTGCCGTTGGTCTGGATGCAGTTGTCTATGGTACGTCCTTGGGCATACTTTTTTTGTAGTTCCATCGCTTTTTTGTAGAAAGACAAAGGACGCATCAAGGTTTCTCCGCCATGCCATGTGAACAGGACTTGGGGCATCGTCTGCGAGTGGATATATTCTTCGATGAACTTCTCCAGCAGCTCTTCGCTCATGACGTGTTTTGGATTATTCTGGTATAATTTGCTTTTTTCCAAGTAGTAACAATAATCGCAAGCAAGGTTGCATACGGCACCTACAGGTTTCAGCATGACATACAGTGGTTTGGCAAAAGGGGCGTATGTTGACATGAGTTTTTTTTGATTTCAGTGAAATGATTTACATATTGTTAGTTACTTAAGTTTCGCAAGTTCTTGAACTTGTTTACTTGTTTATTGACAGCATATCAAAGATATGCGAAACTTAAATGAGTTATCACTGCAAAAATAAGTAAACTAAATGAAATATCCTTTCTTTTTTTTCTCCTTATAAGGATTATTAAAGGAAAAGCGAAACCAAAATTTAAATATTGATAAAAAACTTCTTTACAATCCGAAATAGATTGTACCTTTGTGCCGTATTTCGTACAAAAAATCGTTTCTTACATGGTTAGAATGAATATGAATCGTATTTTGCCTTTGTTGCTTTTGCTTGTGTTGTTTGCGTCATGCAGTCGTAAGTATAAAGTCGAAGGTGTGTCGTCGGTGACCAGTCTTGACGGTAAAATGTTGTATTTGAAAACGCTCCGCGACGGGCAGTGGGTTACAATAGATTCGACAGAAGTGGTACATGGCTTGTTTACTGCAAGTGGTCCTTCGGATTCTGTGGTGATGGTGACGCTCTATATGAACGATGAAGCTATCATGCCTTTGGTGCTCGAAAGCGGTAAGATAGAAGTCTCCATATCCAATTCCCAGCTGACGGCCAAGGGTACGCCACTCAATAATGCTTTGTATGAGTTTATCGACAAGCGCAATACGCTTGAACTGAAGATCGAGGAGCTGGAACGGAAGGAAGCCCGCATGGTGTTGGATGGTATTGCATTGGAAGACGTGCGCGAACAATTGGCTCAGGAGGGTGAGGCTTTAGTCAATGAGATGAATAGTTGTATCAAGGAATTTATCTCTGCCAATTATGAGAATGTTCTGGGACCTAATGTTTTCCTGATGATGTGCAGCACGTTGCCATACCCCGTAATGACCCCTCAGGTGGAAGATATTCTTAACACTGCCCCTCAATCTTTCAAGAGCAATCCTTCGGTGAGGGAATTTATTGACAAGGCGAAGGAAAACATGAAATTGCTTGAAGAGCACCGACGCTTGGAAGAAAGCAATGCGGGTAAGAAATAGGGTAACTTATTGGTCATCGTTCTTCACCATTCCTTTGTATTCTTCCGGTAAAGCACTCTCTACGGCGACGTAGGCTTCGGCCATCGTCGCTTTTATATTTTCTGTGCCTTGTCCTTTAGGGGGGATGGGGTCATGTATGGTCAGTATCATGCGGTGGCGGTGTATCCACTTGCCGGTACGTGGCAGGATCTGGAACGATCCGTCGATGGTGACAGGCACAACTTCCAGTTGTAATTCATCCGCCAGCTGGAATGCTCCTTTTTTGAAATATCCCATGTGTCCGGTGAAGGTGCGGGCACCTTCCGGGAATACCACTAACGAAACGCCGTCTTTCAGCGAAGCCTTTGCCTGACGAATGGTCTCCAACACTTTCTTGGGTCCGGAACGGTCTACAAAGATATGTCCTGCGCTTTCGCATGCTTTCCCTACGAAGGGGATTTTCCGCAGGCTTTTCTTCATCATCCACTTGAAGTTGCGTCCCAAGAAACCGTAGATCAGGAAAATGTCGAATGCTCCTTGATGGTTGGGGACGAAGACGTATGAGGTATGTTTATGAAGCTTTTCGCGTCCGTGCACTTTTACGGGAATGAGCAGGAGGATGCAAATGAGTTGTGACCATATTTTCCCAGGGTAATATCCCCAGATATGGGCTCCGCCTATCAGTGAACCGATGATGGTGACCAATGCTGTAAGAATGGTCAGTACTAACAGGATGGGCAATGCAAAGCATACCTGATAGATGTAATATAGTATCTTCATAGCTGTCGAACTTTTATTGTTGCAAAGATAATACTTTGATTTAAATATACCACTCAATGGTACTGAATATATCAATAAATGAAACTTTTCATAGAAGAAATAAATACTTCACTGTCGCATCCGTTTTTCGCGGGTCTTTCCGCGGAATCTTTTTGAATGGTACTCCCATAATTTGATAAATTTTAGAGCCTGTTTAAATTTTCTTCAAAAAGTTTTTTATTCAGCTTCTTTAGAGTTTCTTTTCGGTCTGTTTTCCTCTTTTTATTCGTCACATAGCCCGCTATGCTCCTCATAAAAACAGAAAAACATCCTCAAAAAGAACTCTCAAAGAAGGCTGAACAAAATTTAAACAGGCTCTTAAAAGGTTAAATAATAGTTTTTTCCTTGGTGGTGTGTCAAAAATACCTGTGCTAATCTGCGTAATCCTGTGGTGGCCTTTGGTACATCTCCTTCGGACACTGCAAATATATCCTCTTCCTTTTCCGTCCTCCTTCCGCTTGAAGTTATTTGTTTTTGTATGAAAAAAAAGAGATGATAAATGAGAGATAAAACTTTCTTTATTCCTTTCTTATGTCGCAATAAATCAGTATCTTTATGACATATAAATAACTAAAAAGATAATTTTATGAAAGAAGAAATTTTAGAAGAAAAAGTTCCCGTCCGCGCTTATACCAAGGTTGATCTTGCCTTGCTTTACAATCCGGGTGTCAGCTGTACCACAGCTTTGCAGTTGCTCCGCCGTTGGATCTATGCCAACAAGCAGTTGATGTCGGAGTTGTCCGCCGTAGGCTACAACAAGAACCGCCACACCTTTCTTCCCCTTGAGGTAAAACTTATCTTCAGGTACTTGGGGGAACCTTGATGAGGTTTTAAGTTTTTGAGTTGATGAGTTTGAGTTGACGAGTTTGTAAAGAAAATGCCAATATATGTAACGGGTGATAAGAATATATGTAATGCCGCATTACATTACTTCTTATCACCCGTTACATATATTGTTATTCTATATAATAGTTTATTCCTCAAATCTTAATTTTCCATTTTCCCCTTTCC
>NZ_CAJUHF010000021.1 GCF_910585845.1 uncultured Bacteroides sp. | reverse complement strand
CGGATACGGAAACCTCTTTAGAAAAAGATTTCAGTCATTTTTAAACAGGCTCTTATTTCCAATAGAAATAAAATCTATGTCTTTATTTTGTTCAGGAGTGCTTTGTTTCCACTTTGTAAAAAGTACAGATAATCTTTCGCGCTTGCTCTGACAATGTTATTCTGTACATACTGCCCGCTTTAAGAAATCCTCTATGCTTTCTCCCTCATTTTGGGATATGCAGTTACCGTTCTTAATGTCTTCTTCCCCCTTGCGTATCGCTCCCATCGTTTCCGGAGACGACATGATATATTCTGTTTCTTTTAGAGAGTTATATTCTTCCAGGGAAATCATCACCACTCCTGTTCCGTTTCCGCGATTGATAACTACCGTATCGCAATCATCAATGACTGAATCAATATATTCTTTTAGATTGGCTCTTAAATCCGTATAATTTGCAGTTCTCATAAATCTTCCTTTTTAGTAGTACAAATATATGTACTATTCTGAGTACTTACAAATATAAAGTCTTTAAGTTCTTCATAGACCAAAGCCGTGCGGGCAAATCCCAATACCCTGTCGCAATCATAATGTGATTACAGTCAGGTCGTGAGATTAACTCTTTGATATATTTGACGAGTTTAAACTGCTCGGAGTTATCAATTAGGGCATTTGCCATAGTTATTATTGTTTTATGCGACTTTGCCGGTTTCGATTTCGGATTTGAGAAACTGGAAGATATAGACTGCACTCTGATAATATAGACCGCATTCGGGGTCATTTAGCTTGGCGAAGGTGGTTGATGAATATAGTTCGTCAAGTGAGCGGTGTATGTCCCAGCCATATTCTGCCATAAGCATTTCAGCTAGTTCTGCCGTAAGGCATTCTATTTGAAACTGTATGTCTTGTGTCATAATTCGATACGTTTTAAGAAGTTTACGGCTTTGGGCGTGCCGAAGAAGTATTGGACTGCATGGTCGCCCTTAAATCTCAGTTCTTCAACCAATGTTGACGCCGACAGATAACCCATTATGAAACGGCGAATCTGAACGCCAACCGTATCATCGGCAATAGGTCCTATAACAACATCATAAGGATGAGCTGGAACATCGGAAACTCAAAGCATGATAAAGTGGGAGTCCCGTCGTTGAGAAATCGAGTTGTTCGAACTGCCATCTCCATAGCTTGTTCAGGATTGGCATTGTGATAGAAACCCTGCCCGAAATCCTTACCACGTTTACTGCGTGAAAGGTCAATCTGCTCAATGGATACATTTGAGCCGTGATAGAGTCTTGTCATATCTTCCCTCCTTCCCGTTGGCAAATGACTTGAAGGTCTGAAACAACGTTGTCAATAGAGAGGGTATGCTCGGCAGCATGGCAATCAAGAAGGAAATCTATGCCTGTAAAACGGCGAAGATATGCGTAGGCCTGCATGTTGGAGAGGTTATATCGCTGCGCGAAAGCTCCAACACAAGCCACTACATATTCTATTCGATTAAATATTTCTTTCTTGTCCATATTTATACTTTATTACTTACTATTAAGTCTTTAACATCAATATCAAGTAATTCTGAAATCCTCACAAGCGTATCAAGAGAAGGCTGCATCTTGCTGGAACACCATCAGAAAACCGTAGCTTCATTTTTACCGACCTGTTCAGCAAGCCATTTACCTGTTTTGCTGTTTTCAACTAATGCAACTTTTATCCTGTTTATCTTCTGTGATTCCATTTCACTTGCTTTGCTTGCTTATTTCAATACTTTGATGTTTGATACAAAGTTAATGCTTTCTATTAATATAGTCAAATGAATTCAGACCTTTAAAGAGAAGAAAAACAGAGGAATAGAACAAATCTTCCTTTTTAGTAGTACAAATATGTACTACTCTGAGTACTTATAAATATAATCAGTGACTTATTAAGTATAAAATAAAGCTGCTCTCGTGCAAAATCAGCTACCCTCCAAAAACAAAAATCAGATAGAAATCTTGTGATAACTATCTGATTTTCTTAAGAGCGGAAGACGGGGCTCAAACCCGCGACCCTCAGCTTGGAAGGCTAATGCTCTATCAACTGAGCTACTTCCGCAAATTTAGTGGGCAAAGATGGATTCGAACCACCGAAGGCGTAAGCCAGCAGATTTACAGTCTGCCCCATTTGGCCACTCTGGTATTTGCCCTTTTGCTCTCGAGAACTACTTCAAATCTCTCATTGAGTAGGTTTGTTTCTCAATTGCGTTGCAAAGGTACAACTATTTTTGGAAACTCCAAGCAAAATCGATCATTTTTATTGCAGTAATTGCACATTCATCACCTTTATTGCCTAATTTGCCCCCAGCGCGATCCTCGGCTTGCTCCATCGTATTGGTGGTAATCAGACCGTAAATGACTGGTATATTGCCTGTTGCGTTCAATTGGGAGATTCCTTGGGTGGCTCCCATGCAAACATAGTCAAAATGTGGCGTATCGCCCTTAATTACGCAGCCAATTGCAATAACTGCATCCACATTGCTGTATTCTATGAATTGGTTGGCACCAAAAATGAGTTCAAAACTTCCGGGGACAGTCTTTACTATGATATTTTCTTCTTTCGCACCATGCTTCTTCAACGTGTTCATTGCTCCATCTAAGAGTTTACCGGTGATGTTGAAGTTCCATTCGGAGACTACAATACCAAACTTCATCTCTTTGGCGTCGGGAACGGAATTAAAATCGTATTCTGAAAGGTTATGATAAGCTGTTGCCATAATTATATAAAGTTGATAAATTAACGAATTAAAAAGTTGAAATGGGGAAATCCCGAAAAAAGAAACGGATTACACGGACTACACGGTGGATAGTTCTGCCCGCGTAAAATCAGTGTAATCCGTTCCTCTGATATACTAGATATAAATTCTGATATACTATATATAAATAAGGTATATTATTTCTTCAGCAATTTAGCTTGTTCGATGTATTTGTCGATGTCCATAGCCTGGTATGAACGGAAATACTTATCCTTGATTTTGCTGTATGCTTTGATGGCATCGTCATATTTGCCCAGCTTGACAAGGATTTCTCCCGCCTGTTGCAGGTAGATGGGGCTAAGGGAGTTGTTGTCTGCATCGTCGGCTGCGCTCAGCAACATGGAGGCTGCTTTGTCCAGCTGACCCAGTTCGGCGTAGCAATTACCCATGGCGCCTTTCATGGCGGGGGCTACGATCTGGTCTTTTCCGTTGAAGCTGTCGAGGGCTTTCACTGCATTGTCATATTGTCCCAGGTGAGCGTAGCAAAGACCCATGTATGCTTTTGCCAGGTTGGCAGCTTTGGTTCCGCTATATTCATCGGCTACTTTAGCAAAACCTGCAAAGCCGATGCTGTCGCCATTCAGTGCTTGCTCGTAAAGATCTGCTTCAAAGTATTCCTGTCCTTTGAACAATGCAGCCTGCGCTTTTTCTTCGCGTGGTTCTACATAAAGGTTCTTGTACATCACTATACCGGCTACAACGATGATTACTGCTGCTACTGCGCTGATAATTCTCTTTTTGTTGTTGATAAGAAATGCCTCCGATTGTGTTAATGCTTCTTCCACATTCAGGGCTTCGTTAGCTTGCTTTTGTTCTGCCATTTTTATATATTCTTTTTGTTATTATTCTTAATTTAGCCATTTCGACCCGCAAAAATAACTTTTTTATGGGTACCAGCGAAATTTAGCGGCATCTTTTTTTCTATTACGGGGAAAAAGTCAAGAATTTCTGTTTCTGTCCGGCAGATACCTTCTTCTTCGTTATCAATTTGGAAAGTGTATGGTGTTACGTTGGGAAGGGGGATCTCTCATTGAAGAAAAGAGGATCTCTCGTTGAGGAAAAGTGATTGTGTCTTAGAGAAAACTTCATCTCGCGGCACGAGATACAAATCTCAGCACGCGAGATGCCCATCTCAGCAGCCGAGATGTATATCTCGTGCCGCGAGATGAAGTTTTCTCAGTGAAGGATACTCTTTTTGTCAGTGAGTGAAACTTCTTTTTTCGGTGAGTGAAACGCCTTTGTCAGTAAGGGGGACGGTTCTTGGGGCAGTGGGGTATCGGTAGACAGGCTATAGGAAAGGCTTTATGACTGAAGATGGGGCGGGTTATTTCATTCAAATCACTAAAATTTGGCGGGCTTATTTTGTTCTGCTTTCGGTTTGGCTTATCTTTGTGACTGAAATTTGTGTTGCTATATGATACTGAAACGTATATCCATACTCAACTATAAGAACTTGGAGCAGGTGGAACTCTCCTTTTCGCCTAAGCTGAACTGCTTCTTCGGGCAGAACGGCATGGGGAAGACGAATTTGCTGGATGCCGTTTATTTCTTGTCGTTCTGTAAGAGTGCGGGCAATCCGATTGACTCTCAGAACATCCGCCACGAGCAGAACTTCTTTATGATTCAAGGGCTTTATGAGGCTCCCGACGGTACGCCGGAAGAGATTTACTGCGGCATGAAGCGCAGGCAGAAGAAGCAGTTCAAGCGGAACAAGAAGGAATATACCCGCCTGTCCGACCATATCGGTTTCCTGCCCCTGGTGATGGTCTCTCCGGCAGATTCGGAACTGATAGCAGGAGGTAGTGACGAGCGGCGGCGCTTTATGGATGTGGTGATTTCGCAGTATGACAAGGAGTATCTGGAGGCATTGATACGCTACAACAAGGCGTTGCAACAACGGAACACGCTGCTGAAAAGCGAGACTCCGGTGGAGGAGGAGTTGTTTCTTATCTGGGAAGAGATGATGGCTCAGGCGGGAGAGATTGTTTTCCGCAAGCGTGAGGTGTTCATCAATGAGTTCATCCCTATTTTCCAGTCCTTTTATTCCTTCATATCGCAGGATAAGGAGCAGGTGGGGCTGACTTACGACTCGCATGCCCGTGGTGCTTCTCTGCTGGAAGTGATACGGGAGAGCCGCGTGCGCGACCAGATAATGGGCTATTCCTTGCGTGGCATTCATAAAGACGAACTGAATATGCTGTTGGGCGATTTTCCGATAAAGAGGGAGGGCTCCCAAGGACAGAACAAGACGTATCTCGTTGCCTTGAAACTTGCACAGTTTGATTTCCTGAAGCGGACGGGGGCTACTGTCCCGCTGCTTCTGCTGGATGATATCTTCGACAAACTGGATGCTTCGCGGGTGGAGCAGATCATCAAGCTGGTGGCTGGTGACAACTTCGGGCAGATATTCATAACCGATACCAACCGCGAGCACTTGGACCGCATCCTCCATAAGGTGGGCAGCGATTACAAGATGTTCCGAGTGGAGCAGGGTGCCGTAACGGAATGGGAGGAGGATGAAGTATGAAGCGTAATAATGCAGAACAGATAGGCGTGCTGATCCGCAATTTCCTGCGGCAGGAGAGTCTGGAGTCTCCGCTCAATGAGAGGCGGCTTATCTCTTCGTGGTCCGAAATACTGGGGCCTACCATAGCATCGTACACCCGCGAACTCTATATCCGCAACCAGGTGCTGTATGTGCATCTGACGTCCGCCGCCTTGCGTCAGGAGCTGATGATGGGGCGTGATTTGCTGGTGCGCAATCTGAACCGCCATGTGGGGGCGCAAGTCATTACCAACATCATTTTCCGATAGGGAGGCGGAGCAGATATTCCCCTCCGGTTGCAGTTCTTTCCTTAGTTTACTGCTTCGTGGCGTGCGGGCAACGGACGGTATGGAGGTGATAATTCATTTTCATTTGAGGGTTATGATTGTATCCATGCGGATGTCGAACGGTTCCGCAGGTACTTCGTCTACTAATTGAAACGGAAAACAGATGCCGGCTTTGAATGCCGTAAGCTGAGGAAGGAGTCGGTCGTAGTAACCTTTTCCCCGTCCCAGGCGGTTGCCCGTGGCGTCGAACGCTACACCGGGAATGACAGCAAGGTCTATTGCTGCATAGTCGGTGAAGAGTTCTCCGGTAGGTTCTTCAATATCGTATGCTCCTCTTTTCAGGTCTTCGGGGGTGGTGTAGATGCGCAGTTCCAAGGTATCGCCTGTGACAACCGGAAGCAAGATCTGCTTCTCGCGGCTCCACTTTCTGATAAATGCATGTGTATTCACTTCGTCTTTCAGCGAATAATAGAGGAGGACGATGTGCGCCGCCCTGAAAACCGGATGGGCTTCCAGGGCGGCAAGTATTTCAGCGGACTGAGATTGATGCGTAGTGGTCATTTCGTGCAGTTTCTTTAACTGCACCATACGCTTCCGCAGTTCTTTTTTCTTTTCCTTCATCTTTCGGTTCTTCTTTCAATGTCTCTTCCGGAACTTTGGGGAATGCTTCTCCATTCTTCAGGATTTCCAAGGCTTTTTGTACAGTGGCATCACTTTGATTGATATACTTGATGTAGGGTTCCCTGCCTAATATATTGTAGATAATGTTACCATATAAGTTTCTTTCCAATAGTTTGTAGGACTTGTTTATCAGTATATTGCGCCTTTTTACGCCTTTGCTGTCGGCAAAGCGTATGAACTGTTCCACGATGCCTTGCTGCCGGAGGTACTTCAGCATGTCCACTTCGTTGTCCAGTTCGTTCAGCTTGCTCCGGTTGCGATCGGAATATTGGAAGCTGAACTGTATGGTCAGGCCCTTGTTGAGCACTTCGATCAGGTAAGAGGAAGTTCCCGTCGTATCCTGCGGAACGAATACGTCGGGCATGATTCCGCCGCCGCCATAGACAGGGCGTCCCAGACGGGTGGAGTAGCGCAGGCTTTCGTCCAGCTTGATGCTGTCTTTCGAGAAGAACTCGCCATGTTCGTAGCGGGTGATCCAATCCATTTCGTATTTAGAGTCCTTTCCGTTCTTGTAGGGGCGCTGGATGCAACGTCCGGACGGTGTATAGTAGCGGGCTATGGTCAGGCGGATTGCCGAGCCATCGCTGAAGTCGATGGGTTGCTGCACCAAGCCTTTACCAAAGGAACGGCGTCCGACGATCGTTCCGCGGTCGTTGTCCTGAATGGCACCTGCAAAGATTTCGCTGGCGGATGCCGAACCTTCGTCGGTCAGTACCACCAAAGGCATCTTCTGGCAACTGCCTGTCCCGTTGGCGTAGTCTTCCGTGCGCGGATACTTGCGGCCTTGCGCGTAGACGATAAGCTGGCCCTCCGGCAGGAACTCGTTCACCATGCGTACAGCCGCTTCCATATAACCGCCTGTGTTTTCGCGCAAGTCGATAATGACTCCTTCGCATTTCTGATGGCTGAGTTGGGCTATCGCATTCAGTAATTCCACGTGAGTGGTGCGTCCGAACTTACTGATTTGGATGTATCCGTAATTGTCGTTGAGCATATATGCCGCGTCAATGGTGTTCTGCGGGATGTCTCCACGGGTAATCACGAAGTCCAGCAGTTCCTTCTCCGTAGCACGCTTGACGCTGAGTTTCACTTTTGTTCCCTTGGGGCCTTTCAGGGTGCGCATTGCTTTGGTGTTGTTCAGTCCTTTTCCTACAAAGAGACTGTCGTCCACCATGACAATGCGGTCGCCTGCCATCAGTCCTACTTTTTCGGACGGGCCACCTTGGACGACGCTGTTCACATGAATCGTATCTTCCTGGATGGTGAATTGGATGCCGATTCCACTGAAACTACCTTCCAGCTCAGAAGTCACCTCTTCCAGATTTTGTGCGGGGATATAGGTGGAGTGGGGGTCTAATTCTGCCAATATCTGCGGCATGGCTTTTTCCACAAGGTCTGTCATGTTGACGGTGTCTACATACTGGTCTTCGATAACCCGCAGCAAGGCGTTCAGCTTGTTGGAAGACCCGTTGATGATGCCCAGCGTGTTTCCGGCAAAATGCCTGGTGTAAAATGTCCCGATCAGGATTCCCATTACTACACTGATAGCAATGATAAGCGGGGTGAAGCGGGAAGAGTTTTTTGTACTCATGTTTTTAATGGTTGTTAGTTATGGACTACGAGCTACGAATGGTGGCTGCGTGTTCCTGCGTTTTTGTTTATTGTTTGTTTGTTTGTTTCTTTCTTTCTTTTCTTCTTTGTCTGTCGGCACAGGGCTTTACTGATTGTCTGCTGCTGGCTGACCGTTTGACGCTGCTATGTACACGACTTCGACGCCTGCGCGCGTCAACAGTTCGATACCGTCTTCCAAGCGGTATTTTTCGGAGTATACCACCCGCTTGATGCCTGCCTGGATAATCAGCTTGGCACATTCTATGCAGGGTGAAGCCGTGACATACATGGTGGCACCGTCGCTACTGTTGTTGGAACGGGCTATCTTGGTGATGGCATTGGCTTCGGCATGCAACACGTATGGTTTGGTGACGTTGTTGTCATCCTCGCATATATTCTCAAAACCGGCGGGCGTACCGTTGTACCCGTCGGAAATGATCATCTTGTCCTTGACGATGAGGGCGCCCACTTGGCGGCGTTTGCAATAGGAATTTTCCGCCCAAATGCTTGCCATGCGTATATAACGTTTGTCCAGCGCCTCTTGTTTTTCTTTATTAGAACTTTCCATGATGCTGTATTCTTAGTTACCGGAATTGCGTTGTGGAGCAAAAGAGATGAACATGGTGTTTGCTCCTTCCTTATAATAAATATATAGGTTCTTGTTGTCTCCGCCATATCTGTGGGCTTTCTTAAGCCCTTCGACGAATGCCTTGCCTAAATATTTGTCGTTGTCGTTTCCGGCGTTTTTTATCTCTAATGTCAGTTTGCGATTCTCTCCGTTGGCATTCCATCCACCACTGATCTTGGCGGAGGTTGCCCGTCCGGTGAATGTGCCTCCGGCGTTGGATCCGCCTAAAGAGGCGCCGTCAAAATTTAATGTATAATTCTCTCCTCTGATGGTCTCGAAACTCTTGATCCGTGCATTCTGATCTCCTTGCCAGAAGTCGTACATTTTATTCTGTCCTTCTACTGCAATATAGGTCATATACCACGTCTCTCCGGTGAAGATGTTGATCACGTCGTCCGACTGGTCGCATGCGCTCCATACGGGGGTGAGTAAAGTCACTATAAGTAAGTGGACATATATCTTTATTCTTCTCATTTTCTTATTCCATTTCTGATTAATAATGCATCGATAGTCGGTTCTTGTCCCCGGAAACGTTTGTAGAGCACCATCGGGTGTTCCGTACCTCCTTTGGAGAGAATGTTTTCGCGGAATGAGGCAGCCACTTCAGAGTTGAATATCCCTTTCTGTTTGAACAGAGAGAAGGCATCGGCATCCAGGACTTCCGCCCATTTGTAGCTGTAATATCCGGCTGAATACCCGCCGGCAAAGATGTGTGAGAACTGGGTGCTCATGCAAGCCTCTTCTACTGTCGGCAGAATCTGTGCCTTCGCCCATGCTTTCTTCTCAAACTCTTTCACATCGCCGTCGAACGGGGTGGTACGGGTGTACCAAGCCATGTCCAGCAGTCCGAAACTGAGTTGGCGCAGGCAGGCGTAGGCTACATTGAAGTTTGAAGAGTCTATGATGCGTTGCACCAATTCATCCGGTATCAGTTCGCCTGTCTGATAATGTCTGGCGAAGGTATGCAGAAATTCCTTCTCAGTAGCAAAGTTCTCCATGAACTGGGAAGGCAGTTCGACGAAATCCCAATATACGTTGGTGCCGCTCAGGCTTTCGTAGGTTGAGTTGGCAAACATGCCGTGCAGGCTGTGGCCGAATTCGTGCAGGAAAGTCTCCAGTTCACTGAAGGTCAGTAGGGCGGGCTTCTCTTTGGTCGGCTTGGTGAAGTTCATGACGATGGATACGTGCGGGCGGCTGTTTTCACCGGTCGCCTCGTCTATCCATTGGTCTTTGTACGAAGTCATCCATGCTCCTGAGCGTTTTCCTTCTCTGGGATGGAAATCAGTGTAGAGCACAGCAAGGAATTTGCCGTCTTTGTCGAACACGTCGTATGCGTTGACATCCTTGTGATAGACGGGAATGTCCGTGTTCTCTTTGAAGGTGATGCCATAGAGGCGGGTAGCCAGTCCGAAAACTCCCTCTTTCACCCGACTCAGTTCGAGGTAGGGGCGGAGCATTTCGTCATCTATCTGGAATTTCTGGTCTTTCAGTTTATGGGAGTAGTACGACCAGTCCCACGGCATGACCGTGAAATCATTGTCCTGCATTCGGCGTGCCAGTGCTTCCACTTCGGCATACTCCTGTTTGGCAGTCGGGGTATAGGCATCCAGCAGTTGGTTCAGCAGTTTGTATACTGCGTCGCTGTTTTCGGCCATACGTTCTTTCAGGTTATACTCGGCAAAGTTGCTGTAGCCCATCAATTGCGCAAGGCTCAGGCGGGTGTTGGCCAACTTCTTCACGATTTCCAGATTGTCGGTTGCGTCGTTGTGGCTACATTTTGTGTTGTATGCCATGTAAAGTTGGCGACGTAAGTCGCGGTTGTCGGCATACATCATGAACGGGCCGTAGCTGGGAGCCTGCAAGGTGAACACCCAACCTTCCACGCCTTTTTCCTGGGCAGTTTCGGCGGCTGCGTCGATGATGCTTTGGGGCAGACCGGCGAGTTGCGCCTTGTCTGTTAGAACCAGTTTATAGTCATTGGTCTCTTTCAGGTTGTTTTCTCCGAATTGGAGGGTCAGAAGGCTGAGTTCTGTGGTCAAGGCACGGTATTTCTCCTTGTCTTCTCCCTCAAGGTTCGCTCCGCTACGGATAAAACTGTTGTAGATGTCCTCCAGCAGCTTTGTCTGTTCACCGGTCAGGTTCAACTGTTCTTTCTGCTGGTAGACTGTCTTGATTCTGGCAAACAACTTTTCGTTCAGGGTGACGTTGTTGCTGTGCTCGCTCAGTAATGGCATGATCGTTTTTGCCAGTTCCTGCATGTCGTCGTTTGTTTCAGCACTGAGCAAGTTGCCGAATACGGTACTGACATGATTCAGCAACCGGCCTGATTTCTCGTAGGCTGCTATGGTATTGGCGAAGGTCGGGGCGGCAGGATTGTTGATAATCGCTTCAATTTCTGCATCGTGACGGTTGATCCCTTCGCGGATGGCGGGTTCGTAATGTTCGTTTTTTATTTTATCAAACGGAATAGTTCCGTGTGGGGTTGAATATTTCTCGAAAAAAGGATTTTGAGCCTGTATTATGTTCATAAGACACAGCAATATTATAGTTAGTTCTAATTTTATCATCTGATAAATAATCATAAAAATAATCTAACCGCAAAAATGCAAAAAAAATAGCTGATTCAGTGAAGAACCCGCTATATTTTAACAAAGTATATTATTCAATTGAGAGCCTGTTTAAATTCTGTTCAGTCTTCTTTTGAGAACTCTTTTTGAAGAAAATTTAAACAGACTTTTAAGGCGATTATAAAAAAACAGGCAATCTCTGCGGAGATTGCCTGTTTGTATGGTTGTTCAGATACTCTTCTGATTAGCAGTTAACAGATGCCATGTGAGCGATCAAGTCAAGAACCTTGTTAGAGTAACCGATTTCGTTGTCGTACCAAGATACAACCTTAACGAATGTGTCAGTCAAAGCGATACCAGCTTTAGCATCGAAGATAGAAGTGCGAGTGTCACCCAAGAAGTCAGAAGAAACAACTGCATCTTCAGTGTAACCCAAGATACCCTTCAATTCGCCTTCAGAAGCTTCCTTCATGGCAGCACAGATTTCTGCGTAAGTAGCAGGCTTAGCCAAGTTTACAGTCAAGTCAACTACAGAAACGTCCAAAGTCGGAACACGCATTGACATACCAGTCAGTTTACCGTTCAGTGCAGGGATAACTTTACCTACAGCCTTAGCAGCACCAGTAGAAGAAGGAATGATGTTGCCAGAAGCAGCACGACCACCTCTCCAGTCTTTCAAAGAAGGACCGTCAACTGTCTTCTGAGTAGCAGTTGTAGAGTGAACAGTAGTCATCAAACCGTCAGTGATACCGAACTTGTCGTTCAAAACTTTGGCGATAGGAGCCAAACAGTTAGTCGTACAAGAAGCGTTAGATACAAATTGAGTACCCTTAACGTAAGTCTTTTCGTTAACACCACATACGAACATCGGAGTGTCGTCCTTAGAAGGAGCAGACATTACAACGTATTTTGCACCAGCTTCGAGGTGAGCCTGAGCTTTTTCTTTAGTCAGGAACAAGCCAGTTGATTCTACTACATATTCAGCACCTACGGCATCCCATTTCAAGTCAGCAGGATTTCTTTCGGCAGTTACGCGGATTTCATTACCGTTAACAATCAACTTGCTGTTTTCTACGTCAGCTTCGATAGTGCCTGCGAATTGACCGTGCATTGTGTCATATTTCAACATGTAAGCCAAGTAGTCAACCGGGCAAAGGTCATTGATACCAACGATTTGAATATCGTTTCTTGTCTGAGCAGCGCGGAATACGAAACGTCCAATACGTCCGAATCCATTAATACCTACTTTAATCATTTTGTTTAAACTTTTAAGGGTTTTATAATATTTGTTCAAATATCTCTCATTTCGAGTGCATTTACGAGTGCATTTATTTTCGAAATGCGGTGCAAAAGTAAGAAAATGTTTTTATATTCGCGCTTAATTTTATAATTAAATAATAGAAAAGATGGGAAAAAGTTCATTTTTGCAGGATTTTAAATCATTTGCCATGAAGGGCAATGTGGTAGACATGGCTGTCGGTGTGATTATCGGCGGCGCATTTGGTAAAATTGTATCTTCTGTGGTGGCGGACATCATTATGCCGCCTCTCGGTTTGCTGGTGGGTGGCGTCAATTTTACGGATTTGAAATGGGTGATGAAGCCCGCTATGGTGGTGAATGGCAAAGAGATTGCAGCTGTCACGCTGAATTATGGTAATTTTCTGCAAGTGACCTTTGATTTTCTCATCATTGCCTTCTCTATATTCTTGTTCATCAAACTGCTGACGAAATTGACGAATAAGAAGAAAGAAGAAGCGTCTGCGGCACCTCCCGCACCTCCTGCACCGTCGAAGGAAGAAGTGCTGCTGACGGAGATCAGGGATTTGCTGAAAGAAAAACGATAAAAAGAACGAATTCAGGTATCCCGCTATGCCTGCTCCGTGTTAGTTTTATGTCAAGGCCGTGTCGACTCCAAATCTGTTCCAAGTGTATAGTATGGAGAAAACACGGCTTTGACATGAAAAAAAGGTCGGTAAACAGGGAAATGGAACAAATTGGCACAGGGGGGCTGGTTTCTGTCATGTTTTCCGGTGTATCAAGTGATTAATTTATTTGCAAATGTAGATTTTTGCCTTGTAATTCCTGATAATTCTCCAGTTTTTTCTATTTTTGCGGACTATTTTAAACTAAATTCATATCGAATTATATGCAGGAAAAGATTATCATTCTTGACTTCGGTTCGCAGACTACGCAGCTCATTGGCCGTCGTGTCCGTGAACTGAATACCTATTGTGAAATTGTTCCTTATAATAAATTTCCGAAAGGGGATGAAAGCGTGAAGGGAGTTATTCTCTCGGGCAGTCCGTTTTCCGTATATGATGAAAGTGCATTCAAGGTTGATTTGAATGAGATCCGCGGCAAGTATCCTATTTTGGGCATTTGCTACGGTGCACAGTTCATTTCGTATACGAACGGCGGCAGAGTGGAACCTGCCGGAAGCCGCGAGTACGGACGCGCACATTTGAGTTCCTTTGACAAGGAGAACGTGCTGTTTAAAGGTGTGAAAGAAGGCACACAGGTGTGGATGAGCCACGGTGACACCATCACCGCCATTCCTTCCGGTTTCAAGAAAATTGCTTCTACGGATAAGGTGGAGATTGCTGCCTATCAGATAGAGAATGAGCAGGTTTGGGGCGTACAGTTCCATCCGGAAGTGTTCCATTCGGAAGATGGCACACAGATGCTGCGGAATTTCGTGGTAGACGTTTGCGGTTGCAAGCAGGACTGGAGCGCGGCTTCGTTCATTGAGATCACGGTTGCCGAGTTGAAGGAACAGTTGGGCAATGACAAAGTTGTGCTTGGTCTGAGCGGTGGTGTGGATTCATCGGTTGCCGCTGTCCTGTTGAACCGGGCTATTGGTAAGAATCTGACTTGTATCTTCGTAGACCACGGCATGCTTCGCAAGAACGAGTTCAAGAATGTGCTGCACGACTATGAATGTCTGGGACTGAATGTGATTGGCGTCGATGCCAGCGCCAAGTTCTTTGCAGAACTGGCCGGTGTGGTAGAGCCGGAGAAGAAACGTAAGATCATAGGCAAGGGCTTTATCGATGTGTTTGATGCCGAAGCTCATAAGATTGAGGATGTGAAATGGTTGGCGCAGGGCACTATCTACCCCGATTGCATAGAGTCGCTTTCCATCACCGGGACGGTCATCAAGAGCCATCACAATGTGGGCGGTCTGCCAGAGAAGATGAATCTGAAGCTTTGCGAGCCGTTGCGTTTGCTGTTTAAGGATGAAGTCCGCCGCGTGGGCCGTGAGCTGGGCATGCCCGAACACCTGATTACCCGTCATCCTTTCCCGGGACCGGGATTGGCAGTGCGCATCCTGGGTGACATTACTCCCGAAAAGGTGGCTATCCTGCAGAATGCGGATGATATCTTCATACAGGGTCTGCGCGACTGGAAGGTGAAGGATGCAGACGGCAATGAAACTTCGCTCTATCATCAGGTATGGCAGGCGGGAGTCATTCTGCTTCCGGTGCAGTCGGTAGGTGTGATGGGCGATGAGCGCACATACGAACGTGCCGTTGCCCTCCGTGCGGTGACTTCTACAGATGCCATGACGGCAGACTGGGCACACTTGCCATACGAATTCTTGGGAAAAGTATCCAACGATATTATTAATAAGGTGAAAGGTGTGAACCGCGTGACGTACGATATTTCGTCAAAACCGCCCGCAACAATAGAGTGGGAATAATACGGTAGAAAGATAGAGAGATTATAGAAAGAAAGGCACTGTGTGAACGACTTCACGCAGTGCCTTCTTTCGTTAAATGCTTTCTTTTCGCTTTCTTTTCGTTAAATGCTTCTTTTCGTTAAATGCCTTCTTTTTGTTTTACGCTTTCTTTCCTCTTTTTATGCCTCTTCTTTATTACCTTTTTTATTACCACTTTTTTCTTTCCCACTTTCTTTATCCCCTTCTTTCTCTCCTGCGTCATTTTTCCCCCGCAGATAGACGGAAGGTGAATGTCCGAACTGCTTCTTGAAGCACTTGCTGAAGTAGAACGGGTCTTCGATACCCACCTTATAGGATACTTCCGCCACCGTATAACGGTTTTCGAGTAACAGCTCCGCCGCTTTCTTCATTCGGATGATGCGCATATATTCGTTGGGCGAATACCCCGTCACCCCACGCACCTTGCGGTAGAACGTAGAGCGTCCGAGGCCCATTATGGCAGCCAGATCGTCTACGGCAAACTGGCTGTTGCCGATCTGCTGCTCCAGTATCTCTTGCAACTTGGCGGCAAATTGCTTGTCTTTCTCCGACGTGCAGATGGTAGGCGCTACCATGTTGGGGTCGTCCGAGAATTTCTTCCGCAGTTTCTCCCGTTGGTTGATCAGCTGGAATGCTCTTGCCAGCAGCAGCTTGGGGTTGAATGGTTTGGTTATGTACGCATCCGCACCGCTTTCCACGCCTTTCAGGTGATTTTCTGCCGAGCTCATGGCAGTCAGCAGGATGATGGGGATGTGGCTGGTGTCGAAGTCATTCTTCAGTTTGCGGGTCACCTCGAAGCCCGTCAGACCCGGCATCAGTACGTCGCAGATGATGAGGTCGGCATCGTACGTACGTGCGCGCTCCAGACCTGAAAGGCCGTCGGCCTCGGTCTCCACGTCGAAGTAGGGTTTGAACTCTTCTTTCAGGAACTCGCGCACATCGTTGTCATCCTCTATGATGAGCAGTTTATAAGGATTGGATGTTGTCGCCTTTGCTTCTGTTTGGCTGATTTCCAGAAGGGCGGTCTCTTCTTTATGCTCTTCCTCATGCTTTTCCTCATGCTCATATTCTACCTTATAATCTACCTCATGCTTTTCCTTATGCTCTTTATCATGCTCATGCTTTTCTTCATATTCATGTTCATGCCCATGTTCATGTTTATGCTCATGTTCTTCTGCATACTCATACTTATGCTTATGCTCTTCTGCATACTCATATTCATGTTCATGCTCTTCTTCATGCTCATGCTCGTAGGGTTTTTCTTTCGGGAAAGCATTGTGAGGGATGAGGAAGTCTTTCTCTTCGTACGCGTCTGTGGTGGTGGGGAGGGAGACGGTGAAGACGGAGCCTCCGCCCGGATTTTCATCGTAGGTGATGGTGCCTTTGTGCACGTTGACCAGTTCGCGGGTGAGGTGGAGGCCTATTCCGGTGCTGTTGCTGGAGAAGTTGCTTTGCATGAAGCGCTTGAACAGTTCGCCCCGTTTCTCTTGGGCTATGCCGATGCCGGTGTCTGACACGGAGATGACCAGGCTCTTCTTCTCTTTGTCTACGATGGCGGAGAGGGTGACTTTCCCGTTGCTTGGGGTGTATTTGAAGGCGTTGGACAGTAGGTTGTAGACTACTTTGTCCAGGTTGCCTTTGTCGATGAACATCTTATGGAAGGCCGCTGAGGGCTGGAACCGGAAGTCCATGTTCTTGGATGCTGCCGTGTCTTGGAAGCTGAGGAATATCTCGTGCAGGAAACCCATGACGTCGGTCTCTTCGAGCGAGAGTGCCAGTTTGTTGTTCTGCATCTTGCGGAATTCCAGCAGCTGGTTGATCAGACGCAGCATGCGCTGGGTACTTTTGTTCATCACCTTCAGTGAGTTTTCCATCTCTTGGGGTATTTTCTCTATGCTCTGTATCTTTTCGAATGCACCTTGAATCAGGGTCAGGGGGGTGCGGAACTCGTGTGAGATGTTGGTGAAGAAGACCAGTTTGTATTCGGTCAGTTGTTTTTCCATCTCTACTTTATTGCGCAGGAAGTGGAAGTTGAGCACCAGTCGGTAGGCGATGTACAGGATGGCGATGAGGAGTACCGCATAGATGAGGAATGCCCATGTCGTCTTCCAGAAGGGTGGGGTCACGATGATTTTCAGTACGGCTTCCCGGTCGGCTGAGACGCCTGTGGCGTTGCATACTTTGACGTGCAGGCTGTAGGTGCCCGGTGGCAGGTTCTTGTAGGAGGCGAAGCTGAGGGGGGAGGGTTTGCTCCACTCTTTGTCGTAGTTTTCGAGGCGGTAGGTATAGGTGTAGCTGTTGCTTTCGGAGTAGTCGAAGGTGGTGAAATCGATGGTGAAGGAGTTTTGGAAATACTTCAGCCGGATTTCGTTGGTGTACATCATGGCGTTCTTCAGCGGGGAGTCTGTGTCTCGCGGGCGCATGGAGGTGCCGTTCACCTGGAGGTTGGTGAAGGTGACGACGGGAGGGGCGGCGTTGTGTTTCCTGATCTGTTGGGGGTTGATGACGAGTAGGCCGTAGTTGGTGCCGAACAGCAGCCGTCCGTCTTGGCTGATGCAGGCGCTGTTGTCGCTGTAGACGTCGCCCAGGGTGTAGGGCGAGAAGAAGAAGTTGTCGAAGGTCTGCCGTTCGGGATCGAAGCGGGAGATGCCGTATTCGGTGGAGATCCAGAGGCGGTGTTGATCGTCTTCGATGATGGCTTGTACCATGTTGTTCACCAGTCCGTTGTTGGTGTTGTAGTGCTTGAAGCTGAGTTGGTTGTAGTCTCCTTCGGGGTTGCACATGCTCAGGCCTCCTCCGGAGGTGCCGATCCAGATGCGTCCTTGGGTGTCTTGGTAGATGCTTTTGATTTCGTTGCTGCGCAGTTTGCGGTTGTTGTAGTTGTATATCAGGTAGTTGGTGGAGTCGGCGATGAGGGAGTCGGGCTGGAATAGGTATACTCCGTCGTTGTTTCCTACCCATATCCATCCGTTTCGGTCTTCGAGCAGGGTGCGTGTGCGTTGTTGTCCGAATCCTTTGTCGAAGAAGTGTCGGAAGGTGTATCCGTGTTCTTCTTTGCGGGCGAGGTCGAGTCCGCCGCCGAAGGTTCCTACCCACATTCGTCCTTTGCGGTCGCAGAGCAGGGTGAAGATGTTGTTGTTGGCGATGGAGGCGGGGTTTGTGTTTTCTCTGACGTACCGTTGTCCGCCTATGGAGAGTCCGTTGCCCCGGCTTCCCATCCAGAGGGTTCCGTCGTGATCTTCGGCTATGGCGTAGATGTTGGTGCTGAGTTGGCGTTTGTTTTTCTGGGTGCTTACTTGGGGGTCGTAGGTGTAGAGTCCTCCTCCTCGGGTGCCGATGCAGATGTCGTTGTTCGTCAGGCGGGTGAGCATCCTGACGGTGTTTGAGCGGTCGGATAGTGAGCTGGCTTCGGGGTAGATGCGCTGTATGCCTTGGTTGAGGATGGTGAGTCGGGTGACTCCGGCGTATTCGGAGCTGGTCCAGATGGTTCCGGAGCTGTCTTCGATGATGTATTGGAGGTAGTTGGAGCTGATGTGGCTGAAGCTGTCTATCTGGAATTCGAAGTGCTGGAGTTCTTGGGTGAGGGTGTCGTAGGCGAAGAGTCCGTTGCCGTAGGTGGATATCCAGATGATGCCTCTGGAGTCGTGTACGACGTGGTAGCGTTCCATGTCGACGTAGTTCAGCTTGTCGGGGGGGCTGAGGCGGAAGGTTTTGACGGCGCGTGTGCGGGCGTTGATGTATCGGACGTTGCCTGTGTGGTTGTATACCCAGTAGTTGCCGAGGTTGTCGGTGATGACGTTTCCGTTGGGGATGTCGAGTTGGGGTTGCCGGGTTGTGCGGTGGGTGTTCATGTTGAAGATGAATCCGCCGGCGGAGGTGAATATGACCCAGTCGTCGTCGAGGCGGAGGGTGCCGTAGACGGTGGTGGGGGTGGCGTTGTCGGGGAGTCGGGTGATGGGGGTGGCGGTGGGGGCGGCGGGTTCTTTCTTCGAGATGAGTCCTCGGCGGGAGAGGAAGAAGGTGGCTTGTCCGAAGGATTGGGCGGCGAAGGCGTCGTTGGGGTCGACTGTGATGGTTGGGGTGGCGGCGGTGCTTTGTCGGGTGTTGATTTGGGCTACGCCTTGGTTGGTTCCGATCCAGATGTTTCCCTGTTGGTCTTGGTAGACGTAGGAGACGTGGTTTGAGGGGAGGTTTCCGAGATCTTTCTTGTAGGCTACGGAGGTGAATTTGCCGTTTGCGTAGCGGATGTGTCGGCATCCGTTGTGGTTGTTCCAGAGCCAGATGTCGCCGTCGGCGGTTTCGAGTTTTCGGTCGTAGTGCTGGCGGTGTGCGTTGCATCCGGTGAAGTCGACGAAGCGTTCTTGCCTTGGGTCGTAGCAGTTGAAGTATTCTCCGGAGGTTTCTATCCATAGGAATCCGTTTCGGTCTTCGGTGATGGCGCGTGCGTGGTTGCTGGCCAGTGATACGCGTGTGTGTTCCGGTCCGTTTTCGGGCTGGAAGGTGACGAAGGAGTTGCCGTCGTAGCGGCTAAGTCCGTTCAGGGTGCCGAACCAGATGAATCCTTTACTGTCTTGGAATATGTAGCAGACGGAGTTGTTGGGCAGTCCGTCGGAGGTGGTCATGTGGCTGGAGCGTATCTCAACGGTCGCCAGTGCCTCCAAAAGGGGGAGGAACAGGGACAGACATAATAGGAGCAGGTGTTTTTTCATTTTTCATAGGTTATAGAACTCCGCAAAGATAGGGAAAAACTCAAGAAATTCAAAAAATCAAATAATCAAATAATTTATCAGCGCAGGAACTCGGAAACTCAAGAACTCGAAAACTCAGAAACTCACATAGTTTTCCTTGCCGACTATAACGCGTCGAAAAAAACGGCATTTAACATCGGTTGACGTTACGGGGCCGGATTGTTAAAATGGCCCGCTTCATCGCCGCCGAACAGAACAACGGCGAAGTGGATGAGAATCCTTTCGGATAACGCTTGCGGAGGCTGACTCAAAGGGGGATACCGCTCTCCTCGCAGAGCGCCACTGCTCTCTTTTCAGAGCCTCACCGTTTTTCTTTCAGAGCGTCACTGCTGACGGGGCGGTATCCCTCTAAAAAAACAGGGAGGGGATGTGCAGGAACTAATCCTGTCACACCCCCTCCCTTCTGGTTATGAGGGAAACATCCCCGCCTCTCAATCCATGTGGAACACTTCCGGCAGAGGTATGGTCACCGGCGAATTGTCTGGATTCACTTCCATGATGTCCGCCATATAGTCCCACCATTTCTGTACGATAGGATTGGCGCCCATATCCTGTGACGACTCTTCGCCTTTCGTCTTTTGGCATGCGAAGAGGATGTTGGTGTCTTTGTCCCAGTAGATGGAGTAGTCGTAGACTCCGCCGTCGGACAACATCTTCTTCAGTTCGGGCCAGATGGCCGCATGTCTTTTTTCGTATTCCTTTTCGAAGCCCGGCTTCAGGAACATCTTAAATGCTTCTCTTTTCATGATACGTTATGTTAAAGGTTGAGTTTCGCAATATTAAAAGCTAAGTTTCGCAATATTAAAAGCTAAGTTTCGCAATATCAAAGGTTAAGCTTCACAATATTAAAAGCTAAGTTTCTCAATATTGAAGGTTAAACTTCTCAATATTGAAGGTTAACCTTCGCAAGCGGAACTTGGGTGTAACTTGAGTTATTGATTGTCGGAATCCGTCACGCTGAAGATAGGCTCCGTAGTCTTCTGCTCGGTAGAGTAGTACTGGATGGCGCTGTCGTTCATCTTCGGATGCTGCTGGTTCAGCAGGTTGATCATCTCAGCCCCAGCCCAAATGACAGGCCCGTACCCGTGTGCAGCATACACGTTGATTGGACGGTAGTAGTAGAATGCCGGGTCGAACGCCATGCCCGTACCCACGCAAGTGCCTTCCACCTGTCCTTCCGCATTGATCTGCGTGGACACGGCGTGCCAGCCCAGCTGTGCCACCGGACCGTAGGCAAGCGCATCCAGCCAACCCTTGTTGATGCCGTGAGCCAAGCAATAGACATAGATGGCGGTGGCAGAGGTCTCCAGATAAGAATCGTTACGGTCGAGCAACTGGTGCCAGAAACCCTCTCCGCTTTGGCAGGCAGCCAGCCCGCGCACGTGTTCGCGGTAGAGACCCATCAGTTTCTCACGCTGGGGATGGTTTTCGGGCATGACGTCCAGCACCTCGGTCATGGTGAGCAACGCCCAACCGTTGGCACGTCCCCAGTGAAGAGCCGGATGGTCCTGCATGCTCTCCACCCAGCCGTGGCGGAACAGCTTCTTCTCCGGAACCCACATCCGCTCTGCAAACTGGAATACCTGACGGATAGCCTCGGCCAGATACTTCTGCCGGTTCTCCTTTGCCAACTGAGAATACCACGCAACGGGAGGAATCCCCATAAACATGTCGTCCAGCCACAGCGTGTTGAACTGAGGGCGTTTGCGGGCAAAGGTGCCGTCGGCAAGACGGTATTCCTTGTTCAGGATGAAGTCCAGGTAGTTGTCTATCAAGGGGTAGAGGTTGAGGGAGTTGTCCTGTATCTGTGCCTTGATCATGGCGGCGCAGACTGCTCCGGCATCGTCGAGGGCGTGCGGGGTCAGGATCTGTTTCATCTGCGGGTCTATCTTGCCGCTCTTCTCGAACATTTCGCGGAAGTAAGGAGCCACTTCCACCAGAAATTTGAAACGGTCCGTCACATACTTCCTGTAGGCGGCGTCTCCAGTGGCCTCGGCAGCCGCCAGCATGGCCGAATAGGTGACGCCCCACTCATAGCTTGCCAGGCGGAAAGCGCCGCGCTCCAGTTGCGCGTCGTCGGGCATGTTCTTGTAGTCGGTGACCTGTTTTCCCGTCTTCTCGCTCACCACGCGCGTGGGGGTGTTCTTTTCCAGGTAGTGCAGGACGCGGTCGATGTCTTTTTTCACTTCGTCGGTAGAGAGTGCCTTGTAGGGCACCTTGTAGGCGGGTTGCAGGAGGTGCAACGGGGTGTTCGAATCGTTTATGACTTCTTTCTTCTTTTGGGCATAAACGCTGATGCCCGTCAGTAGCAGGGCACCTGTGATGCAGAGTGTTTTGATGTTCATATTTTTTTTAATGTTTTTGGGCTGCCGATGTGTTGTTCGGCAGCCGGATTATTGTCTTTTTGTTTGAGTCTCGCCAGCGGATACTTTGAGTCTCGCCAGCGAAACTTGAATCATTTAAAGGTATATCCCCTGAATTTCCCCTTCAGGTCCGGACCGAAATAGAATCCGGGCTGTGTGGGCTGGTTGTATGCCACGTTCTGCGTGGCGATGCTGATGCGGTAGACCGGGTCTTCTAGGAACGTGTGGAAGCGGTAGTCGGTCGCTATCGGCGATACATAGAGGCGGAGCGATTGGTTGTCCTCCGAGCGTAGGAGTACCTCCTCGCGCCAGTCGCCGATGAGGTCGCCTTGCAGGCAGGGATTGGCCTTGGTGCCGTTGTTCGATGCGGCTCCGGTGAAGGTGGTCAGCTTGTGGCACGTGCCTGTCTGCCAGTCATATTTGGATATGAAGTTCTTGTCCAGCAGCTCGCGCAGCAAGTCTCCGTCCCACCATACAGCCATGTTGACCGTGAAGGTTTTGATGTTAGGGTTTATCACTTCACCTTTGATGTTGCGCAGTCCCTTCGATTCCCATGACCACATCTCTACACCGAGATTGGTCGGGTCGATGTCTGCCGCCATGCAGCGTCCCACGTCCGTAGGGCTCTTCACCTGGAAGAGCACTTCGCCTGTGGCTGCATCGCGGAAACTTGAGCCGTCTCTTTTGTTCTCGTGGCAGTCCCATACCTGGAATCCCTTCATGTCGGGGGAGAACTTGGTCAGGTGTATGGCGTCGCCGTGTCCCATTTGGGTGGAGTGGAGTCCTTTGCCGTTGTTGTCGATAGCGCAGGAGCCGTAGATGATTTCGTCGCATCCGTCTCCGTCTACATCGGCTACGCGGAGGTTATGGTTGCCCTGTCCGGCATAGGTGCTGTTGCCGGGAGTGTTGCTGTCGAATACCCAGCGCTGTTTCAGCTCCTTCCCGTCCCAGTCGAAGGCGGCGAGTACCGTGCGGGTATAGTATCCGCGGCACATCACTACGCTCGGATGGATGCCATCCAGATAAGCCACTGCCGCCAGGAAACGGTCGCTCCGGTTGGCACGGTCGTCTCCCCAGTCTTCCAGTCTGCCACGCTCGGGGACGTAGTTGATGGTGCTCATTGCCGCACCTGTAAGCCCGTTGAAGACGGTGAGGTATTCGTTGCCTGTCAGGATGCGTCCTTGGTGCTTCACCGGCTTGCCAGGCTCGCGGTAGTCGGCAGTGGCGTCACCAATCACCTTGCCTTGTCCGTCAACGGTACCGTCGGAAGTCTTCATGACAATCTCGGCACGTCCGTCGCCGTCGAAGTCGTAGACCATGAACTGTGTGTAGTGTGCGCCTGCGCGGACGTTCCGTCCCATGTCTATGCGCCACAGTCTCTCGCCCGTCAGGCGGTAGCAGTCGAAGAATACGTTGCCCGTATATCCGTCGTGGGCATTGTCGTGTGCATTGGAGGGATCCCACTTCAGGATGATTTCATATTCCCCATCGCCATCCACGTCGCCGATGGAGGCGTCATTGGGCGTATAGGTGTACTTCTGTCCTGCGGGAGTCGTGCCGTCTGCCGGTACATCCAAGGGGATATTGATATAGCCTATCGGTGCTTGGGCGGGCAAGGTGTAACTGCCCTCTACGTTGCCTGTCTCCACTCCGTCCACTATCGGTCTCACGGTATAGGTTACGGCTTTTTTGCCTTTATAGGTATCGCGGTAGAATGTGCCGGTATGGGCATCCACTTCTGCGAGCTTCTTTCCGTTGCGATAGATGTTGAAAGCGGTGTTCTCCGGATCGGACGAGAGATAACGCCAGGAGACGACCACGTCAGAGGGAGTTTCCCGAATGGCGACTACGCCTCTGCCCAGTTTCTCTTTTTGCAGCTTGGAGTAGTCGTAAGCCGGGGCATTGGCTGCATTGCGGAAGCGGTCGTAAGTGACGTTCTCTTCCACCACATTTTCAGTGTGCTGCACGTTCTTGATGAATTTCGTGACCTCACCCACATGTACGTTCTTGATGGATACGTTTTGGGTAGGCAGTTTGGCATCGCCTTTCAAGTCGTAAATGGCCTCTGTCCGTTCGCAAACGATGTTATTCATATACAGACCGTCGATCTTTGTGATTCGTTCTTCGTAGGTCGGTACCTGGTTTCTCCACTGGTACAGCACGTCTGTGTCCACTTCCATTATGCGCTGCATTTTCCCCGCCTTAACGTTCTCCATGTGGATATTTTCTATGAATCCTCCCCGTCGGTGGTTGGTCTTGGCAAAGAACAGACGGAAGACAGAGTCGGGGGCGGCACAGTCGTGCATGTATACGTTGCGGATTCCGCCTGACATCTCACTCCCGATGCCCAGTAAGGTATGTCCCTTTATGATGTCGCAGTTCCGGATGACGATATTCTCACAAGGCGTTTCCAGACGCCATGCATCTTGGTTGCGTCCGGCTTTGATGACTACGGCGTCGTCTCCTTGGTCAAACTTGCAGTTCTCTACCAGGAAATTGCGGCTCATCTCCAAGTCTACGCCATCGTTATTATGTCCGTGGGCACGCACATCCAGATTGCGTACGATACCCCCATCGCACATGTAAAGGTGAATGGTCCAGAACGGACTTTCGCGGATTTTGAACTGATCCAGCAGTACGTTCTTGCATCGGTTGAAGTGTATCAGATGGGGCCGTAGGTTGTTCTCGCCTTTTGCCATCTGCCTTTCTTCAACAGGGACGTTGGTCGAGGCCATCGTGTATAGCTCGGCCAACGCATTCATGTGTGCTTGTGGGCGTTTGAACCATTTGCGCCATGTGTCCATTATGGGTTGGAGGGTACCGGTTCCGGTGATGGCTATGTTTTCGCAATCCAAAGCATAGACCAGCGGAGAATAGTTGTAACATTCCATACCTTCCCATGAAGTCATGACGGCCGGTAGATAATCTTGCGGATTATCCGTAAACCGCAGTATGGCGTTTTCTGATAAATGCAGATTTACATTGCTTTTGAGGTGGATAGGACCGGTAAGCCATTCTCCGGCAGGAATGACTACCCGTCCGCCACCGGCACGGTTGCAGGCGGCAATGGCACGGGCAATGGCCTTGCTATTGTTGGTCTTCCCGTCGGCTACGGCACCATACTTGTTGATGGGGAAATCACGGGCAGGAAAAACATATTCCTTAATCGGTTCCATCGGAAAGGGCGCACTGACTGTTACTGTCTTATACACTGTCTTATGTTTGGGAGCAGGCATGGCGCCCGACAGCCCAATAACGGCAATCGTAATGGCTGTAATGCTTGTAATGCTTTTTAATGTTTTCAAAAAAGTTATTTTCATGATATTATGTTATTTCATCATTTGCAAAAATAGGGTAAAACCTAATGCGTCTCCATAGAATAATATACAATATACATGGAATTTCGTACAATTTATTCATCCATCGGGATGACTTCCTGCATGTATATGGCATCAAGGCTCCAGAGGGCGGCGTCATTGGTACTTATACTCTTACATTCATCCAACGGAGCCGGAACTACCGGAGGAAACAATGTCGTGATGACGAAGGGTGGGGCAGGTGTGTGCTCCAACCGGGTGAAGAGGTCTGTCCAAGCCTCTTTTGCTATCTGAGGATTGCGGGTGTGGTAGGCTGCATATCCCAACAGGCGCGAAATACGGAAACGGTTATGAGATATTTCCCATGCTTTTTGCTTATAACGGACGGCAAGGTCCAGCCATGCACTGTTCCATTCGGGCAGGTTTATCATGCAGAGCATCTCATTCATGATTTCAAATCCTCCCATAATGGTCATCAGGTGGTTGGTGCTTTCCAGCTTAGGGTCGCATTCGGAAGTTATTATGCCCGTAGCCGGATCGAAACCGAGCGCCTTGGGACCCGTAAAAATGCGGTTGGGCAATGCTGCGATGCTTTTCATTCCGGCTATGATTTTATCACGGTAGGCAATGTTGCCGGTACGTTCCCACTCGGTCATCCAATTGCCTGCATAAGCCAGCCAGTCGGGACCGATACGTAGGCGTGCGGGGGCTGTGCATGGATATTCACTTCGAGGTTGCGCCAAACGCATGGGATCGAGGGTGTATAGTTTCTGTTCGGCATCTTTTACTTCGGTCATCAGGTCACCACATCGTTCATCGGTGGTGAGATAGTAATAGAAGCGGTTCCAGGCAGCTTGGCTGATGCGTGCCTCTTTTGCCCCACATCCCCAGTGGCTGACATTGTGACGGCTACCCAAACCGGCATTGGGACCAATATGGTATACGTCTACCTCGGCCGTATGGCGGGTCATGGCTTCTGCCATACGCCAGATATCTGCATCTCCTGTACGGAGAAAGTTGTACCAAAGCCACATATTGGATGCTAATTCTGTATTGTCCCAAGCAAATCCACCGATATCATAGCGCCATGTGTGGCGGATAGGGTCGTATGCATGCATGACATCGCCATAGTTCCAGAACCCGTACCATTTGTTTTGTTCGATAGCTTTGTTGTAGAAATTAATATAGGCATCCAGCCTGTCTTCTACGCGGGTACGGAATGGAGTACTACGGTCGGGGAGGCTCCATACACCAAAAGCTTGTTTGGCATGCAGGTAATCGGGAGTAGGCATTAATATGCCTGGGATGGAGAACTGTTTGGCACAATCGGCAAATGCTTCTTTTCCGCTGTATCCTCCTTGTGGGATTAATGTCAGCGTAGTGGTACGGGCAATGCCGTAGGGAGTACTCATGCCTTCCTGAACATCTTCGTAGCTGGCATTTAAGTCGTGTGCCACATTATCGTAGTGTCTTAAGTCCATCGGCTCGGCATCGGGACTCCAGAGCCAAGCGGTGAGGGAGGCTGTCGGAGTTTTGGTTTCAGAGATTTCGATGGAAGAAGGATAAGATTGCCAGAAGTCATGCAGACAGATACCTAATCCGCCCGTAATGTCACCGGCAAAGGCATAGCCATTGCTGCGTGTACCTGAAAAAGTTCCTATCCAAGGATTGTTGTCATTAGCACGTTTACGAATAGAAAATGCGTCTGCTGTGAGTTGCGACAAGCGATAACTGTTCCATGATGCCCAGTTGTCGAGTAAGGAACGATTTTTCTCGTCGAATGCTTCATAAGGTGGTATACGCTTGCCTTCCATCTGTTGCTGTTGCAGTGACGGTTCCTGAACGTTATTGGTTGCTTTCTTCTGGTTTTCTTTCTGTGCTTCCTTGTATGTTTCTTTTTTCTGTGCTGCTCCCAATGTCAGAATACGGCGTCCTACCAGTGGCTGCACCGGTTCGCTCCACACTCCGCCATCGGCACACGAGAAGGCGACATGGCGGTTGTAGAGTGCTTCGCGCATAGGAACATCGAAACGGACACCTAAAGCGCGGATAAAGTCTTTGTCTTGGTTGTCATCGAATACAAAGCTATGTACCATCTTTATCTGTTCACTGCCGTCATAAAAGTATAGGCGAACAATAAAAGGTAACCATTCGCGTCCATCTTGACTCTTGTGTACGCCTTCCAGTTTTACAAGAGTGCGTATTGTGCCTGAACGTTCTACTATAGCGGATTTCAATTCACTGGTATAGTTTGTAAAAGAAACCTGCGTGGTATTTTCTAATATAGGGTCACTTTGGGTATTGCAGATCAGGCGGGCTTTCTCGCCGACTTTTATACCTTTATATAATAGACTATCTATTAGAAATTCTCCTTGTCGTGGGATGTAAGCCATAATCGTTCCTGTTTTTATTCGGATGCTCTGAGGCGTTTCTGTAACGGAAACAGCTGCCTGTCCGGTCGATTTTATTGTTTTAGATTGGGCTTTCTGCTTTTTCCCTGTCTTCTCAATCCATAATTTTTCTGTACCGGCAGGAACCACACCTGCTATTCCGCTCCATTTGACAGAACCATCTTGCCAGTATGCCAGTGGCCAACTATCAATCGGGATATTCTTATTATCAGCCGTTTTTAATGCTAAAAGGTTTTCGGGAAATACCTCTCCTTTATTGAAAGGTACGCCAAAACTTACAGGTTTATCTTGTCCGGGAGTATCGCCAATCCATTGCAAAGGAACGGCAGAGATATCCTGTGACGAACACTCATAATGAAAATTGGCAATACGGGTACGCGACAAGGTGGTCCGGAAGCCGAACCATCCTTCTGTCAGAGGTTCGGCATCCTTGAAGTCCACCAGACGTTCGCCGTCTATATAATAACTAACCCTATTGTTCTCGTTTGTAATCTTGATGTGATACCAATGGTTCGGTTTCAACAGGTGCTCGGCATCGGTATATTCCCTTAAGATGGTGGGGCGGGCTTGAGGGTCGGTAATACCTGCCTCATTGCCGTCGTAACGGCGGAAGCGTGTTGTCGTATTATGATTGCCGCCATATCCCAGATAATAAAGTTGCAAGGAATAACAATTCAGAAATATTCCGCTACGCCACTTCTCACGTTTCCATAGGTTATCGGGATATTGGGGGTCAGAAGCCATCCAGAAACAGTTTAAGTCGCTGGTACGGTCTCCTTCACCTTCGTTGACTACACAGGCATCATATTCGATAGTCACTTTACCGCTCATTTTCTCCTTTCTCCAGAGAGTCAGTCCTTTGGGAGATACAATTTCGGCTGTATCTCCTTGAAATATTACCTTATAATCGGGAGATTCCGATTCAACTTTCCAGTATTTATTAAACTGGCGGGCATTCAAACCGGAAACTTTATTATCCTGCGCTTTTGAAGTAAGGACAGCTGACAGGAACAAGAATAGAAATAGTTTTTTCATATCATATTGTTTTAGTTCTATCACAGAAAAGATAGTTTCTTCGTGTCTTTTGGAGCTTCTGTGATAATTTGAATTTGTTGGCGGAATTAATCCTTTTGGGTGTATTGATGCTAACGCACTTTCATACTGGTATGAATTAATTCTGCCAACAAATGTGTTTATTCTTATTTCAAGAAGTCTTTTAGTGTACAGTCGGTAGCTTTTAGCCCTTCTACAATACTTTGAGCATTCATACGGGCACCTTTCAGAGAGGTGTGAGTGTGGTCACGATTGAAAAATTCTCCTACCGTACGCAAACCTTGGTTGTAGCCTATATCTTGAAGTTTGTCTCCTGATATTTTATTCAAATCGATAAAATAGGCTCCGGTTGCTTTGGCTGCTTCGTGTGTCCATTTGCCAAAAGAATTGGTGTTGCGTTCTATCTGACCACCATCAAACTTATTGCGGGGGGTATGACTCAAGACGATAGGAATAGCTCCCTTTTCTTTCGCATCCATGATGAACTTACGTAGATACCAGTCGAAAGAGTAGATAACCTGATAATTACCGGTTTTCTCCATTTTGAAGACTTTGCTCTCGTTTCCCGAGCCAGGCAATTCTGCACGTGCTTTTCCTGTGTTTATTTCGCCTGCGTCATTGTGTCCGAACTGGATCAACACAAAATCGCCCGGTTGAAGTGCATTGTATATCTTGTCCCAACGTCCTTCATCTAAATAAGTACGTGCGCTGCGGCCTGCTTTCGCATGGTTCTCTACTGAGATCTTGTCTGTATCAAACAGTTCATGGATCACGCTTCCCCATCCCCACATGCCATTTTCATCCTTGTCTTCGTTCTTCACAGTACTGTCTCCTACGGTGAACAATACCGGACAACCTTTCTTGCGGGTAGCTCCTGTAACGGTATCTTTTTCTACCGGTTTCAGATAGCGTGCCAATTCCAAGCCTTTATAGTTGCGGATGCCTTCAGCTGCTGATTCGGCATTGACGCGTGCACCGAAGGCACTGGTGTGGATGCGGTCCAGATAGAACAGGTATTTTACTTTCTCTTTGCCGAATTTCTCAAACTTACATGCTGAAATCTCATTCAAATCAATGAAGGGTACTCTGGCTTTTTTTGCCACTTGCTTGGCCCATAAACCGAATGTCTGGTTCACACGGGTTACGATTGTGCTGTCCGCATCGTCCCAAGCATTACGAGGGGTCAGAGACATCAAAATCGGGTGGGCACCCTTCTTCTTGACATCATTGATGAAACGGCGCATATATTCTCCGTAGGTATATACGGTTTCTTTGACGCCTGTTTCTTTAATGGTCACATTCAGGCTATCTTTTCCGATACCGGGGATGGAAGCGCGGGCACGGCCGCTGTCGTATGGACCATTATCGTTATGTCCCAATTCGATGATAACCCAGTCTCCTTTGCGTATGCCTTTCAGCACATCAGGCCATAGCCGATTATAGAAAGTGCGGCTGCTGGTGCCTCCCAGTGCATGGTTCTCTACCGTTATTCTGTTTTCATCAAAATATTCGTGTGCAAAATATCCCCATCCCCATTGACCGTTGTTTCCGTTGCCTAATGTGCCGGTACGCATGGTTGAGTTTCCAACGAGAAACAATACAGGGTTATCGCCTTTACGGCTTGAACCTGAGACGGGGCGGGCAGAACGCGCCACATTTAAACTATCAAGTGTGTTGTCTATTACTTGATTTACATCTTTCATCGGGTTAGCTATCTGATTCTGGGCATAGATGTCAAGTCCTATTCCGGCAGCTAACAAAAAGCATAAACAAAGTTTATTTCCTTTCATGACATTTATAGTATTTTTCTTTATCGTTATCAAATCTTCTACAAAATTAAGGCGAACAAATGGACAGGCAAATAGAATATTATCCATTTCCCTGTCTATTCGTACAGTCAAGGTACATATATACGCTTCTGAGGGATAGCAAGGCTAAAAACTGCTATGTGGCGGCTGGTTATATGCCACATTCTGCCATGCTATCGCCAATCTGTATTGACGGTCATTCATCCATGTGATGCGCCTGTCGGCAGCAGGTATTGTTGTAGAATAAATGTGTAGCTCTGTCTGGTCTTCGGAAGCCCAGATAACTTCTTCGCGCCAATCTCCGAGAATGTCGCCCGACAGACACGGATTGCCTTTGGTACCATTGTTGGAAACAACTCCTTCCGCCTTTAATAACAAATCTGTGCTTTCTGTCTTCCAGTTCCATTTGCTGATGGAGACATGATCCAGTAATTCTGCCAAGGGGTCGGCATCCCAGTAGATAGTAAAGTTGCAAGAGTTGGGTTTCTGGTTGCTGATGAACTCTCCAGTGTCTCCTCGCCTCAGGCCACCGACGTTACACCAACATTCCGCACCCTCATAGCGTGGGTCGATATCAGCTGCTACTCCGCGTCCGGCATCCTTGCCTAAGCCGTCTTGCCAGATAATCTCTCCGGTTGCACCATCGAACATGGCTACGGCAGGAGTGCGTTTGACGATGTCATTGTCGCCTTCATTCTCATGTACGCCGAAGACCTGCATGCCTTGACGGGAAGGGATAAAACGTCCGGCATGCAATGCATCTCCATGACGTAAACCAGTAGAAAACAGTCCCTTGCCGTTGTGATCCACGGTCATGGCTCCTACACAGATTTCGTCGCAACCGTCTCCATCAAAATCTGCTACGGTTACACTGTGGTTTCCCATACCCGAATAGGCTTCCCATCCCGGTGTTGCACTGTCGAAAGTCCAAATATGTCTCAATGAGCCGTTGGTAAAGGTCCATGCAGCAACAACGGTTCTTCCATACCATCCTCTGACCATGACAGGCGAGGGCGTTTTTCCGTCCAAGAAGGCGACTCCGGCAGTAAAACGGTCGGAGCGGCCTCCTGTATTGTCATTGCCACAATTTCCGCCAATGCCTCCCCAACCGTCTAAAGGATAACGTGTCGGGATATATTCTTTCGTATCCAGCTCTTTTCCAGTACGTCCTTCGAAGACTGTGAGATATTCAGGACCGTTTACTATTTTACCATATGTAGGACTTTGCTTATCCCATGTTCTCCAGTCAGCTTGGGCGTCGCCTATCCGATGCCCGAGTCCGTCTACAGTACCATCTCCCGTTTTGCAGCAGACTTCCGCACAGCCGTCTCCATCGAAATCGAAGACCAAGAAATTGGTCGTAGCGGCTCCAGAGCGTATGTTGGGACCCAGGTCGATGCGCCATAGTCTGGTGCCGTCTATCTTGTAGGCGTCCAAATAGGTGTTACCAGTGAAACCGCGTTGGGGAGGACGTTTGGAATTCGAGGGATACCATTTCAGAATAATCTCATACTCCCCGTCACCGTCCAGATCGCCTACACTGCAATCGTTGGCTGTATAGGTGAATCGTTCGCCGGCTATTTCTCCGTCCTCCGGTTTACTGATGGGAATACTCAGATAGGGGGTACGTTTCTCATCTTTCAAGCGTGTCCACGTAGTCACTTCTCCATTCGTTGCCTTTAAGATCCAACGGTTGTCTACTGTGTAGTCTACTGTGCAGTCCAAGAAATCGGAAGTCTTTTCTATTGGCTTCTTGTTTAGCTTTACTTCCGTACCTCCGTTGGAACTACGGTATAGGTCAAACTGTAAATCGGGAGCATCGGCTAAGGCCATTCGCCAACTGAAATACATTCCGTTTTCTGTAGGAATTCCGATCAGTCCTCTTGAAAGTTTTTCTCCGCTATAAGGTTGGGAGAAAGCGAATAGGCTTCCGACAAGCAGAAGTATATTCATTATAATCCAGTGTTTCATCTGTCAGTATATAAAATTTTATTTGAATGTAGAAATATCTACCATCATCAGGTTCAGCCTCTTTCCATTGGTGAAATGTCCGGATTGGAACAGTACTTTCGTACCGTCAGGACTGAAACTTGGATGGGCGTGGTCGGGCTTCATCTTCGTGTCTGAGACTAACCAATGGCGTTCGCCAGTCTGTACATTGATCAGCCATACATTTCCTCCGAACGTATCTCCTGCCGCCCATCTGTTGTCACGGCTGGCATTGCAATGCCAGAAGCCTCTTCCAATCAGTTGGTTGTCGATCGCTTGACGGTCTTTTTCCATTTCCACTTGACCGATCAGTTCTACATCGTCGGTTCGCAGATTAATGCGTGCAATACCGCTTATTTGTTTGCGGAGGCGTGGTTGGAATCCTAATATGTTGAAATAGACATAATCTTTTGTCGCAAAGGTTTCGTGGGTGACCCAGTCTAATGGTGTTTCCTTGTAGAGGGGCTTGAAAATTGTTCCATCTGCCGTACAGAACCACATACGCTGATGGGCGTCGCCTCCTGTTTCGTTACAGAAGACGATTTCCCCAGGAGTAAAGCGGCTTGCCTGTATATGTCCGGTCTTGAACTCTGTGTCGATCACCTTGGTCACTTCTCCTGTGTTGAGGTTCATCTTGCGGATTCCGCAGAGGGTGGGCTTGATTTTTATAGGCTGATTGCTTTCGGGCAGGAAAGCATTCTTCATCATGCGTTCCTTCTCCTCTTCTGTACCGTCGCGTTCGACGGTGATGTAGGCGTAGTCGTCATTGCAATCTACAGCATATCCTCCCAGTCGTCCCATTTCTGTGGGGAATGTGCCGATGAAGGTCTCATATTGGGCAGGCTTGCCGACCTTTCCTTTGGCTACGTCAGCAAAGAACTTATCCAAGTCCATCACGTACATATTCCAGTCCTCATTCTCTTTGCGGCTGATGAACATACGGTTTGTCTTATTGGCGAGGAAGACGTTACCCAGATTTTTGCCTTCTGTGGCTTGGATGATCTTGCCTGTGGTCATCTCTATGAAATAGATCTGCGTAGGGGTCCATTTCCTTTTCTCTCCATTGGGAAGGACGCTCTCCACCTCTTTGTCGTTTCCGCGACTGGAAGACCTGAACAACAGATATTTTCCGTCTGCTGTCCATATCGGGTCGGTCTGATAAAGAAAACGGTCATGCTTTGTGGTATCGGTCAATATCGTGATGGTATTGCCGGTCGAACTATCTGTATAAGTTTGCATTTCCGATGCTGTGCATTTCCCGAATTGGGCTGATGCCACTTGGCTAAAAGCCGAGAAGAAGGTAATTGCTAAAAAAGTATCTCTCATAGCCTGTCTATTTTTATTTGATACGGCAAATTTATGCGTTACGACAGGAGTTGCAAATAGAAAATAATCCATTTACATGGTGAATTGTACATTTTCCTTGGTAATTGCAATTCAATCCTGTCTGATTAAAAACAAGATTACCCCCGCTATAGCTACTTGTAGCGGAGGTAATCTCTCATTTTGGGGAACTTTTATATGTTCCTCTTTTCCCAATAAACTATTGTTAATCTTGCTTGCTAAGCCGGATAGGCTTTAAACTTTAATATCCATAGTTCTGATAAGCCTTCTTACCTGCTTCATCCAGAAGAACGTTGTTTTCATCTGTATAAAGGTCGATGGTAGCTTGTTTGAAAGGCTTCAACGTATGATAAGGCTGCAAGAAGCCAAGGCCTTTGCGATCAACTAACGCACCGTCGCTGACTTCATTGTCGGCTACCGGCCAGTATTCAGGACCTTGTGGCAGGGTAGAAGCAGTTTTGTCATGGTACAGGATACGCATGTACTGCCATCCGGAGTGGTGCAACCAGTTGTAATATACCATCTCTTCCATGTTAAACTCACGGGCTACCTCGTTCAGAATGTAGTTCTGGAAGCGGTCAGCTTCGCTCAGGCTACCTCCCAAGATGTTCTGTTCAGGATACATTTCTGCCTTTGATGCAGCAGAAGCTCCGTCCCATGCCGCAGCGGTGATTGTCATCTTTGAAGAGCAGTCGGTTGCTACTTCGTATGGGTACTGACGTTCTGCAGTAGTCAGGTTCTCCCTGCCCGGATACAGGCGTGCGATGACTTCTGCACGTTTTTCACCCGGCTTGTAGGCGGCACGCTCACGTACCTTATTAATATCAGCCAAAGCACGTGCATAGTCTCCTTTCAGTCCGTATGCATTGGCACGCATCAGATAAGTTTCAGATACGCGGAACAAAGGCACATCGCGTCCTGAGTTATAGCTGTTGGCTGTCTCACGGTCGGGATCGTCATACTTGCGAGTAGAGGGCTGAAGCTCTTTAGCCATGGCAGTCAGACCACCATGAGCCTTGGTATTCAAGTAATGATTGGAATCTTTTGTTCCACGAGTGGGGCGGTAATAGTATTTATCACCTTTCTTTACCCATGTTGCGAACAGATAGAAAGGTTGTGCTTCTACTTCAAGGCTATCGATAGCTGTTTCTTTGGTGTTCTCCAGATAAGCGAATGCCAAGTCTCCGCTACCCATCTTGTGTTCACCGGCAACAGCCTGGCGTCCACCCCATGACGGACGGTCGTAAGTAGGCAATATATGTTCGTTGAAGAAAGCAGCCTGCTCAGCAGTCCATGTATAAGTTCCGTTCTTAGAATCGTTGTAAGCGTAATAGTCGCCGGCAGGCAAAGCCGTTTCTGCTTCTATGCGGAATGACTTCTCGAAACGGGAATCCACAGTCTTGTCTGCAAAAACATTGAAGCTGAAATCGTTCGGATGAGCTACAGAACTACGTCCGCGATAGCCGTACTGGAACACTTCATTAGGAATACCCCATTGAGCTACCATATAAGCTGTAGAAACGAAATATTGCATACGGTTGGCATAACGGCCGTTACCTCCGTCACCAGTAGGATAGCCATATACGCAAGATAATACGATTTCAGGACTGTTTTCACCACTGAAGTCTCCCTTCTCATGCTTGAAGATCAATCCATAATCATCGTTCAGTCTATAACTTCCATCCTGATCCAATACATAGTTTGAGTAGTAGATACAAGAGTCGAGGTCGGCAGTGCCGGTTCCTTTGTACAACATACCCAAATAGGATTTGTCGTTCGTATTGTCGATCGTACCGTTTTCCTTACGTCCGTAGGTACTGTTTCCATATCCTTGACCCATGTGGCGGTAGAGGTACAGTTTGGCAAGGAAATGAGCGGCAGCTCCTTTGGTAGCACGGCCAAATTCGGCTGCTGGCATGTTGCCTGCAGTCGGCAATTTGTCGAAAGCATAACGCAAGTCTCCAATCAGCTGTGCATAGGTTCTTTCTGAAGATTCGCGGGTAAAAGCGAAGTTAGAAGGCATTGCGGCTGTATAGGTACGCGGGAAATAGATATCCCCGTAGAATGTATTCAGCACGAATACGCAGTAAGCACGGTTGAAAAGAGCTTCTGCCTTGGCGCGTGATGCTTCGGCTTCACCGGTATATTTTCCCAATGCTTTTCCTTCATCGATAGTCTGGATCACACGGTTACAGTTGTTGATGGTAGGGTAGTAACCCAGCATGTTTCTTGAGTTTTCTGCAGCCAGACCATCCATGTGGTTTGCCACATTAGCAGTGGAATTCCATGCTGATGCTGAATAGTTGGCGTATGTGACAGTAGCTGCCGTCATATTGTCCAATCCCAGATAGTAGGTCCACGGCCCTTGTTGGTATTGTGAAGCCTGACGCAAGGCATCGTATGTGGCAGTTACCAGCTCTGCGAATCCTTTTTCAGTATTAAAATAATCCTGAGTGATGGTAGCCACCATCTTTTCTTCAAGAAAACTGTCTGAGCAGGAAGCCATCATAAGGCCTGCCAGAGAGAGTGAAATATATTTCTTTAATTTCATAATTTTCAACTGATTTAGTTATTAATTAAAAACCAAGGCGAACACCGATCACGTAACTGCGGGTAAGCATTGTATTATTCGTCTGGCCACCGATAAAGTTCGTATCGTTTGAACTTGTGCTCCATCCGGTTGTATCATCAGGGTTGATACCAGCTTTAACCAGTTCGCCACCCCAGATGAATGGGTTCAGCACTTGTGCGTAAATCTGACATTTGTTTGCACCCACTTTCTGCAAATATTTCTTAGGCAAGTTGTATGACAGAGAAATATTACGCAGAGCCACCATGTTTCCTTTGGTGTAGTTCATGTAAGCACTGTAGTCGGTTACGCCGGAATAAGTACCACCACTGTATTGGATGGGATATTTACCGCCTGGGTTCTCAGGACTCCACATGTCTGTTTCTACACGGCGACCCAGAGTTTGGAGAAGTCCGTAATAAGTGCCTCCGAAGCGTCCGTAGATGAATGCGCTCAGTTCCCAATCTTTGTAAGTAAAGGTCGTTGTGAAACCGCCTGACCACTTCGGTGACCACTGACCGATGTGTTTCTTGTCATCATCGTTGATTACGCCAGCACCGTTGTTTTCGTAATAGATGGTTTCGGTGTGTGATACACCTTTACTGTCTGTCCATGTGATTTCTTTAGAAAGTGCGCCTTCTGTTCCGGCAGGTACCTCTACCAGATTCTGGTCTTCTATCATAGCCATACCAGGCTTCATTTTTAGACCGTTAGCCTCGTAGAAACCAAGCATGCGGAGGTCTTCGTCTGTGTTCTGCCACAGGCGTGAGTATTTGTACACCCATACATCGTCAATAGGACGGTTGATGAACCATTTGTTAGCTGTGTCATCCACTTTACCGTTGGCGAGCTCTACGATCCAGCCCTTGTTGGTAGAAATAGAGAAATCAGTAGTCCATTTGAAGTCTTTGGTATCTACGTTCACCGTAGAAAGTGTGAATTCGAAGCCACGGTTGGCTGTCTTACCCACATTAGTACGGATGGAAGTATAACCGGTGATACCCGGAATAGCCTTTGACAAGATCAAGTCGCTGGTGCGTGCCTCATAGTATTCGATGCTACCGCTGATACGGCTCTTCAAGAAAGCGAAGTCGATACCCAAGTTGGTAGATGCGGTCTTTTCCCATCCTAAACCGTAGTTGGGTAATACGTTGGCTTTCGCTCCGTTGGATAGTGTAGTCGAGTTACCCGGACCGAAGAATTTACCGGCAAAATCAGCTGTCATAGAACCAGAAGTCTGATATGGGCTTACGGAAGCATTACCTGTGACACCATAACCTACACGCAGTTTGATTTGGTCAATCCAGTTGACGTCTCTCAAGAAAGATTCCTCGTTAACTTTCCATGCCAAAGCTGCTGACGGGAAGAAATCCCACTTATGACCTACTGCCAGTACGGAAGCACCGTCCCAACGTCCTGTCACGGTCAACAGATAGCGGTTCATCAAGCTATAGTTCAAACGTCCCATAAATGAAGTACGGGTCTGTTCGGAGAAAGAAGAGCCGATACCGTTTTGTGTACGATCTGAGTTAGCAAGTCCGTACCATATAGCAGTCGGGAATACGCATTGGTAAGCACGATAACTCAAACCTTCGCTACGTGATTGTTCGGCAGACTGCATCAGAGTAACCCCGATGGTATGGATCTCTTTCAAGGTTTTGTTATAGAAGATCATGTTCTCCAAAGTCCATGACGTACGTGTGCTGTGGTTGTTGTATGCTGTATTTGGATTATTTGCCGTATTCTTGTGCGGATTGGTGAAGTTCTCTCCATAATAAGAACCAACACGGCTATTACGGAACTGTGCACCCAGGTTGGTACGCCATTTCAGACCTTTCAACGGTTCCCAGAATCCACCGAAGTCCACTTCTGCGAAAGAACTGAACAATACTGTAGTAGCACGGGTTTCGTTGGTAGCCTCGTTGATATCCACCATCGGGTTGAACTCCAGACCGCCGGCAGAACCTTTGATGGCAGTGCCGTTTTCATCGAAGGCAGGATAGATGGGCAGCATGTTCAGCGCATAGCTGTAGATATCCTTTGCAACGGTGTTGGCAGAGTTGTTCAAGATACCATAGTTCTGGATAGAGTGGTTGGCATTCAAACTCATTCCGGCCTTAAACCATTTGGTCGGAGTGATTTCTCCACTGACTTTGGCTGTATAGCGCTTGAAATCCTGGTCTTTCAGAGCAGCTTCTTGATCCAGATAAGCCAAAGAGAAGTAGATGTTTGATTTGTCTGTTCCTGCTGACAGAGACATCTGATGATTCTGCGTAATACCTGTGCGGGTTACCAGATCCGTCCAATTGGTGGTTGGGATGGCCGCAGCATTATAAACAGGAACTCTGGATGCATAACCTTTGGCAATTTCTTCGGGAGTAGCATCACGCATTACATAGTTGCCATTTGCATCTCTCTGCCATGCTGCATTGAAGTAGGGTGCAGCTTCTGGAGTGTTACCCAAGTCGAAGATGTTGGCAATCTGGTTCGGATCTGGTGCCGTGCCGTATTGACCGGGGTAGTTGTCTGAGTTGATCAACTTCTGCATCTGCCAGTCTACGTATTCACCAGAATTCATCCAGTCGGTCATAGAGTGGATTTTAGAGAAGGTGATATTTCCGGAGTAAGAAACACTAGCCTGGCCTGTTGTACCTTTCTTTGTAGTAACCAAAACAACACCATTGGCACCACGCGAACCGTAGATGGCTGTTGCGGATGCATCTTTCAGAACCTCCATAGACTCGATATCATTCGGGTTCAGGTCGTTGATACCACCGGCAGTCAAGGGGATACCGTCAACTACGTACAACGGGTCGTTGGAGTTGTCGATGGAGCGAGTACCACGAATACGAACGACACCCACTTCACCAGGACGGCTATTGGTCGTGATTTCCACACCAGCTGCCTTTCCTTGCATAGCTTGCAGTGCATTTTGCACGGGGCGTTCTTCTATCGTAGCCGATGTTACGCGGGTCAGGGCACCAGTCACATCACTTTTTTTCATCGTACCATAACCTACTACTACAACTTCATCCAACATTTCACTGTCTTCAACCAAAGTGGCATTGATAGTGGATTGTCCTTTCACTGGGATTTCCAAAGTTTTGTATCCCACAAAACTAATCTGAATAATTCCGTTGGCCGGAACATTCTGAAGAATGTATTTACCGTCAATGTCGGTAATAGTACCATTAGTAGTGCCTTTTACGAGCACACTAGCACCAATTACGGATTCCCCTGTGTTGTCAAGCACAGTACCCGATACAGTTTTACTCTGTGCGAAAGCCCCTATGGCTAACACAGAAAACAAAGCGACGAAGAACAGCCGCTGGAACTTGTCCAGCAGACTCAACAGATTTGTATTCTTTCTGCCTTTCATACTTTAATTATTAAGTTAAACAAAAGTTAGTTCGCTATCTTTTTCAGGAGAAAAAAAGTTTTCCCACTTGTGAAAAAGTGTTGCAAATATAGTATCGTATTTTAAATTGGCGGATGTAAAATCGTGTCAAAACATGGAAAAATCTGTCTTTTTAGCGGGAAAATAGTATCAATTTTTGTAAGTAAAATCAAAATGAATAGTCTCAGTATCATTTAGATTATTAGAAGCCGTTTTATCTTTCCACTATCCTGTCTGTATCGGGGAGGAATTTGGAGCGGAAAATATCCATGATTTCTTCTGTCTATAAGGATGACGAAAACTTGGGTAGATTATGGAGTTGATATGGAGCAGGTGGAGATTAGAATAGAAAAATGGTTCATACGATATTTCGAGTGATACGGTAATCTATCTCCTGTGGAACGCCCACTTGTAACATTGGGAGCCGTAGTACGAGTAAAAAGCTGCCGCATTTGTGTCCGATTCCCGTGGGGTTTGTCGACATGTTGCCCCGCATCTGTCTGGAAAACCCCACGAGAATCGGACACAAAGCCCAGGGCAATCCGACAATTTGGAATTTAGAATTGATAGCTAATGAGTTAGCTAATTAATAGATTAACAATAAATGGTTTATCCGATATTTCGAGTGATAGATTACCGTATCACTCAATGGGCTTTCAGTCCGCGGATGATAAAACGAATAGAAAAGGCACTATCACTCCAAATGCTGAAAGAACCAAAATGAATGATGGACACTCAACCATGTCTAAAATGATACAGAGAATGCTTATTTTGATTTTATTCGCTACGCTTCACCTTACTTTTTTACTGAAAAAGACAGGATTTTCCATGTTTTGACACGATAATACATTCTCTATATGTTCAATTGTTTATACGTTTGCAACGTTGTTTCACGGTTAGAAGTATCTGTTTGGCCGATGAAAACGGAAAATTATTATTGTTTAACTTAATTTTATAAGTATGAAAAACAGCAAGAATCAAAGTCTGTTGAGCCGCATGAGTATTTTTCATCGGCTATTTTTCATTGCTCTTTTCTCTGTTTTCAGCCTTGGGGTTGTAGCGCAGACAAAGACGGTGAAGGGTACTGTTATAGACGGTACGGGTGAACCTGTTATTGGAGCCAGTGTATTGGTGAAAGGTTCTACAAACGGAGTTATTACTGACATTGACGGTAATTTTACTCTTCTTAATGTTCCGGAAAGCGGAACTATCCAAATCAGTTTTGTGGGGTATAAGACGCAGGATATTTCTGTAGCTGGAAAGTCGTCTCTTAAGGTAACGCTTGCCGAAGATACGGAAATGCTGGACGAAGTTGTGGTTGTAGGTTACGGTGTTCAGAAGAAGAGCGACGTGACAGGAGCATTGGCACGTGTGGATAGTAAAGAGCTGAATGCGAAGCCGGTAAGCAACGCTTTCGAAGCATTGCAAGGTAAGGCTGCCGGTGTGGATATTACTTCCAGTCAGCGTCCGGGTAGTGTAGGCGATATCCGTATTCGTGGTAACCGTTCATTGAATGCTAGTAACGCTCCGCTTTATGTGGTGGATGGTGTGCCTTTGAGTGCAGGTGGTATCGAGACTTTGAATCCGCGCGACATTGAGTCTATTGACATCTTGAAAGATGCTTCTTCTACGGCTATTTACGGTGCACGTGGTGCCAACGGTGTTGTGTTGATCACGACGAGGCGCGGAAAAGTCGGAACATTTGCTATGAATTATTCAGGAACAGTCACGTTGGAAACCCTGAAAGACAAATCGCCTGTTATGAGTGCCAGTGAGTATATCACTTGGAAACGCTGGGCACATTATAATAATAATCCTGAGGCTTATGTACCTGGTGATGCACCGACTTACGAAAATGACCAAAAGATTTTTGCAGGTGACACTTACGCTTTGAAAAATGTAAATAGGGGCTGGGAAGGTGGTTCCTGGAATGGTTCCAATGTGGACAATACGGATTGGACTGGTATGGTTACGCGTACAGGTGTTACTCACGAACATACATTGAGTGCCAGCGGTGGTAGCGAAAACCTGCAAGGTTCTTTCTCTTTCGGTTACTTGAACAACAAAGGTACGCAGAAAGGACAAGAGTACGAACGTTTCAATTTGGCTGCAACCATAGATGTTACACCCAAACCCTGGGTGAAGATCGGGGCTTCAATCAATATGTCGTATGCGGACCAACAGTATGGTGTCGACCGGCAGGCGGGTACCAACAACGGTCCTGGGGATATTTACGGATTGGCCAAAGCTATTCCCCGTTATGCTGTACCTTATGATGACGAAGGCAATGTGATTACTACTCCACATACCGAATCGCGCACTTATACGGTGATAGATGAGTGGAAAAAAGTGTCCGATGACCGTGAGAACTATCGTGCGTTGGCAAGTTTCTACGCCCAGTTGGATTTCGGCAAGATGTGGAAACCGTTGGAAGGGTTGAGCTATAAGTTTGCTTTCGGACCTGATTTCCGTTACAACCGTAATGGTATTTTCCGCGACAGTTCATCGGCATCACTCGCCGGTTCGGCAAACTATGCAAGTTGGGGGTCAAACCGTTACTTCTCATGGACATTAGATAATATGATTCTTTATAACCGCCAGTTTGGCAAACACAATATTGGTGTGACTTTGTTGCAGACAGCTTCGAAGAACAACCACGAAAGTGGTTCGATGAATGCTTCGGATATTATCGTACCCGAAATGTTGTGGAACAACATGGGAATTGTCGACATTACACAATCCCGCTATAAGGCCAGTATGGGAACCGGGTTGACCGAAAGCCAAATGGCATCTTACATGGCTCGTATAAACTATTCATTCAACGACCGCTATCTTTTGACTGTATCAGGACGTTATGACGGTTCGTCTGTATTGGCAGAAGGCAATAAGTGGGACTTCTTCCCATCGGCTGCATTGGGTTGGCGTATCAATCAGGAAGAGTTCATGAGCGAGTTGACTTGGATTGACAATTTGAAACTGCGTATTGGTGTCGGTACGACGGGTAACTCTGCTGTTAGTCCTTATGGTACTTTGGGTGGTATCTTTACAGGATGGATGCCGTTCTCTACAGGCAATCAGATGATTTTTGTAACTAACGAGCCTTATTATGTAGATATGTCGAAGAAGGCAAACATGATGTCCAATCAAGACCTTTCTTGGGAAAAGACGACGCAGTGGAACTACGGTATTGACTTCGGATTCTTGGGAAATCGCATCAGCGGTACGGTAGATATTTATCATTCCAAGACGAAAGACTTGTTGATGGCAGTAAATATTCCGACCCTGACCGGCTATCCTTCTACTATGCAGAACATTGGCCAGACTAAGAACTTCGGTGTGGACATTTCGCTGAATGTGACTCCTGTACGTACTAAGGATTTTGAATGGGTATCATCACTCAACGCGGCTTTCCAGAAAGAGGAAATCGTGGAATTGGCCAATGGCAAGAATGACATGGTCGATAACAAATGGTTCATCGGTCAGTCTATTGGTGTTTTCTATGATTATGCTGCTGATGGCATTTGGAAGGAATCGGATGCTGCAGAGATGGCAAAATGGAATGAAAATGGAAGCAAATTTAAAGTCGGTATGGTGAAACCGGTAGACCAAAACGGTGATTACAAACTGGATGCCAACGATGACAAGGTGATATTGGGTAATACAACTCCGCGTTGGACATTGGGTTGGACAAACTATTTCACATGGAAAGGTCTTGAGTTGGGTATTGAACTTTACGGTCGGTTCGGTTATATGATTTCAACAGGCGGTGAAGCGCAGGCCGGACAGTTCCAGCAGCGTAAGATTGATTATTGGACACCGAATAACCCAAATGCTGAATGGCAGATGCCTATCTATGGTTCGGGCGATTCTTATGCAAGTTTGTTGGGATACAAGGACGCTTCTTTCCTGAAACTGCGCAACATTTCTTTGGGTTATAACATTCCGGCAAACATTTGCAAGAGAATTGGTATCAACTCGTTGAAGGTGTATGTTCAGGGACGTAATTTGGGTGACATTTATTCGTCTGTTGATTATATTGATTTGGATATGGGTACATCTTATTATAATCGCGGTGTTACATTCGGACTGAATGTAGGTTTCTAATCGTTAATCTTTCAAACAAAAAATAAGTGATATGAAAAATATTAATAATAAAATATTGTCAGGTATTCTTGTTGCCTCAATGACGCTTGGTACGACTTCATGCGGCGATGATTTCTTGAAGGAGAATGCAAACCATACAACAACGGATGCATTGCTTGAAACAGGTTCAGGGGCATTGGCTATGGCTGCCGGGCTTTACGGTAATTTGCGCTGGCATTTTGGTTATGAATGGGCTTATGCCATTACGCTCTATGGTTGCGATGAGTTTTCAATGGGATCGGATGAGACCTCTTTGGGATGGATGGATTATAATACGGCTGAGTTGAATCCCGCTGGTTCCTCACGTCGTAATCATCCTTCGCCCGCTGATTTATGGAATGAATTGTATTATGGTATTGCAAGTTGTAACTTGTTACTGAAAAAGGCTCCTCTTATTACCAGTGAACAAGACCGTAATTCGGCTATGGGTGAGGCTTACTTCTTGCGTGGATACAATTACTATCGGCTGTTCTGCCAATACGAACGTTGTCCATTGCAGTTGGAACCCATCGATGTCAGTGCCGGTGTTCCGCGTAACTTTAAACTGGCAAGCGGTGAGGAGGTATTGAACCAGGTCATTAGTGACTTGGAGAGTGCTTACAATCTGCTCCGTACGGATGACTGGCGGGGAGCTGGTACTTGGACCAAATATACGGCTGCGCACTTCTTGGCCAAGGCTTTGCTTTATCGTCAGAGTGAGCGCTGCACATGGAAAGACAAATATCCTGCTAAGGCTGATTTGGATCGTGCCATCAAACTTTGCGATGAAGTCATTGATGCACGTGGTATAGAAAATGATTACAACAACTTGTATGCAAACTGGACGGGCGTGGATTGTGCCATAGAAAAATCAAAAGAGATTCTGATGTCAGCCTTGCATAACGATGCTTCGACTACGGCAGGTCGTTATGGAAATCGTACTTATAATTACTTCTCTTCACAGTTCAATACTTATTCTGGTGGTTTCGTTCCTCGTGGCCAGTATATAGGTGAAATGGACTTCCAGCGTTGCCGTCCTACGGAATATACTTATGCCGTGTTCGACAATGTGAACGACTCGCGTCTGTGGAAGACATTCAAGACTGTCTACGGTATCTGTAATAATGTGGCAGTACCGGACTATGTAAACGCTGAAAATGCTCCGAAACTCGGCGACCAGGGTATTCTTTTCTTGTTGAATAAGAAGAGTGATACGCGTTTCCACAAAGAGGAGTTTGGTCGTGCGGGTGTAGAACATACATTTGTCAATCCTGAAACCGGTAAGTGGGTACCCAACGTTGCTCCTATTTATGCCGATGGCGAATATGTGATGAATACTTATGGTACGACAGCACCCAATCGGGCCAATATGTATTGTGCTATAAACAAGACTGCTGATGGAAGCCGTACCGGTGAGAAAGGAGATGCACATCGTGACATTACGATGGCACGTGTAGGCGAAACTTATCTGGTAAAAGCGGAATGTCAGGTTCGTAACGGTGATGATAACGGAGCGTTGGCTACTATTAACCGGTTGCGCAAGCGTGCTGAATGGAAAGAGAATGAAGACCGTGAATATTATGTGGATGGTACGATTGCTTTTAAGAGCAATTCGACTGCTTCGGGTACTACCGTTAAGAAAAACACAGATGCTGATGGAACAAAAATGACCAATATGAAAGCATTTGAGTATTCATTCATCCAGAAGAACTCTTATGTACTTTCTACAGGCGTTGAATGCCCGGAAAGCGGTTGGGATGCATCTGACCTTCAGATAGCAGGTTGGGACAGACTGCCTGCTGAAGATCAAGCTGTATTGGATGCAATGGGGTTGAGTAGTAGTAGCTTGGAAGGCAAAATCAACTTTATCTTGAACGAACGTACCCGTGAATTGCTGGGTGAATGGAACCGTTGGGATGAATTGAGCCGTACGAAGACCCTTTATAAACGTGCTAAGTTGTTTAATCCCGAAACGCTTTACATCCAAGCTTATCATAACTTACGCCCTATTCCTCAATCGTTCCTCGATGGTTTGACCAATGATAGTGGCAAGCCATTAACGGATGAGGAAAAGAAAGCAATGCAGAATGAAGGATATTAAGGTTGATTGAATAAGGATTGTACAGATTCTGAAACGCTCTTTATATAGGGAGCATGTTTAGGGAAATGAGAGCCGGTTCGCTAAAGGGGACCGGCTCTTTTTAGTAAGTATGCCTAGTGTTGGTGGATATAGATCGATCTCTCAATCGGTTAGTATCTTTTTCCTGTATTCCGTAGGTGTGAATCCGGTACTCTTTTTGAAAGACTTGTTGAAGTGGGAAATGGTGTCGAATCCGCATTCGGTACTGATCTGCGAGATATTCATGTTGTCCAAGGCAAGGAGTTTGCAGGCATATCCGATACGCATGTCCGATAGGTAATTTTTCAGGGTTTTCCCGGTCTTGCTTTTGAAGAAACGGCAGAAGGAGGCAGGTGACATAGCAGCCAGGCAGGCGATTTCATTCAAATCCATGTGACGAGTGTAATGCTGGTTCAGATAGGCGAGAATTTTGTCCAGGCGTGAGTTGCCTTGCATTTGCTCTATTTGATCCGACGGGGGAAAGATGATTTTGGTACTGATTTCGGTCATCTCCTTGAATAAATGTAGGATAGACAGGATTTGCTCGATGCCGGATGTCAGCGGAATAGTTTCAAGCAAATCAACAGCCCTTGCCGAACATCCGGCAGGGAAATAAATTCCGTTTTGTGAATCATCCAGCAGTTTTTTTATTTTTGTGAACTGGATGTAATGGCGTATGGAATACTGCATGAAGTCGTGTTCGAACTGAATAATGGTACCTTGAGTCCGGAGACAACTGTCATCAGCATAATAAGCGTCATCGTTCTTCATGTAGTGGGGCAGGTTGGAGCCGATCAGGACGAAGTCCCCTGCCTTGAAGCTTTCCATATTATTGCCGATAAAGCCGGTTCCAGTGCCCTCTTTGAAGTAGATGATTTCATATTCGGCGTGGAAATGCCAGGGATAGGTAAAACGGGCATAGTCGTAGAAACGTGCCTTGATGGGCGATGACTCCGAAATGGGGAGTTGCTCGTTTATCAATTGACGAGTGACAGACTTCATAAATGGCAAATTTAGAGTTATTCTTTGCAAATATAGGAAAAATGTGACATGGGGCAATTCGTTACTTTTGCAAAAAGTTAGAATTAAGTAGACTGAAACATAAATTGTTTCTTAATCAATAAAAGAATAACAAAGATGGAAAAGACTTGGAGATGGTTTGGCAAGAAAGACAAGATTACGCTGGACATGCTTAGGCAGATTGGCGTAGAAGGCATTGTGACAGCTTTGCACGATGTGCCCAACGGTGAAGTGTGGACCGAAGAGGCGATTAGTGATTTGAAGAAGTACATCGAATCCTATGGTTTGCGTTGGTCGGTGGTAGAGAGCCTTCCGGTATGTGAGGCAATCAAGTATGTAGGACCGGAGCGCAGCCGGCTGATAGAGAACTATAAAGTCAGTCTAGCAAATTTGGGTAAATGTGGTGTGAAGACGGTTTGCTACAACTTTATGCCGGTGATTGACTGGATACGTACGGACTTGCAGCATCCATGGGCCGACGGTACGTCTTCCCTCTATTTCGATCGTATCCGTTTCGCTTACTTCGACCTCTGTATCCTCAAGCGTGAAGGTGCCGAGAAAGACTATTCTGCCGAGGAGTTGGCAAAGGTGGCTGAGCTGGACAAGACCATAACCGAAGCCGAAAAAGACGAGCTCATTGACACGATTATCGTGAAAACGCAGGGCTTTGTGAACGGAAACATCAAGGAAGGGGATAAGAATCCGGTGAATATTTTCAAGAAACTGTTGGCTTTGTATGAGGGTATCGACCGCGATGCGCTTCGCGAAAACATGCGCTATTTCCTTGCAGCCATCATGCCTGTGTGCGAAGAGTATGGGATTAACATGTGTGTGCACCCTGACGACCCACCGTTCCAAGTGTTGGGATTGCCTCGCATCGTGACGAACGAGGAAGATATTGCCTGGTTCCTGAATGCGGTGGATAATCCGCACAATGGGCTGACTTTCTGTGCCGGTTCGCTCAGTGCGGGTGAGCATAATGATACGCGTGAGTTGGCAAAGAAGTTTGCCAAGCGTACCCATTTTGTGCATTTACGCAGTACAGCGGCTATGCCGGGCGGTAATTTCATCGAAAGTTCTCATCTGGAGGGACGTGGGCATCTGATCGACCTTATCCGTATCTTCGAAAAAGAGAATCCCGGACTGCCTATGCGCGTGGATCATGGACGGATGATGCTGGGAGACGAGAAACAGGGATACAATCCCGGATATTCATTCCACGGCCGTATGCTGGCATTGGCACAAGTGGAGGGAATGATGGCAGTAGTGCAAGACGAACTTAAAAATCAATAATTTAAAGACGAAACATTATGAACGAACAATTCAGTATTGCAGGCAAAGTGGCAGTGATCACCGGTGCCGGTGGCGTGTTGGGTGGCAGCATTGCCAAGTGTTTTATGCAACAAGGAGCCAAAGTAGTGGCTGTGGACATCCGTCAGGAGCAGTTGGACAAGCGTGTAGCGGAACTGAAGACGTATGGTGAGGATGTCATCGGCATCGTGGGCAATGTATTGGATATTGCCAGCCTCGAGAAACTTGCCGACGATATCGTGGCGAAATGGGGACGTGTGGACATTCTGCTGAACATCGCAGGCGGAAATATGCCGGGTGCGACTCTTGCTCCCGACCAGCACTTCTTTGATATGGACATTTCCTGCTGGGAGAAAGTGACGAACCTGAATATGAACGGAACCGTATATCCCTCTTTAGTATTCAGTAAGGTGATGGCTAAACAGGGTAAGGGGTGCATTGTGAATGTTTCTTCTATGGCTGCTTACAGTGCGATCACCCGTGTACCGGGTTATTCGGCTGCCAAAACGGCTGTTGCCAACTTTACCCAGTGGCTGGCAAGTGAGCTTGCCCTGAAATACGGTGACGGTATTCGCGTGAATGCCATTGCGCCAGGCTTCTTCATTGGCGACCAGAACCGTGCGGTGCTTATCAATCCTGATGGTTCGCTGACGGACCGTAGCAAGAAGGTATTGGCAAAGACGCCGATGAAGCGTTTTGGGGATATCAACGAACTGAATGGTGCCGTGCAGTTCCTGTGTAGTGACGCTGCCAGCTTTGTGACGGGTGCTTTGTTGCCGATTGACGGTGGTTTTAGTGCCTTCAGTGGGGTATAAGGCTGGATATCATTAGGGGAAGGTGTGTCAAAACGTCTTTTTTAAGAAAATTCCCTCTGTCACAGCTATTTGTGACAGGGGGAATTCTTTCAATTTGGGCATTATGGCACACCTTCCTTAAATTAATACTGTAGCAGAAAACTTTCCGCCACTTTCAGGAAGCGTTCGTGTCCTTTCTTGTTCAGATGAGCTGTATCTTTGGCTCCTTGGAAATAGATTTTTCTGAAAGTATCGCTTGCGGCATAGATACCTCCTTGGCGGGCACAGTCGAAAATGGGAATGCTGTAATTGCCGCATACTTCAAGCATGGCGTCAACCACCTTTTCCGAATCACTTCCCTTGAAGTCTTTGCAGGTCCATCGGGTGAAGAAGAAGATCTTGGCCGTAGGGTACTTCTCAACAAGCCCTTCGCAAAGTATGGCCAGTTTCTCTTTGAAGTTGTCTATACCTCCGATGGAGTCCAGTTTGAAGGCATCGTTGTGTCCGCCGATTACGACAATATAGTCCAGACTATCCGCCATCTCCTTATACCTTATATACATAGCTTCTCCCCAGCGGGGGCTGGAATAGGCTATGCTGTTTCCGTTTCTTCCGTAGTTGAGGTACTCCATGCCATGCTTCCGGGCGAAGGCATAGTGCCAGGTATTTTCAACGGGTTCTTTATGGTTCTTTACGTAGCTGTCTCCGATGACGGCTATACGTTTGCCTTTAAGCCCATTGGCGGACGGGCAAGTGTCCGTGGTCTGTGCATGGCCGATGAGGGCAGGCAGACAGGAAACCATGAACAGCAGTTTTCTTAAGATTGGTTTCATTTTCATGACTTATTGGATTTGTTTTTATGACTTATCGGATTTGAAAGATTTGTGTTACAACGTATCTGTGACGATGATGTCCGGTTATTTTTGTATAGAGAATACCAATACTCCGGCAGTAGGGATGTCGGTCGTTCCAATGACTGCCTTTGCTCCTGCTGGAAGTGTAAACGAGTAGGGCTTATCGCTATAATTCAATACGATGCCCAGTCCGTTGCGATACTCCATAGTCACGCCGTAGGGCAGTTCCATAACGGGGATATTCAGTTCGGTATACAACTTTCTTAGTACATCTTTTTCCAGACTACCGTCCGTACTGTCGATGCCTACGTAGGTGATGCTACCTTTACCGAGTTTGCGGGTACTGATTGCTGTTTTCCCTTCATAGAATTCTTCGATATACTTACCCCATGACCGACATTCCTTGCTTGGTTTCAGAATCTCTCCCCAAGTGTTCCAGGTATATTCTTTGCCGTCTATGACGTATTTTCCGGGCTCTTCGGGAAGGAGCAGATCGTAGAACTCTATTTCATCGCCTGTCAGTTTGCTGATCATGGAACCAAAGGGTGCTTCGGGCAGGCGGCCGTAACGGTCTTTCTGTGCAGTACGGCAGGTCAGTATGAGGTTTCCACCCTGTTTTACGTATTCAGTCCAGCGGTCTACGAGCGCCTTGTCCGCCATTTGATAGGCGGGAGCAATCACTACCGGATATTGCGCCAGGTCTTTACTCTCATTGATGATGTCTACCGGGGCACCGAAACTTTTCAAGGCACGGTAGTATTTCTCTACATGCGCCATGGTGTTCCAGGTGTGGTTCTGTTTTTGTCGTTCTATACTCCATGCGTTTTCGTGGTTGAAGAGGATGGCGGTGCGGCGTGCCATATAGTCGTCAGGCTTTACGTCACGGGCTTTTGCCAGTGTGCGCAACTGCTTGATTTCCTTCATGAACTGTTCAAACTCCCTTCCGCCGGGGGTGACGGTCGTACCGTCTGTGTTTACGATGCCATAGTGGTATTGTTCCGTCCCGTAAAGCGGCTGTCGATAACGGTAGGTACATGTGAAGTCGCTCCCACCGGCAAAGACGCTCCACAGCCACAGGCGTACAGCGCCGGGCAGAGGTTGTGGGTTGATGCTTCCCCAGTTCACTTGTCCCGGTTGGAGTTCCATCACTCCGTAAAAGCCTTTTACGGGGCGGAAGAAATCGTTGGCAAAGGCGATGCGCAGCGGGTTGCCTACGCGATATCCGCGACGACCGATACCTTCGTTGTCACCATAGACCATATAGCGTGTGTAGCTGGCAAAATCGAGGTCGGGGCTGCCTCCGATGTGCCCTTCGGCATAGTTGGGGATGTAGTTTGTGGTCACCCATTGGTTGCGGGCATGCTTTTTGATAAGCAGGCATTGCTCGTTCAGGAAATCATTTGTCTGCTTGGCGGCAAAACGACGGTAATCCAGAATCTGGTGGTGGTTCATGAACATTTGCGCGGTCTTGGGCAGGGTGATTTCATCGAAGGAGGAGTAGACTTCGCTCCAGAAGGCTGTGCCCCAGGCATCGTTCAGTTCTTCGATATGGTTGTGGTATTTATCTCTCAGGAACTGGCGGAAAGCGGTCTCCGCAGCGGGATTGTAATCAAATTGTACGGCGGGTTCATTGTCCAATTGCCATCCGATGATGCGCGGGTCGTTGCCGTAGTGTTGTGCCAGTTTCTCTATCATCTTGTAGGATAGTTCCCGATAAAGAGGCGATGCGAACGAGGCATGTTGGCGTGCACCGTGGTCGAGTATGGTTCCGTCTTCATGCTTAATCAGGATTTCCGGGTACTTGCGGCTCAGCCAAACGGGTGGGGTGGCGGTGGAGGTGCACATGATAACCTTCAACTGATATTTGGCGGCAAGGGCAACTGCCTTGTCCAGCCAGGCAAAGTCGTATTTTCCTTCTTCCGGTTCCAACTGTGCCCAGGCAAATTCGGCAAAGTGTGTGAACTCGAATCCCAGTTCGTGCATTTGTTTGAAGTCTCGTTCCCATTGTTTTTCGTTCCAGTGTTCGGGATAGTAGTAGGTACCTGTCAGGGTAAGATCTTTGTCGTCGAACCATGCCGGTTGGGCAAAGAGTATTCCGCCCATCAGGCAAGCGACAAGCAAGGTGATAATCTGTTTCTTCATGGATCTTTTTTTTGATGGATTTATATAATAGGTACAAAGGTATGCGGACAGTAAAAAAAAGCCTATGGAAAATAGTACAAATAACTGCAAAATTGAGCTTTTTTAGATGAAATTCCATGTAAATGGACGTGTTTCCATTCGTTGAGATAGTCAAAAGGCTTACTTTCGCAACATATTTTTTATGAACGGAATAGAACAGTACTATGAAGAGAATTTCTACGATAATATTGCTATTGGCTTTTGCATGGGCAGGACTGAAAGCACAGATGCTTCCTTTCCGTTTGCCCAATGGAGCAGGCACTTTCCGCTTGGGGATAGTGGTAGGTGACGAAAGTCGTTGGCTGGATGAGTGTGAACTGGAAAAAACGGGAGACCGGACATACATGATTAAGGATACATTGTTAGGAAAAGGTAAGATTAGATTAGCAACATGCCTTCTTACGGATACTAAAGGGTTGTTAGTAGAGGTTTCCGGCTCCCGTTTACCGGAAAATCTCTCTTTGTGCTGGGCTTTTGGGGCGTGCAATGAAGATGAAACCCTTTTCGGGCAGGGGGCTGCAATCTCACCACAGGCTTGCAAGGATAATGTATTCAGTGATGAACTGAACGCTTTCACTGTGTATTATGGTGCAAGTATGGCTTTGCGAGGTATACAGGGGATAGCACCCATCGGTTCGGAACTTCGTTTGTCGGATGCACACCAACAGGCATCGCCGCTCCAGTTGTATCACTCCGGAAAGAAGACGGATGCTCCTGTCATTTCCTCCCTTTACTCTTGGGATGCGAAAGAGAAATGTTATTTCTGTTTCTACAAGCAAAATGCCAAAGCAGACTATAATTATTTTATGTTACCGGAACTATTTGAAAGGGAGAGTAAGAAATGAAACGTTTGATGTTGTTCGTGTCAGTTTGTTGTTGGATGCTTGCCATGCAGGCAGCTGTCCATAATGTGAAAGACTACGGTGCCAAAGCCGATGGGGTAACCATTGATTCACCTGCCATCAACCGTGCTATATCCGCTGCTGCTGCCGAAGGGGGTGGGACGGTATATGTTCCGACTGGTGAGTATGCCTGCTATTCTATTCGTCTGGCAAGTCATATTCATATCTATTTGGAACAAGGTGCTCGCATCATAGCTGCTTCTCCTACTCCTGATGCCGGATATGATGAGGCGGAACCGAACGAACACAACCGTTATCAAGACTTCGGGCACAGCCATTGGAAGAATTCCCTCATTTGGGGTATCGGGATAGAAGAGGTAACCATCAGCGGACCGGGGCTTATCTATGGCCGTGGGCTGACCCGTGAAGAAAGCCGTCTGCCGGGAGTGGGAAACAAAGCTATCAGCCTGAAGCTTTGCAAGAATGTCACATTGAAAGATTTCTCTATGTTGCGTTGCGGACATTTCGCCCTGTTGGCTACGGGAGTGGACAATCTGAGCATCATCAATCTGAAAGTAGATACCAACCGTGATGGTTTTGACATTGATTGTTGCAAAAACGTACGCATTATGGGGTGCAGCGTAAATTCTCCTTGGGATGATGCCATTGTGCTGAAGGCCTCTTATGCCCTTGGTTATTTCAGGGATACGGAAAATGTAACGATCTCCGACTGCTATGTCAGTGGTTACGACCGCGGCACCATGTTGGATGCCACGTGGCAACGCGACGAACCACAGGCTCCTGATCATGGTTATGTGACAGGACGTATTAAGTTCGGCACGGAATCCAGTGGCGGCTTCAAGAATATTGCCATTACAAATTGTCTGTTCGAGCGTTGCCGTGGGCTTGCCCTGGAAACGGTAGATGGCGGACAGCTGGAGGATATTGTCATCAGCAACATTACAATGCGGGATATAGTGAACGCTCCTTTCTTCTTGCGGCTTGGTAAGCGTATGCGCAGCCCTGAGGGCACTCAACCCGGAACGATGAAACGTATCCTTATCAGTAACATTAATGTGTTTAATGCAGATTCCCGTTATTCTTCCATCATCAGTGGCGTGCCGGGAGCATTGATTGAAGAAGTTACTTTCAGCAATATCCATATTTATCATCAGGGAGGCTATACGGCAGAAGATGCTCGGCACATTCTACCTGAAAATGAGAAAGTTTATCCGGAACCGTGGATGTTTGGTACGATTCCAGCTAAAGGATTTTATATTCGTCATGCAGCGGGTGTGACTTTTGATAATGTGCATTTCCATTATCAAAAGGCTGATACTCGTCCCCTGTTTGTGACGGATGATGTATCGGGATTGACCTACAGGAATATAACCGTGGATGGTAAAGAATATATGAATTAATACTAAACTAATAATTGCATCATGAAAAAAAAATTAGTAGGAGTTTTTCTCCTGATGAGTCTCATCTGCGCAAGCATTAGTGCGCAGGAATTACCTGACAAGAAAGAGACGCTCAAGACTTTGGTAAAAGTGAATGATTATTTTATGAAAAAGTATGCGGATTATCGTACTCCGTCTTATCATGGTGTCGTACGTCCCAGCAACATCTGGACGCGTGGCGTTTACTATGAGGGATTGATGGCGTTATATTCCGTTTTCCCTCGCGAGGAATACTATGATTATGCTTATCAGTGGGCGGACTTCCATAAATGGGGAATGCGTAATGGAAACACTACACGCAATGCCGATGACCAATGTTGCGGACAGACTTATATTGATTTGTATAATATGTCTTCCGAACCGGAGAAGATCAGAAAGATCAGAGCTTGCATGGATATGTTGGTCAATACTCCGCAAGTGAACGATTGGACATGGGTGGACGCCATACAAATGGGGATGCCTGTCTTTGCCAAGTTGGGAAGAGTGACGGGAGAACAGAAATACAATGATAAGATGTGGGAAATGTACAGTTATTCACGCAACGTACATGGCAAGAACGGTCTTTTTAATCCGAAAGACGGATTGTGGTGGAGAGATGCGGACTTTGTTCCTCCCTATAAGGAGCCGAATGGCGAGGATTGCTATTGGAGCCGTGGCAATGGTTGGGCATATGCTGCATTGGTACGTGTCTTGGAAGAGATTTCGACCGATGAACCCCATCGTGCTGATTATATCAATGACTTCCTTGCAATGAGCAAGGCTTTGAAAAAATGCCAGCGCAAGGATGGTTTTTGGAATGTAAGCCTTCATGACGAAACAAACTTTGGCGGAAAAGAGACGAGCGGTACGGCACTGTTTGTTTATGGCATGGCTTGGGGTGTACGTAAAGGTTTGTTGGATAGAAAAGAATTCCTTCCAGTGTTGCTGAAGGCTTGGAATGCAATGGTACAAGATGCTGTTCATCCGAATGGTTTTCTGGGTTATGTGCAAGGTACGGGCAAAGAACCGAAAGACGGTCAGCCGGTGACTTATGACAAGGTGCCCGATTTTGAAGACTATGGTGTAGGTTGCTTCCTGCTGGCTGGAGCGGAAGTATATAAACTGAATTGAGTTTAGAGCCTGTTTAAATTTTCTTCAAAAAGTTTTTTATTCAGCTTCTTTAGAGTTTCTTTTCGGTCTGTTTTCCTCTTTTTATTCGTCACATAGCCCGCTATGCTCCTCATAAAAACAGAAAAACATCCTCAAAAAGAACTCTCAAAAGAAGGCTGAACAAAATTTAAACAGGCTCTTAGCTATAAACAGTTTTCATAGATTATAGTATAATTGGTTCGGTTAATCAATTAGGAGGAAGGAAGGACTGTGAAGTCGTTCCTTTCTTTTCTTTGTAAAACGAAACTTGAATAACTAATAAAAACGATATGAAACAATTTGTAAAATTAATGATTTTAGGTTTGTCGCTTGCTGTAAGTGCAGGAGCGCAAAACTATAAGTTCGATTTCACTTCGGGCAAGAAAGCGAAAGACGGTTACGTCAAGGTAACGCCCGATGACCGTTATGATGAGGCGAAAGGATATGGTTATGACTTGACCGCTTCTCCTGACGGTAAAAGCAAGGTCCCTTTTTTCTTCTCGATCACCGTTCCTGATGGAAATTATCGTATTACGGCTGTTGTCGGTAGCAAGCGGAGTGCGGGAGAGACCACTGTGAGAGGGGAGTCGCGCCGACTTTTCTTCGAGAATGTAAAGACCAGGAAGGGAGAACTGCTTCCTTGTACTTTTACGATCAACAAGCGGGACAAACACATCTCAGAAAAGGAAGACGTACGTATCAAGCTTCGCGAACGCAGTAAACTGAATTGGGATGACAAACTGACTCTGGAGTTCAACGGAGATGCCCCCCAAGTGTCTGAGCTGATTATTGACCGTGTGGAGGATGTTCCTACTGTTTTCCTATGTGGAAATTCCACTGTCGTGGACCAGGACAACGAACCTTGGGCAAGCTGGGGACAGATGGTGACGCGCTTCTTCACCGATAGTATTTGTTTTGCCAACTATGCCGAATCCGGTGAGTCTGCCAATACCTTTATTAGTGCCGGACGCTTGAAGAAGGCTCTGACACAGATGAAGCCGGGAGACTATATCTTCATGGAGTTCGGACACAACGACCAAAAACAGAAGGGACCCGGTAAAGGTGCGTTCTATTCGTTCATGACCAGTCTGAAGACATTTGTAGATGAGGCACGTGCCCGTGGAGCGCAGCCGATATTGGTAACGCCTACTCAGCGCCGTAGCTTTGATGAGAACGGCAAGATTAAGGATACCCACCTCGACTTTCCGGATGCGGTACGCTGGTTGGCGGAGAAGGAGAATATTCCTTTGGTAGATTTGCATGCCATGACCCGCATATTATACGAAGCAATGGGTGTGGAAGAGTCTAAGCAGGCTTTTGTGCACTATCCTGCCAATACTTATCCGCAGCAGACTAAGCCTTTGGCAGATAATACCCATTTCAATCCATACGGTGCTTATCAGATAGCCAAATGTGTCATCGAAGGAATGAAAAAAGCCGGTTTGCCAATTGTCAAGTTCTTGCGTGCAGACTACGAAGGATATAATCCTGCCCAGCCGGATGTGCTCGAAAGTTTCAAGTGGAATGATAGTCCGTTTACGGAGCTTGAGAAGCCGGACGGTAATTGATAGGAAAGACGTAAATTGATTGTTTTAAGGTTAGGTCCCTATTCGGATAGATTGATATGGTCCGGATAGGGATTTTTTCGATGAAGAACATTACTGATAACTCTCAATTCTCCACTCTTTAATTCTCCATTCAAATAAGTTTTTCTACATTCGGAATCACGATTTCCCCTCTGTGGAGCGTCAGTAATCCCTTTTCCTGCATCCCGTTCAGGGCTTTCGATATGCTCAGCCGTGTGTCGTTGAGGATATCGGCAAGTACTTCCATTTTTATTTTCAGTATTTTTTTTCCTGATAAACGTTCGATATGCGAGAGTATGAAGTCGGCAATGCGTGTTTCGGGATTTCCGATGGTTTTATTCCATAGGCGGTTATAGTTTGTCTGTGCCCGGTTGCTGATGATGTTCATGTAATTAAGCCGGAAGATTTCGTATCGGAACAAGTGGCTCATTACAAATGTTTTGCTGATGGTTACGGTGTGCACCTCAGTCTGTGCTATGTAAGTAGAGACATAAGAAGTGTTCATACCAAACAGCGATTGCGGTTCTATCAGATAGGGAGCTTGGAAGAACTCCATGATAGAGTAGGAATTATCGTTGGAAGAGGTGGAGGAAGCGATTTCTCCGTTTAAGATAAATATCAGTTGTCTGCATGCTGTATCTTTTTTTGCTAAGATTTCTCCTGCCTTATGTTTGGTGAAGTGCAATTTTACTTTTCCCAATATGCAGGTGAAATCCTCTTGAGCGAGTCCTTGGAATAGCGGCAATTGGAGTAAGGTGTCATACATCGTTTCCATAATCTTTATCAACTTTCTTGTTTGAAAACAAATGTAGGCATAATCGCTATTTACCGTGAATACTTAGCTTCTCTTTTTGTTTTTTTTATTATTTCTTAAACGTGCTATTCATTCGGTGGCTGAATTTTGCAAAATGTATAAAAATCGATTATATTTGCAGAAAAAATAAGGAAGTATATGTTTTCAGCATTTAATTTTCAACAGATGATAAGCGCTTTTATCGTGCTATTTGCAGTGATTGACATCATTGGTTCTATACCTATTATCATTAATCTGAAGGAGAAAGGTAAGGACGTGAACGCCATGAAGGCTACGTTGATCTCCTTTGCTTTGCTGCTCGGTTTCTTTTATGCGGGCGACATGATGTTGAAGCTCTTTCATGTAGATATTGAGTCGTTTGCCGTTGCCGGTGCGTTCGTTATCTTCTTGATGTCTTTGGAGATGATTCTGGATATAGAGATTTTCAAGAACCAAGGTCCTATCAAGGAGGCTACTTTGGTACCGCTGGTCTTTCCGTTACTGGCGGGTGCGGGGGCATTCACCACTTTGTTGTCCCTCCGTGCGGAGTATGCCAGCATCAACATTATCATTGCTTTGGTGCTGAATATGTTGTGGGTTTATTTTGTGGTCAGCATGACGGGACGCGTGGAACGCTTTTTGGGTAAAGGTGGTATCTATATTATCCGCAAATTTTTCGGTATCATTCTGCTGGCTATTTCCGTGAGATTGTTCATGGCGAATATTACGCTGCTGGTGGAGGCGCTGCAAAGATAGTCCGTATTCTAAGTATGTTGACATAAATGGCTAAGTATGTTTACATACATGGCAAAGTATCTTAAGAGACTTTGCCATGTATCTTAAGATACGAATAGAAGAAGTGGTTATGTATCCGGAAATATGGAGTGGCTAAAGTTCACGTTTGTGTCGCTAAACCTTAGCTTTGTCATGCTAAACCTTAGCTTTGACCAGATAGAAAGTTTGTGTACATGGCTACTACTATAAACCGTGGTGAATACGCGGAATCGGTGTACCGGATACGACAAACCACGGGCGGGAATACTGGTAAATAAGTTTCTCTTCTACTACAAGAAGTTTCACCATAAATATTTGTGTATTATGTGATTAACGGATGGGTGAAAGATGTGAGGGATGAAATAGGGTATTTATCGGTTCTT
>NZ_CAJUHF010000020.1 GCF_910585845.1 uncultured Bacteroides sp. | reverse complement strand
GGCGGATACGGAAACCTCTTTAGAAAAAGATTTCAGTCATTTTTAAACAGGCTCTGAGTCTTGACAAAAAAACATTTTTTTTCGCGTCCGTCATAGAAAGTCAGTCTCGAAACTGAAGCATCTCCTTTGCCGGAAAAAAGAGAAGACAATATTTGGTAGAATAATATTTTTTCCCTACTTTTATCATCGAAAATAAATGGTACATTTTATTCTTACTATTAAGAAAATAAGAAATATCACATGAAGAAACTGATTTTCAGCATGGCCGTTTTGGCCACTATATTTGCCGCATGTGGCGGAAAGACAAATGCTCCCGTTACGGTAGTTGGTTCTTGGATAATGCCCATCGAAGGACAACCTGGCGAGATGCAGGGCATCAAACTGGAAGAGAATGGGGAAGCCTCTTCCATCAATATGCATACATTGATATATAAGGAATGGGAACAACAAGGCGACTACCTCTATCTGACCGTGAAAAGCATCGGTAATGGAATTGAGATAGAAGGTGTGGACACTTTGAAGATCGACAAACTCACAGCCGATTCTTTAGTGTTGATTTCCAATTATGGATATACGCTGGAATACGTGAAACAGAAATAGTTACATTTTCAAATAGAACTCTTTCGTCAGTGCAATGTATTCAGAAGTGTATTGGTGATGTTCTACCTCAATATGCAAGATATCTTCCGCACATCCGTTGTCCTGAAAACCAAATGAAAGGAGCACTCTCCTGCACGGTTTCCCCGGTTTGGTGAAGACGCGTAGGAGGCGGGAAGGAAACAGCCCGTACTTCCAAGCTGTGGCTACAACCGACTGCTCTACTTCGGCAGGTATGATGACACACACCCTACCCTGCCTGTCGAGTAACCGGGCTGAATGCTGAAAAAGCAGTTCATAATTCAGTTCGCAAGTATGGCGTGCCATATTGCGCTGTTTGTCAGGACAATGCAGTGCGTCAATAAAATACGGAGGGTTAGAAACAATCAAATTATATTTATCTTCTGTCTCAAAGGAACGAAAATTCTTGCAAACAACATCTATTCTGTCCGCCCACGAAGAGTGTGCGACGTTTATTCGGGCTTGTTCCGCCGCCTCTTCGTCTATCTCTATTGCCGTAATCCTTGCTAAGGGGGTACGTTGCGCCAACATCAAGGCTATCAATCCCGTACCTGTTCCTACGTCAAGTATCTGGAAGGTATTTTCCACATCTGCCCAAGCACCCAGAAGAACTCCGTCTGTACCCACTTTCATGGCACATTTGTCGTGCCATACAGTAAATTGTTTAAACTGAAAAAAAAGATTCGACATATTTCGCATACATTAATTGGACACAAAAATACTAAAATTGAAGGATATTGAACAAATTTGGCACTGTTTTTGTCTTTTTATATGAGAGGTGCTTTATAATTAATGAAGAATAGATTACCTTTGCAGGTGCTTTATAAGCCCTGTCAGTATGACATAAACTTAAAAAGAAAGAAATGAAGAAAAGACTTTACCTAGGAGATACGGAAGAGAAAGGAGGAAACGCTTTCTCAGTGATTGCTGATTTTGAGGGGAATGAAGAACAGCTGATGGATGTAGATGTTGACGAGATTCTTCCGATATTGCCTCTACGGAATATGGTTTTGTTCCCAGGAGTGTTTATGCCGGTGTCTGTTGGAAGAAAGAGTTCCATGAAACTGGTACGTGAAGCAGAAAAGAAAAGTACATATATCGGTATCGTCTGCCAGAAACAGGCAGAGACGGAAAAACCTGTCATGGAAGACCTGCATACCATCGGTACGGTAGGTAAGATTATCCGCATATTGGAGATGCCGGATCAGACCACTACCATCATTCTGCAAGGAATCAAACGCATGGAACTGAAAGAGATAGTAGACACGGTCCCCTATCTGAAAGGTCGGATAAAGACGTTGGAGGAAAGCCTTCCCAAGAAAGGAGACAAGGAATTCCATGCCTTGGTAGAAGCGTGCAAAGACTTGACCGTCAGATATATCAAGTCGTCTGAGATGTTCCCGCAAGAGTCTGCCTTTGCCATCAGGAACATTACCAATCCGATGTTTTTGATAGACTTCATCTGCACCAACCTCCCATTGAAGAAGGACGAGAAGATCGAACTACTGCGCATCGACTCGCTGCAAGCCCGCACATATCGTCTGCTGGAGATACTGAACCGCGAAGTGCAGCTTGCCGAAATAAAGGAATCCATACAAATGCGTGCACGTGAAGACATCGACCAACAGCAACGTGAATACTTCTTGCAACAGCAGATTAAGACCATCCAGGATGAACTGGGAGGTAGCGGACAGGAGCAGGAAATAGAAGAAATGCGCAATAAAGCTTCAAGAATCAAATGGAGCGAAGAAGTCAGAGCAACTTTCCTTAAAGAACTGGACAAGTTGGAGCGCACCCATCCGCAGTCTCCCGACTATAGCGTGCAACTCAATTACTTGCAGACAATGCTGAGCCTGCCTTGGGGAATATATACCACCGATAATTTAAGCCTGACCAATGCAGAAAAGACGCTGAATAAAGACCATTACGGTCTGGAAAAAGTAAAAGAGCGCATTCTGGAGCATCTGGCAGTATTGAAACTAAAAGGTGACATGAAGTCGCCCATCATCTGCCTGTATGGTCCTCCGGGAGTTGGTAAGACTTCTTTAGGACGTTCCATCGCAGCCGCGTTGAAGCGGAAATACATCCGTATGTCATTAGGCGGTGTACATGACGAAGCAGAAATCCGCGGACATCGCAAGACGTACATCGGAGCAATGCCCGGACGTATCATCAAGAGTCTGATAAAGGCCGGTTCTTCCAATCCGGTGTTTATTTTGGACGAAATAGACAAAGTAAGTTCCGACCGACAGGGAGACCCCTCTTCTGCATTGCTCGAAGTGCTTGATCCGGAGCAGAATACAACGTTCCATGACAATTACCTCGACGTGGACTATGATTTGTCGAAAGTGATGTTTATCGCCACTGCCAATAATCTGAATACCATTCCCGGTCCATTGCTTGACCGTATGGAGTTGATCGAAGTAAGCGGTTATATCACCGAAGAGAAAATAGAGATTGCCCGACGCCATCTTCTTCCCAAAGAGCTGGAAGCCAATGGACTGCGAAAGAGCGACATCAAGATGTCGAAAAGTACGTTGGAAACAATAATCGAATCCTATACTCGCGAGAGTGGCGTGCGTGAACTGGAAAAGAAAATAAGCAAGATACTTCGTAAATCGGCACGGCAGTATGCCACGGATGGTTACTTTTCCAAGCAGGAAATAAAGCCGTCGGACTTACATGAGTTTCTTGGGGCGGCGGAATATACACGCGACAAGTATCAGGGCAATGAATACGCTGGCGTAGTGACCGGCCTTGCGTGGACTGCCGTAGGTGGAGAGATATTGTTTGTTGAAACAAGTCTCAGCCGCGGAAAAGGCGGACGCCTGACTCTGACGGGAAATCTGGGTGATGTGATGAAAGAGTCTGCCATGCTGGCTTTGGAATACATCAAAGCTCATGCCTCTTTGCTAAATCTGGATGAAGATATTTTTGAAAATTGGAACATTCATGTGCATGTCCCCGAAGGGGCTATTCCCAAAGATGGCCCGTCGGCAGGTATTACTATGGCCACTGCTCTCGCCTCTGCCCTCACCCAGCGCAAAGTGAAAGCGAACCTGGCAATGACGGGAGAGATCACGTTACGCGGCAAGGTGCTTCCTGTAGGCGGAATCAAGGAGAAAATCCTGGCAGCCAAACGGGCGGGCATCAAAGACATCATTCTGAGCGAAGAGAACCGCAAAGACATTAATGAGATACAGGAAATCTATCTCAAAGGATTGACGTTCCATTATGTGAAAGATGTGAAGGAAGTGTTTGCCCTTGCGCTTACAAACGAGAAAGTGGCCGATGCTATTGATTTATCCGTAAAGGTAGAAAAGACAGAAAAGAAAGCAGAATGACATTCGACTTACAATATACAGACAGTAAAAGCAATGCACGTGCAGGGCTGATTACCACCGACCACGGGCAGATAGAAACACCTATCTTTATGCCTGTGGGCACTGTAGGAACAGTGAAAGGTGTACACGTGACTGAGTTAAAAGAGGACATCAAAGCGCAGATCATATTAGGTAATACTTACCACCTCTATCTGCGTCCGGGATTGGATGTACTGGAAAAGGCGGGCGGATTGCATAAATTCAATGGCTTTGACCGTCCGATGCTGACCGACAGTGGAGGTTTTCAGGTATTTTCCCTATCAGGCATCCGTAAGTTGCGTGAAGAGGGAGCGGAATTCCGTTCGCATATTGACGGCAGTAAGCATATATTCACTCCGGAAAAGGTGATGGACATTGAACGCACCATCGGGGCGGATATCATGATGGCATTTGACGAGTGTCCTCCTGGCGACTCGGACTATGCTTATGCCAAAAAGTCATTGGGATTGACCCATCGGTGGTTGGACCGCTGCATCCAGCGTTTCAACGAGACGGAACCTAAATACGGGTATCGTCAGTCTCTTTTCCCCATCGTTCAGGGATGCATCTATCCGGATCTGCGCAAGCAATCGGCAGAGTTCATCGCCTCAAAAGAAGCGGATGGCAATGCAATCGGTGGTCTGGCAGTAGGCGAACCGGTAGATAAAATGTATGAGATGATTGAACTGGTGAACGAAATCCTGCCTAAAGACAAGCCGCGCTATCTGATGGGCGTAGGTACTCCGGTCAACATTTTGGAAGGCATAGAACGCGGCGTAGACATGTTCGACTGCGTGATGCCTACCCGTAACGGACGAAACGGAATGTTGTTTACGAAAGACGGCATCATCAACATGCGCAATAAGAAGTGGGAAACAGATTTCTCTCCTATTGAAGCGGACGGCGCTTCTTACGTAGACACTTTGTATAGCAAGGCATATCTCCGTCATCTGTTCCATGCACAGGAATTGTTGGCCATGCAAATAGCTTCCATTCATAATCTGGCATTTTATCTGTGGCTGGTAGGTGAAGCCCGCAAGCATATCATTGCAGGCGATTTCTCTACATGGAAACCAATGATGGTGAAACGTGTATCAACAAGGTTATGAAAAAGCTGAACTGGAAAATAAAAGGTGTGAAGTTGCCGGATAACTGGAAGTGGCTGAAGCGGCTGGATTTCTATATCATAAAGAAGTTCTTGGGTACGTATGTGTTTGCCATCGCATTGATCATTTCTATTGCCGTGGTGTTCGACTTCAATGAAAAGATGGATAGGTTCATGTCGCACGAAGCGCCTTGGAACGCTATCATCTTCGACTATTACCTGAACTTTATCCCCTACTTTGCCAATCTGTTCAGTCCGTTGTTTGTATTTATAGCTGTTATATTCTTTACCTCAAAACTGGCAGAGAATTCTGAAATCATAGCCATGTTCTCTACCGGAATGAGCTTCAAACGAATGCTTCGTCCCTATATGGTATCGGCGGCAATCATTGCCGTACTGACCTTCTTTCTGGGTTCATATGTGATACCTAAAGGCAGTGTGACGCGTATCGACTTTGAAGATAAGTATTATAAGTCGCGTAAGAAAAATACAGCCCGGAACATTCAATTGGAAGTAGATTCGGGCGTAATCGCCTACATTGAACGTTTCGAAGATTTCACCAAAACAGGATATCGTTTTTCCTTGGATAAATTCAAGGACAAGCAATTGGTCTCTCATCTTACTGCCCGTTCTATTACGTATGATACAGCTTCCGTCCATAAATGGATCATCAAGGACTACATGATACGCGAAATGGACGGCATGAAAGAGAGTATCACCAAAGGAGACCGCATTGACAGCACACTCTTCATGGAACCGGCAGACTTCCTCATTACCAAGAATCAGCAGGAGATGATGACCAACCCGCAGCTGAGTGAATATATCACCCGACAGCGGCAGCGAGGGTTTGCCAATATCAAAGAGTTTGAGATAGAGTATCATAAACGCATAGCCATGTCGTTTGCATCGTTTATCTTAACACTGATAGGTGTCTCTCTTTCTTCTAAAAAGACTAAAGGGGGAATGGGACTGCACTTGGGTATAGGGTTAGGATTAAGTTTTTCATACATATTGTTCCAGACCATTGCGTCTACCTTTGCAGTGAATGGCAATGTCCCTCCCGTGATTGCCGTGTGGATACCCAACCTGCTTTATGCGTTCATCGCATTCTATCTGTATCGGAAGGCACCGAAATAAGGTAAATTGTAATTCGCAGAAATAAGAAACCCCTCCCGCTCTTGTATTGTCTGAACAAGTGCAGGAGGGGACTTTTTGTTGTATTCATTTCCTCTTTGATCACCATTCTCCCATAACCTTCAACAACAATGAGTTGCTATTATGTTTTGGGAGAACAAACCCACTTCCATCTTACTGTTCTTTTAGGTTTCTCAAGCTACGTGTGCGATAAAAACTCAATTCAAGTAAGCAGGAAGCTCTGCGACAGAGATGTTTTTGGCTATAATCACACCATTATCATCCAGTAAATAGTTAGTAAATCCCCGGCCTAAACGGTACTTCTTGAAGATGCCGGACGATTCGCCCTTGGTTTCCACGAAACAGGTGGACGTAACTATTTGGTCCTTACGAATGGTCTCCTCGAAGATGGACTGATGTTCATCGAATGAGACGGAAACCATTTCCACATTATGACTCAGGGCTGTTGAACGAAGTGCATTGCTAAAACTTGCGTTCCGCATCCGGGACTGCGCATCGTAACTTGCCCAAAAACTGAGTAGCACATACTTTCCCCGCATTTGGGAAAGGCTTTGCGCCGGTTGCTCAGCTGACATAGTTTCAATATTGAAATCGGGGGCTATGTCACCCACACTCAAACCTCCGGTCGGTTTGTCTTTTTCTACGAAAGAAATCAAGGAACTAATTAGTAATACAACAAAAATCCATTTTACACACTTCATGTAATGCGGTTTTGGTTAATACTGGTTGATTTACAAATGTTTGTTTGGAAAGCAATTCAGCCTCTTATGAAACAAATGTAGACTCAACGTTTACTAAGATTGTAGAACCATCTGTCCTAAATCGGCGTCAAAGGTACAACATTATTAATGATTATCAAGCAAAACAGACTAAAATTTTATGTTATATAACATGTTTTTCATTTGCAATACGTTCTTAAACAGTAATCAACCGAAGAATATCGGTACTGTGTTTATAGCCGATAGATACATGATAAATGCATATTTTCGCGCTGTTTCAACAGGATTAGCGGGAATTTTATTTACTTTTGCAGTTATTATTCTTTTATTTTTAAATAGATGTTCTATGCAACCATTAGATACTGAACTTATTCTTATCCGTATCACAGGCGAAGACCGTCCGGGATTGACTGCGTCTGTCACGGAAATTCTGGCGAAATACGATGCAACCATATTAGATATCGGACAGGCTGATATCCATAACACTTTGTCGCTGGGCATTTTGTGTAAAACCGAAGAGCAATATTCCGGCTTTATCATGAAGGAGTTGCTTTTCAAGGCGTCCTCTTTGGGAGTTACCATTCGCTTCTACCCTGTTTCCGTAAAAGAGTATGAGGACTGGGTAGGCATGCAAGGGAAAAACCGCTATATCCTTACTTTACTGGGGCGTAAGTTGTCTGCCCTCCAGATATCTACCGCAACCCGCATCCTGTCCGAGCAAGGAATGAATATTGATGCCATCAAGCGCCTGACTGGACGTATCCCGTTGGATGAGTGTGACTCGCGCACGCGTGCCTGCATCGAATTCTCCGTACGAGGTACCCCGAAGGATCGTATCGCCATGCAAGAGCAGTTGATGAAGATGGCCGGTGAACTGGAAATGGATTTTTCTTTCCAGCTTGACAATATGTACCGCCGCATGCGCCGCCTGATATGTTTCGATATGGATTCCACTCTGATTGAAACGGAAGTGATTGATGAATTGGCTATGCGTGCCGGTGTGGGCGATCAGGTGAAAGCCATTACCGAGCGTGCCATGCGCGGTGAAATAGATTTCACAGAAAGTTTCCGCGAACGTGTAGCCTTGCTGAAAGGACTGGATGAGTCTGTGATGCAGGAGATAGCCGAGAACTTGCCAATCACAGAAGGCGTAGACCGTCTGATGTTTGTATTGAAGAAATATGGCTATAAGATTGCGATTCTTTCTGGAGGATTTACCTATTTCGGACAGTACTTGCAAAAGAAATATGGCATTGACTACGTATATGCCAATGAACTGGAGATCGTAGACGGCAAACTGACCGGCCGGTATCTGGGTGATGTGGTAGACGGCAAACGGAAAGCCGAATTGTTGCGCCTGATCGCTCAGGTGGAGAAGGTGGATATCGCTCAGACTATTGCTGTGGGAGATGGCGCCAACGACCTTCCGATGCTGGGTATCGCCGGATTAGGAATCGCCTTCCATGCCAAACCTAAAGTAGTGGCCAATGCCAAGCAGTCCATCAATACCATCGGTTTGGATGGCGTACTTTATTTCTTGGGATTCAAAGATTCATATATCGATTTACCCAAATAATTCAATATATCACATTGCACAAGTTTCACAGGCTCAACTTTCACAGGTTCAACTTTCGTCATTTACAAGTAGACGAGGAACAAGTAGACAAGAAAAAATGAAAGTTCTCTTATAGTAATGAAGTTCTCTTATAATAAGGAATATTTCCCTCGTCTCCCCGTTAACTGAAACCTTGTTTACTAATAAGTTGAGCTCTTGCGAAACTTATATCACATTATTTTGTATCTTTGTCCAAAATAAAAGAACAACATGAAGTTTTCCGAACTATCACTAAACGACCAAGTGCTTGATGCATTAGAAGCGATGCGCTTCGAAGAATGTACTCCCATACAAGAGAAATCTATTCCCATTATACTCGAAGGCAGAGACCTGATAGCCGTAGCGCAAACCGGAACAGGCAAGACCGCCGCCTATCTGTTGCCTATCCTGAACAAGCTTTCCGAAGGCGGGCATCCTGAAGATGCCATCAATTGCATTGTCATGTCGCCTACGCGAGAGTTGGCACAACAGATTGACCAACAGATGGAAGGCTTTTCCTATTTCATGCCCGTCAGTAGCGTAGCTGTCTATGGAGGCAACGACGGAATACTTTTCGAGCAGCAGAAGAAAGGACTGACGCTGGGTGCCGATGTGGTGATAGCTACTCCGGGACGCCTGATTGCCCATCTCAGTTTGGGCTATGTAGACCTTTCCCGCGTATCTTATTTTATTCTTGACGAAGCCGACCGCATGCTCGATATGGGCTTTTTCGATGACATTATGCAGATTGTAAAGCATTTGCCCAAGGAGCGGCAAACGATTATGTTTTCTGCCACTATGCCGGCCAAGATACAGCAACTTGCCAACACGATTCTTCATGATCCGGCCGAAGTGAAACTTGCCGTTTCCCGTCCGGCAGACAAGATCATACAGGCGGCTTACGTTTGCTACGAAAACCAGAAGTTGGGCATTATCCGCAGTCTTTTTGCCGAGCAGACACCGGAACGGGTCATCATCTTTGCTTCATCCAAGCTGAAGGTAAAAGAGGTGGCAAAGGCATTGAAGCTAATGAAACTGAATGTGGGAGAAATGCACTCTGACTTGGAACAGGCACAACGCGAGGAGGTGATGCATGAGTTCAAAGCCGGCCGGGTAAACATCCTTGTAGCTACAGATATCGTGGCACGTGGGATTGATATTGACGACATCCGCTTAGTCATCAACTATGACGTGCCGCACGACAGCGAAGACTACGTGCACCGCATTGGACGTACTGCCCGTGCCAATAATGACGGAGTTGCTTTAACCTTTGTCAATGAGAAAGAACAAGGTAGATTCAAGCAAATAGAGAACTTCCTGGAAAAGGAGATTTATAAGATCGCCTTGCCGGAAGAGTTGGGCGAAGCACCGGAATATAGCCCCCGCAATAATGACGGCAAAAACCGTCGGAACGCTCGTGGCAAAGGCAACGGAAGAAAGAATAACAAAAGCGGAAGCAACGGACAGAAAAGAGGTAATGCCTCAAAAAGAAAGAATGGCAACGCTTCGGAAAAGAATTGATGGTGGAGTCTCTTACTCCACCATTTCTACATGTAACTGCTTGTCCGCATCAATGGTCAGGCTTACAAGATGATATACAGAACTTTCGGGTATGCGCAGAGTTGCTTCATAATGATACCCTTTTCTGTCTACTCCCATGAAATTCATATCGGCAAGGATGCTTTGCCCCAACTCTTCTTCCGGAAATACGGAGGCAAACATCTTTTTGGTGATGTCTTTTCCATATAACAGGTTTTTCCCTTCATACACACAGATATGTATCACATTGTCATAATACACATTGTCTATGCTGATCCCCTCTTCCGAATATGAGGTTTTTATCACTTTCATTTGAGAAGGATTGATATAAACATATCCGCGATAACGGGTTCCTTTGTATACCACTACACTGTCTTTTTGAACGATCTCCGGAACAGTGGAAACAATTTCCGTTTCTTGATTGGAAAAAGCCAACGTATCTTCCGGATTGTTTGATTTATGCAGTTTCACAATTTCTTCCGAGAGGTTGTGAAACCATAAACTGTATTCCGTTTGCCGATCTATCTTATAGGTCGTAGGCGTATTCCCGTGTACATATATCGTATCACGGACAATCTTAAAATAGACAGGCAGATTCTGAGGATCAATATAGAAAATGGTATCTCCGTCAATGCGCATTAACGGTATCTCCGTCTCGTCATCCAGCCATACACCTTGCAATAGTTCTTTGGCTATCAAGTCTTCCTTGCTGGAGGACTCACCGTCCTTGGCACTGCTGCATGAAGCCAGCGCCATGACAAACACCATAAAGCCAGCACTCCATTTAGTCATAACTCCGTGATCTTTTTTTAGAAAATTCTTAATGTCCGATACAATGGTAAAAAAAGCCCTGTTCTTCCATTTCCTTCTTATCATAGATATTACGTCCATCCAATACTACGGGCTGTTCCATCGTCTTTTTGATGACTGCCCATGACGGCAGACGAAATTCCTTCCACTCCGTAACCAACAACAAAGCATCGGCATCAAGCACAGCATCGTACATGTCCTGGGCATAATAGACACTTTCACCAATCCGCCGGCGACACTCGTTCATTGCAGCCGGATCGTACACACGAATCTTGCATCCGGCTTTCAGCAATTTGTCTATCAGCACCAGTGAAGGCGCCTCGCGCATATCATCTGTTTCAGGCTTGAACGCCAATCCCCACATTGCTATAGTCTTGCCCGTCAAGTCGTTGTTGAAATGTTTGCAGAGTTTGCTGAACAAGATGCCCTTTTGCAATTCGTTCACCTCTTCTACGGCATGAAGCACACGCATCCGATAACCATTCGATTCAGCCGTCTTGACAAGAGCCTTTACGTCCTTAGGAAAACAGGAACCGCCGTAACCGATGCCCGGATACAGGAACTTGCGCCCGATACGGGTATCCGAACCGATGCCGCTACGCACCATATTCACATCCGCTCCCACCAACTCGCAAAGATTGGCGATGTCATTCATAAAACTGATACGGGTGGCAAGCATTGAGTTGGCCGCATACTTGGTCATTTCGGCAGAAGGTATATCCATGAAAATGACACGGAAGTTATTCAGCAGAAAAGGTTTGTAGAGTTTGGACATTATCTTCTTCGCACGTTCCGACTCCACTCCCACTACCACACGGTCGGGACTCATGAAATCACTGATGGCGTTGCCCTCTTTCAGAAACTCCGGATTGGACGCCACATCAAATTCTATGCTGACTCCCCTATTGTCCAGTTCCTCCTGAATGGCAGCACGTACTTTTTTTGCCGTACCCACAGGAACAGTACTCTTAGTGACCACCAGCAGATATTTCTGCATATTCCGCCCGATGGTGCGGGCTACTTCGAGCACATAACTGAGGTCGGCACTTCCGTCTTCATCGGGAGGGGTACCCACAGCACTGAAAACGACTTCCACATCATTCAGACAACTCTCCAATGAGGTGGTGAAATGCAAACGTCCGGCCTTTACATTGCGGTTGACCATATCTTCCAACCCATTCTCATAGATAGGAATAGTTCCTCCCTTCAATGCATTTATCTTTTCACTGTCAGTGTCTACACAAGTAACGTTGACTCCTATTTCGGCAAAACAGGTACCAGTCACCAAACCGACATATCCGGTTCCGACAATAGCTGCTTTCATATTTTATTCAAAATAAACCGCATCCTGGAAAAGTGGAGCGGCTTTGTCTTTGGGCGACAACATCAATTGTTCTTCCGCAACGGGCCAGTGTATTCCTATCGTTTCGTCGTTATAGCGAACAGAGGCTTCCATCTGGGGAGTATACGCATTATCTACTTTATACGTGAAGATGGCTTCCTCACTGAGCACCAGGAAACCGTGGGCGAATCCGCGAGGAATGAAGAACTGACGTTTGTTCTCTTCGCTCAGCTCCACACTGACGTACTTTCCGAACGTAGGAGAAGACTGCCGCATGTCTACTGCCACATCCAGCACCTTGCCTTTGATGACACGCACCAGTTTTGCCTGGCTGCATTCCCCTTTCTGATAATGCAAACCACGCAGTACACCAAAGGAGGACTTGGATTCATTGTCCTGAATGAAATGGACATTACCTACGTGCTCATTGAATTCTTCTTCTTTGAAGGCTTCCATGAAATAGCCACGTTCGTCACAAAATACTTTCGGCTCAATCAGCCATACACCGTCAATTTCAGTTTGTATGTAATTCATCTTTTCAGAATGTTTTATGTACTTTCAATTGGCAACCCAAATTGTCGCCATATATCTCTCCAAAGTCGAAAGCGACGGAAGCCTCGAAACGCCATCCCTTCCATTTGTGGGGAGTATAGAAAAACGATGCAAAAGTAGAAAAATTTTCTAATATATCGGGTATAGGTTTGAAAGGAGTTCCCCAAGTTTTATTATATGACAACTTTGCGAGGTACATCCATTCGCTGCTGATGTCTCCGCTCCACCCCAGATGCATCGCGCGGATACGGTTGTATTTGAAGGTCATATCGCCATCCTTATTATAGATGGGCGAGGCAACTAGCGGGTTTCCGATAGCCATTCCCCAGTGCACCCAACCCGGATACCAGTCGTTGTTGTAGTAATCATCGGCTCCGGTTGTTTTCTCCACTACCGAGTAGTCCAGACCATGCATCGGACCGCTTTGATGGGTGGTCTGATAGTATTCCAGCACGAATCCATTGATAGCCTGTCTTCGGCCGGACTTATATTCGATTCCCCATAATCCGTCGAAGCCATTCCGTTTCCCCATTCCGGTCAGGTCGTCATAATAGTTTTCCAGATAAGCACTCAAGGAGAAATCGTCGTGGCGATAGGTCATACGAATGTGTTCGCTTCCCATCGAGTTGCCTTGAAAAGCGATCTGTTCCCCTTCGGGACTGCTTTCGTCTCCCCGGCTGGGTATAAGCACTTTGAAGTAATCCTTCCAACTGTTGCCAAGGTCTCCGGCATCCATACCGGCACTTTTGTAGCCGCCGAACTGCACATCCATACTGAAACCCAAGTCCAGTTGCCAGCGTCCTTGCGGCACACCGATGCGAAGGAAACCGCTTTTGTGATGATACTTGATGCTTTTCGTGTACCAATAGCCCTCTCCTACCTGATGCTTCTGATAGTTGTTGTCTGTAAACCATCCGTATGAGATTTCCGCCTTGAGCGCCAGGCGCGGCAATACCTGTATGTACTCCGGAACACCGACCCCTATTTGCGGAATAGGCCTTGCATTGCCCGACCAAGTCAGTCCGCCGCTGCTCAACTGCTGATTCAGCAAAGGAGAACCGATCTCCCGGCTGCCGGCAAACAGTCCTAACCATTTATACCGCACATCGGCATATGCCTGTTGCAGGACAAATGTTGACGTAAAGCCGGAAGCGACAGCCATATCCACTCCCCCTTCCAACCTCCAGTTGCGGATGGTGTCCACATAGAATGCGCCGCCTCTCAGGTAGATGTTGTTGTTGATGGAAGACAGCCCGTGCCGGTTGCTCACCTGCCATAGCGGGGTGTTCTCGCCCGTGTGGAGAGAAGCGCCATATTCGACGAAAGAGGACAGGTTCTGCCGTTTCAGTCCGCTCTGCGCCTGCACGGCGGTGGAAGTATGGCTGTATAGAAGGATGGCTATGATATAACGGGCTATGCGCATAGACGATTATCGGAAGATTATCTTTAATGTTTTGAACATGATCCGTATATCCAATGCCAATGACCAATGCTCGATATACCAGATGTCATATTCCACTCTTTTTTTCATCTTCTCCAGATTTTCGGTCTCACCACGCAAGTTATGTACTTGTGCCCAACCCGTAATGCCCGGCTTCACCAGCAAGCGTTTATTGTAATCGGGGATGATGTCGCAGTATTGCTTGGTATGCACCAGCATGTGCGGGCGTGGTCCCACGACGGACATGTCACCTTTCAATACATTCCAGAACTGAGGCAGTTCATCCATGCTGGTGATGCGCAGGAAACGTCCGAACGGGGTAATGCGAGGGTCGCCGTCGGATGCCTGCTGGGTATCAGACTCTTTGTTGGGCAGCATGGACCGGAATTTATAGCAGGTGAACACCTTATTGTATATTCCGTTTCTTTTTTGCGAGAAGATGATTTTGCCCGGCATCTTTATCTTGATGCAACATCCCACGATGATATATGCCCACGGATATATCAGGATTAGGACGAGCAAGGCAAACACAATATCTATGATTCGCTTCAAGATACGGTTCGATTTGCGTTGCAGCGGGAAACTATATGCTGGATAATGTATGTTCATGCTAAAAACATTCTGATATTTTAGTTTTATAGAACGGCAAACCTCTTTCTATATTGCTTTGGAGGCAATAAAAAAAGTAAATTGTGCCACAGGACGGATAATTTCATCTCACGAGACGAAAAAAATCGTCCCGCGAGACCGGAAAATCCGTCCCACGAGATGAATTTTTTCAGCTCACGGGACGAAATTATCCGTCCCGTGGGACAAAACGGCAGCTTCCGCGATTAAAAGACGATTCAAATATCATAGGGAATTTCTCAGAGAGATTCTGAAAGGAAATCCTTTCAGAACGATATAGGTTTATGCCATCAAGGAGTCGTATATGCCTCTGGTACGAAGGGCGATATACGCCCAATCATACGCGGAAAGGTCATACTCCACCCTACTGTCCTGCCGCTCTGATGTTCTCTGTTCCAGAGCTTTCCGCAGGTCGTCTGTATCACCACTTCTAAAGTAGCATTCATCCGGCAATCCGATCTCTTTGTTGGCGGGGATATCGCTTGCAAGCACCGGAACCCCACAGCTCATGGCTTCGAGCAGCGCGATGGGCAATCCCTCGTGGGTAGAGGGTAGCACAAACAGCTTTGCATGTGCATACAGTTCCGTCAGGTTATCCCCTTTCACAAAACCGGCCAGACACACATTCTTCACCTTTCCGCACTTCTCTTTCAGTTTTATCGCATAACTGTCCTCATGGTCCGCCCCGCCTGCGATGACCAGCATCAGAGAGGAAGCAGGGAGCTGTCCGAAAGCTTCTACCAGCCTGTCGAAGCCTTTCTCTTTCACGAGGCGCCCGACGGCCAAGACATAGTTGCGTTCCGTCAGTCCCAGATTATGGATAAATTCCGTACCACATGTTCCGGAAAACGCTTTAACCCCATTATGTACCAAAGTGATGTTCTTTATTGAAGGATATTTCTGCAAAATCATCCGGCGTATATGCTCTGAGATGACGATGACATGATTGGCATAACGCATTCCTGCCTTCTCTCCCATGCGGAGTATCCATTTGGCAAATCTGCCCCATTTCTCCCGGTCGTAATCTGCTCCGTGGTGGGTCACCACCACTTTCAACCCCAACATGCGTGCCAACGGAGTAAACAGCGCAGGCCCGACCGCATGTATATGGACAATGTCAGCCCCTGTTCTTCGGGCATACAAGATGGACAAGAAGGTGTGCACGAACGCTTCCAGATACTTGTTGCGCACTACATCTATATCTTTGATCCTTACCTGCCTGTACACTTTCACCGCACGGTTTGCCGCATAACCGGGACGGCGGACGACAACCACTTCATGCTGCCGGTCGGCAATCAGCGGGTAGAGTTCTTCGCAATGCGTCTCTATCCCGCCCTGTATGCCGGGGATTCCTCTGGTGCCGGTAACTACTATCTTCATTCCTCTCTGTCGTTTAAGTCTACGGAATAGCCCAACAGCGATTGCAGCTTCTGATAGAGCACCCATCGCATGGGAGTGGCAATGTATTTCTTCATGACCGGAGCGGCGGTTCCCACCATCCAGCAGTTCTTGGGGCACTCCCGTACGCACTTCCGGATGTGCTCCGCCTGTTCGCTGCTCCACAAATCGTCGAAAGAAGACATGGTACGGATATTTCCCATGCTTTCCTTCCAGTATTTGCTCTCCAGACCGTTACAAGGATAAACATCGCCGTGCGGATCTACAAAGAAATTGACCAGACCGGCTTCGCAAGGGAGCAGGCGCGGTCTTCCTTTGATATAGTTTATCAGCCCCCAATTGAAGTAAGCACGAAACCAGGATTTTGGATGCTTCTCCTTCAATTGCCACTCAATCAGCTTACCAAAGTTGCTGCAAACCTCTTCCCGATTGGTAATCACATTATCCGACTTATGAAAATAATAGGAGTTATGCAAAGCGGCAGTAGCAAACTCCATCCCCAACGAACGAGACAACCGGTACAGGGAAAGCATATCCGCCGAATTGGAATTGGAGACCGTTATGCCGAAACCGATATCCTTCACGCCCATTTCCCGCAGCTGCAACAAGATGCGAAGCCCTTTGTCGAACCCACCCTGCCTGCCGCGGAGCTCGTCATTCTTCAAGGACAGTCCTTCGATGCTGATACGTATCCCTATCTTAGGAAACTTCTTCGCCAAGCGGATGACGCGCTCTTCAAACCATCCTGAGGTAGAAATGACAACACGGGGAGACTTGCGGAACGCCACTTCCACGATATCCTCCAAGTCTTCCCTAATGAAAGGTTCTCCGCCCGTGATATTGATAAACTTCACCTTGGGAAGCCTTTCGATATCCGCCGGACCGATTTCCTCACTCTTATCAGTAGGATTCTGCCATATATTACACATCCGGCACTGCATCGGACAGCGATAGGTCACAATGATACACATATCAGTAGGTGGATTCACAATTGGATTCATCTTATTCTATGCTATTGATTTACGCACAAAGGTACGACTTTTCACTCTTCTTCTGCAATCTCGCGCCACTTTTGATAATAACGTCGGGCGGAAAAGCGTTGCAATGCGGCGTCAGACAACTCTCTTCGATCGACAGAAGAGGCACTCTGGAACATCTCCGTAATTGAAGCAGGCAACTCTTCGTCCCGACCGAAAAGCCGGTTGGAGCTGTCTGTTTCCAACAATTCCGGTATGCCGCCGATATCCCGCCCCAATACAGGCGTACCACAACACAAAGATTCGATAACGCTGATGGGGTTGTTTTCATAGCAAACGGAAGGGGTGACAGTAAATAATACCTTCTTCTGCAATCCAATGATACTCTTTGTGTCCAGATGTCCAAGAAAGCAGATATTGTCCGCAGCATATCTCTTCCTCAAATCGGCCTCCAAAGGTCCGCTTCCGGCAATATACAATGTGTAGGGTAAGCGGGAAGCAGCCTCCAACAGCGATTCTATCCCCTTTTCCGGAGAAAGACGGCCTATGTATGCGTAAGCTTCTTCGCGTATGCAGTCGGGCATATCCGCTATACATTGCGCTTGCTCTTCTCCAATGAAGTTGGCAACAACCTGCAACTTATGCGCCGGAAATCCTCCTTGCCGCATTTTCTCTGCCATAAACCGGCTGGGGCATACAAAACGGTCGGTCCATGCCGAAAGTTTTTCCTTGTTCCAGTTTGCTGCTTCCCCGAAGGCAAGGAGACTTGCCACGAGGCTGTTCTTCATACATCTGCGCGACACGACCTTCTTCTTGTCTGCGAAGCAGGCTTCGCAGGGTTCCCCTTGGCAGAGGCAACTGTATGAAGGGCAGATTAGTTTGTAGTCATGTAGCGTCCAAAGCACCTTGATTCCCCGCTGATATGCCAGTCTGGCGACCACTGGCGAAAGGTAAGAGTGAATGTTATTCAGGTGCACCACGTCCGGACGGAACTCGTCCAAAATCCGATTGAAACTTCCGGCAACTCCGCTCCCCCACAGGATGCGGCAGGCAGCCTTTATTTTTCCTTGTAAGCATGGGGCGGAAAAACTGACCTCTTCGGCAAAGTACCTGCTCTCTTCGCACGCTATATTCTGCGGATAGTTCATCGCATAGAAACGGACGTCATGCCCCGCATGGCGCAACACTTCTCCCAAATTCAGGGAATGGATGCAGTCTCCTCCCCGGGGATATAAGAACTTATTGACAATGAGAACTTTCATAAATGCATGTATTAAAAAGGCACCAACCACAATCGTTTATCTTTCCTCCAGCATTCTATTATATATATTGATATATTGTCCGGCTGTCCGTTCAAAATCAAATTGGGCAACCACATGACTGTTTGCTTCACTTGCGAGTTGTTGGGCTTCCTCATAATAGGTTATGATATGCTCCAGTTTCCGGCGGAAATCATTGATGTCATTGCTCGCAAAGAAATAACCGTATTTCCCTTCGCCGATCACCTCCATCGGTCCCGGAAGATTGGATACCAGCACCGGAACACCGGCAGACATCCCCTCCGCAATGGTCAGTCCGAAGCCCTCGTCCAACGAAGGCTGCACCAACAGCTGGTATTCACACAGATGCCGGTATATCCACTCGCTGCTGCGGTTGCCCAAGAAATTGACCTTCTTCTCTAACCTTAGTTCTCTGGTCCTCTCCATCAACCAAGCCTCCGAACTGCCGCTTCCTATAAAGTCGACTGTCACGTAAGGATAAGCCAAGCCGTCCAGCACTTCCAGCAGCAAGTGTTGCCCCTTTACCGTATGTTCCAACCTGCCGACCTGCACGATACGAAACTCCTTCCGGCTCCGTTCCACCCTGGGAAATTGCCAGATGGCAGAAGTCGGCACACCATTATATATGACCTGGGGTAAAGAAAATCCCCTCGTTTCCGTCGCGTGTGCCACGGCTTTCGATATGGCGACAGTCCGGTCATACAGGCCGATGCCTTTTAGGGGCAGACAGGATGCATGGATAGTCAGTAACGAGCGATACAGGCGGCGTATAGGTACATAGAGTATGGCATCGGAATCGTGTACATGAAGAATGTCCGGATGGAACTTCAGTATATACCAATTCAACAAGAGCACATCACAGATGTTCCGGCTCCCTTTCTTCCGGTCGACACGAAAGAGCCGTATTCTATCGTCCAATTCACTCAAGAGGTCTGGAGAGTACAGATCATTGATGATGCACAGCCCCACCTGATGGTGCGTTATCTGGCTGTTGGCAAGGGCTATGACCATGCGTTCCGCCCCTCCCGTATTGAAGGAATAGATCAGGTGTAAGATTCTCATTTCAGTTTCTTCAGCAAATAGAATGTACAGATTATGATGATAACAGCTTTCAATATCTCAGTCATGATTTCAGTCAGGGCATACCCGTCCACTCCTTTCCAAGCAATCAACCCATAATAGAGGGCGCACGTAAGCAGGTTCATGGGTATCATGACCATGCCATAAACTTTCACCCGGTGCAACGCATACAGCATGCGCGAGGAAAGGGAGATCGCAATGGAGAAAGGTATGCCGACAATCAGTATGCCCATGATATGGATAAAGAGGGACAGATTTTCTGCCGTCATGGCTCCCCTCCCGAAGAAAAACTCAATAATCGGCGCGCGAAGCAAGAAAAAAAGTACAGCTCCCGACACACTCAGCATCAGCGCTTTACTACCTATCCGGACAAACGTCTGGCGCATGGACATGAATGCACGTAATGCATATTGCTCACTCAGCTTTATTTGCAACACGGCAAAGAGCTGGAGCAACAGATTCATAGGTGCCTGGAGCAATTTCGTTGCATAAGTCACGACGGTCACCGTACCCGGATGCAGCATCGAGAGCAGATAGAAAGGATACATGGTGGTGAAAGCCACAATGGAATGGTTCAGAAAAACGGTACCCATGTCGCTCGCCAGCACTTTGAGGTGCTTGAAAGAGGTGCATGTATAGCACCAGCCCAAGTTGCGCTTCGCAAAAAACAACGTCCACAGCAGATTGATGATCGTGGAGGAAAAGAATCCCCAGGCCAAAGAGAAAACGCCCAAAGTCTTATGGAACAAGGCGACAAAAAGAATGATCAGCAAATTGTTGATGACAGCAATCAGCTGCGGAAACGTGAAATATTTGTATGAAGCCAATATTTCCGCAAAAATGATGTTGAATACATACGGAAGGGAAACTGGCAGAAGGATGTACAGCAATTGTGCATGCATGCGGATATCCTCTTCCTGAAAATGGGACAACAAACGGATGCACTCTTCTCCCCCTGCCATCGCGATAACGGTAAGCACCGCCATGACGCAGGCGACTGTATAGAGGAAAGCATTCAGGCACCTGTTTTCTTCTTGGGGCGAATCCTGGCTGCGCAGTTGCATCGAATAAGGAATCAGGGCGGACGACACAACAGTCTGCACTATTTCGCATACAGCAATGATGCACCCGAAGAGATAGAAATAGATATCCGTGCCGGTTCCCGCCCCCAGGAAATAGGCGATCAGGAAGTTCTGGATGAAAGCGATGAACTTCACGACCACGCTCAGACCGGCAGAGTAAATGGCTCCTTTCTTATACGTATCTACTTTCAGTCTCATGGCAAGGTTTCATTTCATTAAGGGTTATGGCGGTGACGATCAGTATGAACAGTCCGCGATTGTGCACAATCGTAGTGTCCGCCGTCCCTTCAATAAGGAAAAACAGGAAAGAGAACAGCAGGAGTATCCATTGCTTTTGGTTTTCAGCGGAAAGCCAGTGATATCCCTTGTGCAGGATGGACCACCAGAAGAGCAGGTATAGCCCGATTCCCACCACACCAAATTGTGCCAACGAAGGATAGAATGCATCGCAAATGAAGAATCTCGTATTGCGGGATAGCCCCCACAGTTGGTCTATCCCGTACGCTTCGTACAGGGCAGAATAGTATTCTCCGGAAGCAAACGTACCGAAACTTGCCAGCCCGCTGCCAAAGGGGAAGTAATCGTAGAGGATTCTTCCGGACATCAGGAGCATGGCAGGACGACTCCACATCTCACGGGAGTTCATCATGCCGTCTACGTAGTATAGGATTATCTTATCCTTGCAAAGCCAAAGGACAAGGATAAAAACGACAATAGACACTCCGATAGAACTTTTGTTCAGACGCAGTTTTCCGCCCGCTTTGCTGTAGACCAATATAGCAAACGCAATCATCCAAAAGCCATAGAACTTGGTGCGCGTAGAGAAAAAACCTATCGTCAGCAACAGGATGAAGATAAGGATATCGCTCCATTTATAGGAACTGCAATAGAGGAAAAGAAAAGCCGTAGCCGTGATTGCCGTAGCAAACCGGGACGGATGGCCGAAAACGAAATAGATATTACCGGTAATCCCGACTATAAGAATCATTCCACCAACAATCAGACACAGAATAGCAATCAGACGTTTCTGGGTGGCGGAAAAGTGAGGTGCAACCAGGTAAGCGCAATAGAAACCGAGATAGGGTTTTATCTGGATAATCAAGTCCTTGATAATCGCCTGATACACATTGGAGTGAATCAGGAAGGAATATACCGCATAAAACGAGAATACGGCAAAGAGTATGCCCAAAGGTATGGCCTCTTCCCACTCCTTCCGCTCCCAAACCACGATACCCGCGAACAAGACCAGGAAAAGCGCCATCAACTCGTCGGTATATTTAAATTCCAAAAAGTCATACAATATGACGCCAAACAGATAACCTGCCGTCAAGAAAACAAAGAAAAGGTCGTTTTTAGAGAACACTAACCGCGACAACATGGGCTTACTCTTTTGGACGGAAGACAAATACCCACAGGCTGATGGCAATCAGCGAAAGGATGAAGGAGGCAGTCAACGCAACCGCCAGCACGACTAACTTTTTCGGATAGACCGGCTTCGCCGAACTGTACGCAGCGTCCACCACCCTGCCCGCCTGCTCGTCCGGAGAGTTTACCAACTCTTCCTCCTGCAATTTCTGCATCAGAAACAAATAGACGGTCTCTTTGATACGCTGCTGGCGCTTCATCTCGATGTACTCCCGCTCCTGAGTGGGCAGGGCACTCAACTGATCGCTAAATACCCGGTTTTTCTTTTTTATTTCTTCCAAGCTTGCACGTGTACTTTGCCGAACTGCGTCTATGGCTTCCGACAACATCTTGCGTTGCTCAGTCAGTTGCTTCTCGGCAAGGAGCAGAGCCGGATTCTCTTTTTCGGAAGAGAGGAGCAGACGCTGGCGGTCGAGCACCAGTTGATTGTAGAGAGCAATGGACTTTTCGCCTACCCCCTCCACGGCGGGCACGGAGGCATACTCATTCTGCGGGTTCCGTATGTAGTCTGCCACATAGTCTAACATCTTGAGACGAACTTCCGTCCCCAAAATACGATCCTCCAGTTCCTTATAACCCGAAATGGCGACTTGGGCGTATAAAGTCGGTTCCGGTATGTTGTTCTGCTTCTTGTAGGCTTCTATCCGGTGCTCCAGATAGGCAAGTTCCATCGTCACGCTATCCAGACGCTCTTTCACAAAACGGGCATTGCTGACGGCTTCTTTCACCTTCACATCTCGCGAATACTGGTTGTAGACAGCCATCAGGGTGTTCAGCACGTCATATCCCCGCTGCTTGTTCTCGTCTTCAAACAGGAGGAGGACGATGTCCGAAACGGTCTCTTGCGCACCAGCATATAGGTCATCATACAGATCCTCGTAGGTCTGCTGCAACGGAGTGATCCGGATAGTCAGCTTCCTATCGTCACGGACAGGAACGTCCGCATTCTGCATGACCGTGATTGTGCCTACGGGCAATTGTAGAGGACAAGGTAACGGCTGACCCTTTACTTCCACGGTTTCAAACAGATCCGATTTGATTTGTGCCGAACGTATGGCTCCATCCGACAGGGTCAGCTTGAGCTTCATTGGCCGACTCAGGGTATCTAAAAACTGTTCCGGGAAGAGCAATCTTATCGGATTGGTATTTCTGTAGAGCAGTACATTCTTCCATCCTTTCCATTCGCGCGTCTCCACCTGATATTCTGTCTCGAGTATCGCCTTGCTCATGTTGGAACGCGAAGTCAGCACAATGACTTCGTCCTCCACGCTACTGCCCGACGCACTTCCACCCAACATGGCACTTATGCCTGCACTCTTCAGCATCTTCAGTTCGGACATCATGCCCTGGTTGTCACGGATGAGCTGCATGCGCGCCGTGAACTGGTACTTCTTGGGCGTGACCATCAGGAAACAGATGGCGGCGATTAAACAAACCGTTCCGATAGATATGTATATCTTCCAGTAAATCAGGAATTGCCGCAAGAGGGCACCAATATGTATGTTTTCATCATTCATAACTGAAGTGTGATCTATTTAATCAATAATGCGATGCCCAGCGATACCAGTACAGACAGTGCGCTGATAATAGTGGATGCCAAGGAGACATTGAACTGCCCGTTCTGACTGTATTGGGCGTTTCCTTTCCTGGCTTTGTTGGGTTCTACACAAAGGATGTCATTCTGTTGTAAATAGTAATAGGGCGAAGTCAGCGTCTCTGCGGAGGTCAGGTCGAAACGGTGATACTCCTTTTTCCCGTTGTTATCGCGGATCAGAAGCACATTGTTACGGTTGCCGTAGATGGTCAAGTCACCGGCCATGCTGAGGGCATCGAGCACGGAGAGGCGTTCGTGGGACACGGTTACCGTTCCGGGTCTGTTCACCTCACCCAGTACGGAGACTTTGAAGTTTCTGATCTGTATCGTGACAATCGGCGATTTGGCATAGGCGGAAATCTTTTCTGTCAGCATGTTCGTCAGTTCGCTGCGTGTCATGCCTGCCACGTGCAGCCTGCCAAGCACCGGAAAGTCGATATTCCCTTCCGGACTGACCAGATAGGTATGCAGCACCGGAGTGGAGCTTACATAAGTGTCTTCCGCAGACAAGTAACTGGTAAGGGGCATATTGAATGCGGCTACTGCCTTGGGGTCTGTTCCCGATACCGTGATAGACAACTGGTCGTCGGGCACGATACGCAGTGCGTAGTCGGCAACCTCTCCCACAATCTCCGCCGAACGGGAGTCCAAATCCTGAAAATAGGTAATCGTATTGTTCGTGGTTCTGCACGAAGTGAATAAGAAAAACGAAAGGACGAATATAATTGTTGTAATCTTCATTGTGTACTTCCTAATGGTTTGAGTGACGTCTGAATAATTAGCCACAAAAATAAAACATTTATGTCAATAAACGCTATAATTGCTTATTTATTGTCAGATTGCTTTATAAATTGCGTCCGATAACAGGATAAATTATATCCGGTAACGGAATGCGCTGCTTCAGGCATCCTGCCCTTTTCTCGAAACACATCAACTTCATACCAGCTCCAAACATATAGGCATGAAGAAACATGAAGTTGACCCGATTCTAACATTGAAGATTCGCGCGCGAAAATACCCTGACTGCTTCCCCAAGTCTAGAAAAGATACCAGCCATATTGTATGATTTACATTTTTTTTAAAGAAAGATGCCTTGAAACTGGCTTATATCCGATATTTCCGTTATTTTTGCAACATGATTGAACTGGCACAACATATAGAAGCTTTATTATTGGAGAATGACTGCGTCATTGTTCCGGGTTTAGGAGGATTTGTAGCTCATTACACTCCAGCTATGCGAATGAAAGAAGAGAATATCTTCCTGCCCCCTACGCGTGTTGTCGGCTTCAATCCCCAACTGAAGATGAACGACGGACTGTTGGTACAGTCTTACATGTCGGTGTATGGCACCAGTTTCTCGGATGCTACCAAACGCGTAGAACGTAAAGTGGAAACGCTGATCACCGCCCTGCATGAGGATGGCAAAGTGAACTTGCCCAACATCGGCGAAGTGTACTACACGATACATAATACATTTGACTTCGCGCCATACGACAATAAGATTGCCACTCCTTATCTATATGGCTTGGATACCTTCGAGATGAAAGAGTTGGCGATAATAGAAAAACCTGCGACAGAGAAGGTTATTTCCATTCCTGCATCCACCGAAGTACAGAAGGTGAAACGTATTCCTGCCGTCCGGTTCAACCGTACCTATCTGGCAAATGTAGCTGCAGTAGTGCTTGCCATTGTTATCTCTTTCTTCTTCTCTGCTCCGATAGAAAACACGGAAGTGGTCGAAGAGAATTATGCCCAGTTGCTTCCGGAAGAGTTGTTTGAAAAGATAGAAAAGCAATCTTTAGCCATAACGCCAATCATCGTAAAGCAGACTCTTTCTACGCAGAAAGCCAGCGGTAAGCAAACTGCGAAACCGAAAAAGGTAGTAGTTCCGGTCGCCGTGAAGGAGGTTAAAGTCGGTAAAGCTCCAGTCGCTTCTACCGATGCGAAAGCGAAAAAGGAAACTCCCCGCCCTGCTACCGAAAGCAACGTGGCAAAAAAAGCGACGCAACCTGCCGCCCAATCGGCAGTTTCTGCTCCTAAGAGACCGTATCACATTATCGTTGCCAGTGTAGGAACCGAGCAAGATGCCCGGAAGATGGCCGAACAGTTGGTTACCAAGGGGTATGCCGGTGCAAAGGCTATCATCGGAGACGGCAAGATGCGGGTAAGCATCGAGTCATGCGGTACGGAAGTGGAAGCCTACCAGACACTGAAAAAGATTCGTGAAAACGAGACTTACAAGAGTGCTTGGGTGCTGAAGAAATAATGCTTTATACTTGATTTTTAATTCCTTGATATTTATTCTTTTTCCATTACGCTTATGAAACGTGTACGTTGTCCTAAATGCGATAATTACCTTTTGTTTGATGAAACCAAATATAGCGAGGGCCAGTCGCTGGTCTTTGTCTGCGAACATTGCGGGAAGCAGTTCAGCATCCGCTTAGGAAGAACAAAGATGCGTGCTCCTCAAAAAGAAGAACGTCCGGATGAGGAGGAATTTAAAGATGCCTTCGGAAGCATCACAGTGATTGAAAATGTGTTCGGCTTCAAGCAAGTACTGCCCCTGCAGGAGGGAGACAATGTAATCGGCCGTCGTTGCATCGGGACAAATATCACCACCCCTATCGAGACATCGGATATGAGCATGGACCGCCGCCACTGCATCATCAACGTAAAACGGAACAAGCAAGGCGGACTGGTATATACCTTGCGCGATGCGCCCAGCCTGACAGGTACTTTCCTGAACAATGAGATTTTAGGCGACAAAGACCGCATCCGCATTGAGGACGGTGCGATAGTTACCATCGGCGCCACTACATTCATTTTGCGCAGCGGGACGAACGAAAATTCCGATGAATCCAAGTAATGCATGCGTTATTAGAAAAGATAAAATAAAGAAGGGTGAGGCAACTGCCTCACCCTTCTTTATTTTATAGATTGGTATATCGGTTAGAGAATACCTTTCACTGTTTCCAACATTCCTTTTTCCTGAATGGAATCCAGATCAGCCTTCACAGCAGCAGTAAGTCCCGGAATGTTATTCAAGTCTTCGCCCCAGATAGATGTTGCGGCAAGTACGCCTTCGGCAACCTTCTGAGTGTCGTCCGTAGCCCACAAATCCTTCAGCAACTGCATGATTTCCGGAGCGTCATTCGGAACGATTTCAGCGCCATCTTCACGGACACCGCCTTTGTAGTAGGTGATGATAGCAGCCAGACCCAGAACCAATCCTTTCGGCAGTTCGCCCTTGCGTTGCAGGTAAGTCTTCAAACCGGGCAGGTCACGGGTTTCAAATTTCGGGAAAGAATTCAGCATGATGCTGGTTACGGCATGGTCAACAAACGGATTGTTGAAGCGTTCCAGTACATCTTCGGCAAATTTCTTCAACTCATCTTTCGGCAAATTCAGCGTCTCCATCAGCTCGTCAAACATTACCTTGTGGATGTACTGTCCGATAACCGGATGCTGGCAAGCATCGCGCACGATATTCACGCCCGACAGATAAGCAACAGGAGAAAGGACAGTGTGCGGACCATTCAGCAAAGTCACCTTTCTTTCGTGATAAGGCTCTTCGGAAGGCACAAACAGTACGTTCAGACCTGCTTTGTCGGCGGGGAATTCCTTGGCAATCTCTTGGGGAGCTTCGATCACCCAAAGATGGAAGATCTCTGCCTGAACCACCAGATTATCATCATATTGCAGTTTCTCTTTGATAGCTGCGATATCTTTGCGGGGGAATCCCGGTACAATACGGTCTACCAGCGTAGCATATACACCGCAGGCTTCTTCAAACCAAGTCTTGAACTCGTCGCCCAACTGCCACAGTTCGATGTACTGGTAGATGGTTTCTTTCAGTTTGTGACCGTTCAGGAAGATAAGTTCGCAGGGGAAGATGATCAGACCTTTGCTCTTGTCGCCGTTGAAAGTCTTGAAGCGGCGGTACAGCAGCTGAGTCAGCTTGCCCGGGTATGAGGAAGCAGGAGCGTCAGTCAGCTTGCAGGAAGGATCGAAAGCGATACCGGCTTCCGTTGTGTTGGAGATGACAAAGCGCATTTCCGGTTGGTCGGCAAGCTTCATGAACTCTTCGTTCTGAGAATAAGGGTTCAACGCACGGCTGATTACGTCGATCATAGTCAGGCTATTCACGGTTTCGCCTTTATCCAATCCTTGCAGGTTTACGTGATAGAGGTCGTCCTGAGCGTTCAGCATGTCTACCATACCTTTTTCGATGGGCTGCACCACTACGACGCTACTATTGAAATCGGCTTTCTCGTTCATGTTGTAGATGATCCAGTCGATAAATGCACGCAGGAAGTTTCCCTCACCGAACTGGATGATACGTTCCGGGCGCTGAGCCTTGGGAGCGGTTTGTTTGTTTAATGCTTTCATTTCAATAATACATTTTAAATGATTGATACTATTTAGTTTATTCAAATTCAAAGTAGAAGTTGATGTTTTCTTTCATCAGCACATCAATGGGCATATACTTCACTGCGGTCACCGGACGCTTGAAGACAACGTGGTCGCATAGTGCCTTGATTCCGCAATAGCCTTGCAATCCGGGACGTTGCCCGATCAGATGGTCTACTTCGCCCGATTTCAGATAACCGACGTTCTTTGGCAGAAGGTCGTAGCCCACCAATCCTGCCAGCTTATGCCCCGTCTCATGCAGGTAGTCCGCCACCTGATATACACGCGAATTGAAGACAACTCCCAAGGCGGCTTTCGGGTGTGCTGCAAAGAACGATTCTAACGTGCGACAGTTGGCTACATCATCTTCTTTGGTCAAGATGACATCGTGTACAGCCAAATTACTGTTTTCCTGGGAAATATAACTCATAAAGCCGTCCAGACGGCGTTGCATCTGTATCTCTGCCGGACTGTCTTTCTTATTGTTCAGAAACAGGATCAACTCCTGCCCTTCTTCATACTTCCGCATCAGGATTTTGGCGGCGATGTATCCGCTCATCCGTGAATCCTGTCCGATATAGCAGATCGCATGAGTGTCTTCGATATTGAAATCGATAAAGGCATATGGCACGTTCTTCTCTTCCAGGCTAGAGGTAAGGGCAAGCGTCTCTTCACGGAAGTTGGGTGCTATCAGCACAGCGTCCGCAGCTTCGCACCTGACCCTTGCACAAACAGCCTCGTAGGAAGGTCTGTCGGCATGGTGATAATACAGATATTCAACGCTGACATTGAACGGGCGCAACTCTTGTGCCGCACGGTTGATGCCCGCTGCTACGGCATGCCAGTAGTCATGCTCTATATAATAAGGTATAATACACAGCATGCGGTAACGCTTCTTTGCCGCCAGTCCGATGGCGAACATATTGGGATGGTAATCTATTTCATCCAAGACTTTCCGGACCTTCTCGCGACTTGCTGCGGAAACATCTCCGCGGTTGTGCAACACGCGGTCTACTGTCCCGGCAGAAACTCCCGCCATGCGGGCGATGTCTTTAATAGTGTAGTTCTTGTTTTCCATAATTCTCTTGTGCTTCGCCCGAAGGCGATAAAGGTCTCACGTTTAAAACTTAAATATTATAAATATTTGCCGCAAAGATACGAATAATTTTGTTTCTCCAAGTAAATTTTCTACTTTTGTGTTCGATAACGGTTAATAAAACTAAAAACCAATATTAAACCTATTAGCTTTACTATCAATACTATATAGGTATAATCATTGAAAAGTAATATTTTTATATACTTAAAACACAGTAGAATGAAAAAATTTATGGATGAAAACTTCCTGTTGCAGACAGAAACCGCACAGAAGTTGTATCACGAACACGCGGCTAAGATGCCGATTATCGACTATCACTGTCACCTGATCCCCAAAATGGTAGCAGATGACTATCAGTTTAAATCACTGACCGAAATCTGGTTGGGCGGCGACCACTACAAATGGCGTGCTATGCGTACTAATGGCGTGGACGAACGTTTCTGCACCGGTATGGACACAACCGATTGGGAGAAGTTTGAGAAATGGGCGGAAACCGTGCCTTATACTTTCCGCAATCCGCTATACCACTGGACACACCTCGAACTGAAGACTGCTTTCGGCATCGAAAAGATACTTAGCCCGAAGACTGCACGTGAGATTTACGACGAATGTAACGAGAAGCTTGCCAAACCGGAATATTCGGCACGCGGCATGATGCGTCGTTATCATGTAGAAACGGTTTGTACGACGGACGACCCCATTGATTCATTGGAGTACCACATCCAGACCCGCGAAAGTGGTTTCGAGGTGAAGATGCTGCCTACATGGCGTCCTGACAAGGCAATGGCAGTGGAAGTTCCGGCGGATTTCCGTGCTTACGTAGAGAAACTGGCGGAAGTGAGCGGCGTGACAATCTCCTGCTTCGACGACATGGTGGCTGCCCTGCGCAAGCGTCATGACTTCTTTGCCGAACAAGGCTGTAAGCTGTCTGACCACGGTATCGAAGAGTTCTATGCAGAAGACTATACGGATGCCGAAATCAAAGCTATATTCAATAAGGTATATGGCGGAACGGAACTGACAAAAGAAGAGATCCTGAAGTTCAAGTCGGCTATGCTGATCGTATTTGGTGAAATGGACTGGGAAAAAGGCTGGACACAGCAATTCCACTACGGGGCTATCCGCAACAACAACAGCAAGATGTTCAAGTTGCTGGGTCCTGACACCGGCTTCGACTCAATCGGTGAGTTCACCACTGCCAAGGCTATGGCGAAGTTCCTCGACCGTCTGAACTCTGCCGGAAAACTGACGAAGACCATCCTTTATAACCTCAATCCGTGTGCAAACGAAGTTATTGCCACCATGCTGGGTAACTTCCAGGATGGCACGGTTGCCGGTAAGATACAGTTCGGATCGGGCTGGTGGTTCCTCGATCAGAAAGATGGTATGGAAAAGCAGATGAATGCCCTCTCCGTACTCGGCTTGCTGAGCCGTTTTGTAGGTATGTTGACGGATTCACGGTCGTTCCTCTCCTACCCGCGTCATGAGTATTTCCGCCGTACGTTGTGTAACCTCGTTGGCCGCGACGTAGAGAATGGCGAGATTCCGGCTTCGGAAATGGAGCGTGTAAATCAGATGATTGAAGATATCAGCTACTACAATGCCAAGAATTTTTTCCAATTCTAAGAATTGGTCCGGGCTTTGTCCGGCATTGTATTGAAGGCTTTTTAGGTAGGAGTTATCGGAAGTTGAACCCCGGTAACTCCTACTGTTTTTATGCCCTGATCCGACGTGGCGCTGAAAAAGGTTCCAAGTTTTCTTCGACAAAAAGAACAGAACCACAAGCAGAATCTCTCTTTTTTTCCTTATATTTGCCGTCACTTTGCCATAAAAAGTGGCGTTTTTTTCAAAAAAAGGAGAAACAGATGAAAGTAAACTTTATAAGCCTCGCAAGCGGAAGCAGCGGCAACTGTTATTATATTGGCACTGAAACATACGGAATACTGATTGATGCAGGCATTGCCGTGCGTACCATCAAGAAATCACTGAAAGAAGTGGGAATCGGAATGGAGATGATTCGTGCAGTCTTCATCACCCACGACCACGCAGACCACATCAAAGCCGTGGGCGGATTGGGCGAAAAGCTCCATATCCCCGTTTATACCACAGCACGCATCCACGAGGGCATCAACAAGAGCTATTGCATGACAGAAAAACTGTACACCTCTGTCCGCTATCTGGAGAAAAGGCAACCGATGCAACTGGAGGATTTTCGTATCGAATCTTTTGAAGTTCCGCACGATGGCACGGACAATGTAGGCTATTGCATTGAGATTGACGGTAAGGTATTCTCATTCCTCACCGACCTTGGCGAGATTACTCCTACTGCAGCACAGTTCATCCGCAAGGCAAATTACCTGATACTGGAAGCCAATTATGACGATGAAATGCTACGCATGGGTACTTATCCCCAATATCTGAAAGAGCGCATCACCAGCCGCACGGGGCATCTGAGCAACATGGCGACCGCCGAATTTCTGGCCGAAAACATCACAGAGGAGCTGAAATATATCTGGCTTTGCCACCTGAGCAAGGACAACAACCATCCGGAGCTGGCTTATAAGACGGTGGAATGGAAACTGAAGGACAAGGGTGTATTGGTAGGTAAAGACGTGCAGCTCTGCGCATTAAAGCGTAACACTCCCTCTGAACTGTATGAGTTCGATTAGAAAAAGCCGCTTTCATCAAGAAAAAAGGATGGGATTATTTGGATGTATAAAGGGAAAATACTACCTTTGCACCCGCAATTAGGAAAGGTAATGCACTCTTAGCTCAGTTGGTAGAGCAACTGACTCTTAATCAGTGGGTCCAGGGTTCGAATCCCTGAGGGTGTACAACGAAAGGAATGGTCATCAAACGATGACGATTCCTTTTGTTGTTTATATAGGTTCATACCCGCTCCGGCGGAGAAGAGAATCAACAAAAAGATAGCTGAATGTGCTATTTTATATCACAATAATACGATTACAGCATATTGCATAACACATATCAATATTAAAAGTGCTATTCCAGCATATTTTCTGGTATCAGGATAGAGTGATTCACTGACATTTCGACATATATTTCCCCTCCTAAAGGCTATTGTGGCAGAAAAAGTTCCTATTCTGAGGAGATTAGGTTACTTGTTACAGCGGATAAGATTATGTGTTACGGAGCATAACATTACTTGTTATGGGTAATAAGGTTATTAGTTATGGCCACAAAGGTCACCTCTGCCAGCGTAAACCTTAACTTTAGGTGTCTTTTACCTGTCGATTATCCCTTTTAACCCCTTATTTTTTCTAGAATACTTGTAAGTATTTCGATATCCATCTATTATTCTGACGATTACAGATTTTCTTTCGCGTATTTCCAAACGAACTGATATCCCGGTCGAAAGAAACGATTCTCGCCCGATTAGAAATGCAAAATGTCAGAATGATAAATGCCCTTCTTTCGCACCATTTTAAAGTCTTCCTCCCTCATTCCGATATCATCCAGTGGGTGCGGTTTGTTATGGCCGTTCAGATAGACAGCCGGAACAAGGTTGTCCGGCAACTCCATTGCCTGGTTAGAATTGGTAGTGGAAGATTCAGAAACTCTACTTTTCATTCTACGATAAGGATGAACAGATGTATTTCATTAACAATTACTCCTTTTTAACATGAACCGGAAAATGGAATGAATGAAAGGTTTTGATTTTCTTTCAGCTTCCTTCTGAGAGTTATTTTTGCGGATTTTTATCTGTTTTCAAGAAGGAACATAGCGGACTATGTGACAAAGGGAAGCGGGTAAAAAGACCGAAAATAGACTCAGAAGGTGCTGAGGAAACCTTTAAAAAAGAAAATTAAAACGGTTTCTTAGATAAATCTTTCGCAAAAACATCTTATATTTGTCTTCAGAAGGCAAAACTTCAATAAACTTAGTAGAAACTTATAAAGACGGTTATTTTATGAAAAAAGGTAATTTGAAACTGGCTGCCACGATCATGGTTTGTGGAGCCTTTCTTTTCAGTTCATGCATCGGCTCTTTCGGATTGCACAGCAGACTGGTTAATTGGAATCAAAGCGTTGGCACTAAGTTCGTAAACGAACTTGTATACCTGGCATGCAATATTATTCCTGTGTATGAAGTCTGCTATTTGGCAGACGCGTTAGTTATCAACTCTATTGAGTTCTGGAGCGGCTCCAACCCAATGGCTAACGTAGGCGACGTGAAGAAGGTGAAAGGTGAAAATGGAAATTATCTGGTAGAAACGCTGAAAAACGGTTACTCCATCACCAAAGAAGGCGAGAACACCGCCATGCAACTGATCTATGACCAGGAACTGAATACCTGGAATGTCGTTGCAGAGGGTGTCAGCACGGAAATATTGCAAATGAACGGCGACGGTACGGCACAGATGTACCTGCCTAATGGCGAAGCGATGAACGTTACATTGGATGCCCAAGGCGTAGCTGCCGCCCGTCAGGCAACCATGATCGATACTTATTACGCTGCAAGATAAGCCAGCCGCAACCGAGAGTTGAGAACCGAAAGCAAGGGAACCGCCCGGCGACGACTATCGCATGGCAAGGATTTCCTCTTCCGGCTCTCAACTTTCTGCTTATCAGAAAGGATATCCCACCGCAAAATGGAATGCAAAGTCGCGTCCGAACTTAGGATGCGCAATGGGCAGACGAACTGCTCCCTCTTCAGGATTGACCGCCTTCATACCTCCATCAAAACGAAGCACAAAGAAATCCAAGTCAAGGCGCAATCCTAAGCCATAAGCCACCGCTATCTGCTTATAAAACGTATTGAAACGGAACTTGCCCCCCGGCTGGTCTTCGTATTCGCGGAGCGTCCAGATGTTTCCCGCGTCCACAAACACCGCTCCCCTGAACTTCCAGAACAGCCGCGTGCGGTATTCGATACTGGCATCCAGCTTGATATCTCCCGACTGGTTCAGGAAGTTATTGTCACCTGCAAAAGAACCGGGTCCCAAGCTGCGCACCGACCATCCCCGCACACTGTTCGCGCCTCCCGAGAAGTAGCGCTTTTCAAAAGGAATCACCCGCGCATTGCCATACGGAATGGCAATGCCGCCTCCTACGTGGAACGCGATGGAGTTGCGGTTATCAATCACAATGTTCTTGGCAAAATCCAAGTCACCCTTTATGTATTGCGCATACGGAATACTCAGAATGGTGTATTCATCCTTGTCGTTCCTCTTCAGCCGACTCATCTTCGAGATAGCATATAGCAGGTTTCCTGCCGACTCGAAGTTGAAACGTATGCTGTAAGAGTTACCTATGACCGAATTGTTTATCAATGCCTGCCCCGCACTATTGTATGTATAGCTGTACCCGGTACGAACAATCAGGCGGTCTTCGTAGTTGTACTTCAGAATATAATTTTGCTCCTTCTCCAAAAAGTCCTCCCTGAACTGCGGCTCTATCCAAGGCATGTACAGGTAATTGACGTCCAGCAAGTCTATGCGATGCTGCGACCGCTGGCGCTGGACACCCCACTTATAGCTCCACGAAGCCGAAGCCACAATGCGGGTAAACTCCGGACGCATCTGATAATTGTATTGCACGCCAAACTCCGTAGTAGCCCGTATCTTCCTCTTGAAGTCATTCGACAGGAAAGGGAACATGAAGCGGGGGAAATTGATACTGCTCTCCACCCCAAGCTCCGTATAGTTGTTGTGCGCATATCCCAGCCCCGATACTGCCTCATAAGCTCCACGCAACTTGACCAAAAAGGTTTCGGAGCCTTTGAACACATTGCGGTTTTGGAAAGAAACGGATGCCGCAGCCCCCAGGTCGCCCGATGAATTGGTGCCTTCCAACTCGAAGGAAATGGCCTGGTGCTTGTTCTTGGTCAGCATGACGTATGTATTCAGCTTGACACTGTCTCCCACTTGTGTCTCAAAGAAGCGGATATTGGTATATTTCAGTACCGGCAACCGTCCGAAATTGGAGTAAGTGCGCTGTATGTTCGATTCATTGTAAAGCTCGCCTTCGGTGATACGCAGATTGTCCACCAATACTTTGGGTCGCAGATAGAGCTTGTCTTTGTAATAAATAGGGATTCCCTTGTAGTGTATGGAGTCGTTCACCTCCACACTGCTCAATGCGGAAGTCTGCAAGACATTATAATCTGCGATGAAATTCACCTTATTGATGGAATACTGGGGATGGTTTCGGGGCTCTTCGTCAGCATGTTGCCTATAGTTTGCCAGATGCAGCGTGAGGTCTACCTGGTGAGTGCCGCGCACTGTGTCCGCCGTATAAGAAATATAATCCTTATTGAATTTATAGTATCCGTTCTGAAGAAGCTTGCTGGTGATACGCTGCCGCTCGCTGTCCAGCAGGTTGACATTGAAGTACATACCCTCCGACAGGTAGGTCGATGCGGAGTCCTTCTGTATATACTCCCGTATCTTCTCATCCTGAATGTCGTATTTCAGGCTGCGGACGATATACGGCTCGCCTGTGGTCACCTTGTACTCCAGCTTCAGCTTCTTCTTCTTTACCTTCGTAATGTATTGCACGGTAGCCCCCATGTATCCCATGTTCTGCACCGCTTTGGTCATTTCGTTACGCGAACGCTCCGTCTCTTCCTTGCTGTAGATCACCGGCGCATCTCCCAACCGACGCAATGCCCGGTTCATCCAGCGGGTAGAATCCCTTCCTGACCAGTTATAGACATACAATTGCGTCTTGACCAGACTGAACCACTTGGAATTTGGATTTTGCCGTACATAGATATAAAGCCCGGATGGCTTTACGTTCTTGCTATCGGTATGTATACGCACTTCATCCAACAAGTATGAACCATCGGGTACATATTTGGTAGTCGAGCAGGAAGCTAATGCAAATAGTACAGCAATAAATATAACGTGACGGAGACCTTTCTTCATACCAGATTTTGTAAATTGCGCATAACAGCCTACAAATATAAATCTATTTTTTCTTTCCCGAAATAAAAAAACAGACGAAGTGTCCCCTCTCTTTTGATTATATAGAAATAAACATGTACTTTTGCTCAACGATAACATTAGAATTATGGCACTAAGTAAGAACTGCATCAAATATATCCACTCGCTGGAATTGAAGAAGAATCGTAAAGCCGAGAAAGTATTCCTGGCAGAAGGACCTAAACTGGTAGGTGACTTATTGGGGCATTTTCCCTGCCGTTTCTTGGCAGCTACCCCAGAGTGGATGTCGCAACATCGCTCGCAGCTTCAGGCAGAAAACATCGTGGAAGTCTCTACAGACGAACTGTCCCGTGCCAGCCTGCTGAAAACCCCACAGCAGGTACTTGCCCTATTCGAACAGCCCGAATACGAGACAGATCCTTCCGTCATCAGCCGCTCCTTGTGTCTGGCTCTGGACGATGTGCAAGATCCTGGCAATCTGGGCACTATCATCCGCCTGGCGGACTGGTTCGGAATAGAACACATCTTCTGCTCGCAGAACACCGTAGATGTATATAATCCAAAAACCGTCCAGGCAACAATGGGCGGCATTGCCCGCGTAAAGTTACATTATGTCTCCTTGCCCGCTCTTATTCGTGACCTGAAGGACATTCCTGTCTACGGGACTTTTCTCGACGGAGAGAATATGTATGCACAACAGCTCTCCTCCAACGGATTAATCGTGATGGGCAACGAGGGCAACGGAATAGGAAAAGAAGTGGAACAACTCATCAACCGAAAGCTTTATATCCCCAATTATCCGGCAGATCGGGAGACTTCCGAGTCGCTTAACGTCGCAATTGCTACGGCAGTTGTCTGTGCCGAGTTCCGGCGACAGGCTGCATTGTTGTAAAATCGAAAGGATAAAATAGATAGGGCGTCAACCCCTTGGGGAGGCATTCTTTCCCGAAAGGCAAAGGAGGCTCCTTCGATATGTTATCCAGCGCAGGGAAAACAGAAGGCACCCCTACCTCAACCTCCTGTCTGTCAAGCAAAGCAATAACCCCGGGAAACCATTCTACCCCTTCTATCTCTTCCGTCAAAGGAAAAACAGACCGGGCACTTCCCTGCTCCACTTCTACCACATGCTGTTTGAAATAGCCATATCCGGAAACGAATATGAAATGTGCCGCATACCGCCTCATACTTCTCAAAGTTCTTTTTTCTGTATCTGAAGTTCTTGGGGTCTTTCCACTTTCTGCAACGCAGGCTCTGAAACAGACTGAGGACGCAGGCGGTTACGCTTGGGAGAATTTGTATTTGCATTAGTCTTGACTTCTTCCCGTCCTGCCGGTCTGTTCCTCTGTTCTATCGGCTTAATTTCTTGTTTTGCTGATTTCCTTTCCTGTTTCGCTGATTTAATCTCTTCTATCGGTTTTACTCTCTCTACCGACTTGACTTCTTGGTTTATCGGTTTAATCTCCTCCTTCTTCAATTCAGCGCCTTCATTCTTTTCCTGACTGATAGAATCATTCTTTGCGAACGATAAAGTATCCGTGGAATGACAACGCATGAGCGAAATGCGGTCAGCCAACAAGGTATATACACTCTGCGCAGAAGAGTAATATATCGAACCCCGCACTTCCTTGATTTCTCCCAACGTATCGGACTGGAGAGATATCGTTTTCATCCCCGCCTCATAAACTTTCTGCATATCACCTATGATGCTGTCATTCTTATAGACAATCTGCATAGCCATGACAGGAGCGTGCATGGAGTCAACCTTATCATGATGAAAATGGAAGCATACATTCCACTGCAAGGTATCCCGGTCTTTAAAATTGGTGTCGGAAGGCAATACGAATGTGATTTTATTATCCATCGGCATGCCGGTCAACCGATAAATGCGCTGCCACGCCCATACATCAATGCTGTCGCCCGGAAGGCTCTCTTTAGGCTTATTGTCACGCATGGCAATCAGATGGTTGATTCCCTCCTGCTCCTCTTTCAGTCTTGCATTCACCTTCTCATAAACTTTAGCTAAAACCTCCGGATTACGGGTAAACCACACCAAGGATGAATCAAAAACAGCTTGCGTGATTCCATGTTTCTTGAACACCGATTCAATGTACAATACTCTTTTATACCCCTCCGAGTATGGAACTTCTTCCCCCATAGCCTTCGCTATGTGATAATCATAGAGTACGTTTTCCATCTTAGCATCTGATAAAACCGCCTCAGGCCTTTTCACCTGACAGGCGGTAAAACAGAATGCTAAAAGGGATATTCCAAACCATTGAACTCGACGCAAGTCTTTCATGATTTCTTTGTTACATGATAAGAATAATCATTCAAATATTTGCTGTAGAACAGCAGCAGAGCAATGATGCCACAACTGATAGCAGCATCGGCAAAGTTGAATATCGGACTGAAGAATATGAAATGTTCCCCACCGACAAATGGCATCCATTGAGGCCAATTCGTCTCGATGATAGGGAAATAGAACATATCTACCACCTTCCCATAAAAGAACGAGGCATATCCTCCACCCTCAGGCATGAACGAAGCAATCTGCGAATGTGTGCTTTCGCTGAACAACACACCATAAAACATACTATCGATAATATTGCCCAATGCTCCCGTCAGGATGAGAGAAATAAAAACGATATATCCCGTCTTCAAACCTTGTTTTATAATTCTTGCCAAATACCAGCCTATAGCGGTAACAGCAACAATACGGAACAAGGAAAGAAAAAGTTTTCCGAATATTTCCATGCCAAACGCCATACCGTTATTCTCGGTAAAATAGATATAAAACCAATCTGTAACACGAATACTTTCATGCCAATACATATGGGTTTTAATATACACCTTGATCACTTGGTCTATGATCAAGACAGAGAATATAACGAGCAGCGCGATACGACCTTTCGTTAGATATCTGCTCATTCCTACTTCTTACCGCTGTTTTTAGCTTCAATACTTAATGTGGCATGAGGTACGGCACGCAATCGTTCGGCAGGAATCAGCTTGCCTGTCTCGCGGCAAATGCCATACGTCTTGTTCTCAATGCGCACTAATGCAGCCTGCAATCCCTGGATAAATTTCAATTGGCGTTGTGCCAAACGCGTTGTTTCTTCTTTGGATAAAGTGTTGGCACCTTCTTCCAATACTTTGTATGTAGGAGACGTATCGTCAGTGTTATTGCCATCAGTTCCAGTCAAACTCGATTTCAGCAATTCATAATCACGTTGCGCCAATTCTAATTTTTCATTAATGATAGCACGGAACTCTTCCAGTTCCGCATCTGAGTATCTACTCTTTTCTGACATAATAAAACGTTTAACAGTTAGTTAGTAAGCAGGTAGTAGTAAATAGGAATATCCGATTTGCAGTGCTTTCATTAGCAATGCGGCATCATTCACTAACTACTACTTACTACTAACTACAAAAAATTATTTTTTCACAATGCTCACATACAGACAGAAATCGTCAAAGTTCAACTCCGTACCGTTTTCTATCTCATCTGCCAGCATCAGTGAGGTTCCTAAAACTTGGTTACAAATATAGTCTTTATATTCGTTTACCGCATCATCTGTCTGCGGATTTTTCGATAAAACTATCTGAATTTTATCTGTAATCTCCAGACCGCTTGATTTACGGATATTCTGAATACGGTTAACCAACTCACGTGCAATACCTTCGCGACGCAACTCGTCCGTAACGGTCACATCCAATGCAACGGTCAGTTTTCCTTCATTGGCAACCAACCATCCCGGAATGTCTTCGCTATAGATTTCTACAGTGTCAGCTTCTACCGTAACTTCGGCACCATCCAGTTGTATGGTGTAAGCACCGTTTTTCTCCAGTTCTGCAATGGCCTCTTGCGACAGACTGGTGACAGCTGCAGCCACAGCCTTCATCTGCTTGCCGAATTTCGGTCCCATCTTCTTGAAGTCACACTTCACTCTCTTCACCAGCACACCGGCAGCACCGTCCACGAACTTGATTTCCTTAACGTTCACCTCGTTCATGATAAGTGCCTTCACGGCATCAATGTGTGCGCGCTGCTCTTCGTCCACTACGGGTATCATAATGCACTGCAACGGTTGGCGTACTTTGATGTTCACCTTACGACGCAAAGCCAACACCATCGAAGTTACATCCTGTGCCATCTGCATACGGGCTTCCAGCTCTTTGTCTATCATTCCCTCGTTGCATACAGGGAAATCCGCCAAGTGTACTGATACGACATTGTCACGTCCTGTCACGGTCACCAGATCCATATAGAGCTTGTCGGCATAGAACGGAGCGATAGGTGCCATCAGTTTGGCAACAGTCTCCAGACAAGTGTACAAGGTCTGGTAGGCAGACAATTTGTCTTGCGTAAATTCTCCACCCCAGAAACGCTTACGGTTCAGACGGACATACCAGTTGGAGAGATTGTCATTGACAAAATCAGATATCAAGCGTCCTGCCTTGGTCGGTTCGTATTCGCTGTAGCAAGCATCTACGTCCTTCACCAATGTATTCAGGACAGAGAGTATCCAACGGTCTATCTCCGGACGCTGTTCCATCGGGATGTCGGCTTCTTTATATTCAAATCCATCTACATTGGCATAAAGCGAGAAGAAAGAATACGTGTTATATAAAGTTCCGAAGAATTTGCGACGGACTTCTTCGACACCGTCCACATCAAACTTCAGGTTATCCCAAGGAGAAGAGTTCGTGATCATATACCAGCGCAGGGGATCGGAGCCGTACTTCTCGATGGTAGAGAAGGGATTGACTGCATTGCCCAGACGTTTGGACATCTTGTTGCCGTTTTTGTCAAGCACCAGTCCATTGGAGATGACCGCCTTGTATGAGTTGGTGTCGAACACCATTGAAGCTATCGCATGGAGCGTAAAGAACCAACCGCGTGTCTGGTCTACACCTTCGGCTATGAAATCGGCCGGGAACAGCTGCTTACTGTCGAACGCCTCTTTATTCTCGAAGGGGTAATGGATTTGGGCATACGGCATGGCACCTGAATCAAACCATACATCGATCAGGTCTGCTTCGCGCTTCATCGGCTTGCCGTCCTTGGATACGAGGATGATATCATCTACATACGGACGGTGCAGGTCGATCTTATCATAGTTCTCCTTAGTGTATTCACCGGGAACAAAGCCTTTCTCTTTGTAAGGATTAGACTTCATCACTCCGGCAGCTACAGATTTCTCTATTTCGTTGTAGAGTTCTTCGACCGAACCGATACAGATTTCCTCGCTGTTGTCTTCGGTGCGCCAGATGGGTAGCGGAGTACCCCAGTAGCGTGAACGGCTCAAGTTCCAGTCGTTCAGGTTCTCCAGCCACTTGCCGAAGCGTCCCGTACCCGTACTTTCCGGTTTCCAGTTGATCGTTTTATTCAGTTCGATCATGCGCTCCTTGCATGCCGTAGAGCGGATGAACCAGCTGTCCAACGGATAGTACAGCACCGGTTTGTCCGTACGCCAGCAGTGGGGATAGTTGTGCACGTGCTTCTCTGTCTTGAAGATTTGATTATTGGCCTTCATCATCATGCAGAGGCTTACGTCGAGGCTTTCGTCCTGTTCCGTCAAATTGGGGTCGTAAGCATTCTTCACGAAACGGCCTGCATATTCTTTATACAGTTCTACGTTCACGCGCTCTTTGACGAAGTCTTCGTCCAGTTCTTCCAGCAAGTAGAATTTACCTGTCAGATCAACCATCGGACGGAGTTCGCCTTTCTTATTGATGAGCTGCAACGGCGGAATGCCGGCAGCTTTTGCCACCAAGGCATCATCAGCACCGAATGTCGGAGCAATATGCACGATACCCGTACCGTCTTCCGTAGTGACATAGTCGCCCGGTATCACACGGAAGGCGCCTTCACCCGGATTCACCCAAGGAATCAGTTGCTCGTACTCCATGCCTACCAGTTCCGGTCCTTTATACTCAGCAACGACCTTGAACGGGATCAATTTATCGCCCGGCTTGTAATCTTCCAAAGCTATATCTTCTGCCTTCTTGTTGAAGTGCGTATAAAGCAGCGCTTTGGCAAGAACGACGGTAATCTTCTCTCCGGTATATCCATTATAGCTTTGTACGGCTACGTAATCAATCTTCGGTCCTACACACAAAGCCGTGTTCGAAGGCAACGTCCACGGCGTAGTGGTCCATGCCAGGAAATAGGGAGTTCCCCACTCTGCCATTTCCGGCTTCGGGTTCTTCATCTTGAACTGTGCCACACAGGTCAGGTCTTTCACATCGCGGTAACATCCGGGCTGGTTCAACTCGTGCGAGCTCAATCCGGTACCGGCAGCAGGCGAATACGGCTGTATGGTATATCCTTTATAGAGGTAGTCTTTCTGATAGAGTTGCTTCAACAGCCACCACAAGGTTTCAATGTAACGGTTGTCGTATGTGATGTACGGATCGGTCATGTCCACCCAATAGCCCATCTTGTGCGTGAGGTCTTCCCATTCTTTGGTAAACTTCATCACGTCCTTGCGGCAAGCAGCGTTATAATCGGCAACGGAAATTGTCTTGCCAATATTTTCCTTCGTGATGCCAAGTGCTTTTTCCACTCCTAACTCCACCGGAAGTCCGTGTGTGTCCCATCCGGCTTTACGTTTCACCTGAAAACCTTTCATGGTTTTGTAACGGCAAAAGATATCTTTGATAGAACGCGCCATTACGTGATGGATGCCCGGCATACCATTGGCCGAGGGAGGTCCTTCGTAAAAGATGAAAGAAGGACAGCCTTCACGCTCTGTCATACTCTTGGCGAAAACCTGGTTCTCGTCCCATTTCTTCAACACTTCCGCGTTTACCTGTGAGAGGTTGAACTGCGAATATTCGGCAAACTTCTTACCCATTTTTATTTGCTATAATTTAACGATGTTACTTTGTTAACGATCAGAAGGTACTTTTCGTTATAAAACTGTTACCTTCTTTATTTTAAGGGTGCAAATTTACAAAAAAGTTAGAGAAAAGAGATTGTTGGATAGAAAAAAACAATAGATTTCAAAAAGAGGGGATGCGGATACGTTCCTGATGTAAATCGGTTTGATAAAGAATAACCTGTTTCTCAAACATTTTATTACTTTCTTCTGTTACATTGATATTCACTAAAACATCAGAAACAGTATGGACAGAAAATTAAAAAAAGTGGTTGTCCTTTTGGCACATCCCAATCTGGAGAGTTCAAGGGCCAACATGGCTTTGTTCGAAGCCATAAAAGAGATAGAAGAAGTCGCCGTGTATAATCTGTATGAAATGCCTGCAGAAGATGTTTTCAATATTGACGAGTGGAGCCGTATCATCTCTCATGCCACGGCTGTAGTATACCAGTTCCCGCTCCATTGGATGTCAGCTCCTTATCTGCTGAAGCAGTGGCAGGATGAGGTTTTCACTCATCTTGCCAAGACGCCCGCCATTGCCGGAAAGCCGTTAATGATAGCCACCACCACCGGATCTGACTTTGAAGCCTACCGTAGCGGAGGAAGAAACAGATTTACGGTAGACGAACTGCTACGCCCTTATCAGGCAGGCGCCATACATGCCAGCATGCAATGGCAGACGCCTTTCGTCATTTATGGCATAGGAACTTCGGATACGGAAAGGAATCTGGCTAAAGGGGTGGATTGCTACAAGAAAAAGCTGATTGCATTCGTGGGAAAGGATAAAACAGAAGATGTCTGGTAGCCGTCAATTTCGTCTCATGAGACGGATAAATTCGTTCTGCGAGACAGAAAAATCCATCCCATGAGCCGAAAATATTCGTCCCGCGGGATGGATTTTTTCGGCTCATGGGACGAAAAAAGTCCCTCAAAGGAACCATTCCGTCTTTCTTACTGCCACACATTATTTTGCCAATGGCGAGAAAGTAATTTCAGGAAATAAAAAAAGGCTCATAACGTAATGTTACAAGCCTTAAATCATTAATCACCAACTACTACGAGGATGGAGCGGAAAACGAGACTCGAACTCGCGACCCTAACCTTGGCAAGGTTATGCTCTACCAACTGAGCTATTTCCGCAACTGATGACTCCTTTTTCACAAAGAAGAATGTGCCCAGAACAGGACTCGAACCTGCATGCCTCTCGACACACGCACCTGAAACGTGCGCGTCTACCAATTCCGCCACCTGGGCATAGGTAATCGCAATCTATGTAATTGAGCGGAAAACGAGACTCGAACTCGCGACCCTAACCTTGGCAAGGTTATGCTCTACCAACTGAGCTATTTCCGCATTATGATGATCACGTGAAGAGAAGGAGACTCGAACTCCCACGACATTATTGTCACTACCCCCTCAAAGTAGCGCGTCTACCAATTCCGCCATCTCTCCATACCTATCACATTTTCAAAGAGCAATTGCTTCACCTATGTGCCCAGAACAGGACTCGAACCTGCATGCCTCTCGACACACGCACCTGAAACGTGCGCGTCTACCAATTCCGCCACCTGGGCATAGGTAATCGCAATCTATGTAATTGAGCGGAAAACGAGACTCGAACTCGCGACCCTAACCTTGGCAAGGTTATGCTCTACCAACTGAGCTATTTCCGCGATTGCGGTTGCAAAGGTAGGCATTTTATTTAAACTAGCAAGCGTTCCGGCTATTTTTTTTGTAGTTAAATTTGCGGCTCTACCTCTGTCAGCGCATCATTCTTTTGATTCTCAGCTATTTCTATCCCGATAATTTTCATAAAAAAATTGCCTGAATATTTCAGCTTTTCCCTCTTTCGTCCACATGGCGATGGCTGGATGGTGGATTCCGTTGAACATATTCGTCTTTACGATCGTGTAGTGAATCATATCTTCAAAGACGATCCGTTCGCCGATTTGCAATTCATGATCGAAGCTCCAGTCTCCCATATAATCGCCGCTCAGACACGAATTGCCGCCCAAACGATAGACATAGCTGCCGCCATTATTCCCTATTTCGGCTCCACGCACAACCGGCTGGTAGGGCATCTCCAGGCAATCGGGCATGTGGCAAGTGAAACTCACATTAAGAATAGCGGTACGGATGCCTCGGTTTTCCACAATATCCACTACCTCGGAGGCTAATACTCCGGTTTGCCAAGCAAAGGCTGATCCTGGTTCCAAGATAATACGCAAGTGCGGATAGCGAGCACGGAGTCCGTTCAATACACGGATGAGATGTTCGACATCATAGTCCTTGCGGGTCACCAAATGGCCACCGCCCAGATTCAACCATTTGATTTGCGGAAACCAACGGGAGAATTTTTCTTCCAAATGTTGCAACGTCCGTTCCAGTTCGTACGAGGAGGATTCGCAATGGCAATGGCAGTGGAAACCGTCAATACCTTCCGGAAGGGTTTCGGGCAGCGTGTCCGCCGTTATGCCGAAGCGGGTGCCGGGAGCGCAGGGATTATAAAGTTCTGTTTCTATCTCCGAATATTCAGGATTGATACGGATGCCGCATGAGATGCCTTCTCCGTTGCGTAGTACCGTGGGGTGAAAACGATTGAATTGAGACAACGAGTTGAAAGTGATGTGGCTGCTGCATCGCATGATTTCCGGAAAATCGGCTTCGGTGTAAGCAGGAGAATAGGTATGCGCCTTACTGCCAAATTCTTCCAGTGCCAGTCGTGCCTCATACACTGAACTTGCCGTGGAATGCTCTATATACTCCCTGAATATAGGAAACGAACGCCAGATGGCAAATGACTTGAATGCCAGAATAAACTCTACTTCGGCACGTTCGGAGATACTTTTAATGAGTGTGAGGTTCTTCCTCAACAATTCTTCCTCCATGATATAACACGGAGAGGGAAAGCGGTCGAAATCTATCATAATTATAACTTTTGTTTGAGCTGATATAACATTATATAAAGTATAAGCGGAAACTTTCATACCTTATTATATATAAAGTATAAAATAACATCATATATGATAAGGCATAAAATGCCGGAGAAAACAGGCACTTACTTTATCTTAAAACGAGCGAAACGCAATAAGAGTTGCTTGTCTCCCGCATTCTCGAAATGAATGGTTGCCTTGGCATTATCTCCACTGCCTTCCACTTTTATGACTTCTCCCAAGCCAAAGCGTTCATGTTCGATGAACTGCCCTGCCTGTACAGTCGTTTCCGAAGCGGAAGAAGAAGGAATGCCTGAAGAAGATGACGGAGTAACGCCTGAAGCACCCGAAACGGACGGAGTTATTCGTTTCAGGTTGCGCGGAATACTGGGCGCAATAATTTGCTGTTTGGGGCGCTGCTGGGTCTCCGTAGCAGACCGTTGAAACGGAGTACGGGACTGAGACGAATGGGAGAATCCCCCACTACCACCCTCTTTACGGAGATATCCGGTTCCCTCATCGCTCCTGTCCGCCCGCCTTACCTCTTGCGGCAGATGCAGATAACGGGCATCAATATCTTGCAGGAAGCGGCTGGGACTGCCAAATTCCATTTTTCCATAGCGGAAACGGGTACGGGCAAATGAAAGGAAGCAATGCTCTTCGGCACGGGTGATAGCTACGTAGAACAAGCGTCTTTCCTCCTCCAGGGCCTGAGGCGATTCACCCACCATGCTGCTGGGGAAAAGGTTCTCCTCCATACCCACTACAAATACATTCTTAAATTCCAGTCCTTTTGCCGAATGCACAGTCATAAGCGTCACTTTCTCGTCGTTTCCGTCCTTGTCCGAATCCTGGTCGGTCAGCAGAGAGACTTCAGAAAGGAAGTCCGTCAGGAAGATGTTGGTGTTACCCTCTTCCATACGCATGGAGCAGAAATCGCTCATACCGTTCGCCAGTTCTTCGACATTTTCCTTACGGCTCAGGTTCTCCGGTGAGTTGTCCTGACAGACTTCATTGATGATGCCGGAACCACGGATGATTTCACTGCCGAGTTCATATGCGTTCTTCGTCGCCACGCCTTCGATGAATCCGTCTATCAACTCGCGGAAACGTTGTAACTTTGCCAATGTACCCTTATTGAAATCTACTCCGTATGCCGTAGGATCGCAAAGCACCGTCCATAGGCTGACGTTATTTTCTGTAGCGGCGGCTATGATTTTGCTGACAGTCGTATTGCCGATGCCGCGCATGGGGTAATTGATGATACGCTTGAACGCTTCTTCATCATTGGGATTGACGACCAGACGAAAATAGGCTATCACATCTTTTATCTCCTTGCGCTGATAGAACGACAGACCTCCGTAGATGCGGTAAGGCATGTTCTGCTTACGCAGTGCCTCTTCGAAGATACGGCTTTGCGCATTGGTTCGGTAGAGGATGGCAAAATCGGAATAGGCATAGTGCTCGGTTCGGCGCAACCGTGCGAGCGCATTAATGACAATGTCTCCCTCCTCAACGTCGCTGTATGCACGGAAAACACCTATCGCTTCTCCCTGTTCCTTTTCAGTGAAGACCTCTTTGCGTATCTGCCACTGGTTCTTTTCTATCAAGCTATTGGCAGCACGGACAATGGTTTGTGTAGACCGGTAGTTCTGTTCGAGCTTGAAGACTTTCGTTCCCGGATAGACTTTCGTGAAGTAGAGGATATTGTCGATATTCGCACCCCGGAAGGAATAGATGCTTTGCGCGTCGTCGCCTACCACACAGACATGGCGGTGTTGCGAAGCGAGTTGCAGTACGATGCTATGTTGCGCGTAGTTGGTATCTTGATACTCGTCCACGAGGATGTAGCGGAATTGTTCGCGATAGCGTTCCAACACGGCAGGATGGTCGCGGAAGAGGATAAAGGTATAGAAGAGCAAGTCATCGAAGTCCATCGCATCCGCTTGGCGGCAACGTTCGCTATAACGACGGTAAATATCGCGGACGGCGGGCATCTTGGCTACACAGTCTGCATTATAGATTTCCTTGTCGGCGGCGTATGAGGCTGGCGACAAGAGATGGTTCTTGGCGTTGGATATGCGCGATTGCACGCTGCCGGGTTTGTAGATTTTATCGTCCAGTCCCATTTCCTTTATAATGGAATGCAGCAGACTTTTGCTATCGGCAGTATCGTAGATGGTAAACTGGGAAGTGAAACCCAAGGTTGCCGCTTCGGCATGAAGGATGCGCAGGAAAATGGAGTGGAACGTACCCATCCATAGGTGGCGTGCACACTGTTCACCCACTTGCCGAGCGATACGTTCTTTCATTTCACGGGCAGCCTTGTTAGTGAAAGTCAGAGCCAACAGGTTCCAAGGCTGATAGCCATTCGATAGCAGATGGGTTATCTTGTAGGTCAATACCCGTGTCTTTCCTGATCCTGCACCTGCTATGACCAGCGAAGGACCGTCGCAATAAAGCACCGCAGCACGCTGCCCTTCGTTCAATTCTTCGAGATATTTTGTATTCATATATGCAAAATTAAAATAATCTTTTTATATTTGTACAATCTTACTCCCATTAATATTATATTTAAATATGGAATCAGTAAAAAATAGGAGACTTAATATTCCTTTTATTTGCCTGTTGGCATTCTTGTGTGCATCGCCGATGGCGGCACAGAAACAAAGCAAAGTAGAAAAACTCTTGAAACTGCTTGTAAACAACGAGAACGAGAAGTTCGCAAAGAATCGTGACAAGCTGGACGCTGAGACCGCAGCCGCTTTCGAAGCGGAGTTGAAGTTGATAGAGTTGTGTGACCAAATGTGGAACCAGCAGGAAGTAGCCGTAGCCAAAGAGTATTTTCAGGCATACATGACCGCCACTAAAGGTAATTTCCTTGCCATCTGCCAGGGAGCGGAAGTGGATGCCGGCGAACTAAGAAAACGGATGGAGAACTGCATCAACGCTACGTTGGACGAGTATCCCAATAAGCTGATCTACTCAGGATCGTTGGTCGAAGCGGTGAAGGCATCGGGGTACGAACTGTCGGACGAGGTCAAAAGCCATCTGTTACAGATCCATGAAGAAGAACTATGGAAAGACTTCATGCACAATAAGAACATACCGAAGTGTGAACGCTACATGGAGGAGTATGCAGAGGGGAAACACAAGCAGGAGGCGATGGTAGAGTACAACCGCCTGTTGTTGCAAACCGTAAAGACATCTCCCTCAAGCAGTAACTTCAAGCGCTTTTTCGACCACGAACGCCTCAATACTTTCTTCGGAGGACGCACCAAACGGGAAGGTATGGATCAGGCAGTCTCGCTCTACGACGACTATCTGTATGGAAACATCTGCAAAGCGCAAGCCGTAGCTTCCATCAAACAAGCCATAACGGAGTACGAACAGTCTCCCTACCTTCAACCTGCCGACAGGAAGCATGCCGGAACACTGGAATATAAGAAAGACAGCATCGACTATGAGGTGTTGAAACTCGAAGTGAATGCAGCCAGCAAACTGGAGCTTATCAGAGAGTATCTGAAGACACACAAATATAAAGAGTTCCGCGACAAGGCAAACCTGTTGCGTCAACCCTTTGAACAGCAACTGGTGTGGAGCAATCCGAACATCATACAGTCTTACAGTAAAGGTGTACTGATGAAGTCGAATGAGACGAGAAACGGAAAGACAGTGCAGAAGACCTATATGTATGATGAGAACGGCAGACTGGTGAGCATCAAGGAGACTGTGGAAGAGAGAGGGACTACGACATTGCAGACCAACTTCCTTTATGACGCGCAAGGACATTGCGTAGAAGAAGTGCAAGTGAACCAGCGAGGCATGAAAGAGGTCTACAAACGTCGCCGTACATACAGCACGCTGGGCATCATTCTCACCGACTCTACTGCCTACCAGAACGGAAAACTGATCGTAAGAAAGTATCACCCGAAGTTCAATCTGTTGACAGAAGAGATCAACTTCGAGAAGAACATACGGCAATCATCCATCTTCAACCAATATGACAAGAAAGGAAAGTTGGTGAAGAAAGAAGAGACATTCCCACTGGACAAAGATCCGCTCCCTACGCAGGTGAGCAGGCAGATAGACCAGTATGAGTATGATGCCTACGGATATCTGACCCGGATTTCGTTCGAAAAACTTCTGGTGAGCAACGAAAAGACCAACGGTTCGCTTATCTTCCTCTACGACGAGTTCGGCAACCAAATAGACAGCAATGCCTATTATGAATACGACAACACCGGCCGCTGGATACAAAAAACCGACCGAGGAGACGAAAAGAATACAGAAAAGATACAGGTGATCTACCAATAATCGGGGTTCTACCCCGCCCCGGCATTATCCGCCGGACATGGCAACTGGCACCGACATAATACCAAAATGACCACAGACAGGTTATTGACATTCAATAACGCTTATCTGTGGTCATTTATATTATTCCGTCAGAGTACGCTATCCGCCTTACCCATGTTCATCAGAAGCAAGCGTATAACATATATGCCAAGTGCGCCACGACAGCTGCCGCGATACCTCCCACGGTATGCGCCAAGATGGCTTTCGACGTCAACTCCCGATAGCCCAGCGAGTCGAGCATAGCCGTATGCGTACTCAAATAACCGCTCCAGCACATACCGATGGCAGTAAACACGGCAATTGCATTTCCATCTACCCAACCTTGCTCGATAAAGTTAGGCACCAGACTCAACGCTGCCCCTACAGCTCCCAGTGCCGTGATAGGAAACGCCACCAAATGCGGATCTGTAAACCCGAACAGCCACTCGAAGATGATGTTCACCTGCCCTGCCAGCCACGGTAGCAATTCAACTCCCTGATAGGCAGCACCCGTATAGGCACCGTCGGCGGCAGGTCCGAAAGTAAGGATCATCACGAAAGTAGAGATGACCAACACACCCGGAATGATGGCAATACCCACGTCAACTCCCGTACGTCCGCCATCGAGCAACGAATCGAGCGTACGCAAGAAGAGAGACTTCCCGTTCGCGGCATTCGCATCATCTGCATCAGTCGCCGCATCCTCCTCATCCTCGGTATATGCAGCCTCGGTGGCATAGCGAGGATAGGCTTTCAGTACAAAACGCTGCATCAGTCGAGTAGAGACGATACATCCGCAGAAAGCACCGAACAGTCCGATAAAAGGTGCCGCATAATAACCTTGCCCCACCATGAAGACAATCACCAGCAATCCCATACCGAATGCCGTACCGAAATTGGTCAGTGAGATATACTGATACTTCTTGAAGTAACTACAAAAACGCTTGTCCTGCGACAGGGAGATGATGGCTGGGTTATCCGAAAGGAACGTCATCACCGCTCCCAAAGATGCCACACCCGGCAGGTGAAAGAGCGGACGCATTAACGGACGGAGCAAACGTTCCAGCAGGTTCACTACACCAAATTCTACGAACAACCGACCTATGGCACCGGTAATGACACAGATGCCCATCAGGTAGAATACGGTATTGAGCAACAAATCATGAGCAGTCTTCATGATGGTGTTCAGCATGTTGGGAAGCCCCATCACCGAAGACAAGTAAGCAAACAAGGCAAATACAATGAGTAGACAAGGAATTCCCTGAGGGATAAATCTTGTCCAGCCTTGACGACAATCGTTTTTCATATCAGTGATATATTGAAGAATATTTAATGTTTCAGTAACCTGTTAGTCAAAGCAAAGAGATCAAGACGCCACGTCACACCAGCCTGTCCGGTCAATTGTTTGTCGAGGCGCGCACCTTCGGGATTGCCGTTGCGACCGGTAGTGTAGAAACAGGTGGCATGAAACCTCAAGTCGCGATTCTTTTTAAGCGGGAAATACTCCAGTCCGCCCCCATACATGGTCAGTTCAGTACCAGGCATGACACAATAGTCCGCCACTCGCCCTCCGTCCCCGCCATTCGTGCGGTTCACATCATAAGTCACCTTGCCAAACAACTGTAGCTTCTCGGAACAACGCCACGCTACCTCACCCATCACCGAACAGTCTCTCAACAGAAACACCTGATGATCGGCTGCACGGTTCATCAAATCGAGTTCTACAGCCACGTTGCCCAATTCAATCCGGTGTCCCAGTGCCAGATAATTGATAAATCGCCCAGGAGCATACTCTATCATATTTGCCGAGTAAAGCGTACTTAAGCAACCGTGCTTACCCATCCACATCAGATTATAGGCAAACATCTCACTCTCCGGATGCACCGACTGGAAAGGACTCTCACAGAACTGTGCCATCCATTGGTCGCGTCCGTTGCGCGAACGGAAGGTGACGCTTCCACCCATCTGGTAACAAGGGATATTATTCCAAAACTCCGAACAAGAATAGAGATCTATCGGTGCACGGTCGTACTCATAACCTCCGATACCGACAACTTGTTTTCCTGCCGACAGGTTCCACTGCCCTTCACCCAGCTCATAGACGATATAAGCCCAGTCCGTGGCATCCCAAAAACTCTGATTCTGATGATTTTTATTCAGCCGCTGCCTCCACGAATAAGATAATGAAGAAGTAATACGACCGTCTAACCTTAGATTAAGAAATTTTCCGTCGAAACCCGTATGGCTGTGGTCCGTCACTCCGTCCACTTTCTCTAACTGATAGTCTATCCTGACCTCGGCTTTCAACGATAAAGGCACGTTCTCCTGCGCATGGCCGGCTAACGCAAAACAAGCACATAGCATGCTCGCCACTGTCCTTTTCATAGCATCATCTGTTTTGTTAAAGTTTTAAACATTTTATTCTATGAGGCTGCCCTTTTCGCATATTAGCTATCAATATGATAGCACTTCATCATTGTGCTACCCCATTTACAGATGCAAATATATCATTATGTTCCGAAACGACAATAGGAAGATACCTGTTTTTTCAGTCGAAATGAGAGGCAATCTATCTCAGACACAAATGGAGCAGTGTTTTACGGACTAACCAAAGAAGAAAATCCACAAAACCCGCTCCATTCGCGCGTGCTCGTGCTATACTTTACTTAGCACATACGCTCCTATTCCAAGCGCCGGGCGATCTCCTGAATGGAGAACGAACCGTCCAGCGTCCGTACGCTGATCTTCCCGTGCAAAAGATCGAAGAAAAAGTCTGCCACCTTCTCCGGTATAATCTCACAAACTTTTCCATTCGCATCCACACCCAAGTCGTAGGTCTTCAGCAGTTGGCTACCCAGTGCAGTGGCACCTATCAGAAAATGATTCTTCAATTTGTCTACATTGACCAAATCAGCAGCCAGCACCTTGCCGACTACCGAGTAACAGTGCACCAATACTTTCTCGTCTCCCTCAAACAATTGAGACTCCTGCTCGTCCGAATATGTGTTCATCTCGATGATACCCGTATTCTCCATCTCAGGCATTCCCGCATACAAGGCACCCAAGTCTGCCAGGCTCAGATTAAACAGCCTTGCCTCGCTCATCACTTGCATCTCCTCACCGCTGAATGCACTGGGCAACAATAGCTTGATATCTCCGCTCACTGCTACCGTCTTCGCATTGAAGGTTCCTACAATGCAATCCTTCATATTCAGTTTGGCTGTGGCGAAAACACCACCCAGCACGATACAATCTTCCAGCACGACCTCGTCCGCAAAGATGCTGCCTGCCACGAAAGCATTGCAGAGCTTCACCGTCTTTCCGTTGATGTCTGCCATGAACATCAGACGGCAATCGCGGGCATACGACACTAACGAGTCCGACGTGGCAACCGTCTTGCGCAGAATGATGTTTCCCTTTGCGCCATTGCTGATGTGGCACTCCAGTTTGGTAAACACCGCTCCGCCGATCTCTACATCTCCATTCTGTATCTCCAGTTTGCGGGCATAGACCGCCCCTTCTACTATAGTATCGTTCTGTATCAGTACGTCCCTCTCCAACTCCGCAGACGTACGGGGAAGAATGGAGCCTTTCACCAGGTTCTCACTCAATATCACTCCATTCTCCAGACTTATTACTTTCAATTCTTTCATATCTTTTTCTCCATATTTATATAGCTTATTTGTTCCCCAGATACCGGCACTGCAATACACAGAGATACTGTGCATTACTCTACGGCAAATAATTGACGGCGAGCTTTCGCATCATCGCTGCCACCCGGCAATTGTGTTCCGAGGTACCTAACTTCTGAATCTCTCTTTCCAAATGCCGCCCAATGGTACGCTTCTCCTCCGTTGTCATATCGGGTATGACAGACTGGCGGACATTCTGAAGCACTTTCCCTTCGTTCACCCCCATGCGTACGGTTTGCTCGTTCATCACGACTCCGGTTTCCCGACCGTCTCCCGCACCGGTGACTTTCTCTACAAACACCACCGGAAGCATCCAACGGGCATTCTTGCATCCACTCACCAACACGCGTTCGATATGGCTTGCCAACTGTTTCTGCCCTATCAGATAGCGCTTCGCACTGTCTATCAATCCTGCTGCACGCTGCTTCACTTTCAGTGCCGAAAGGCGTGCCTGGGTATCCAACTGTTCTTTATGCCCCACGAGCGCCATTGCCGAAAGTGAAGATTCCGTATTGCGCAACTGTTCCCGTGCGCTACTTTCCACGAAACGGAAGCAAGGCTCCAGCAACATGTGTATGCGCTGTTCCAATTCGCGGTCCAGATTACCGAAGATGCCGGAGTAGCGGGTGGTCAGGATGTCGTAGTCGTCTTCCATCACCAGTTTGCGGTTTCCCAACTCATCGGACTGTGACTGCAACTCGGCAACCACAGCTTCTACGCTGGATTTCTCTTCCATGTTCTGCATGTCCAGACTTGCGGTTATATATCCCAAGAATCCCTTGGATATGTGTTTGGCTATCTGTTGCGTAGAAGCTATTTTGTGGGCAACCTCCGCCGTGTTACACGCCACGACCGAGTTGCGCAGACTCTCAATGTGCTGGGCACAATCCTGCACACTGCTATTATAAGGACTATCATCTATCTCCAGATAAATGTCGATAGGCTCTTCCAAAGTGACGGTTTTCGAAGCCGACTTGTCGCCCACGGTGAGTGTCACAGTCTCACTCTTCCGTATCACGTCGTGAATGATATGTCTTCTTACTCCCATACTCAGCCCTCCTTCATGTTAAGCCAACTTTCGTTCTGGGCCATAAGTCTCTTCATGTTCTCCTTCACTCTTTCGCCAAGATCGGAAGCAGTTATCAGGCGTTCCAGTTCTCCGATCACCATCCGCCGAGACTCTTCGGAGACATTCTCCCATCCGTTATTCTCTATCTTCCGCGCCATACTTTCTTGCATCCTTGTGCAGGAAGACGTGCCGATAAGTTGTTCCAAATCTTGTGGCAGACAAGTTTCCGCAATCTCTCCGCTTTCTTCTCGTTTCTGCAACAGGATGGCCGGCAGATATCTGAGAACTGGTTTGCCTACGAAAGAGTTCAGTTTGATACGCTGCATCTTGGTGCTTTGCTGCTTGCAGGTAGTGAGGAATTGAGTCATTTTCCCAATCAGCATCTGTGCATTCCGCTTGACATGTGCCGCAGCAATGGTCTGAACGGTAGCCAAGGATTCGATCTGGTTGACCGGTACGGAAGCGATCTGATTGTTCACGCGCCCCAACGTGGTCGCCACGTCCTGTTCGCAAAAACGGATGACAGGCTTGTCCAGTTCATGTATACGGTTGTGAAGAGCTACATTCAAACCTCTAAACAGTTTGGAGTAACGTTCTGTCAAAATCAGGAAGTCATCTCCCATCCTCTTTTTCAGATCCAGCAGTGCTTCCTGTTGCTGCATCAGCTCGGAAGCATACGCATTCACCGAACTCAACGCGGTAGCATTCTTCTGCTCAATCTGGGAAGTGACCAATGAAAAGAATCCCTTGTTCAACCTTTTGCACAGCCTGTTCGTAGCGTCCCTCTCGGCAGCTATGACAGCCGTCTCCATAGCAACGACCGCTGTAGTGACCCCGCTGACTTTGTTGGATACGGTATCTATCTTGTTAGCCATGTCGCGGGTGTCGACTGTAACATCATATTTAGCCATAATCTTTAATTTTTCAGGTTCATTGCATGCTATTTATCTTTCTCGGAGGCGTTCAGGTCGTCTAAATCGTCCAAGTCACTAAGGTCGTCCAAATCGTCCAGATCATCCAGATCGCTCAAAGCATCCTGTACGGCTGGTTCCTCAAGAACGGCAGGAGTTACAGATTCTTCAGGAGTAACGGGAGTTGAAGAAGTTGAAGTTGCAGGCTCTTCTGTGATCTCAGTAACTTCAGGAACCTCACAAGTAACAGAAGCCTCGGAGGTAGTAGTGGTAGAAGTCTCAGGTTCTTCGGTTATCTTCGTTTCTTCTGAAATTTCCGAAGTTTCGGAAACTACTTCTTCCGTAATAATCATCTCTTCCGCAACATCCTCTTTTTGTTCAACCTCTTCCCCGGCCTGTGGAGCGTATGCCGAGACTTCCATTGCCTCGCTGTCGTCCACCAGTTCTGCATGTTGGTCCGGCGTCACCTCCTGGCTGTTTTCTGCAATCTCCTGCAAAGAATCAGTAGCTACCCGGGCAATATCTATAGTTATATACTCTTCTACACAATCCTCAACGGCCGGAGCAGGCGGAATGCTGGAAGCAAACGCATAGAATGGATTGATACCTGCCAAAGGTCTCCGACGGTCGTCCAGCAGTGCAACGTTGTCATTGGCAACCACAATCTGCTTAGCTAATCCGTCACGAAGACTGGCATCGAAATATTCAATATATCCATATTCCGTAGCTTTCTGGTTTATATTCTCCTGTAATTCCCGCATATAAAGTTTAAATTCATCCTGTGTCTGCTTGAACGAATCGGACTGTTCGGCAAACTTCTGCAGATTATTCTCCAGTTGTTCTTCAGCATGCCCTTCCAGCTCCTGCATGTCGTCGTCCATCATCTGTTGCAACATACGCGATTTCATCCGGTCAAGACGTTCAAAGGTGGACTGTGCGGCGAGGAACTTCGTCAGATTGCTACGCATGATGTTAATAAGGTCGTCGCCCGAAGTACGGTTACGCCCGTAGAAGTCCTGGGTCTCCCGATGCCACTGGTTCAGGTAATCCCGCTTCTGGTTATCAATGTCATTGTATATATCCAACCGGTTCAGGCGTGTTTCGGCCAACAGATTTTGCACGATCGGCGCTACAATCTCTTCCTGTATCTGGCTGATGCCGTATGGCATTGTCGTACGGCTGCCGTCTTCCGCAACCCATGAATGGTCTTTCATGTCGTAGCGTACACGCGAACTCTCTTTCAGTTGGAAGGGAGTATAGTTCTCCACCGTATCGCGGAAGTTGAAGTTCGTCTGGCGTATCTTCTCCAACTCATCCTTCTCCAGCTTGGGCGAATAGTGATTGTAAGAGGTCTTCAGAATAGTAAACAGCAACTGATTGGAACTGTCCACCAGCGAATTGGTCGACTTGACTTTTGCCGCAGCAATAGTCTGCACGGCATAACCGACGTTGGATATCAGGCGCCGCAATACATCTTCAAACTGCTCACTCTGATCGGACAACGAACGGCGCATTGCATTCAATGAGTTGAACTGTTCTATCTCTTTATCGTATGCGGCCGTATCGAAGATATTCAGCACAGGCGCTCCTGAGGGATTGGCAGTACCATATTCGTTCAGATAAGCAATGACCGGTGACTCGGGAGAAATCACGGGCATTCCCACGGAAACCGTATGCACATCGGACAGGTAATAAGCACTGTCGCGCAAGTTGCGGTCCATACGACCGAAATAATCGTAGAACTTCACTTTAGGTATAGAGGCGGAATAGTTTTCAGTAGAGATCTCCTCCACGTCTTTGCTGTCCTCCACCAAAGGTGCTACAGTAGAGAGTTCATCCAGCTCACGTAGCTTTTCCGACAGTGCCCCTTGATTATTGACTAACTGCAGCTCAAAATTCTGTACCGGGCTATTTCCGGTATGGTCGATCACGAAGCTCTTATTCTCAAAGGGAACCTGACTTGCCACAGGCACGTAGACCACTCCCATCTTCTCAATCTTGTAATCTCTGAATATCCGGCGGTGTTTGTCTTCCAATTCTTTCAGATTCTTCCCGACACTTTCTATCGATTTCGTACTGGATTTGGATGAAGTATAGCTTTTTATTCCCCAATAGAGGCCTCCCGCAACAATGGCAATACCCAATATACCCATTACTGCTATCAATATCAGTCCGACAACAAAAATACCGATTCCCACGTACATTTGCGTCATGGCTTTCTTCTTACCTTCCGCATGCTGTGCAATCGAGTTCTTCAGCACTTCCATCTCCTTTTCCAGTTCTTCTTCTTGCGACACTATTCGTTCCGCCGCATCCTTATAGAAGTCAAAAAGGATCTTCGCTTGATCTTGATACAAATCTTGCGAAGAAGAAAAAATCTTTCCTTTCATACTTGATATGTTTTTTATGATAAATAAATTATGTTTTATGGTAAACAATGTAAGATCCACATTTCTAATTGTAACCTAATTCCTGCAATTTACGTTCTGCCAGCTTAAAGCCCTTTGCCTTTGCCTTCCGATACCATACAACTGCTTCAAAGATATCCATGTCAACACCCGTTCCTGTCTCATACATCAGACCGAGACAATACTGCGCCTCTACATTTCCGGCATTAGCCAGCGATTTATAAATGTCGAATGCTTTTTTATAGTCACCATTCTGAGTTGCCTCTCTGGCTGTTTCCAATGTGGCCTGGACTTTTTTCTCACTCTTTGCCGGTTCGGCTTGCTGTTCGGGCTTGTCGGCGGTCTTTGTTTCCGATTGAGGTTGAGATGAAGACTGAGACTGAGACTGGGACGAAGACTGAGACTTTTGTTCTGTTTGGAGCGAGGGTTGAGAGTCGTTCTTCTTTGAATCGGATTTTTTTGAATCTGCCTTTTCCGAATCGGCTGTTTCCAGTGCCTGAGGTGTCTCCGATGCAACAACCGGTACAACGGTCGAAGTATCCTTTATTGCAGTAGTCGTGTCAGTACCCACTGGTTCCGGTTTCATTCCGATTGCGAAATACACACCGACCGCAACCAGAACCAATAATGCACAACCGCCTGCTATATAAACTGACTTCCGGGATTTCTGCTGGTCTTTAGGAATATCTTTTTGTACATCGGAATCAAACGGCTTGATTTGCGGTTCAGGCAACATCGGCTCCGGTTGTTTCATTTCCGGCTCCGGTTCAGATTCTGCCTGTTCAGATTCTGGTTCTACTTGTTCAGGATCAGGTTCTATTTGTTCAGATTCTATTTGTTCAGGTTCCATTTGTTCAGACCCCAATATTTGTTCCGATTCGGTTGCTTGTTCCGGCTCAATTACTTGTTCTGATTCTAATTCCGCGTGTTTCGGCTTTGGTTCTGCTGCCGATTGTTCCGATTCTACTACCGGCTGTTCCGGTTCTGCCTCAGGCAAATCAGCTCCGGTTGCAATCCCTTCAGTTTCTGCCTCCTCCGTCACCTCAGCCGTATCTTCCGCTTTTCCCTCAGCTGCAACCGGTATCTCCGGCTGAACATCTTCCAACAAAGTTATCTCTGCAGGGACATCCAATTGAACAGGTTCTTTGCCCAATTCCCGATAGAAAGCATCCAATATTCCCCGAATAATGCCAAAGTAATATATATCCTCTTTTTTAAAGAGCGACGAATGCTTCAAGTATAACTGCTCGGCCATTTCCAAATACGCCTTTTCATCAGAAACATTATCGCATGCCGTCTGCCATTCATTCACTTCCTTCAATATCGGCAAGAAGCGAAGATTGATCCTAAGCACTTTCAGTTTCACGACGTTCAGGAAATTCGCCTCACACAAGCCGGCATATTCATTCAGATACTTCACTAACTTAGGCACTTTGTCAGCATACGGTTCTATCAGAGAACGCAATCTACCCACCGCTTCCCGGCAAGCCTCTTCATCAGCCTGAGACTTCCTGAAGTTCTCGTCGAGCACGATCAGTTCAGGAGTTATTTTCTTTATAAGAACATGTTCGGCATTCTTCTGAAGAGCACTCCGCAAAAGCTGAAAGCGCTCTGCCTGCTTCATATCCAACACAAACTTCTTGGAAAGCAAATCTTTCCGAATCGCTTCGAGCATGGCTACCAGCAAGACATTATCCATCTCTAAAACAGCTGCTATCTTTTCGCATTCTTCTGAAGAGAAACGTCCCTCCTTTTCAAGGAGGAGCCGACGGATTTTGGTTACTTCATCCAACAAATATATTCTATCCATAATACTAAATTCATAAAAAGTCTCTAAAGATACACATTATTTTTACTTGAGCAAACCTTTTTTCAAAATTTCCGTTTATATATTTTTATTTGTAACGGAAAACCGTGACAAATTCTGTATCAATATTTAAGATTCATTCCAAATGAACATTTTCAACCCGCCAATCGTTGTATTACCAGAAATATAATTCAAATAAAAAATTATGAATACATTATTAACATCTTTAATGCTTATAGTTATGACTCACGAAATGCCAAAACTTCCGTATGCAAACAATGCATTGGAACCTGTAATCAGTCAGCAAACCATAGATTATCATTATGGCAAGCACTTGCAAACGTATGTGAACAACCTCAATAATCTCGTGCCAGGCACAGAGTATGAGAACAAAGACCTGCTGACCATAGTGGCCACCGCACCCGACGGAGCCATCTTCAACAATGCCGGACAAGTCCTGAATCATACCCTTTACTTCCAGCAATTTTCTCCCAAGCCCGCCCACAACGAGCCTACTGGAAAATTGGCAGAGGCCATCAAACATGATTTCGGAAGTTTCGATAACTTCAAGAAAGAATTTACGGCAGCTGCTGTCGGCCTGTTCGGTTCCGGATGGGCATGGTTGTCGGTAGACAAAAACGGCAAGTTGCACATCACTAAAGAAGCTAACGGTAGCAATCCGGTTCGCTCCGGTTTCACACCATTATTAGGATTTGATGTCTGGGAACATTCCTATTACCTCGACTATCAAAACCGCCGTGCCGACCATATTAATGCTCTTTGGGACATCATTGATTGGGACGTCGTGGGTAGTCGGATGCGATAACAACATCACCAGAAAATCAGTCATGATCACCCTCTCTTCACGAAAGTTAAGGTTCAGCTTCATAAAGTTGACCTTAGCTTTCGTAAAGCTGAGGTTGGCTTTTATAGTACTGAGGTTGTAATAGAATGAAATCCCACTATCATTTTTTGAACAGAAAGGAGCAACTGTTTCTGTTTTT
>NZ_CAJUHF010000019.1 GCF_910585845.1 uncultured Bacteroides sp. | reverse complement strand
TTTAAAGTTACTAATTTTCAGGGACTTTTGCAAGAAATAACTAATTAAAAATCAATAATATAACCGACAAAATTCAATTTTTGTCATCTACTAAAAGATAATTTTAAAACATCTTCTTCTCCCAATATAATAATATTTTCATATTTTATTGTGGTAGATGCATTTTGCTCATCTTCATTATTATCATTTATTTCAACATCATACCCTGATGAACACGAAACAAACATTCTCCATAATATGAAAAAGTATGCTACTTTATCCATAACCAAGTTATTATTATTTTACAACAAGAGACTTAAATATCTTTTTTTATGCAAGCAATCGCAAAAGATAATATCATTATTATGTTCTCCTTTCTGAATGATAATTTCAGGCACACGACTATGACCCACAATCTGGGTATAACCATATAGAGGTTCTGTTAATTCTCTTCTATCAGCCCAAAATATTCCACCTATTGATTCTAAATCACCACCTCTATATTTCCCGGCTTGACAAAGGATGTGCATTTGCTCATCTGTTGATTTGTTCAACTGCTCAGCAATGTTTATCTTGGGATTTCCTTTAAAAAATGACAAGAACCATTCGTTAGATATCCCTGCATGGGTGAATATTACATTATTATATTGGAATGCATATTGAAACAAATCAACATGTTTATTGAAAATATCACAAACAAAAGGAGCGATATCTTTATTGTATCTACTACACGGTTTAACATGAGAAGAAAAATAATGGAGATCATGATTCCCTAATATTAATGTCACATCATTTGGATTATCTATCTTTAGCTTTATAATCTGAATAAAGTTTTCGATCAAATCATTATTTTCAATATTCGAATATGGATCTAAATAATCACCTAAAAAAACTATATGATTATAGTCACTGTTAGAGATTATTTCTTTCCAATATCTGGAACCGTGTACATCACCGATTACAATATATTTTTTCATAATTACAATGTACCGTTTAACTGTAGAATAGATTTAATAATCAAGTCAATAGCAGCATCTACATCTCGTAAATCACACATTTCGATTGGAGTATGCATATAACGGTTGGGGATAGCTAATAATGCTGTTTTAACACCTTCTCCAATAAGTTGAATTTTACAAGTATCAGTACCTCCTGTAGGACTCAAAGATGTGTATGATTGATAATATATTCTATTTTCGATAGAGGTTTCTTTTAGCAATTCTGTTAAATCTTTATCATTATCACAACTATGGCATATAACAACCCCATCTCCCAAATGCATATGTCCATATTTCGTTTCAGGCAATCCTGGTATATCTGTTGAGAAACCAACATCAAGACAAAATGCAATATTAGGCTTTATTCGTTGAGCCATAACAACACACCCTCTGCCTCCAACTTCTTCTTGGGCTGAAGCACAACCATAAATACCAACTTTTAATTGATCCTTGAATGTGGATAATTGTTTCACAACTTGACTAATAATAAATACTCCTATTTTATCGTCAAGCCCTTTTGACACAATCCGTGTATTATTAATAATCCGTGTGTTATTCTTATATACGATTAAATCACCAACTGACACAAACCGACCAACCTCTTCTTTTGAGATAAGGCCTGTATCAATCCACATATCTTCCACCTCAGGATATTTTTCATCAGCCCTTGAAAGATGTATTGGCTTTTTACCTATAACACCATCAATATTTGTATGTTTACCAATGATTGTAACTTCTTGACCTAATAAAGTCATATGATCTATCCATCCGTTTTTCCTAAAGTAGATAAATCCATTCTCTGCAATATGTACAACTTGCATTCCTACCTCATCATAGTGTGCATCAAGCATAATTTTAAATTCTGATGCAGGATTTATCACGCAACATGAATTATGCATATTATCAATAATTGTATTACCATATGGCTCCATATATTTTGAATACAATTTTGCGATTTCTTTTTCACCTCCTGATGTAGAAGGGGTGTTAAGGAGTTGCTTCAGAAACTCCAATGATTCTGATGTGATATATTTATATTCCATCTGTATAGCGTACAGGTTTATTATGAGGTGCTTCTGTGTTGATAACAGTAACTATATTGCTATAGTCATCATTATAATATAACACCCCCTTTTGCTTTAATACTTTAAGTTTTTGTTTTGTTAATTCATTTTCTTCAATTGGAAGTTCTTTTATTGAAATAACATTACGATTAGCAGAACATAATATTCGCCAATCAGTCTCATCTAATACAAAAGACTCTATAATCTCATCATTGCAATATTCTTTATACAAAAAATCACCCTTTAAAGAAGAAATTTCATACCTATGAACATTATTAAAATACTCCCATTCTTTGTTTTCAATATCATCCCATAAATGATGGTAATTAGGTTTCACAAAGAACTGTAAGGTATGCTTATTCTCATCTTTAATATAGGACTTGGGTAAATATTTAAATGATTTATAGACCTCCCATTCACCAAGCTCACGTCTATCCTTCAACAAATTATAATACTTAGATGACTCTTTTATCCATAATGTCGTATAGATGTGCATAAATCTGTTCTTATCTAACATGAAACGTAGGAAATGTAAATTTTTCAAGGATTCTTGTAAATTATCCTCATTCTCCTCCAATAAATTCATTATTAAATTAGCCCCTCTGATTTTTATTCCATATATCAAAGCCCATTTTATGAAAAGGAAGTTGGTTGAGAAACTATTGCATTTATTGATAGCTTTCAATAAATTATCAGATAGAGATTCATATCCTATTTGAACATCCTTAAAGCCAGCTTCAACCATTTTCAATACAATATCTGCATTTATATATCGAGTAACAATTTCTGCCCTTGATATATAGAATTGTGGATAGTCTTTTTTTATGGCGATCAATTCATTAAGTAACTCATCATAAGAAATCAAGTCTTTTCCTATAGTATCATTATCCAAGAATGAGATTTGGTATATCCCATATTTTTCAATCTGTTGTCTTATTTCCTTGGCTATATTAATAGGCGATTTGCGCCTATATCTAACACCTTCATTGTGAAAACAAAATTTACATCTTGACCAATGACAGCCACGACTACCTTCTATTGGAAGCCTAATCTGTTTATCTTCAATAGTTTTTTGTTGAAAGTAATCTGAATAATCCGGTAGTGGAGTTTCATTAAGATTTAAATAATCTCGGTTGATCTTTGAAGTAACCAAAACATTTGACTCTCTCCAAGCAAAATTACCTATAAGATTTTTATCCAAATTACCATTAAGAGACTTTATATATGCAAGTATTGTCATTTCACCTTCCCCCCAAAGAGCATGGTCAAAAACAGGAAAATTGTCCAAAGATGAAATTGCTTCTGCTTTTGTATCTATTCCTCCAAGACAACAAATTGTATTAGGGTATAATTGTTTGAGTTCTCGGGCTATAATATCTGAACAGTATATCTGAAATAACTTTTGATAAAAACCAGTAAACAAACAGTTCTCATAATGATAATTTACGATAGTATTCTTTACTATCGTTCTGAGCAACGTTATATTTTCGGCAATGTGAGCAACAAACTTTTCTCTATCTATATCAACATTGTTTGTCTTTTTCCATTGCTCGTATAACAGAGTAATTGATTCTTCATCATTAGATTCTACCGCCAAATACGCATAAATAGGAGAAAGATAATAGACTAAATGGTCTGTATATTCTTCTTTGTCATTGCCCCAATAATGAGTAATTACGGGCTTTAAATGAAAATTCCAATAAACGACTTTTACCTCATAACCATATTTTGTCAATTGACTTTTTAAAATTGACATAGCAGGGGATGGGAAAGATGGAATAGCAGGAAGTCCCCAATTTAATATTACGTATCGAGATTCAGTGTTCATAAGCTGTTTCACTAACAAAATAAAGACGCAAGATTCCTTTGGTTAAGATTTGCCTTAACCGCTTCATCTTGTAATGTTTTAACTATCCTCAAGTATTGAATATACTTGCAGTCACTTTTCAGATTGCATTTTGAGCAATTGAAACAATTAGACAAGTTGAAGAAGTTGCCCCAACGTTCAGATAAAAGACATTGTTTAACTGCCATAATAAACTCTTCCTCATAAACACATGATAATAAATCATCAACATTCTTATGTTCATTTGAAAGAGTCATATAATCACGGAAACACTGATAAAATCTTTTGAGATTAATATTTGTAGTTCGTTCCAATGCCTTATTTAGAGACCTTATAGCCAAATCTTCTTTTCCATTGCGATAATATAGAACACCACATAAGAAGTGATTATTGCCACTCATCCAGACATCTTTCGTATTTGCAAATTGCAACGCAATCTGATTGTCTGGATTTGAATAGAGTGAATCCAATAATGATATAATACTCTCTTTATCTGAATGTTCCAACGAGTGTGAGCAGATAAAGTTTTGTCGGTATTTATCATATGTATTTTGGTAATGATGTAATGAAATTACATTATGTAATTCACTCATACCTGGAACATATATTGAGTATGTTGGAAATCCTAAGAACGAATTATCTCTTATGTAAATATTATAGCCAAGATTCTTAATAAGACTTGTCATTAAAAACAAATCCGTTTTATCAGAATTTCCCCAACTTTCGTCAAATCCACAGAAGGAGTAGGAAGGTATTTTATAAAATAAGGATATTGGATAATGACCTGTTGATACAACAAATGTTTCATTGATTTCCTTTTCTTTAATTTTAATATCTGACAGTAATAGAGTCTGATAACTCAAGTCAAAATCTTTAAAGAGTATTGCAGTTCTGCCTTGGAACAATTCCGTCATACATCTTTCTAATGCCGTAATAGGCGAAGGATCAACACCTAAATGAAATTGATATTTTGTATTCTCCTTGTTTCTTATAGTCACGCCTATAGCTGGGATTCCAATACCACATGAACATTCCATAATGTCAATGGTATAACCTTCGGATTCCTCTAAAACTTTTATACGTTTCAATATTTCAGTACCTTCAAAGCAAGAATGTGGTATCTTGGGGAATGTAATATTCTCAAAATAGATTTTTCTAATTACAAAACGTTCCAATACCTCACTGATACCTTGTACCAATGCCTCTTCTGGCGTGTTTCCTGCACACATCCCACTTGTGCTGATAATATTGAATATTATATCAATCGGAAGATTTACAAGAGTCTTGTTAAATACATCATAGTAGGGAACGTAATAGTGTTTCTTATCCCTAGACAATCTATATAATTCTTCATTATCATATGATTGCACATAGTTATCTATTGCTTCTTTTAGGACTGTATTATCCTCTAAGCATACCTCATCATGCGCATATCTGAAAGGTAACACAACATTTTGTTGGGTTATTGAATTACAAAAATTGGGATATACATTTGCTTGCTCATTAACAAAGTACCTCGTACCAAAATCTATAAAATTAAACAAAGCTCCATTTTGAATACGTTCCATCAACTCTCCATGAGCACTTGCACGAGAATAACTTTCACTCATTCCTTTGCCATTGGTTCCAATATTCAAGGCTGAAATCCATTCGTTATTCATTATTAAGCGACAGGAATAGAATAGTGCATTACTATCTATAAATATTCGCTCAATTAAATCCAATTGCAGTTTATCCTTGATTATTGATTTTATCTTATGGATAGTTTGTTCTGGGGGACAACTTTTATATTCCTTCTTACGAATCATAAGCAAACGGTTTTAAATATATTCTTTATTCCAATAATACTATGATATATTTCTTTTTCACTTTTAATCTTTAACCAAGGGTACTTTCCGTAATCAGAAAACATTTCAGAAAACATTTGAGCTGCACATAATAGTGTCACTTTGTTAAAGACACACATATTTGAATCAAAACAACCCATATCACCTCTGTTTGAATAATTTACGCCATAACATGGCGAACACCAATTTATTATCGAACACCCTTCACACTTTGGAGAAACATTTAGATTACAGTTTTTTTTGAGGGTTGAAAAAATCTTTTCCATCTCAGATTCATCGTATCCTTTTTTTAGGTCAGTTATAAAAGTTTGACAAGGATATCTATTGCCATAAACATCAAATGCAATAGTATTGAATCCTGCACCACATGAATTGAAATGTTTACTTACATATTCTGGTGAGAATTTATGCAAAGGCAAATCCAATAGTTGTCCAGGTTTAACTTTTGGATGCTCAATATAGAATCGTGATAGTTTTTTGAGTTCTTCTACATAAATTGGTAAGTGAATATCCAAATCCCAATCTACCTCCCTCGCCAATGTCGGGTTAGGATAAAATCCTATATTATGAAGATAAACAAAGCTATTGAACATATCACCGATTGTATTGGGTGATACAGTCATCTTTATACCTTGATTTGGCCAATTATCACTAAAGAATTTTCTATCAATCTTGTCAAAGGAGTTTCCTCTATTTCTATCATGAATATCTTTGTTACCATCCAAACTCAGTATAGGAATAAATTCATTCTTGTGGTCTAATAACCATTCTTTTATCTCGTTTGAAAGAACAGTTCCATTGGTTGTTGTCGTAAATGTTATATTTAAGTCTGAGAATCTCAATTTAATCCATTCTACCAACGACTTAATTTTTTCAAAAGCTAAAAAAGGCTCTCCGCCATGAAAATTTATAACAAATCGTTTGAAACCTGTTGAATTATCCCTTATTTCATATTCAAGTTGCGTCATCAATCTGTCAAGATACATTGATGGGGCATTCTTATTTGTCTCATAGCAATACTTGCATTTCAGATTACAAGCATTAGTGGCCATAAGAATTATTTCCTTTGTATCATCGGCTGTAATATCTACATATTCCATCTTATAAAAGCTCTAAAATTATTCTTGATGATTGTATCATATGTTTCTTTTTTTTATCAGGAAAGTAATTTAACGCAACATAATCATTTTCTGATGTCAACATTCGCAAATAAAAGTAAGCGTTAGCCTTAAACAAAAGTTTCCTTATTTGACAGTTAATCAAAGCCATCTCTAAATTATCTTTTAGAGATGCATTAGATGCAGGACAGGCATTACAAATTCTATCGAAAGGGCAACCGATACAATCATCCAGAAGGAATCTTGCATTAGTTAGTGTCAAGTATTTTTGTGGAATTTTCCAGGTACCATTATTCTCAAACGGCGTGCATCTATGACAAGCATACTCTTTTCCATCAGCTGATATTGAAACTTCATAAAAGCACTCTGTCCCACATCTTTTTATGGATTTGTTAGTAGTCAACTGATATATCGGTAATGATAGTAGTGAAAATGGTTGTATATGAGGATTATCAAGATAATATTCAATCATTGAGAATAATTGGGTAGCCAATATATCAATAGATTGTTTACTCCATTGTTCTCCATCTGCGATAAATCCTTTTATTAGGAAATTGTGCTTATGCAGTTCTTTCAAGTTGCAGGACATATCCTGTATCGTATTTGAAGTAAATACAGAATTGATAATAGGTTTTCTCAAACTTTTAAAAAAGTCGATATCTATTAAGCGAAAAGAATTACATCTGTTTAAATTATGAGATTCTTCGACTCCATCTAAACTGAGAGTTATTTGGAGACAGTTTTCATTTTCTTTAATCCATCTTTGAATTTCTCCATGAACTAAAGTACCATTAGTTACAATAGTAAAAGACACTTCTTTTTGTGGATAACATTGTTTTACATATGATACAATCTCCTTGATTGTTTTAAATGCCACAAAAGGTTCGCCTCCCATAAAAGTAATGGAAGGTTTTGGAACCATAGATACATGAAGATATTTATCTATATATTCCTTTGCACACGCAATGGACATTGTATGAGAGAATTGTTTATTGCTTTGGCAATATGAGCAATTAAGATTGCATCTTTCCGTAACAACTAAACACAATTCCTCTGTTTTTTCATTTATCATAATTTAAATTTTAGCACTATAAAAAGCAAGAACGTGTTCCCTAAAGATACACGCCCTTACTTTTGAATAGAACGGTAAATCAATCACCACCAAATCCTGTAGTACATGAACCGCCTTTGCAAGACATGCAATCGTTCCAATTAGCTTCTGAACTTGCAACTTTAGCTTCCGCTGGCAAATTCGCCAATGCCAAATCCAATTTTTCTAATGATTCAGAAGAAAGATTGAACAAATTTTTAAGTTCCATAATTCTATTGGTTTTATGTTTTTGCCCTTTCTTAAAAGGCCTAAATTAAAGAGCATATAAACACTTAGACCCACTCACATTGTGTCAATCTCTTAATAAGAGACAAATCGCACGATGCAAAAATACACAAAATATCGCAATTAAAGGCTAATTTATCAAGAAAAAAGTCTCGCTCAAAAGAAAATAATATTGGATTGTTTAGCTAATACAAATTGAACTTATCATTATACTACTGAAATACAAGCAATGATACTTTAAGATTTGTCTCTTATTAAGAGTTAGAGCATTTCGCTAAACATCTTATAGCGAATTTAAAATCAAACTATTAGCCTTATCCACCACTGCTGTATCAAGCGAAGCCAAATAGATTTGTGTCGTTATTTCTGAATCGTGTCCCATTCCTTCACTGATTACCGATATTGGTACATTCTTATTTTTCGCCACGCTTGCCCAAGAGTGGCGCGCTGTGTACATCGTCAGAGGTAGTTGAATACCTACCATTTTGCCAATAGTTTTGAGTTTGCGATTGATACATCGCATTTTGATATTGTGTGCGTTCATCACCGTTCATCGGTCTAATAATTGGCAATAGGTAGCCTGATAACGGATTATCGTACTTATCCACAATCTCCTGCATACACTTCTCCCATTTGATGAATAATTGTTGCCCGGTTTTGCGTCTGCGGTATGATAATATGCCATTAGATAGGTCTTTCTTCTTCAAGTATGCCATATCAATAAATGACATACCACGAGTGTAGAACGAGAAGAGAAACATATCCTTTGCGAAGTCCAATGAGGGTTGCAATGATAGATCGAGATTCTTAATCTGCTTGATTGCCTTTAATGGGATTGCTCGTTTAATGGTCTTGTCAATACCTGTATAAACGTGTTTGAAAGGGTTTCGATTGGTGGTCAAATCCTTTTCAACTGCACGATTATAGACAGCTCGGAGTATTCGCATATAGAACGAGGTGCTGTTCTTTGTCAGTCCTTTGTTACGCAAATAAGCCTCATATATCATTATTAAGTCCGAGTCAATGTCTTCCAATAGTACATCCTTATACTCTCTAAACTGCATAAAACTTTTGAGCGTGCAACGATAGGTTTCCGATGTGCGTTGCTTGCCCATCTGTTGTAATTGAGCAATAACACTCTGCATAAAGTTGAACAGAGATTGTTCGTTGGCTTGCTTCTGGAATGTAGAAATAACATCATCGGCGGTGTATTTCACTCGCTTATTCTCTAATTGGTTGATGATGCATTGCAACCTTTTAATATCCCAATTTATACACTCTTCGATGGATCGAAGATAGTTTTGTCGGCTGTCATTGGTGGCGATTATTACATTGTTATCTTCATCCCATTCGTGCATAAAGAGTTGGTAATCCGTCTTTAACTGACGGATTACACGATTCTGAATGATTTGATAATAGATTGTTCCCTCCTTGTTCGCAGTTGTCGAGGGTCGAAACTTTACCTTGATACTTGCCATAGGCTCACGGTTTTGATTTTTTGTTTGGGTTATCCTTTGGCTCTTGCTTCTCCTTGATGGACTTGGCTTTGCTTTCCTGTTCCTTTGCCGCTTGCTCTTTTAGGCGTGCTTGCTCGGTGAGGGCTACTTGTTCGCGGACAGCCTCTTCATAGGTCTCCACATCTTCACGCATCTGCTCAATCTTTTGGTTATCTCGGTTGAGTTCAAATATGTTCTCCAATGTGGCTATCTGCTCAGCCGATGCTTCACCTTTCATCTTGATGTAGCGGTATTTGAGAGAATCATCCTCTTCATCCTTGTTCCGCTGCGACTCAAAGTAATATGCGGAAGCAAAGAATGCGATGATAATAGTATTGAGTGTAATCACAAACCAATCAAGTTTGGAATTGAAGTTTAAATTGAAGTTATAGTCATTCTCTCTATGGATAACTTTGGACTCCTCAATCATCGGTATAAGTGATGTCGTCAACTTTTTAAGGTTCTCTAACTCATTTTGTATGGCTACAAAATCGGGCTTATTCTTACCCGAAGCACCCTTTACATTATCATTGACAACACCGAGGTTTTCACTCAATGTCTTTGTAAGTTCCTGGATTTTACGTTCTGTATACTTACAGTTAGCAACTGTGGCATTCTCAACAAGAACCTTAATTTCTTGAACTAATGCAGTGTTGTCCACATTAGAAGCTGTGGAATTAACTTCACTCGGTTGAAACTTTTGCAATTCAATTACTGCGGTTTCTATTCTCTCCAAGCATCCGTAGATGCCTTCCATAAACGACTCATTGTCGTTGTGGTTAAAGTTTTTATTACTCATATCAATTTGTTTTAAGTGTGAAAAATTTGTTTGTTTAGAATCTTATTCCTCGATTCTTCTTTCGCTCCTTCTTCTTTTGTTTCTGCCAAGAAGGTACTTGCTCATCCTCTGGTGGAGCATCCGATGGAGTCAATAAGCCCAATCCATTGCTCTCAACAAGGCTATCGGTAACGCTGTAATTTGGCTCTGCTTCTTGCCTTATCGGTTGCTGTTTAGGCTCAATTTTGGATTGCGTTTTCGGCATATCCCAACTTAATTGCTTATCAAGTTTTGAATAGCTGAACTGTCTGCTTACATCGGAAGCCTTGAAAGTGTAATCGTCTTTGGTAAAACTCAAGCCCTCATTGATAGCTTTATTGTATGCACTACGGAACGTGCGAAAAAGTAGGCTGATTGTAGTTTCTCTATTACCTTTGGAGCGTAGCCACTTCTCATACTTGTTAAGCCAAGCAATATCTATTTCATTAAATGGAATATCCAATTTCCCATTAGTGAAAACTTTGAGTGAATTGAATGAGCCTTTATAGATAAGACGGTTTCCACATTTATCCTCCCGTGTGTATTGCTCTATAAGTTCCTTGTAGAACATACTGACTGTTTTTAGCTCAAACTTTGTATTCTCATTATTGAGTAAAGTGGTGGTAGTGTATTCTTTTTGTTCGCTGTTTAGTTCCAACATGCGTTGTTGTAGCTCCCTTTGTTTATCCAAGATAATCTTTTGGATATATTCTTTATTAGGGCAGTTAGGCTTAGGTTTGTTTCGTGTGAAGTCCCAATATTTAGGATTGATGGATATGCCTAAACTTTGGTATTTACGCTTTCCTCCTTTAGATACTTGGAGCATCAATGGATTTTCACCATTGGATAATGTCTTAGATTTGTAGCAAACTACTGAAACACAGGCATTCATAATGAATTTTCGGTTTACATCTTGGTTTACATGCACCCTCTGAAACCACCCGAAAATAGACTTTCCGTAACCTGCTAAAAGCAGAAAGCCTCGATAGCTAATCACTTAACTATCAAGGCTTTCTTTATGAGCGGCAAACGAGGCTCGAACTCGCGACCCTCAGCTTGGGAAGCTGATGCTCTACCAACTGAGCTATTGCCGCATTACTTTCTTTAGAAAAGCGATGCAAAGGTAAAAGAAGTTTTTTTATAATCAAAAATAAAAATGATATTTTGCAATCACAAAAATGATTTTTTCATAAATAGTCTGTTCCAATCGGTTCTCTTTACCCCATCACACATTCTCAAAAGAACATTTTTTTCTCTGCAAAGGTAGTGTATATCCTACAAAAGAGTTATCTTAGCTGCCAAAAAATAAGAACAGCCTATCATGATTATCGAAGAACTGAAAAAACTATATCGCACATATACCGGACACGAACCGGAAGTCGTAAACGAACTCCCTTCGTCCGGTTCCAACCGCCGCTACTTCCGACTGACAGGCACACCCACACTTATCGGCGTCAGCGGAACTTCTATCGAAGAGAACCAAACCTTCTTATATATGGCAGACCATTTCCGGAAGAAAGGATTACCCGTACCGGAAGTCGTGGCTAAAAGTGAAAACAATACCCTCTACTTACAAGAGGATTTGGGTGATATGCTCCTGTTTAATGCCATTGAGAAAGGCAGAAAGACAAACGTTTTCGATGAAGAGGAAAAACAACTCCTCCATAAAACCATGCGCTTGTTACCGACCATACAGTTTATCGGTGCCGACGGTATGGACTTTTCATATTGCTACCCACAATCAGAATTCAACAGCCGAAGCATCCTGTGGGACTTGAACTATTTCAAATATTGCTTTCTGAAAGCCACCGGAATAGAGTTTCAGGAAGACCGGCTGGAAGATGATTTTCAGAAAATGGCGAATGTACTATTGCGCAACAGCTCAGAAACCTTCATGTATCGCGACTTCCAAAGCCGCAACGTAATGATCAAGGATGGAAAACCGTGGCTCATAGACTTCCAAGGTGGAAGGAAAGGACCCATTTACTACGATGTAGCATCTTTCCTGTGGCAAGCCAAGGCCAACTATCCCGATAGCCTGCGTCAGGAACTTCTGAAGGAATATATTGAAGCGTTGCGCCAATACCAGTCTGTAGATGAAACATACTTCCATGCACAACTGCGTCACTTTGTCCTGTTCCGTACCATGCAAGTGCTGGGCGCGTACGGGTTCCGTGGTTATTTCGAGAAAAAGCCGCACTTCATTCAGAGTGTACCTTTTGCCATTGCAAACCTGCGTCAGTTATTGCAGGAGCCGTATCCCGAATATCCGTATCTCTGCCACGTACTGAAGGAACTTACCGAACTGAAACAATTTGCGGACAGTTCGCAGAAACCTCAGCTTGTTGTGAAGGTTACCAGCTTTTCCTACAAGAAAGGTATTCCCGAAGATTCCAGTGGAAACGGTGGTGGTTTCGTCTTCGATTGCCGCGCTGTACACAATCCCGGCAAATATGACCGTTACAAATCTCTCACCGGACTGGATGAACCTGTTATCCGCTTCCTCGAAGAAGATGGAGAGATAACCACTTTCCTCGAACATGTCTATGGCTTAGTAGATGCTTCAGTAAAACGATATATGGAGCGGGGATTCACCAATCTCTCCGTCTGTTTCGGATGCACGGGCGGTCAGCATCGTTCCGTTTATTCGGCACAACATCTGGCAGAACACCTGAACAAACAGTTCGGAGTACAGGTAAATCTTATCCATAGGGAACAGAATATAGAACAAATTTTTGAAGGAGCTACGAGTTGCAAGTGACAAGTTACGAAGTTGCAAGTGACAAGTGACGAAGTGACAAGTGACAAAGCTACAAGTGACAAGTTACAAATAACTTATAAACTGAAACCATTATGAAAGCAATGATCTTTGCCGCAGGGCTCGGCACCCGTCTTCGTCCGTTGACCGACAATATGCCTAAAGCCCTTGTTTCCGTTGCGAGTAAACCTATGTTGGAACGCGTTATTCTCCGGCTGAAAGATGCCGGATTCAATGACATCACCATAAACATCCACCACTTTGGCGGACAAATCATCGATTTCCTCCACGCTCATAACAATTTCGGCGTAGATATCCATATCAGCGACGAACGGGGTGAATTATTGGAGACAGGCGGTGGAATCAAAAAAGCCCGCCCCCTGCTGGAGGGCAATGAGCCTTTCCTGATACACAATTCCGACATCCTGACGGATATAGACCTTAATGCCTTCTACCGTCACCATATAGAGAGCAAGGCAGACGCCACCCTGCTTACCAATCGCCGGAAAACATCCCGTTACCTGCTGATGGATAAAGACAATCGTCTCTGTGGCTGGACCAATCTTTCCACCGGCGAAGTGCTTCCCAAGGAACTTGATTATCCCAGTGATCATTATCAATTGCAGGCTTTCGGTTGTGTCCATGTCCTTTCCCCCTCCATCTTCCAGTATATGGAGAACGAACGTTGGACCGGCAAATTCTCCATAATCCCGTTTTACGTGGATATCTGTTCGCAAGCGCATATACAGGGATATCCCATAGATAGTGAGAACTGGTTCGATGTGGGGAAACCGGAGACACTGGCTAAGGCAGAGGCTTATTATAAATTTGTTTACTGACAGCATATCAAAGATATGCGAGACTTGAAATACATTATAATACAGGTTTCATACTTATCAGTTTTCCTTGTCCGTCAAACAGATATTCGTAATTGAAAGAACCATAAATGCGATATTTCCAGCGGATACTTCCATTCAGATGGCGGCTGTCGTCCAAGACGGCCGCGTGATATTTATCCTTCAATTCGATGACAAACTCTTTCAGCTCCGGTGCTTGATGTCTATAGGCAACAACCACCGTCCGAACATCCGGATAACGCTTCCGCAAATCATCCAACTCCACACGAATGCCATTTATTCCCCCCTGCAACCAGAACAACAAACACACCGGTTGCCCTTTTCCTGCGATATCCGAAAAGAGTAAACTATCCTTTTCCATATAGTCCACCTGCCTGAAATCAATAAAATCATCTCCTGGCACCAAGCAGCGAGTATCATCGAGCATACGTTTCAATCCCATCAATACCGATGTACTGTCCCGCATTTGCGGATTGCTGTTCTGATATAGCTTTTCCAATTCATCCGGATATATTTCCGCCCAATGGTCAAATACCATCCATCCCATAGCATTACCCGCATTGTCAAACACGAACTGACGGGTTTCTTCACGCGGAAATGAATCTTCATACCAGAGTTTCCAAAGACGCACATTCAGAGAATGAGGGTTAGTACTTTTATCCGGCACAGGTTTTTCCGTTGGAGCTACGTCAGTAAGCGTCAGCACTCCCCTTTCGGGATAGAAGAAATTCCTGCCATGACGATGCTCCATACCATAGATATGCAAGGTATCTTCTTTCCCGGAGAAAGTGACCCGGCCGTTTCTGATGACAGCAGAAGCCAAGGGAGCTTTTCCATAGTCCTTGTCACTTGTCATGAGGTCAGCACCATAACGCCAAAGATGGACCGTGTCTCCTTCGTAAGCCTCCAACCCGATACAATTCACAGTAAAAGTATAATCTGGTTGGCAACTTGCCATCACTAAAAGCAAAGAAAAGAATATCCAAGAACTGATTTTCATGGGACACAAACAATTAAATAGACAATGAATACAAATAAACAACCTTTTTCGGAAAGATACAAGCCAAGAAGCCAATTATCGGGAAACTTATTATCTACTGCAGAAGAAAAAAACTCCTATATGTCCTTCATATATCAATATTTTTAATCGAAAGTGTTTCGATAGTGGATTAAGCCTCTTCCCCCTTCAGAATACCTTCTGAGAGGGGGGATAATGAGTCAGGGACTGAAATGGTTTCAGTCAGGGACTCAAACCCTTTCAGTCCCTGACTCAAAGGCATTCACTCAGTGAGTTAATTCGGAACACTCAAAAAAGTAAGTTTTTCTTTGCGCATTTGTAAAGAAATAAAACAGAGCATAATACTAATCAGTATGCAAGTCATGAGATCATATAGGCATCAAAACTATGGTTAAATGAGGTTAAATGAAAGGACTGCGGAAGAGTATTGTTTACAGATATACCTACCTTTATAGCATAACATCAAAAAACAATAGCATAACATCAAAAACAACTGACTATGAAACCAATGAAATCCGCGCTATGGATATGCCTATACTTATGCGCCACAACCCTTATGGGACAGACTAAAGTGAAAACAACTGCCGAGAAAGTTACATTATTCATCAACGGTGCCCAAGTGACACGTACCAAGCAAGTAGACATCCCTGCGGGAACTTCTACACTCATCTTCACCGGATTATCCCCCTATATGGATGCACAAAGTATACAGGTCAGTGCCAAGGGCAAACTCACCGTTACAGCCGTCAATCAGCAATACAACTATACGGACAGCGCCTCTGTCAGTCAGCAACAACAGAGCTTGCAAGAAGAACTGAAAAAGACAGAGAAACAGGAAAAACAGCAGAAAGCCGAACTCGGACTGATTAATGCCGAATATGACATGCTGAAAACAAACTGTTCGGTCAATAACAAGAATACAACTGCTTCCTTAGTTACCATCAAAGAGGTAAACCAATACTACTCCGCCCAACTGAAAGCCCTGAAATCGAAAGAACTCGCTATCAACGAGAAGATAGAAGAACTGGCTCGAAAACAAGAGCAGTTGAATGCGGAGATAGCCCAGTTAAGCGGAAAATCATTAACTCCCATGAATGAGATTGCAGTAAACATCAATGCGCCCGCTGCCTGCAAGGCCACATTCACACTGAGCTATTACGTAAAGAATGCCGGCTGGTTCCCCTCCTATGATGTCCGTTCAGGCAGCCTGTCCGAACCTATATCCATTGTTTACAAAGCAAATATCTTCCAGAACACCAAAGAAGATTGGAAAAATGTGGAACTCTCCCTCTCCTCTTCTAATCCTACAACCGGAAACATGGCTCCGAAGTTAGCCACCTATTGGCTGGACTATGGGCTTTCAGCTCCCCAGTACGAACTGAATCAGAATGGAAACTCCGTTTCAGGAACAGTGCTCGATAATAACCGGGAACCGATTATTGGAGCAAGTGTAACAATACCCGGTAGCACTGTAGGTACTGTCACCGACATAGACGGCAAGTATTCCATCACTATCCCTAACGGAAAGAACCGGCTCCGATTTGCCTTCATCGGTTTTCAAACTCAAACCAAAGATATACGTGGAAACATCATGAATGTCGTTCTTCAAGAAGACACACAGATGTTAGATGAAGTCGTAGTGGTAGGTTATGGCAAAGCATCGGCATCCTCACTCAAACCTTCCACCAAATCCATCAAAAAGGCGGCTGCCATAGAAGAAGAGGTCAGCATGGCACTCGATGTCGAACAGACCCAAGGGCAGATGGGATATGAGTTTGAAATCAAAGTCCCCTACACGATTCCTTCAGATAACAAACCGGTCGTTGCCGAAATCGGGCATTATCAAATTCCCGCCGCTTATACCTACCAAAGCACTCCGAAGATTGATAAGGATGCATTCCTCATGGCACAGGTCACCGACTGGGAGAAGCTGCACCTGCTCGAAGGCGAAGCCAATGTCTACTTTGAGAATACCTTCATCGGCAAGTCCATCATGAACGTCAGCCAGCAGAGCGATACCCTCTCCTTCTCTCTGGGACGCGACAAACGCATCATGGTACAGCGCACGAAAGAAAACGAATATACTTCCCGCAAGTTCATCGGTTCCAACCAGACACAATCCATCGCCTGGAAACTTTCCGTACGCAACACACGCCCCGAACCTGTGACACTCACCCTTTACGACCAACTACCCGTATCGCGTAACAGTAATATCACCGTGACGGCAGAAGAAATCAGCGGTGGCACTCTGGATGAAGCCAAAGGCATCATTACCTGGCAAATAAACCTGCAACCTGGCGAACAACGCGAATGGTCTCTGCGCTATAAGGTGAAATATCCTAAGGGACGGATTCTGACCATAGAATGATCCATTGCAGCCCTTTGTCTTTCGCAGAATCACCCCCTCCAAGAAAGACTGAATACTGGCAACAAGGTAATTTTAATACTATTTGGCATATCATGAGAGTTGCTTTCGTAAAAATGCTGTATCTTTGTCTTTCGTATAATACAAAAAAATAAGAGACATGAAAAAATTAGCAGTGTATATGCTTATGCTCGTAATGAGCATCGGATACGTTTCAGCACAAGGAAAGGCTGATATCAAGTTTGACAAAACCACTCACGATTTCGGGACGTTCTCTGAAAAAGATCCGGTTGTGAACTGTGTATTTACCTTCACTAACGTAGGCGATGCCCCATTGGTCATTCATCAGGCTGTGGCTTCCTGTGGATGTACAGTTCCCGAATATACTCAGGAGCCTGTGTTACCGGGAAAGACCGGCACCATCAAGATCACCTATAATGGTACCGGCAAGTATCCGGGGCATTTCAAGAAGTCCATCACTCTGCGTACGAATGCCAAAACAGAAATGATGCGGCTCTATGTAGAAGGAGAAATGACGGCGAAAGACGCAAAATAAGCATTTTTTCTATCATAAGAAGAAGGAGAATTTTTCAATTCTCCTTTTTTTTTGTTTTCTTTGGAAGTTTTTTCATCTGTAGGACTATAACTTTATAAAAAACAAATAAGAAAACATGAAACAAGAAGAAGAAAAAATGGCCGCTTTACCGGAAAACGCATTCCGTGAACTGAAACCGGGCGAAGTCTACAATCCTTTGATGAGCCCCGACAAGAAATATCCGGAAGTCAACTTATGGTCTGTCGCTTGGGGTATAGCTATGGCTATCCTCTTTTCGGCAGCAGCGGCATATCTGGGACTGAAAATAGGTCAGGTATTCGAAGCTGCCATACCTATCGCAATCATTGCAGTCGGAGTATCAAGTGCAGCCAAACGTAAAAATGCATTAGGCGAAAATGTCATCATCCAATCGATTGGAGCAAGTTCCGGCGTTATCGTGGCAGGTGCCATCTTCACCCTACCTGCACTATACATCCTGCAGGAAACCTATCCGGAGGAAATCACAGTCACTTTTACCCAAGTATTCATCAGTTCGCTCCTGGGAGGTATATTAGGTATACTCTTCCTCATCCCGTTCCGTAAATACTTTGTCAACGACATGCATGGCAAATACCCGTTCCCCGAAGCCACAGCCACCACACAGGTGCTTGTATCGGGAGAAAAAGGTGGAAACCAGGCAAAACCCTTGTTGATGGCAGGTATCATCGGAGGTCTGTACGATTTCATTGTCGCTACATTCGGCTGGTGGAACGAGAACTTCACTACACGCGTATGCGGTTTTGGAGAAATGCTGGCAGAAAAAGCCAAACTGGTGTTCAAGGTAAATACGGGTGCAGCTGTATTGGGTCTGGGTTACATCGTAGGATTAAAGTATGCTTCCATCATCTGCGCCGGTTCATTGGCTGTCTGGTGGATCATCATTCCGGGTATATCCATGATTTGGGGAGACAGTGTGCTGAACCAATGGAATCCGGAAATCGTATCTGCCGTCAACACAATGTCTCCTGAAGAGATCTTCAAGTATTATGCCAAGAGCATTGGTATCGGTGGTATCGCTATGGCAGGTATCCTCGGCATCATCAAGTCATGGGATATCATCAAAAGTGCCGTAGGATTGGCTGCCAAGGAGATGAAGGGCAAATCCGATGATAAAACCAGCATCAAACGTACACAACGCGATATATCCATGAAGATTATTGCTACGGGTTCTATCGTAACCTTGTTGTTGGTACTTCTGTTTTTCTACTTCGACGTCATGCAAGGCAACCTGTTGCATACGGTTGTAGCGATTCTTCTGGTGGCAGGCATCGCCTTCCTGTTCACGACAGTAGCTGCCAACGCCATCGCAATCGTAGGCACTAATCCTGTTTCCGGAATGACACTGATGACATTGATTCTGGCATCCGTAGTAATGGTAGCAGTAGGGCTGAAAGGTCCTGAAGGCATGGTTGCCGCATTAGTGATGGGTGGTGTTGTCTGTACGGCACTCTCCATGGCAGGCGGTTTCATTACCGACCTGAAAATCGGCTACTGGCTGGGAAGCACCCCCATGAAACAGGAAACATGGAAGTTCCTCGGAACCATCGTCTCTGCCGCAACCGTGGGTGGCGTGATGATTATCCTGAACCAAACGTACGGATTCACCAGTGGAAAACTTGCAGCTCCTCAAGCCAATGCTATGGCTGCTGTCATCGAGCCATTAATGAACGGTGTAAGTGCTCCGTGGCTGCTTTATGGCATCGGTGCGATACTTGCTATCGTACTGAACGCTTTCAAAGTTCCGGCTCTGGCATTTGCTTTAGGTATGTTTATTCCCTTGGAACTGAATGTACCTCTGGTAGTAGGTGGTGCCATCAACTGGTATGTGACAAGCCGCAGCAAAGATGCTTCCATTAATGCCGCACGTGGTGAAAAAGGTACGTTGCTTGCTTCCGGATTTATTGCCGGTGGTGCCCTCTTGGGTGTCGTCAGTGCAGCAATGCGCTTCGGAGGTATAAATCTGGTGAACGATGCATGGTTAAACAATGCTTGGTCTGAAGTACTGGCATTAGTTGCTTATGCATTGTTGATTATCTATTTCATTAAATCTTCCATGAAAGCTAAATAAACAATAAGGATATGAAAGCTATTTCATTTTTTGCAACTTTGATTATGACAACATTTCTATCAGTATCGGCTCAAAAGCCCGTTGAAATACCTTTATGGCCCAACGGTGCGCCTAATACCAATGGTCTGACCGGCGAACAGGAAGATCTGGAAGGAGGTCGCGTAGCCAACGTTACTAATCCGACCATTACAGTCTATCGTCCGGCAAAGCCCAACGGGATAACGATACTCATGTGTCCGGGTGGCGGATATGCCCGCTTGGCAATGAATCACGAAGGTCATGATATGGCGTCTTGGTTCAATACCCAAGGCATCACCTATGCAGTCCTGAAATATCGCATGCCGAACGGCCATAGTGAAGTCCCTCTCTCCGATGCGGAACAGGCTATCCGCATCATCCGCCAACACGCTAAGGAATGGGGTATCTCGTCCAACCGCATAGGTATTATGGGTGCATCGGCAGGCGGACATCTGGCAGCTTCACTTGCCACTCTTTATAGTAGCGAAGAGACCCGTCCGGATTTCCAGATTCTGTTCTATCCTGTTATCTCTATGATACCGGGCATCACTCACGGAGGTTCACGCACGAACCTTCTCGGTGAAAAGCCTACCAAAGAACAGGAAGAAGCCTATTCGCTTGAACGACGCGTATCGTCCCGCTCGCCTCAGGCTTTCATCATGCTCTCTGCAGACGACCGCGCTGTACCTCCCATGAACAGTATCGGCTATTTTCTTGCACTTAACGAACAGAAAGTTCCCGTATCCATGCATATCTACCCTACAGGCGGACATGGCTGGGGATTCCGCGATAACTTCACTTACAAGCGCCAGTGGACAGAAGAACTGGAGAAGTGGTTGCGCGAAGGACTTAAGTTCGAAAAGTAAGAAAAGGGCATAGCAGGCTATGCGACGAATGAAAAGAGGAAAACAGAGCGAAAAGAGATTCAGAAAAAGCTGAATAAAAAACTTTTTGAAGAAAATTTAAACAAGCTCTCAGGATTTATAAAAAGGATGTCGTACTTTTGCGATATCCTTTTTATTTATATTAAAAAACGAAAGAATGATGAAAACAATGATTACATTCCTGTTCAGCGCGTTTTGCATAGTTATGGCAAACGCCCAGACAGAAGACAAAGAGAATGCCATGTTGAATAATGGAATCAAATTCCTGGATATTCCTTATGTTGCCCATACATTGGAAGCAACCGATGGCGAAGAAGAACTGATCATCAACTGTGATGAAATGGACTGTACTACGTTTGTAGAATATGTCTTGGCATTGTCCCTCTCTCCTACGGAAGACGGGCAGGTGGCAGAAAGTGACTTTGCTGAGAAACTCCAGATGATCCGGTATCGTGATGGGAAAATAAACGGTTACCTGTCCCGTTTACACTATAATACCGACTGGGTAAACAACGGAATTCGTAATGGTTTTCTGGAAGATGTAAGTGCCGCCCATAGCCCGTACGCGAAGAAAATGGTCCTGACCTATATGTCTTCCCACCCGGAACTCTATAAACAGTTGAAAAACTCTCCACAAAACGTAGCAGGGATGAAAGAGATCGAAAAGTCATTGTCCGGTCAGGAAGTCTACTATGTTCCTCAGGACCAGCTTCCAGTCAACGGTCTGCCTTGGATCAAGAATGGCGATATCATTACCATCATCACCAATACTCCGGGACTGGATGTAGCCCACATGGGCATTGCATTCTATGTAGATGGCAAACTCAGCCTGTTGCATGCTTCCTCTAAAGACAAGAAAGTGACCGTTTCCAAAACTGCCTTAAAGCAGATGCTGCTAAAAAATGACAAATGGACGGGAATCCGGGTACTGCGGATGAGGAAATAAATCAAAAGAGGATAATGTCTGAATTAGAACCTGTTTAAATTTTGTTCAGCCTTCCTTGAGAGTTCTTCTTGAAGAAAATTTAAACAGGATCTAAAATACTTGAGGGTGTCAAAACTCCTTCTTTGAGAAAATCCCCCCTGCTACAAATAACTGTGGCAGGGGGGAATCTTTCAATCTGGGCATTATGACGCACCCTCATTTTTTGTGAAAAGAGAGTTTTGATACACTCTCTCTTCATTCATTTATGTATTTACAATCTCTTTCCAGAGAAATTATTTATATTCAAAGGTAACAGTAGAGCGTACATCTGTTGCCGAAGCAGCGATATAAGCCTTAAATTTACCCGGCTCAGCTTTCCATGCATGAGCTGCTGCGTCGAAGAACTTCAAATCGTTATCAGTAATGGTGAATACGACTTCTTTCTCCTCACCGGGAAGCAGTTCCACTTTCTGGAATCCTTTCAACTCTTTAACCGGACGAGGCACAGAAGCTTTCTCATCACCGATATACAACTGCACAATCTCCTTACCTGCTACAGCTCCGGTATTCTTGACAGTCAGTGAAACCTGTATATTGCCATCGGCTGTGATTGTCTTGGACGAAGCAACGGGAGTTCCATAGGCAAACGTTGTATAACTCAATCCATGTCCGAAGGGGAACAACGGAGTGATCTTATTCTTTTCCGCCCAACGATAACCGACAAAAATACCTTCATTATATTTTTCATCTACAATCTTGCTTCCGTCATTTCTGGGAACACCGGGATATTCTCCCAATTTGTGTGCACCGACATCGTTTAGTGCAACGGGGAAAGTAAACGGCAGTTTACCTGAAGGATTCACATCACCCATCAGAATCGAAGCAATGGCATTTCCGGATTCCGTACCCAGATACCATGCCTGTACGATGGACGGAACCTCCTTCACCCAAGGCATAGCGACAGCATTACCTGAAATGTTTACCACCACCAGGTTCTTATTGGCTTTTGCCAAAGCAGAGATAACTGCATCCTGTCCATAAGAAAGAGCTATATCTTTCCGGTCTGAATCTTCGCAGTCCTGATGGGCACTCTTGTTCAAACCGCCAATGAATATAACATAATCACATTCTTTGGCTACCTGCACGGCTTCAGCTATCAGTTCTTCCGGTGAACGTTTGTCCTCCAGATTCTGCCCGGACTTGACACCATTATACTCACCCGAAGGGTCTCCCACATATCCACGTGCGTAAACCACTTCTGCCCGCTTCCCTACTCTCTTCTTAATGCCATCCAACGGAGAAAGTTCATATTTCACCTTCAATGAAGAACTACCTCCTCCAACGGTCATCATCTTGACAGCATTCTCACCGATCACTGCTATCTTCTTCACTTTACCCAAATCGATAGGCAGGATATTGTTCTTGTTCTGCAACAATACGATACCCTCTTCGGCAATATGACGGGCTGCGGCAATGTGAGCCTCAGAACATAATGCACCGTACGGTCTGTTACGGTCCATCGTCGTGCGATAAGCCAGGCGGAGAATGCGACGTACTTTATCATCCAGCTCTTTGGTACCTACTTTTCCTTCTTTTATCAGTTTCAGATAAGGCTGTGCCAGATAATAGTTGTCGTATGCATTGCTTGCTCCATTTGAAAGACCGTTTGTCCAACTGCCAAATTCCAAATCCAATCCGTTGTGTATGGCTTCTTCCGTATTATGAACACCTCCCCAATCGGAAACGACCACGCCATCAAATCCCCATTCACCTTTCAGGATATCATTCAGCAGATATTGGTTATGACAGCCGTGCTGGTCTTTATAGAGGTTGTATGAACCCATAATGGACCATGCCTTTCCTTCCTGCACTGCCGCCTTGAATGCAGGCAGATAGATTTCGTATAAAGCACGGTCGTCAACAATCACATTGGTGGTGTGGCGGTTTACTTCCTGATTGTTCAGCGCATAGTGCTTCACGCAGGCTGCCACTCCATTCTGTTGTACACCTCGTACGTAAGGCACTACCATTCTTCCTGCCAGATAAGGGTCTTCACCCATATACTCGAAGTTACGTCCATTAAGCGGAGTACGATAGATATTCACGCCAGGAGCCAGTAAGACAGTCTTGTTGCGATAACGTGCCTCTTCACCGATGCTCTTACCGTAAAGCATGGACACTTCCGGATCCCAGGTAGCCGCCAGACAAGTCAGTGCAGGAAATGCTACACATGAGTCGTTGGTCCAGCCTGCCTGATCCCATTCATCCCATAACACTTCGGGACGGATGCCATGCGGACCGTCTGTCATCCAAAACTCCGGAATACCCAAGCGGGCAACACCCGGCGAACAGAACTTGGATTGTGCATGTGTGATCGCCACTTTCTCTTCCAATGTCATGCGATTCAATGCATCCTCAATTCTGGCTTCTACAGGTTTTGTTTCATCCAAATAAACGGGAGTCTGTGCCAATACATTTCCTGCAAGAATCACAGACAACGCTCCCGTAATAATCACCTTTCTCATAATCTATTATTTATTATTAAATGATTCGTCGACATTCAGTCCCAATGAACGGATATAGTTCACTTGAGGCAGATTGTTTTCACATTTGCTGCTCTCGATAAAATCCATCATGGCTTTGCGGATTACCCCCTGATCGGGACGTGCATCACGTATCTCCTTATAAGTGCCTCGCGGTGCTTCGGAAAAGGCTACCACCTGTTCCCAGTTTTCCGGCATCTTGATTCCCATGAAACAAGAAGAATCCTTCTTTTTATAAGGCCAGAATGTGTAGCCGATATTATTCTCTTCCATCACTTTACAGAAAGCGGCCTGCCATTCGTCCGTGTTATGACCAATCTCTCCCATATACATCGGTAGGTTCACGCTATCACGGAAATTGATGATCTCCTGTATAGCCTCCTTGGTAGGAGCACCTCCGTAACGATGGCAAGTATACATCAACTTATCATCATACTTGGAATCCTTGAAAGGTTTGAAGTTTCCGTTCCACTGTGCACCGCCCAACAAGATGATGTGGTTGTTGTCCACCTCACGAATGGCTTTCACAGCACGCTTGTGCACAAGTTCCAATTTATTGTTCAACTCTTCCATGTTCGCAAAATAGGGAGCAATCGGCTCATTTATCAGTTCATAACCCAAAATAACCGTTTCATTTTTATAGTAATCCGCTATTTTTCGCCAAATATAGCAAAATAATTGCTGACTTTCATCACTATCGAACAACCAAGGATAACCATAACTGTCATCAATGTTGTCACCAGTCTGTCCGCCCGGTGCGTCATGCATGTCCAAGATGAGGTATAAACCGTTGTCACGGCACCAGCTGACAACACTGTCCACACGTGCAAAACCGTCTTGATTGCTCTTCAATCCCATATAGTCTTCGTCAGTGAAAAGTTTGTAGTGGAAAGGCAGACGGATGGTGTTTGCTCCGGTTGATGCGATGAATTCCACATCCTTACGGGTGATATAATTATCCTTAAACTCTCTCCAGAACTCTGCTGTAAAGTCAGGACCGACCATCTGGCTGAACATTTCGTCGATAAAGCGGCCGGAGTTGGTCTTGCTGAATCCGAACATATAGCCTTCCGGATTCAGCCAGTTTCCCAGGTTTGTGCCTTTAATGAAAAGTTTATTACCGTCCGGAAGAATCAGATCTTGTCCGGATACGCGTACAAATGCCTCAGGAGCGGGTGCTTCTGCTTCTATCTGTGCTTCTTTGAACTGGCAGGAAGTAAATGTGCATGCCAGCAATAATGTTGAAAATATAAAATGTCTCATACTTAATTTTTATTTATTAACCAGTTATTTCTATTTCAATCAATTATTTCAATTTTAATCAATGCCTCGTCTGACCGCCCTCCAGCAAACGTTGACCTCAATCAAGCAATTGTCCCGATCGGAGTGATTGCTTCGATTGAACAATCACTCCGATCGGGGTAATCACTGTGGTCAATCAATGCTTCGGTTAATCTACGACCTCGAAGTCGGCAGAAAGTCCTTCGTCACTGTTTGTTCCGATCCATACCGTGAACTCTCCCGGTTCTACGACCTTCTTCATATCGATATTCCAGAAGGAAAGATCGCTCACAGGCAAATCGAATCTTACAGATTTTACCTCACCCGGTTGCAGGGTGATGCGCTGGAACCCCTTCAATTCCTTGACAGGTCGGGTCACTGTTCCTACTTTGTCGCGGACATATAATTGCACGATTTCTGTTCCGGCATATTTTCCGGTATTGGTCAGGTCCACTGTAACCGTCAAGGTACCGTCCTTTTTCAGCTTGCCGGCGGATAAAGCCATCTTATCGTAGCAGAAGGTAGTATAGGACAATCCATAACCGAAAGGAAATAACGGACCGAATCCGGCGTCCATATAGAAGGAGGTACAGCCCAATGAGGTCTGTCCGGCTTCTTGCGGAATGTCATCGATCAGAGTTTCCTTGCCGCTGGGAGCGCGTCCCGTATGATTGTGTGCATAATAGATGGGCAACTGTCCCACCATCTTCGGGAAGGTAACGGGTGTCTTTCCGCTTGGCACTACTTTACCGAACAGGATATCCGCCAATGCCGGTCCTCCCATCGTACCCGGATGGAAAGAATAGAGTACGGCATCCGACTTTTCCACTTCGTCACCGATGGTCAAAGGTCTGCCCGCCATAATAACTGTCACCAGCGGCTTGCCGATGTTGTACAGTGCGTCTATCAATTGTTTCTGAGCTCCACGCAGACTGATGTCTGCCAAAGAGTGCGCTTCACCCGAAAGGATTGCCTCTTCGCCGACAAAAGCCAATACCACATCCGCCTTGCGGGCAGCTGATATGGCTTTGGAGATTCCGTCCGTGCGCTTGTCGCGGCTGTATGCCAGTCCCTGTTCATAAACGATCTGGACTTTATCGCCATACATCTCACGCAAGGCAGCCAGCGGCGTCTGCGTATGAGACTTCTCACCATCAAACGCCCATGTGCCCAACTGGTCATGAGGCGCATCTGCCATAGGACCTACTACGGCTATTGTGCGGACGTTCCCGCCCAGAGGCAATATATTCTTGTCGTTCTTCAGCAGAATAGCAGACTGTTCTGCCGCTTCTTTGGCCTTAGCCAAATGTTCCGGTGCATAATTCACCGACTGTCCGGTCGCCACGTATGGAGCGTCGAACAATCCTAAACGGTATTTCAGGCGTAAGATATTGCGGACTGCATTGTCGATAGACTTTTCAGACACTTTTCCTTCTTTCACCAGTTTCTCCAGATTCTCAAGGAAAGCTCCGCTTACCATTTCCATATCCACACCGGCGTTCACGGCTTTCTCTGCCACTTCCTTACGGTCTTTGCAGAAACCATGCGGAATCATCTCCGTTGCCGACGCCCAGTCTGTCACGACCATTCCATCATAGTTCCATTCGTTGCGGAGCACATCTTTTAATATAAAGGTATTTCCAGTAGAGGGAACTCCATCGTTGTCGTTGAACGACGTCATGAAGGTGGCACATCCGGCTTTGGCTACTGCTTCGAAGGGAGGCAAATAGACATTGCGCAACGTACGCTCCGGAATGAAAGTGGAATTATAATCTTTGCCTGCTTCAGAGGCTCCATAACCTACAAAATGTTTGGCACATGCCGCAATGGACGTCGCATTGTCCAAGGAGTTTCCTTGAAAGCCCTTCACCATCGCCACTCCCATGACGGCATTCAGATAGGGATCTTCACCGCAGCTCTCTGCCATACGTCCCCAACGGGCATCCCGCGAAACGTCAATCATCGGAGCAAAAGTCCATCGGATACCGTCCGACGAAGCTTCAATAGCGGCTACGCGGGCTCCATCTTCCACAAGTTGCGGATTGAACGTAGCTGCCTGTCCCAATGGGATAGGAAAGATGGTCCTATATCCATGAATGACATCACGTGACATCAATACGGGTATTCCCAACCGTGATTTCTCTACTGCGATGCGTTGTAGCCGATTCACCAATTCAGGATCGGTTACGTTCAGCATCGAACCTATTTCTCCATTCTCTACTGCTACAGCCAGTTCGTCGACATTGCCCAAACTTACCTGGTTCATCTGTCCTATTTTCTCCCGAAGCGTCATTTGCTTGAGCAGGTTTTCTACCTGTACATCTACAGGAGAAGCGGACTCCTTCGCTCCATCGCAAGCCCAAAAGAAAGGAAGCAGGCACAGACCGGCTGAAATAATCTTCAATTTATGTCTCATGGTATCACTAATTTAAAATGGTATCATTAATTTAAAAAATAAAATAGTGGGATTAAGTTTAATAAGATTTTTATCGATGCAAATTTAGGGCTTGAAATCAAAGGCTGTATGGAGGAGTAAGAAGAAGAAGTAAACCCGCATAATTCATATTAAATTAATTATCATCCGATTACGATTATAAATATCCCTAATAAAGTAAACTGTAAACATCATATAAGGAAAGGATTTTCCAACTTTTCCCATAAAAAACGGCCTGTTTGCCATGCCATGTTACGACTTCTCATGTTTCAATCTGCTAAAAATAGAATAATCTCAAGAACCGTTCATTCTATAGGATAATCCGAAAATCAAGTTGCAAACGTCAATCTACGAAACAGGCAAATTCCTCCCATGAGATGAATAATTTCGTCTCACGAGACGGTTTCTTTTGTCTCACGTGACGAATAAAATGATCTCATGAGACTAATTTTTTTATTCCACGAGACGAAAACAGGCTCTAAGTCTACTGCATCTTTCCCAATGCCATAACAGCGCTGGCAAACTCTTCTTTGGCTATGATGGCTTTGTTTCTCATCTTCAACCGATTATTGTAAACCGTTTGCGGAGAACAATGCAAGAAATCGGCAATCTTCACACTATCGTTGATGCCCAGGCGCACCAAGGCATAAATGCGCAATTCCGTGTTCAATAACTGTCCTTCCTTCAACACAATCTGCGCCTCCGGTTGCAACAAAGCATTGAAATCACTTACAAAGTCGGGATAAACATGCAAAAAGATAGCATCGAAATTATGATAAAATTCCTTCAACTCATTCTGTGCCATAGCAGAAGTATCGGTCAACGCCTTGATAGCATCTATTTGTTGAGCCTTGACTTTACGGTTGATGTTCTTGCGAAATTCATCCAACTTGCTGATATAATTGGAACAGATGGCAAATACATAGCCGATATATTCCTCTTTTACATAATTGGATTCCCGAAGTTTACTATTCGTTTCTTGCAATTGCTCATTCAACGAATGCAGTTTCTCGTTTACTTCAGCCAATTGGGCGTGTGCCAACGACAGTTCATCTATATGCTTATTTAACAACCCGTTCGCTTCATTCAACTGACTGCGTGAACGGGAAAGGTTTTTCATCTGCCATAGAATATAGAGAATAGCCATTAGCAGAACGACAGACAACATGCTGACCAGAATCAAAAAGGTATGCAGACGGGCTTCTTGTTTCCGGCTGCGTTCCTGATAGGCTTGTTGGATGGCATCTTGCACCTTCGCAATGTTTACTATGCGTACTCTATTTTGGTAAAGTTGCGCATTTTGCAGGCAATAATTAATATAGGTATAGGCATGGTCTATGTCGCCCAGATTGAACAAGGCTATTGCCAGCTCCTCCAAGGAGGCAATATCCTTATTAGCCGTGCGTACATCGGCTATCCCCGAACATATCATGAACTTCAGGTAATTGTCCTTGTCGTCGGAGTCGCGGCATAAACATGCCAGCACGTAAGCATTCATTGCATCGCGGCGAGTATCTAAATCAGAAGCCGATACTTCTTTGATCAGTTCCTCCTTCACACTCTCCATCTGATCCGTCCTGCGGAACTTCCACCCCTTATACCATAAATAGAAGGGGTCTTGGGAAGTTACTATGGCATAGATGGAGTCTTGATAATTTTTCTCTTTCTGGTAATATTTACCATGAAGCTCTGCATTGCTTTCCCCCGAATATTGACCGAAGTGAGAGTATAGGAATACCATCTGACTGTAATATTCCACTTTTAGCTCTGGAGACAACAAATCACTCGACACGCTTTGCAGTGCATCCAATGCCTCTTTGAGCAATCCGGTTGCCGACAGCAGGAAAGATCGCTTGATTTTCCATTCCGCCTGCCACTCTTCTTTACCCAATCGAAAGGCGATATTCAGATTCTGCTCCACATACGTCATTGCGGAATCAGCGTTATAGACAAAGTATTCATCATAGAATCTCTTATTCAACCAGTAACGTTCTTCCAATGTCCTGACTTCCTTCTTCTGTTTATGCAGTTGGGCAATTTTATTTTCCTTAGCCAATATGAATGATTCCTTTTGAACAATCAAAGAGTCCAGTTTTACCAATAACGAATTGATTTCCGCATTAAAAGATATGGAATACAATGATAGAGGCATACATAAGAAGAATAATAGTAAAAGTCTCATAGTATTAATATTTGAACACAAAGATAAATCTTTTATTTAAATTCCCCGTACAATTTGCAAGATAAAGTTCCGAACATGCTGATTTTAGGATTCCCGAAAGGAAGAAAAACGATTCTCCGGAAGGAAAATGGAAACTGAAGTCTGGGAGGTCCGTATGAGCAACCGGCATTTCCAATGTTAAAACTGAATTTCTACCCTTGACAAACTATATTTCTAATTGCACGAGAATGGCTTGTTTCACCCCGATGGCAAGCTTGAACGAAAAGAAAAGAAAGAAATTTCGTAATCATCAGTATAACAGATGGATATCGAAATACTTACAATTATTCTAGAAAAAAGGAGGGTTTAAATAAGAGCATCGGCAGGCAGAAGACGCCTAAAATAGAGGTTTACGAGAGAAGAAGCAACCTTTATAGTCAAAACTAATAATCTTATCAGTCGTAACAAGTAATCTTATCGGCCATAACAAGTAACCTTATCGACCGCTATAAACATAATTACCATAAAAACAGGGGTAAAAATGAACCAAAACCGACTACGGATCACGCAGATTAGTGTATTTTTTTACTTAGACACGTTATAATCATGTCAAAGAATGTGCGCTAATCAGCGTAATCCGCAGTGAGCAACTTCATTTCGATTACTTCCCTCCATGTCGTCCGGCCGTCAGTCGAACCGGACTTGCCACTCCTTGTCTTTGCTGGCGGCGAAACACATCCTGATCTGTTCTGCCGTATTCTTTTCCTCAGCCAGCACAGGCAACTCTTCCAATCCGAAATAACGGCTCTCCACCGTTTCCAAGTTAGGTTTGAAGGCTCCGCCTTCCACCTCGCAAAGCATAAATACCTTGCAGACATTGTAGGCGTAAGGAGGAATGTTATGCAGGTTCCTGTCCTGTATGGCTATCACCCGAACAGCTTTCACGTCCAGTCCGGCTTCTTCCCTCACTTCTTTCTCCGTATTGGTCTTGATGCTCCTGTTAACATCCACCCAGCCACCCGGTAAAGACCAAGTCCCGTTCTTCTCCTTCACAAGCAGCACCTTGCCTTCCTTAAATATAGCCGCCCGGGTATCTAACTTCGGGGTTTGAAATCCCGTTTCATTGCAAAACAACTCCTTCACTTTCTCTACGGAAACCCCACTTTGCAGACTAAGTATCTCTGCCGAAATCTCCCTGATGCGTTCAAAACGTTCTATATCAAACGGATCTTTTGAGTAGGTCAGGCCTGCCTGGGCTATAAATTGTAATTCTTTGGCCCATTCAAGCCATTGTGGTTGTACGATTTTGTTCTTCATGATAATTGTAGTTTTGATTTTTATGATTTGCAAAGGTAGAAGAAACGGGCTTTTCAGCATTTACCCTATGTTAAAATTCTCCTGTTGCAATACTCGCATCCAGTTGGCTATATCGATATGAGACTGATATAACTCATTCAGGTTATCCACCGAAATGGAATAAGTTAGCGTATCTTCTAGAGTTTCCACATACTCGAATCCTGCCTTATGCCGATACAAGTCCCAAGAACCACAGGTCGCATCACCCTCCGCAGAGAACCATGTCGTTATCTCCTTCCCTTCGTGCAGGATGTATGCGCGCGTTATGCCTTTCTCTATAAAATAGACTTGCCTGTCGAAGCGTCCCGCCTGTATAATTATCGCCTTGGCAGGGAATACTTGCCGCCTAAAATAGCTTTTCATGATGTCCAACGAATGGTCCGAAACCGGATAGTATACCTTCATTTTACGTATGATGTTGTCCATAACCGATAATTCTTCTGTTTTTGCAAAAGTAAGCAAAAGAACGAAAGTGCGTTCATTTTCCATCAATTATGTAGAAACAGGACAGATAATAGAACGTGCAGACAAATGAATCAAGCTGCTCTGATTCGTATTCTTAACAAATAATCCGTAACTTTGTCCCCTGTAAGGAAACTTCTTGCGCATAGACGGTTATTCGCAACTCTTCATGATGCTGGAGATCACGATGCAAGGAATATTCTACGGTTTGGGAAGGACAGTTCCGCCCGCAATCATCAGCATCGTGCACAACTATATGCGTATTCCCATCGCGCTACTTCTGGTGCATCAGGGAATGGGTGTGGACGCCATCTGGTGGGCAGTAAGCCTGACAACCATAGCCAAAGGAATCACGCTCACACTATGGTTTATGATTATAAAAAGAAAAATATGATGAAAAAGGCAAATAAACTGCCTGAACATAACTATGAGATATCTGTTATATATTTAAATTTGCATTATTTGATGACAGAAACATATTAACTTAAAAAAAAGGAAAGTATGAAAAAGATGAAAATTACAGCACTTCTATTGAGTTGTGCTATTATGTTAGGAAGTTGCGGTACGATGAATAATACTGCAAAAGGTGGTGTAATCGGTGGTGGTTCCGGTGCAGCAGCCGGCGCAATAATCGGCGGGCTGATCGGCAAAGGCAAGGGCGCAGCCATTGGTGCAGCAGTCGGTGCGGCAGTCGGCACAGGTACAGGAGTAATCATCGGACGCAAGATGGATAAGAAAGCTGCTGAAGCAGCCAAAATCGAAGGTGCACAAGTGGAAAAGGTCACTGACACCAACGGACTTGCTGCAGTAAAGGTCAGCTTTGAATCAGGAATCTTGTTTGCCTTCAATTCTTCTACATTGAGCAATACCTCCAAGGCTTCCCTCCGCGAACTGTCTCAGATCCTGAAAGAAGATCCGACTACAGATATCGCCATCATCGGACATACCGACAAGGTAGGTACGTACGAAGCCAACATCAAAGTATCGAAAGACCGCGCATATGCCGTAGAGAACTATCTGCAAAGCTGTGGCGTGTCTCCGGCACAATTCAAACAAGTGGAAGGTGTAGGCTACAGCCAGTACGACGAAAGCATGACGGCAAGCCAGAATCGTCGCGTGGAGATCTATATGTATGCCAGCGAACAGATGATTAAGAATGCGGAAGCGAACAACTAAAACAATTGACAATTGATAATTGATAATTGACAATTGATGGTTGATAATTAGTAATTGACGAATAAACAATTTGGGATCATGAAATATTAATATAATATATCTGATTATAAATTACCGATTATCACCTACCAATTGTCAATTATCAATTGTCAATTGGTTCGTCAATTGTTCTGTCTATTGATAAAGTTTTTCTCCAATGAGTCTAAAGAAAATCCTGCGAGTTGTACGCAATCTGATATTACTATTCTTTGCTTCCACTATTCTGGCAGTGATTGCATACCGTTTTGTACCAGTTTACGCCACTCCCCTTATGGTAATTCGTTCTACTCAGCAGATATGCAAAGGCGAAAAACCGGTCTGGCATCACACTTGGGTACCTTTTGAACAAATCTCCCCTCACCTGCCCATGGCAGTCATTGCCTCGGAAGACAACCGCTTTGCCACCCACAACGGCTTTGACTTTATCGAAATAAAGAAAGCCATGAAAGAAAACGAAACCCGCAAACGGAAACGAGGAGCCAGCACCATCAGCCAACAAACGGCAAAGAATGTATTCTTATGGCCCACCTCCTCGTGGGTACGGAAAGGGTTTGAGATTTATTTCACCTGGCTCATAGAACTATGCTGGTCGAAAGAACGAATCATGGAGGTCTATCTCAACTCCATCGAAATGGGAAAAGGCATCTATGGAGCGGAAGCTGCCGCCAAATACAAATTCGGAACTACAGCCGCCAAACTGACTGCCGGACAATCGGCATTGATAGCGGCTACCCTACCCAACCCGATACGTTTTGATTCGGCACATCCTTCGTCCTACATGCTAAGCAGGCAAAAGCAGATACTGAAACTTATGAAACTCGTACCCAAATTTCCACCTGCGGAACAGAAGGACGTCCAGAAAGAAAAGAAAAAGGCTAAGGCGAAAACGAAGAAATAACTGGCCACTTCCCAGTTTAATCCTCAAACTATTACAGAATGAAGAAATATTGGCTACTCCTTTTGGTCTGTATCGTTTACTGCAAAGCGCATTCGCAACGTACTGAAATCCATACGCCACACATACGTACCGTGCAAGTCATTGCCAACAATGACTATACTGCTCCTGCCATCATATGCCTGGGCAATGATGAAACGGTAGAAGTCTCCTTCGACCGCCTCACGCATGATTACCATCGCTATCAGTATGTTCTTACCCATTGCAATGCCGATTGGACTCCCTCCGATATCTCCGAAACGGAATATTTGGATGGTTTCAACGACAATCCGATAGAAAACGCAGATATATCCGTCAATACTACCCTGCCGTATACGCACTATCAGTTCACCCTTCCGAACGATCAAGTAAAGTTGAAACTCTCCGGAAACTACCGGCTGACGGTGTACGATGAAGCAGAGGGCAAGGAGAAGCCAGCCTTCACTGCTTGCTTCAGAGTAATGGAAAAGAGAGTAAATGTGATGGCGCAAGTCAGCAGCGACACAGATATAGACCGTAACAAGACGCATCAGCAGGTCAGCTTTAATATTCAGCATAAAGGATATCCGATCCGTAATCCGCAGAATGAAATCAAAGTACACGTTCTGCAGAACAACCGTACGGACAATGAAGTAACCAGTCTTCAACCGTCATACGTAGGTACCGACCTATTGAAATATGAGCATAACCGTGCCCTGATATTCCCTGCCGGAAATGAGTACCGCCGTTTCGAAATGGTGAATACCCAGTATGCATCGAAAGGAGTGGAAAGTATCCGCTATCACAATCCCTACTACCACGTGACTCTCCTTCCGGACGAACCGCGCATCCTGAATTACAGCTACGACCAGGACCAGAACGGGCGCTTCGTCATACGTTACGACGATGCCACAGACAATGCGACAGAAGCAGACTACTTCTTCGTGCACTTCTCCCTGCAATGGGAAAAGCCGCTCGCCGAAGGAGATTTCTATCTGCAAGGAGCATTCACGTACGACCGCTTTAATGAAGAAAACCGTTTGAAGTATAATCCGGAGAAGCACGCATACGAGTGTACCCTATTGCTGAAACAAGGGGCATATAATTATCAGTACCTGTATGTGGCACCAGAGAAAAATTCGGGAAGCACATCGCCAGCGGAAGGTAATTATTATGAAACAGAGAATGAATATCTGATACTTGTCTACCACCGTGCTTTCGGAGAAAGATATGACAGGCTGATAGGGAAATGGAAAATGGAAAGTGGAAAATGGAAAATGAAGAGTTGGAAGTTTTAATTTTCCACTCTCCATTTTCAATTTTCCATTTTCAATAAGCGTGTTCCCCGCCTGTTACTTCCTTTTTGCTGATCTTGTGCGCATCAATGCTTCTCCATGCATAGAAGATATATGCCAACACAAACGGAACCAGGAAAGAAACATAAAACATCACCCGCAGCGTAAACTCACTGGAGCAACTGTTCGCCAGTGTCAATGAACTTTGGAGATCGTCCGTAGAGGGATAATATGCCGTATGATTGTATCCGGCCACAAGCAGCAAGGCAAGCACTGCCAACACCGTACCTATCCCCGTAAACCAGATGCCTTTATCAAAAGTCTTCTTCAGTAGAGTCGTGCCGATGCCCCCAAGAACCAGTACCACTCCGACAAGGAAAGTAACCAGTACCAACGGCATCTCTATAAAGTTTGTCAGATACTTGTATGGTTCAAGGAAGATTTCTCCCGTAGCAGCATCAACCGCATATCCGTCTGCCAACAACGTCCGGATGACGAAAGACAGAAAGAACACCAGAAACAGTGCCGTATTTCCTATCAACGAACGGCGGCTGCGTGCTACTAGAACATCATCATCAATATTATTGATGAAATAGAGCGCTCCCAAAACACGTGCCAGGAAGAACACTGCCAGTCCCAATACGACATTCCACACATCGGCAAGCGCATCCAACCCATGCCAACCATTCGCCCAATGGCTGATCACGGGCATCACCGTGTCCGCCATGTTGCTCTTGTCTACACAGAATGCCGAACCCGTAAAGAACGTGGCAACGGCACCGCCCAGCAACACAGGGCCAATCACACCGTTCATCACCAGAAAGACCCTGTATGTCTTCTTGCCCAACAGGTTTCCGGCTTTACTCTGAAACTCGTAGCTGACTGCCTGCAATACATAACTGAACAGGATAATCATCCAAAGCCAGTAGGCTCCGCCGAAACTGGTGCTATAGAACAGTGGAAATGAGGCAAAGAACGCTCCGCCAAAGGTTACCAGAGTCGTAAAAGTGAACTCCCATTTGCGACCGGTAGAATTTACCATCAGTTTCTTGTGCTCTTCCGTCTTTCCCAGACAGAACAGGAGTGAATTGCCTCCCTGCACAAACAGCAAAAACACAAGCAAGGCTCCCAGCAATGATACTACGAACCACCAATATTGTTGTAAAAAAGCGTAAGTCATTTGATTCTATTTTTTAGTTATTTTTTTCGGATTCATTATTTCTCTACTCCTTTGCGTATCTCTCTGAGCATAATACCGATTTCCGCTATCAGCATGACGGAAAACAGCAGCAGGAAGATGAAGAACGTCGTCTGAACCGAGCCGACATTCAGTTTGGAGATAGCAGCGTTCACCGGCAACATATCCTGTATGGCCCACGGTTGGCGCCCACATTCCGCAACGATCCATCCCGCCTGTCCGGCAAGATAACCCAAGGGGATAGTCAACAATGCCACCCAGTGCATCCACTTCGTCTTCGAAAGGTCTTTCTTATAGGAAAGAACGAGTAGCACAACAAAGAAGAGAATGAAATATCCCCCCAACATCACCATCACACGGAAAGCATAAAACGTCAACGGTACATTGGGAACTAGTTCGTTCACATCTTTTATATAGCCATAGCCGAAATAGGCAATGTTCTCTTTCAACACCTGTCCGGCAGCTTCCATGTCGGCTTTATTGCCTGCCTTCATGGCAGTTCGATAAGCACCGAACGCGGCAATCGCGGTCTTGCCACGCTCTATCTTCTCTTTGGCAGACAGTGCCATTGTGCCGTCTGCCTGCTGATAGCCTCCCTCGATCAGATCCGTAATGCCAGGCACAAAGGCATCCGTCTTCCGCTCTGCCAAAAGAGAGAGCATCTTAGGAAGCTCTATCTTGAACAAGAAGGGGGCTACCCCATCATTATAGCTCTTCTTCTCCGGATTCAGCATACCGACAGCCACCAGTCCGGCTCCCTGCTGCCCTTCGTAGTATCCTTCCATCGCAGCCAGCTTCATCGGCTGTTTCTGCGCTACCTGATAGCCCGATCCGTCTCCTGTCCATGCCGAAAGCAATGCCGAAACCAGCCCCACCCAGGCGGCTATCTTGATGCTTGACAAGGCAAACTGCTTATCCCTGTTCTTCATCAGAAACCAGCAGCTTACCCCCACTACGAATATCGCTCCCAGTATCCATCCGGACAATACCGTATGGAAAAACTTATTCACGGCCATCGGCGAAAGTGCCACTGCGGCAAAGTCCACCATTTCGTTTCGGCCTGCTGCAGGATTAAACTCCATCCCCACCGGATTCTGCATCCAGGCGTTTGCCACAAGTATCCACCAGGCGGATATCGTTGCGCCAAGTCCCGTCAGCCAGGTAGAGGCGAGATGGAAGCGTTTGCTCACCTTCTCCCAGCCGAAAAACATGACTGCAACGAATGTAGCTTCCATAAAGAAAGCCACAATACCCTCAATGGCAAGCGGTGCACCGAAGATGTCGCCCACGAACCAAGAGTAGTTGCTCCAGTTGGTTCCAAATTCAAATTCCAGGATCAGACCCGTAGCTATGCCCACGGCGAAGTTGATACCGAAAAGTTTCATCCAGAATTTGGTTGTCCGTTTCCAGCGTTCATCGCCCGTTTTGTAATACATGGTCTCCATGATGCCCATGATGACTGCCAGCCCCAACGTGAGGGGCACGAAAATCCAATGATAGATGGCGGTCAGTGCAAATTGTGCCCTCGACCAGTCGATCAGAGAAGTGTCTATGTGCTCAAGCATAAGAAGTAAGTTTTTAGTTTTTAAGTTATTGAGTTTATTCGTTTTTAAATTACGGAGTTTGTTGAGATACAGAGTTATTGAATTATAGAATTACGGAAGAGTACCGTCGGGCAAATTACGGAACCGATGATGAGGAGGGCGGACTGCCAATAGCACGCTCAATCAGCTCATTGCTGACATAACCTTCCTTGTCGCCATCAGTAGCAACAGAGTTCAGGAAATCAGGAAAGAAGAATATGCGCAGAATGGCAAACAGGATAAAGAGTTTTACCAATATAATAAGCCACAAAGTGCGCCCCAGCGTCATACTGCGAAATCCGTCCATATAGAAACGCCAGATACTAAGTACCGTATTCTTCATAATAACAAAATTATAATCATTACAAATATAAAATTTCTATATATAGAAAACAAATGAAAGGTAGAAAAAGTTAGTTGGCAGCACAGCTTTTTTATCTAAAGGAGTTAACAGAAGTTATCGGGAATTATCAGCCGACAAGCCGGCTTAGGAGTTAAAAACCTATACTTCTGCTACTACATTATATATAAGAGTATCGGTTCTACTCCCTTTAACTCCTCTAAATAAAAGAACCATGTCCAACAAAGAGTCCCACTTGAATAGGCATAAAGCAGATTATTTTACAAAAACAGTGAAAATCCTTTCCATAAAATTTCATTTCCAAATGACTCACTGAGTGAACCCCATTCAGTCAGGGACTGAAAGGCATTCAGTCCCTGAGTCAAACCCTTTCAGTCCCTGACTCATTACCCCCCCTCTCAGAAGGTATTCTGAAGGGGGTAAAGAGAGTTATCGGGCAAAACAGGATCTTGCATGAATATTTCTTATAGAACAGTGCGGATTATCTTTTTTAGAAGGAATGTATCTCCAGCTTTTATCAAGCCAAATCGGTTATCGACACAAAAGAGCACTCCGGCGTTGAAAACTCGCGAACCGTCTATTCATTTTGTCATTTTTCCTGATGTCCCATACATTTGCCCCGGAAATAAAAACATTTTTAGCAAGAACAGATATATGAAAAATGTAAGAAGATTGACAGTGATAACCCTATGCATGGCAAACGCTTGTGCAGGCAACGCACCACTGTTTGCACAAGGAGAGAAGGCTCCTGCCCCGCAAACCGGAAGTATGTTGCAAGGCAGTGCATTGCCCGATGGCGAAACCCTCCCCTCACAATGGGATCTGCAAACCTGCATTGACTATGCCTTGCAGCACAACATCACTCTGAAACGCAACCGTATCAGTGCGGAAAGTGCCGAAGTGGACGTAAAGACCGCCAAAGCCGCCCTCTTCCCCAGCCTGTCGGCAAGTATCAGCCAACGTATCGTGAACCGCCCGAACAGTGAAAGCGGCACTATCATCAGTGGCGACAACATCACCAGCAGTTCGAGCAAGACATCATACAACGGCAGTTATGGCATTGATGCCAACTGGATCCTTTACAATGGCAACAAGCGCCTGAACACCATCAAACAGCAGAAACTGAACAACCGCATTGCCGAACTCAACGTTGCCGAAAGCGAAAACTCCATCGAAGAGAGCATCGCACAGATATATGTACAGATACTCTACGCCGCCGAAGCAGTGAGAGTGAACGAGAACACGCTTGCTGTCAGCCAAGCAGTACGCGACCGCGGACAGCAACTGCTGGAAGCCGGAAGCATTGCCCAAAGCGACCTCGCCCAACTGGAAGCGCAGGTCAGCACGGATAAGTATCAGTTAGTGACTGCACAAGCCACCCTGCAGGAATACAAACTGCAACTGAAACAACTCCTCGAACTGGATGGTGAAGAAGAGATGAATCTCTACCTGCCTGCCTTGGGCGACGAGAGCGTACTGGTGCCCCTACCCGCCAAGGCGGATGTGTATCACGCTGCACTTGCCTTTCGTCCGGAAATAGAGTCGGGCAAACTGAATGTGCAGGCGTCGGACCTCGACATCAACATCGCCAAAGCGGGCTACATCCCCACCCTGAGTCTCAGTGCAGGCATCGGAACGACAAATGCCAACGGAAACGATTTCTCTTTCTCCGAACAGGTGAAGAACAACTGGAACAACTCCTTAGGACTGACCGTCAGCATACCCATCTTCAACAACCGCCAGACCAAGAGCACCGTGCAGAAGGCACGCCTGCAAAAGCAGACCAGCGAGCTGGAACTGCTGGACCAGCAGAAGACGCTGTACAAAACCATCGAAAGCCTATGGCTGGATGCCAACAGCGCACAGCAACAATATGCCGCTGCCGCCGAAAAGCTGCGCAGCACGCAGGCGAGCTACGACCTCATCCAAGAACAATTCAACCTGGGCATGAAGAACACCGTAGAGTTGTTGACTGAAAAAAGCAATCTGCTCAACGCCCAGCAGGAGACCCTGCAAGCCAAGTACATGGCAATACTGAATGCCCAACTGTTGCGTTTCTATCAGGGAGAGGAAATCGCACTGCAAACAGATACCCGAGACGTAAACTTAAATCAATAAGTATATCAGCATAGAATATGAGCAAGAAAAAGATTATCATCGTAGCAGCCGGAGTCATCATCGTTGCCGGCATAGCTATCTGGACATTGGGCGGAAAAGCCAAGAACCGGAAAGTGGTGTACGAGACAACCACCGTGGGACGCGCCGACATCTCCAACTTCGTGACCGCCACAGGCACCATAGAACCGGTGACCGAAGTAGAAGTCGGTACGCAGGTCAGCGGCATCATCGACAAACTGTATGCCGACTATAACTCCGTAGTGACCAAAGGGCAACTCATCGCCGAAATGGACAAAGTGACCCTGCAAAGTGAACTCGCCTTGCAAAAGGCCACTTACGACGGTGCCAAAGCCGAATACGAATATCAGCAGAAGAACTACGAACGCAACAAAGGCCTGCACGAGAAGCAGCTCATCAGCGACACGGACTACGAGCAGAGCCTCTACAACTATCAGAAAGCCAAAAGTGCCTTCGACAGCAGTAAGGCTTCGCTCGCCAAGGCAGAGCGCAACCTCTCATACGCCACCATCACCTCGCCCATCGACGGCGTTGTCATCAGCCGTGACGTAGAGGAGGGACAGACCGTAGCTTCCGGCTTCGAGACCCCGACCCTCTTCACCATTGCCGCCGACCTGACCCAGATGCAAGTAGTTGCCGACGTTGACGAGGCCGACATAGGCGAAGTGGAAGAAGGACAGCGCGTCAGCTTCACAGTGGACGCTTACCCGAACGATGTGTTCGAAGGCAGGGTGACGCAAATCCGCCTTGGAGCTACAAGCAGTTCGAGCAGCACCACTACCAGCACGACGGTAGTCACCTACGAGGTAGTCATCTCTGCCCACAACCCCGACTTGAAACTGAAACCGAGGCTGACAGCGAACATCACCATCTATACGCTGGACAAGCAGGGAGTGCTGAGCATCCCCGCCAAAGCACTGCGCTTCACGCCCGCTCTCCCACTGGTTGGACAAGATGCCGTGATCAACGATTGTGAGGGCGAACATAAAGTATGGACTCGAGAAGGCAACACGTTCACCGCCCATCCGGTCAGCGTGGGTATCTCGAACGGCATCATGACGGAAATTACCGGCGGCATCAGTGAAGGCGCACAGATCATTGCCGATGCCGTAATCAGCACCAGCGGCGGACAGGCAGTCATGCCCGAAGGACAAACCGATGGCGAAAGAAGCCCCTTCATGCCTGGCCCTCCGGGAGGAAATAAAAAGAGGAATGGCAAATGATGATTCAGACTTTATCGAAACAATCATTTGTGGAATAGCAAAAAACAAGCGATATGAATAAAACAGTTATAGAATTGCAAAACATCCGACGCGACTTCCAAGTGGGCGAAGAGACGGTACACGCCTTGCGTGGAGTCTCCTTCTCTATCGCCGAAGGGGAGTTCGTCACCATCATGGGTACGTCCGGTTCTGGCAAATCAACTTTGCTGAACACCTTGGGCTGCCTCGACACCCCTACCAGCGGTGAATACCTGCTGGACGGCATATCCGTGCGCACCATGAGCAAGTCCCAGCGTGCCATCCTGAGGAACCGCAAGATCGGCTTCGTCTTCCAGAACTACAACCTTCTGGCCAAGACCACTGCCGTGGAGAATGTAGAGCTTCCCCTGATGTACAACGCTGCCGTCTCAGCTGCCGAACGCCGCCGCCGTGCCATCGAAGCCCTAAAGGCCGTGGGACTGGCGGAACGCTTGGAGCACAAGTCGAACCAGATGTCCGGTGGACAGATGCAGCGTGTCGCCATTGCCCGTGCCTTGGTGAACAACCCTGCGGTAATCCTCGCCGACGAGGCAACGGGTAACCTTGACACCCGTACTTCTTTCGAAATTCTGGTTCTCTTCCAGAAACTACATGCCGAAGGACGTACCATCATATTCGTCACGCACAACCCCGAAATAGCCCAGTACAGCAGCCGGAACATCCGCTTACGCGACGGACATGTGACGGAAGACATTGTCAACCCGAAAATCCTCTCGGCAGCCGAAGCTCTGGCAGCACTACCCAAGAACGAAGAAGATTGAAAATAAAAAAACTATGAACGGAACAAACCTTTTCAAAATAGCCCTCCGCGCCCTTGCCAACAATAAGTTGCGTGCATTCCTCACCATGTTGGGTATCATCATCGGTGTAGCATCCGTCATCACCATGCTTGCCATCGGACAGGGTTCGAAGAAAAGCATTCAGGCGCAGATATCGGAAATGGGCTCTAATATGATCATGATTCATCCGGGCGGTGACATGCGTGGCGGTGTCCGGCAAGACGCCTCGTCTATGCAGACCTTGAAACTGACCGACTACGAATCACTGCGCGACGAGACCAACTTCCTGGCCGCCATCAGTCCCAACGTATCATCCAGCGGACAACTCATTGCCGGTAACAACAACTACCCCGCTTCCGTGAATGGCGTGGGTACGGAATATCTCGAAATCCGACAGTTGAACGTGGAAAGCGGTGAGATGTTCACCGAAGCCGACATTCAAACCGCAGCCAAAGTCTGCGTCATCGGCAAGACCATCGTAGACAATCTCTTTCCCAACGGGCAAGACCCTATCGGACATACCATCCGATTCAATCAAGTGCCGCTGCGCGTAGTGGGTGTGCTCAAAGCCAAAGGATACAACTCCATGGGTATGGACCAGGACGAAATCGTACTGGCTCCCTACACCACTGTCATGAAACGCATGCTTGCCGTTACCTACCTGCAAGGCATCTTCGCCTCTGCCCTCTCCGAAGACATGACGGATTATGCAACCGAAGAAATCACCACCCTCCTGCGCCGCAACCACAAGCTGAAAGAGAGTGACGATGATGACTTCACCATCCGCAGCCAGCAAGAACTCAGCACCATGCTGAACTCCACCACCGACCTGATGACTACACTTCTGGCATGTATTGCCGGTATCTCTCTGGTGGTAGGCGGTATCGGCATCATGAACATTATGTACGTCAGCGTAACGGAGCGTACCCGTGAGATTGGCCTGCGCATGTCTGTCGGTGCACGGGGCATAGACATCCTATCGCAATTCCTGATTGAGGCCATTCTGATCAGTATCACGGGAGGCATCATCGGGGTTGTCATCGGTTGTGGAGCTGCATTCATGGTAAAGAACGTGGCGCATTGGCCCATTTATATCCAAGCTTGGAGTGTCTTTCTCTCCTTCGCAGTCTGCACCGTCACCGGCGTGTTCTTCGGCTGGTACCCTGCCAAGAAAGCTGCCGACCTGGATCCGATAGAAGCAATAAGATACGAATAAATGGATATACAGAATGAAGAATCGGGCTGCCCCAACTTATTTGTTTGGTAATTCCCAGTTCTTCACTCTGCATTTTTCATTAAAATCATTATTTTTGTGGCATGATTATGCAAGACACTAAAACCCGCCGGATTGTAGAAGTCCTCATTCATATCATCGGATGGGGCATCGTCTTCGGTTTCCCGTTTCTACTGATGAACCGTAGCGATTTCTCAGTAAGCTGGATGGCCTATCTACGCCATGGTAGCGCAGTTCCGGTCTCCTTCCTCATTGTGTTCTACATCAACTATTGTTTCTTCATCCCTCATTTCTTATTCAAGGGACGCGTCAAGCAATATATAGTCCTAAACTTAATGCTTATTCTCTGCACCGCCGTCGGAGTGCATTTCTGGCAGAACTTCATCTTCCACTCGCACGTAAGGCCCTCAGGTCCAAAACGTCCCGGACCTCCCAGCTGGATCTTCATCTTACGCGACGTATTTTCCATGATCCTCACCGTCGGACTGGCTGCTGCCATCCGTATGAGCGGTCGATGGGCAGATATAGAGGCTGCGCGGCGTGAAGCCGAAAAAAGCCGTACTGAAGCCGAACTGAAGAACTTACGCAGCCAACTGAACCCCCATTTCTTGCTTAACACCCTGAACAACATCTATGCCCTTATCGCCTTTGACAGCGACAAGGCGCAGACTGCCGTTCAGGAACTGAGCCGTCTGTTGCGCCACGTTCTTTATGACAACCAACAAAATTACGTCGCATTAGGCAAAGAGATGGATTTCATCCGCAACTACATCGAACTGATGCGTATCCGCCTTGCAGCCAACGTGAGCGTAGATACACAAATCGACATCCGTGCCGACAGCCGTACAGAGATTGCCCCGCTTATTTTCATTTCCCTCATAGAAAATGCCTTCAAACACGGCATCTCACCCACTGAGCCCAGCTTCATACGCATTCATTTCAGCGAAAGCCCCGGTCAGATATGCTGTGAAATCTCCAATAGCTATCATCCCAAGAACCAGGCGGACAAGAGTGGAAGCGGCATTGGATTGGAACAAGTACGAAAACGCCTCGAACTGACCTATCCCGGTCGGTACGAATGGAATCAGGGAGTAAGTGATGACGGAAAGGAATATAAATCAGTATTGAGCATCAGATATTAAATGATCATCAAGCTTTTATTCGATGACAATCAAATATTTTTCGATGAAAACCAGGTGCTTATTAATGATAATCAAGTATTTATTAGATATCAATCAAGTTTTATTTAAAACATCGATCACGTACAGCAATAACATTGCGTAGCGAATTAATCTTTAATATTTCAAAACAAACAATTAGACCCTATGAATTTGACTTGTGCCATAGTAGATGATGAACCGTTAGCTTTGGATCTTTTAGAGAGCTACATCAACAAAACCCCGTTCCTCACATTAGCGGGAAAGTATTCCAGTGCCGTACAGGCTATGAAAGAGTTGCCAAACAAGCAGGTAGATTTGCTTTTCCTCGACATACAAATGCCTGAACTCAGTGGATTGGAGTTTTCCAAAATGGTCGATCCCCACACGCGCATCGTGTTTAGCACCGCTTTTGAGCAATACGCCATTGACGGTTATAAGGTCAATGCATTAGACTATTTGCTAAAACCTATCTCATACGTAGACTTCTTGCAGGCAGCAAACAAAGCTGTCCAGTGGTTCGAACTATTGCAACAGCCGAAAAACGAAATCGAAAGTATTTTTGTAAAAAGCGACTATAAGCTGGTACAGATCGAACTTAAAAAGATTCTTTATGTGGAAGGATTGAAGGATTATGTCAAGATATACACAGAAGACGCCTCTCGTCCGATCTTATCACTGATGAGTATGAAAGCCATGGAAGAATTATTGCCTGCTTCCCGTTTCATGAGAGTCCACAGGTCTTATATCGTGCATAAAGAAAAGATACGAGTCATTGATCGCGGACGTATCGTATTCGACAAAACATACATCCCCGTCAGCGACAGTTACAAACAGGAATTTCAAGCATTCCTTGACAAAAGAAGTTAGGAAACAGCCCCATTAGTCGATAAAATATTATAGTTCGTTGACTAATTATATTTTCCTATTGCATATTAAAAAATGTTTCTTTATCTTTGCAACGAACAGATAAAGGAAGTTGTGAAACTTCCCCCAATAGAATAGTTTAGTTAAGTCTAGTTTAGTTTTTGTGTGAGTGGCTTCTTCATCAGTGGATGTTTGAAGCCACTTTTTATTTTACACGAAACCAGCGAATTAGATAGTGCAGGCGAACTATCATGCCCGTCATACAACAAAAAAGGCGGCTACCGAAGTAACCGCCTTTCGTGATTCCGTTGCGATTCGAACGCAAGACCCACGCCTTAGAAGGGCGTTGCTCTATCCAGCTGAGCTACGGAACCATCCTTAATTGCGATGCAAAGGTACGCTTTTTTATGAAAGTTACAAAGATTTTATCTATAAAAATATTATCCAAAGCGATTTTTATATTTTCCAAGATGCTATAATCCTAACGGTAAGCCAGTTATATACCATAAGATAAAAAGTATCGTCCATGAGAGTAATATACAAAGAGAATACCTCCACGTATATTTTAATAATGAAGCATAAGTAGAATGCTTATCATATTCCTGCATATACGTGAGGACAAGGGGCATATAAAACATAAAAGGAGTAATTGCATTTGTTGCACTATCACCAATGCGGTATGCACATTGTACTATATCGGGAGAAACATCCATTATAGCAAAAACTGGTATAAATATGAAAGACATAAAAGCCCATTTTGCAGTGGAAGATACCATAATAAGATTAATAAGAGCCGTAAAGAAAATGAATAAGAGCAAAGTCCAAAGACTTCCAAACTGAATAGATAAAAGCATATCTGCCCCCCAAATGGCAATACATTTGTCCAATTGAGAATATTCAAAGCAGGCAAACATCTGGGCAGCAAAGAAAGTTATTACAAAATATACGCCTAATAGCCGCATGGGCTGAATAAGACCTTCAATCACATCCTCATCTGTACGATAACGACCGGAAGCAAAACCATAGATCATACCCATAAGTCCGATACCTAATGAAAGCAAAAATAAAATCCCTTCTATAAAAGGAGAACGAATCAAACCACCATTTACGCTACGTAAAATTCCCCATGGCGAAAAAGTAGCAAATAGGACTATCGCTACATAAACTACTCCTATAAAAATTGAACCTATCATAGCACGTCGCTCTTTACGTGAAAGTGGTTTATAACCATCAAAGCGAACATTACCTGCATACTCACCCAAAACCGGGAGCAAGTTACGACAAGTCACCTGATAAATGACAAAAGCCAATAAAAAAGTAGAAGCTACAAAAAAGTAGTAGTTACATAAAGGTCCTACATTTCCTAACACCACATTCGCCATATCGGAAACTTCTTGAGTAGTGGTAGCAAGCATAGAATCCAACGTACTCAATAATAGATTAGCACTATACCCACACGATACAGAAACATACGCTGTGACAATACCTCCAATCGGATGCAATCCTATTGAATGAAATAATGTTCCTGCTATTGGTAACAAAATTATGTATCCTACATCACCTACTACATTGGAGAAGATTCCTAAAAAGATAATTAATATTACCATACGGCAAGGATTATGCTTATGATGTACCTTACTTCGAATACAAGCATTTATAAATCCTGAATGTTGTGCCACCCCAATGCCGAACATAGCTACAATCACTAACCCTAACGGAGCAAATCCTGTGAAATTAGTAACAACATGGCGCAACAGCCAACGAATACCTTCCGGATTGAGCAAACTCTGCACCCTTATCTCCTCCTCGGTGCGTGGCTGAAATACACTCAAACCATAGATATCAAATATCCAAGACAAGATAATCACAACCACTGTCAACAAGAAAAACATTGTTGCCGGATGTGGCATACGCCATTTATTCTTTATCGGTTTCATTCTATTCTGCAGCTGAAGTAATCTTTAATAAATAAATAAATTATTCATCATCAGCTTCCAAATTATCTATATCAAGAATACGAAGTTCCAAAGCACGTACTACCAGTCGGGTTGCATTTATTCCTATCCGTTCTCCTTGTGGAAACAATCGGTTTACCAAATCATTCTGCCGTTTCTCCAAAGATTTGACACCAAATGGCATACCTTTCAGGTTAGCAATCATGTCTTTCGTGTACCCCAAAGCTAAATGACGCAAAAAACGTTCGTCATATTCATCAATATCATATCCAATAATGGCTTCCTGACGTTTTGCATCATTTACTACAGTCTGCTTAAAGCGCTCTACTATTTTTTTCATGATAGGATAATTGAACACTAGTTTTTTACCATCCATTACTGCTTGCACATCTGTTTTGGTTAGCAATTCCCCTGTTTTAAGAATAATACCGTCTGCACCTGCCTCCAGAACATCCACCCATAGTTTTTCATTCAGGATTTCGCCGGTGAATATCAGTACATGTACCCCAGGATAACGCTTGAAAATATTCCGGCAAATATCCACACCTATTGTAGTTGAGCCACCCAAACCTAAATCCAATAAAACAAGATCGGGTATTCCGGTTTCCATCAGTGTCCAAAACTCACTTTCGGTCATAGCAGTACCTATAATCTCTGCATTTGGGATTTCATGACGGAAAATCTCTTCTGTACCTTTCAGTTCCAGTTTTACATCTTCTACAATAATGACCTTGAATTTCTTATCTTCCATATATTTATATCTCCTTTATCTTTTTTCTTGGTATTGTGAAATAAACAGTAAATCCACCTTCTGCTGCCGGTTCAGCGTTGATGCGGCATCCTCTTATGCCTGCAAACTCATCATGCTCACGAATAATTTGCTTGCAAATGAGATATTCCGTTCCACGCAATTCACCTTTTTCTCCAGTTGTAGTCATACGCTTCAAATCTGGATAGAAAAGCTGATTTAAATCTTCACAGTTTTTTTCTCTCCGCCTATCCGTGAAAAGAAAACGGATATATTCTCCATCAAGCATCGTTTTCAGAAAAAGCTTCCCATTCATTGATGTAGCCAAAGCTTCATCTATAAGATTCTCCAACAAGAAACGCAATTGGATGAAGTCCCCTACTACCTGTTCATCAATAGATTCCGTATGGAAAGATACAGTAAACGGCTTTCCTTTGTTTACCTTACGGAAGTATTTTTCTGTCAACAAGCACAACTCCGGAACTGCAATTGTCCCCCGACGAAATGTAACATCCTCTAACTGACGCGAGGCACACGAACTCAAAATTGTAAATATACCCTTATAATATTCTATCAATTCACGAATGGCAGATACGGTCTCTTGCTCTTCAGTTTCCGATAATAGTCCAGAACGAAGTTTACCGACAAGTTGCTTAATCTTGTTAGGATAGTAGATCGTTTCATGTTTAATGGTAGACAGACAATTATCCAATACCATATTCTGAACATGCAGTAGTCCATCTTCCCATGATGCACGATGTACTTCCTCGTGGGCAGCTTCAATATCCCGATATTTTGTTACCAACTTTACTACAGTATTGAACACAACAATTGCAATATAACGCACTATTAATTCCAACAATAAATGAGAAGTTTCTTGCTCTGTATCTGCCTGACGTTCGATATACAGCACACCTATACAGCGCGAATCTCCAGCTACATCCACCACTAAAGGCAAAGCTTCAAATTCTGGTGCAGACAACCGCTTGTTTTGGTCAAAACAATTCCCAACAACTTCTTTCCAATTTTCATTTACCATCGGACATCCATTCTCTATAGTTCCCGACATCATATTACCCACCATCGAATTAGATACATACTCCAATTGATGGGTCACCTGATTATAAACAGCAATACCTAATCGTTCAATAACCAACAGTTCATTTATTGCATCAAACGCTTCGTCTACAATACGTTGAGGAACATTTCTCAATGTGTCTTCCTCCCGTTGCAATGCCTCTTCTGTTTCCGGGAATTGAGTGAGGGAGGCGGTAAATATCTGTCTGTTAATCTCTAATACTTGTTCCAGATTCCAACGGTTGACAAGACGTTTGCGTATATACAAGACATAGTACCCAAGTAACAATATGCCGATCAACCCTACAAACAGAATAATGCCCACCATCTTATTATTGGTAGAATGCTCCAACTGATTACAATATTCCTCCAACGACTGATCTTCGCCCAAAAGTTTGTACAGAGTGGTATAAGCGGCATTATTATAAGCATATGCATCCCATTGTTTCAGGGCAAGAAAGGCGACAGCCACTTCATTACGTATATCTAATATTACGTGGAAGTCCGAATTAAAAAAATGATTCCACCATGATAATTCCCCCGGTTCTCCTTCACCGGTCAATGTCATATAATGCCGTGGATGACGGGCATATTTCCTATAATGTGCATTCAGACAAGCGATAGCAGAATCTGCATATTCCAATGTTTGTTCGAAATCTCCAGCTATATTACTGTAATAGGCTTCATTGGCATAATCAGAAGCTTCGTTCAATAAAGCTTCATATTCACTTTCCATAAACTGGGATAAAGAATCTTGTGCATTTTGCACATAAAGTTCATCAGACTGTACAATAGTATCTTCCGCACTCTTGTGGCATGCGCCTATGCCACAAGGCAGAAACAAGCATGAGAGAATCATCATCGTTTTGCGTACTCCGACCGGCAAGCGAAAATAAAAACGGCTTCCTTTTCCTAATGTACTTTCCACATTAAACAGACAGACTTTAAAGACTTCATTCGTTTTCCTATACTTTTCAATAATACCCTTACAATTCATCAAACCGAAACCACTGCCCTTATTTTTCCGCAGTTCGTCCCGATCTATGGTATCAAGTACTCCTATTTCCTGCGAATTATACAGTTTCTCTCCAATAATGCGCGCCACGTCCTCTTCCGAAAGCCCATAACCATTATCTTCTACAGAGATTTCCACATATTTTTCCTCCGCCTGGGCATATACCCTCACAGCACCTCCCCGAGGAGTGTACTTACGGGCATTCTCTGCAAGTGTATTTATCATAAACAACGTCAAAGCCTTATCCGCCTTCACACAAACATCGGTCGGAATGACTTCCAACAGTTGTTGTTTCATCTCAAAAGCACGGCTTCCTTTTTTTATCAAATCGAAGAGTTCATTCAATCCGAATACCTCAACATTCAGATTCAAACTACCCTGCTTCATATGTATCCACAGCGCCAAGATATCATTATACTCATTAATTGTCGTTATCAGTTCATCTATATACTGATATTTTTCCATTTTAATGCAGTCATTGTAGATAAAGCCTTTCTCCGTCAGTTTGTGTACTTCGTTTATGATACGATCAATGTAGGGATGAATACCGTTTATAATAGCAACGCAAGATTTCTTCACTATATTCTGCCGTTTATTTCCCGCTATATGCTGTTCGTAGACATAACGTTCTTTCTCTAAACGGCGGCGTTCATCGCCCAGCGAAATAGAAGTCATTCCATTATCAAGCGCCCATTTGACATACGGAGTAATCACATGCATCATAGCCTTCTCATCCTTGGTCAATCGCTTAGATACGACCAAATGACCATCTTCTATCCGAATATCCTTTGTTCCAAACAGATTTTCCATATCCGCCTGAACAGCAAAGAGAATAGCATCCACTATTTCCTCTTCCGTTTGTGCATCCGTAGGAATAGAGGCTGTTATCTTCTGGCAAATATCCAACATTTGTCTTAAGCGGTACAAATGAACACGGTTTCGCTCCTTAGACCTCTTGTTGAATATCCAGAAAAACAATACCACCAAAACAAAACCCAAAACGACAAAAGCTAATAATATATTCAACTGCTTAGCTTCGTTTTCCAAAGCCAAATAACGGCTTTCAAGCTCCTTGTCTTGGCGTGTGTCCTCCATAATATCCAAATAGATATTGCGATTGTAGTCCGAAGGTTGTTTCATTTCCAGTCCGGCATACGTCACACTCAATTGCTCGCGAATGCGTGAAATCCATTCCGGAACAGTACGTACCTTTCGCTGTATCCATGCTTTCTCAGAAGAGATGGTGTCACGAACATCGAACGTTTTCAGCCAATCCAAACTATCGTGGCAATCATAAAAATGACGATGATGTTCGTTCACACATTCCAAAGCAAGGGTCAATGTATCCAGTGCCTCAGTATAGCTGCCATGTGCATTCAGGTACTTGCCAATTGAAACATAAGCTCCTGCAATCTGGTACAAGTCGTTATACTGCTTAAACTTTTTCAGAGCCAACTGTCCTAAACGCATAGGCAACAAAGAATCCACCGGAATAGCAAACTGCTTTAAAGCATGAAAGCGCCTGCTCCGGAAAAATTCATAATTATCCGGAGATGCCATAAGATTAGCAAGCCCCTGAACCCCATTACCCTCAAAATAGAGATACCCGTTGCGAGAAGCCATTTTCCAAGTCATATACAGCTCGTCAAACTCCTTCAAACGACGTTCGTCTGCATTCTCCCCTTCACACAAGGCTGCCGATCCTTTAATATAATGATAATACAATAACTGATTAGTATCTGCCGCCAATTCTTCCTGAGGAAATATTTCAGCGATAGAGGCCATAGCTTCCGGGCGTTGCTGCAAATAGTAGTAATATATAGCTGAAACAATATAGAACTCGGAACGCGCATAGTTCAACCGTAATCGTTCGTGCTTATCTACAAAAAGATTATCATCTTCACTAATCCGTTTCATACGACGGAGAGCACTGTTACGATAATCATAGAACTCCTTATTCATAGCAGTCCGCTGATAGATCTTCATCAATCCAATGTCAGCAATCAATAATTCCAGTTCATTTTTAGTCAGGCTATACACTTCATTATGAAACTTCTCTGCCCGTTCAAAGTCCATACGCATAAAAGCACAAAAGCCCAAATGGTTAGAGGCTTCCGCTTTTCCCTGCCGATAAAGGTTCACACTCTCATAAGCCCGTGTAGCTGCATGACAGGAAGAATACAAGTCTTTATAGCGATACGAATAAGCCACTTGATTGAGTGAATCAATGAGACGTACCTCCTTTGTGGGGGCAGTACCCACACAAGAGACCACCACCATACAGGTAAGCAGCAAAATTGCCGATAATATAGAAGAAAAGCGTTTCACATAGCAAAGCTACGAATAAATCCGGGAAAGAAAAAGATTTTTCTACAATAAGTCTTGTAGAATGTAGCGGGAAATTCATAACTTTGCGGTCAAATTAAACAAATAGGTAACTTCTATTACAAAATGAGCGAAAAAGCACCCGTAATGGTATTCTCTGGTACTAACTCGAGATACCTTGCAGAAAAAATCTGCGCAAGCCTCGATTGCCCTTTGGGAAAGATGAACATCACCCACTTTGCCGACGGTGAGTTTGCAGTTTCCTATGAAGAGTCAATCCGTGGCGCACATGTATTCCTGGTTCAATCCACTTTCCCTAATTCCGATAATCTGATGGAACTTCTGCTGATGATTGATGCTGCCAAAAGAGCATCAGCCAAAAGCGTAGTTGCAGTTATTCCTTATTTCGGATGGGCACGACAGGACAGAAAGGACAAGCCCCGTGTTTCTATCGGCGCTAAATTAGTGGCCGACTTACTTTCGGTGGCAGGTATCGACCGTCTGATTACGATGGATCTTCATGCCGACCAGATTCAAGGTTTCTTCAACATTCCGGTAGACCATTTGTATGCCTCTGCCGTATTCCTTCCCTACATTGAATCGCTGAAGCTGAAAGATCTAGTGATTGCTACACCCGACGTGGGCGGTTCCAAGCGTGCCAGCACATTCTCCAAATATTTGGGAGTACCCTTGGTATTGTGCAACAAGTCGCGTGAGAAAGCAAACGAAGTTGCTTCCATGCAAATTATCGGTGATGTGAGAGACAAGAATGTAGTATTGGTGGACGATATTGTAGACACAGCCGGCACCATCACGAAAGCTGCCAACATCATGTTGGAAGCAGGAGCCAAATCGGTACGTGCCATTGCCAGCCATTGTGTGATGTCCGACCCGGCTTCTTTCCGCGTACAAGAATCCGCCTTGACAGAAATTGTATTCACTGACAGTATCCCCTACTCTAAGAAATGCGCTAAAGTAAAACAGCTCAGTATTGCTGATATGTTTGCCGAAACAATCAAGAGAGTGGTGAATAACGAATCTATCAGTTCGCAATACATCATCTAATTGCACTTTTTCCTATCTATTGGACAAACAATAACGAAAAATAAAGGCTGCGCTATTCAAATAGCGCAGCCTTTATTTTTCGTTATGTTTGTTCGCTTACGTTTCAATTATTCAGGTCCAGCCTTCCCATCTTATAGGTACCTTTCCTTTTTACTGTTCCGTTTTTATCTGTTTCTACAAAAGGACCGTGTTTCTTGCCTTGCTTGAAGAAACCTTCGTAACGATTACCATTCTTATCTTCTTGCACACCGTTACCTTCCTCCATACCATTCACAAAGCCACCTTTATATTTCGTACCGTCTGTCATAATTAGCGTACCCTGACCATTGAACTGGTTGTTTTTCCATTCTCCTTCATATGAATCGCCGACGTTCCATTTGTACAAACCGTATCCGTCGCGTTGATTATCTTTCCATTCGCCGTCATACACTGCACCGCTTGCCCAAGTGAACACACCCTTACCGTCTTGCATGCCATCCTTGAAATTACCTACATACTTGTTTCCATTGGCATAATAATAGATACCGGCTCCCGTACGTTCGCCCTGCACATAGGCACCTTCGTAACGGTCTCCCGTATGAAAGAAATAAATACCTTTGCCATGCTGCATATCATCCTTCCAGTCACCCACGTATTTATCTCCATTGGCATATTCGAAGGTTCCTTTTCCATCGCGGACATCATTCTTCCAGTCGCCTTCGTATTTGCTACCGTCATTCCAAATGAACAAGCCGTTGCCGTCCTTCTTATCATTCACCCATGTACCTTCATATTTTGAACCATTCTTCCAAGTATATATGCCCTGGCCTTCACGCTTGTCATTCACCCAGTCGCCTTCATAGGTGTCACCAGTATAATAGTACATGATTCCTTGTCCCTGCTGGTAGTCTTGATACCACATCCCGTCATAGCGGTTATTGTTCACAAAATAGAAGATACCTCTACCGTGCTGTTGGTCCTGAAACCATTGTCCTTCGTACTTCTCACCGTCCGGAAAGGTGTACGTGCCATATCCCTCGCGTTTGCCTTTCACATATTCACCTTCATAGATATTGCCATTCTTGAAAACGGTTTTCCCTTTTCCATTAGGTTTACGCCCTTTCATTTCGCCCGTGTACACAGAACCATCTTTGAAGGTGTATGTCCCTATTTTTATCTCAGAAGAGAATGTGTTTTTTACTTTATCAAAGAAACCAGGTTTCTTTTCTTGAGCCATCATCCCGTTGGAAGACAAGAATGCCACTATAAGTGCAGAATATAGATATCTCATTGAATTTTATTAGTTAACAATTTAACAATAAAGGCAACGTTTACGAGAAACAACAGATTTCTCTTGAGTATGCCAAACAGAAAAACTGTCCTTAAGACGTATAAAGATAGTAATTTGTTACAGACTCTATACTGTATTTGCACAAAGATACGATTAATCTTCCAAAAAGGTGAGGCTTGACACGTTTTTTATGACATTTTTTTGCCGGATACCGCTTCTTTTAATTTCTCTTTGCACAAATGGCGTGAAGCCAATTCCCGTATTTCTTCTGGAGTGATACTCTTCACGGCATCTACAGAATCCTTCACATACGAATTGGAAAAGCCGGAAGTATGAACGAAGATCCAGGCATCGGCTAGCGAGAAAGCAGACTCGTAACTGCGACACATATCTCCCAGCATATAATTCTTTACCATAGCAAGCTCTTCGACTGGAACAAGGTCGTTTTGCAGACGGTCTATCTCATGATAAACCTCTCTGATTAGAGGATCTACAAATTCATTTGCAGTCTCTGTGCTGATAAGGAACATTCCACTGCCGGGATAGTGCATGGAACCTGCAAAAATACCGTATGTATATCCTTTTTCCTCACGGATGTTGGACATCAGGCGACTTCCGAAATATCCACCCAACAGGGTTATCAGGACACGGAATTTCAGGAAGTCGGGATGATGGCGGTCCATAGAGAGCATTCCCATACGGACAGCACTCTGCACCGCATCTGTACGTTCGACAAAGAAGCGTTTTTCGGACGAGGTCACAGGTTGGTAAGACCTCTTCTCCGGACTGCGGAAACCTTTGCCGAAAGGTTCGCTTCCGAAAAGTGCTTCTATACGCTGAACAGCCTCATAGCCGACCTTGCCTGAAAGATAAATCGTACAGTTTCCGGAATGGTAATGATCGTCATAGAAAGATTGCAGCACAGAAGGATTGATCGCATGATAATCTGCCTCCTGCACCAACTGCCCGCAAGGATGCCCGCTACCATACAAGGCATTTACCAGAATGCGATGGGACAAAAAATCCACCTTCGAGCTATTTATAAGGAACTGCTGGATGTTGTTGTTGACAATCACACCCAGTTCTTTCTCCGGAAAGAGAGGTTCTTTCAGTATCGACTCCAAGACATCCAAAGTCTCAGGCAGATATTTATTTAAGGAATAGAGTGTGATGCAGTCATATTCTGAAGAACTGGAAAGTTCCAACCAGGCACCGTAATAATCCAGCTTCCCGGCTATGTCAGCGGCAGAATAGCACCTCGTTCCCTCACGCAACATACGGTTAGTGAACAATGCCTGCAAACGTTGAGTCTGTTGCCAGCGTCCGCCCTTCATCAGCACATCAATACGCATCACTTCATTGTCGCCGGCATTGAGTATATAGAGAGGTATACCATTCGGCATCACCTGGCATTGGGGAGATGGCACCTCCAACTGTTCCGGTTCGCGGATAAAAGGCTGAATACTCCTGTCTAACATAACTTTAAAAATGCTTCCGCTTTCGCCAAATCCTGAGGAGTATCTATACCTATGGTCTCCACATCCGTGACACCTGCCTTGATGGTATAACCGTTTTCAAGCCAACGAAGCTGTTCCAACGATTCTGCCAGTTCAAGTGCTGATTGGGGCAGAGAGGTAATCTCTTTCAGCACTTCAGTTCGATAGGCATACAACCCGATGTGTTTGTAATACGTATGGTTTTCCAGCCAAACCTGCTTGTCGGCGTTACGCTGGTAAGGGATAATAGAACGACTGAAATAGAGGGCGTTCATATTCTTGTTCAGTACCACCTTGGGGGAATTGACGTTCTCCAAAGCAGAGAATCCGTTATCGGGCGTGAAGGGTTTCACTAACGTAGCAATCTGAGTGGAGGCATCGTCAAAACAAGCCTTCACGGCTTCCAACTGAGAGGGCTGAATGAAAGGTTCGTCCCCCTGGATGTTGACTACGACATCAAAGTCTCCTCCAACCTTGGTATAGGCTTCATAGCAACGATCCGTACCGCTTTTGTGGTGAACAGAAGTCATCACCACCTTGCCGCCAAAGGCTTTCACTACCGCTTCTATCCGTTCATCGTCCGTAGCCACGTAGGCATCATCCAGTACGCCTGCCACTTGTTCGTATACCCGCTGTATCACTGTTTTCCCGCCCAACATAGCCAGCGGCTTCGCGGGAAAACGCGTGGATGCATAACGAGCAGGGATTATTCCTAAAAACTTCAACATATCTTATTTCTTCATTTTACTATTCTATTCAATCCGCCTGCACGACTAACCAGTGTCCGTCACTTCTCAAGTTCCTCCAATCCCCAACGGATGTAGTCGCGGCGCAGGTCGTCGGGCCTGTAAACTGTATTGTCACACATCAGCAGGTCGATATCCAACCGCACGATTTCTCTTGCCTTCTCGTCCGGTGTCCGTCCGGCTTCCCGTTCGATGGCTTTCAGGTACGCAGTGATTTCCACCGCACTCTTTGCCGACGCGAAGCGCGCCACCTGATTGGAGAATAAAGGAGAATGAAAGAAATAAAGCGGCACCGTCTCCATCTCCGTAGAGAAACGGATGTCAGGGAACCACTCTTTCAAACGCGTCCGTGCCAATGAAAGATTCTCTTCCCGATGTTCATTACTGCCAATGCTGAGCGTATAAATCACGGCTATATTCAGGGAATAAGACAATACATCATATTACACAATTCCAATCCGGATCCGGACGAAACGTTAATCAAACAGTTCGTCCAATCCGCTGTCCGATGCAAGTTCCAGCGTCATGTCCGTATTATCCTTGCAGGGATTGAAATCTTCCGGAAGCTGGAACTTGTCATTCTCATCATAACCCAATGTCTTGTCGGCAAAGACCTTCACCATGTACTTCGCCCAAATGGGCAATGCCATAGAGGCTCCCTGTCCGAATGCCATCGAATCGAAATGGATATCACGTTCTTCGCCGCCGACCCAGCAACCGGATACCAACGTAGGCGTGAAGCCCATGAACCAGCCATCGGAATTGCTATTGGTCGTTCCAGTCTTACCACCCATATCCGCTTTCACACCCAAGCGGCGGACACGTCCTCCCGTTCCTTCGTTGATCACGGCACGAAGCATCACCAACATCTTGTAAGCACTGCCCACACTGATCACCTCTTCCATCTCGGGCGAGAACGTAGCCAGGATATTCCCCTCATTATCTTCAATCCGAGTGACAAAAAGAGGAGCCACACGTATGCCTTTATTAGGGAATGCCGTATAGGCACTCACCATTTCCCCTACAGATATCTCGCAGGGTCCCAGACAGAGGGAGACTGAGGGCACGATTTCACGATTGCGTACCCCGAAACTCTCGATCAGCCGTTTCAATGAATATGGGTTGAGCTTGCTCATCAGGTAAGCGGTAATCCAGTTGTCGGAATTAGCCAGTCCCCACTTGATGGTTACCATCTCCCCATACCGTTTGCTATTGGCATTTCGGGGTGTCCACGGTTTGCCATTCTCGTCAAACAACGTATATTCCACATGGCGCGCTTCATCGCAAGGAGAAAAGCCGCTTTCCATTGCCAGCGTATAGACATACGGCTTGATGGTAGAACCCACCTGGCGACGCCCCATCATGGCCATGTCATACTGGAAATAGTTGTAGTTCGGACCGCCCACATACGCCTTCACGTGTCCGTTGCGCGGATCCATCGACATGAATCCGGCACGAAGGAAGTGCTTGTAATAACGGATAGAATCCATTGGCGTCATAACCGTATCTTTTTCACCCTCCCACGTAAATACCGACATTTCCCTGGGCGTGTTGAAGGCTTTTTCTATCTCAGCTTCAGACGCCCCTGCCTGCTTCATCTTGCTATACCGTTCAGACTGCTTCATGGTACGGGCAAGAATTTCATCCACCTGCTGCTGAGTGAGCATGTTGCTATATGGAGCCTTACTGCGTCCTTTCTTTTCCCTGAAAAACTGGACTTGCAGTTCTTTCAGGTGTTCTTCTACGGCTTCTTCGGCATACTGCTGCATGCGCGAATCAAGCGTGGTGTATATCCTTAAACCGTCCGTGTAGAGATTATATTTGGAACCGTCTTTCTTGAAGTTCTTTTCGCACCATCCGAACAGGGGATTCCTTTCCCAGTCAAGTGAGTCTTCATAATATTTCTGCATCTGCCAGCCGCGATATTCGCTGCGCACCGGTTTCTTTGCCTTCAGCACACCGCGCAGATATTCGCGGAAATAGGTAGCTATACCCTCTTTATGGTCCACACGGGTGTACTTCAGCGTCAGCGGAAGAGCCTGAAGAGAATCGCACACCACATCAGTGATATATCCGGCTTTGCGCATCTGGTCGAGCACCACATTGCGTCGACCGCGCGAACGTTCCTTAAAGCGAAGTGGATTGAAGAAAGAGGGATTCTTGCACATACCCACCAGCAAAGCAGCTTCTTCCGTCTTCAGTTCCGACGGCTCACATCCGAAATAAGTGTGGGCTGCAGTCTTGATCCCCACAGCATTGTTCAGAAAATCAAACTTGTTGAGATACATGGTCAATATCTCCTCTTTAGTATAATACCGCTCCAAATTAACAGCAATGACCCACTCTATGGGTTTCTGGAACAAACGTTCCATCACATTATCCGCATTGGGGGAATACAACTGTTTGGAAAGCTGCTGCGTAATGGTACTTCCGCCACCCGCATTCTTCTGAAACAACAGACCGCGCTTTATGATGGCACGAAACAAGGCTATGGCATCAATTCCCGAATGTTCGGCAAAGCGCACATCTTCCGTAGCGATCAACGCATTAATAATGTTGGGAGACAAATCTTCATACCCTACGTAAATGCGATTTTCCTTACTGAACGAATATGTCCCGAGCACATTTCCATCTTCTGAAAAAATCTGTGTAGCAAACTTGTAATTAGGATTTTCTAAATCTTCGACAGGAGGCATATATCCTATCCAACCTTTAGCAATGGAAAAGAATACGGCAACACAAGCCAGCATCGTAATGGCTAAAAATATCCAAAGAATTTTTATGATGTACTTTATCATGCTTTTTTACTATAAATACACAAATTCAACTATACAAATTACCCAATATAGGTGGACAAAGATACGGAATTATATTGGAACACCCTGTATTTTCGATAGAAAAACATGTGAAAGCCCCATTGGCGAAATTAAATTAGTGCAATTTTACTCTACTCAATCCGTTGGCGGAATTGCAAAGATTACTCTACCTCTGTTTTTTATATCATTTATTTGTTCTTCAGCTCTTTCAGCCATACGTTAACAGTTTGACTTATAACACATTGTCCTGAAACTAAGGAATCAGAAAGAGGATGCTGAAGTCTCACCCTTGATTTTCGGTCTTTTGTTTCAGCCCAATATTTTATTAATCAAATGATTAGGCTAATCCAAAAGAACCTGAAAGGTGAAAAAGTAGTATGCAAGAATAGCAAGTGTTATGTACTCGGAAATTTGGAGTGGCTAAAGTTCACGTTTGTGTCGCTAAACCTTAGCTTTGTCATGCTAAACCTCAGCTTTGACCAGATAGAGTTTGTGTACATGACTACTACTATAGACCATGGCGAATACGCGGAACCGGCGTACCGGATACAACAAACCACGGATGGGAATACTGGTAAATAAGTTCCTCTTCTACTACAAGAAGTTTCACCATAAACATTTGTGTATTATATGATTAACTGATGGGTGAAAGATGTAAGGAATGAAATAGGGTATTTATCTTTAAGTGTTATTTTAGTTCGGAGGAATGCATCATAACATATAATGAAAAGCATCATAACATTACTTGTTATACTTCATAACATTACTTGTTATGCTCCATTACATTACTTGTTATGCTCCATTACATTACTTGT